>CAKQOE010000070.1 GCA_934255545.1 uncultured Clostridia bacterium | reverse complement strand
GCTCATAAACGCCCCATACATAAGCCAGAGGGGCACGTATCCTACAGGTTGCGAAAGCGTGTCAACAGTGATGCTCCTGCAGTATCTCGGCTACAAACTGAGCGTTGATGATTTTATAAGCGAATGCCTTGAAATAAAGGAGTTTGAGGAACGCGACGGAATATTATACGGACCTGACCCGCGCAAATATTTCTGCGGCGATCCGTATTCAGAGGACGGAATGGGCTGCTATGCGCCCGTGATAGTAAAGGCGCTAAACAAAGCTTTCCGGACATTTCCGCGCGAGCGCTTTGACTCAGCCGTTGGCGCAGATCCTGACGAAGCTGATGCAGCATTTAAAGCAGTCGATGAGAGCGGCAGACCGCTTGAAGAGCTTATTGCAGAATACATAGACAACGGTATGCCTGTAGTATTCTGGGCTTGCATAAATATGAGGGAACCGGTCATCGGCCCTGAATGGCTTCTGACTGACTACGCCGGTGACGGCGGCTCTGACGGGGAACCTATTAATAAAAAGTTTACAGATAAAAAATTCACGTGGGTATCAAATGAGCATTGCATGCTCCTTGTCGGTTACGACGAAAAAGGCTGCTGGTTCAACGACCCGTACGACGGAAACGGTGTCATACGCTATCCGTGGGATACAGTCCGCGCCCGCCACGCCGCACAGCATTCCATGGCTGTAGGAGTAAAGCGCACAGAAGTTAAATGTGGTGATTTCAACAGTGAAACGATAGCGGCTATGTCAGATACTGAGTATAGCTCTCGCTATTCTGATGTCGAGGAAGCACTTGAAGAGCTAAAAAAATAAAAACGTAAAACAGCGTTCTTGCAGGGCGAGTATTGCTCTGAAGGACGCTGTTATGTTTTTTGTGTTAAAGTGATGCGTTTTTGTATTCTTCTGCTTCCGCAACGTATTTGCGTGCGTTTTCGATGTTTGACTGTATCTCTTCAGGCTTCAGCATGCGGACGAATGTTGCGGGGATACCCATTACGAGTGAGTTGTCGGGTATCACCGTGCCTTGCGTGACGAGGGCGCATGCGCCTATGATGCAGTTTTTTCCGATGACTGCGTGGTTCATTACTACGGCGCCCATGCCTATGAGCGTGTTGTCGCCTATAGTGCAGCCGTGGATAACGGCGTTGTGGCCTATGGTCACGTTTTCGCCTATGGTAACGCCTGCGCCGCTTTCTACGTGGATGACGCAGTTGTCCTGGACGTTTGAGCTGCGGCCGATCACTACAGGCTCGCGGTCGGCGCGTATCACGGCGTTGTACCATACGTTTGAATCATCATGCAGGGTGACGTCGCCTCTTATGATCGCGCCTTCTGCTACATATACGTTTTTTCCGTAAACAGGTTTTTTCATAATATTTTTCATAATATTTTTCATACCGCAGTTATGTCGCGCGGTGACGCGCGCTGCGGTAGTGCCTCCTTTATTTGAGAAATTTGATCAATTGGAATTACAGCTTTTTCAGGTCTTCGCGGACTTCTGCGAGCGTGTATCCGAGGAGATTCTGACCCTGCCACTGTGATCTGTCAAAGCTGCGGTCGTCGTCCGGTCCCATGCCGATGCCCCATATTTTGTCTGTCGGTTCGCATTCGGCGAGCAGCGCGCTGCCTGTTGCGAAAAGCTTCTGCTTCAGAGCTTCGTTCTGCGAGAATTTTGCGAGGAGTCCTTTGTAGACTACAAGCTGGCGGCGGCCGTTCCAGTGTGCGTCGTCATAATTCTTGACCCGGCGGCCCAGAGCCTTTATCTCAGCGGGATCGGTCACATCAAGCACTCGCGCCGCGATCTCCGTATCACCGAATGTCAGCGCCTTTTCATACATCATATACTGCTCTATGGACTTGAATACGCGCCCGTCAGCCCTGAACTCGCACGCAAACCAGTTGCTGAACTCAAGGTTTTCGGAATTATAATTATCAAAAAATATTATATCAGCCATATCGGCCTCCTTTACCAGTCAACCGCCCGCCGCCAAAAGCCGCAGACGGAACTTCATGACATAAATTACCGCTAAATTATATGCCATCAACAAGCATACAGTCAAACCCGGTTAGGCAAAAAAGTATAGTATTTTTTATTAACATGTGGTAAAATATGGGAAATAAAAAGCTATACTTTATTGTAAATACGGGGACGCCGATGCCGGCAGCTGATATACGGAACGCTTGAAGCCCTGCCCGTATCTCTGATACGGCGCGCAGGCCTCATACAGAAATTGCGCAGCTTTAGCTGCAATGTAATTTTTCAGTTCGCGGTCGCAGAATGGGATGCTGCGTTCCGTTCGGCTCACAGAGCTTTTTGTTAAAAATAACTCGCGGCAGAGAAAGAATTTTCCTTCGGAAAATTCAACCATTATAAGCGCTCTCGCGCGTTCCGCTCAAACATATGAAGCCCTGCCCGTATCTATGATACGGCGCGCAGGTCTCATACAGAAATTGCGCA
>CAKQOE010000069.1 GCA_934255545.1 uncultured Clostridia bacterium | reverse complement strand
AAGGGCTGGAACGGGTATATTTATGTAAATTAATGGATAAAATCGGTTTGTGAGATCTGTTTTGAAAGCGGGAGCTTTCGTGAGGTTATAAGTATATTAGATTACATTTATGTATTATTTTTACTGGTAAAATCTAATGCGTAGTAAAGCAGTGGTATGTTTGCTTATCGGTATGGCGCTTAGCTATTTATATATCGTTACTGATTGGATATATACTGTCGGAAAACTCAAAAAATCACAACACGGAATATTTTGTATTGTATAATATAAGTGAAATGTGCTGAAGATTGCAAAGTACTTTTCAGCAGTTATATAATATTGATAAGGTATAGTTTTGTAAACATTGCCTTATATTTTAGATTGAGGGGGATCGATTTCATGGGGAGATTCGTAAATCCGGATAACAGCGCATTCCAGGTAGCTCTGAATTCTAAGATCTATGTAGATAAGACCGGATTGATCAAGTATACGAACAGCGTTCTTGATACATCTGATGCATATATATGCAATAGCCGTCCTCGTAGATTTGGAAAGTCATATGCTGCCAATATGCTTACTGCATACTACAGCAAGGGCGCTGATGCCAGCGAAATGTTTTCAAGTCTTGAGATAAGTAAAGACCCTGACTTCAAGACACATTTAAATAAATATGATGTTATTCATATAGATATACAGTGGTTTCTGGCTAATTGCGAACGACCTGATGATGTTGTTTCTTTCATTACTGAAAGTGTTTTAGATGAGCTCAGAAAAATCTATAATGATGCTTTTATTCCAGCTACATCATCTCTGTCAGACGGAATTTCTCGCGTTAAGGAAAAGACAGGACAGAAATTTATCATAATTATTGATGAGTGGGATGTACTGATCCGTGATGAATCAGTAAATAAAAAAGTGCAGGATGAGTATATTAATTTCCTTAGAGGGATGTTTAAGGGAACCGAACCTACTAAATATATCCAGCTTGCATATCTGACCGGAATATTACCGATAAAAAAAGAAACAACACAGTCTGCCGTTAATAATCTGGATGAGTTTACTATGCTACAGGCATTTGAACTTGCTCCTTATATTGGATTTACTGAAGATGAGGTCCGTGATCTTTGCCAAAAATATAATAGGGATTTTGAAAGAGTACGAGCATGGTACGACGGTTATATGCTCGATAATGAGCATATATATAATCCAAAGGCTGTTGTAAGTGTGATGAACAGGGGAAAATTCAGAAGCTATTGGTCTGAGACAGGTTCATACGAGGTCGTGGTTCCGCTCATTTGCATGAATTATGATGGATTGAAGAACGCAATAATTGAAATGCTTTCAGGTACTGAAGTCAAAGTTGATACAGCTACATTTAAAAACGATCCTGCCAATATTCAGAGTAAGGACGATGTAATAACGTATCTCATACACCTTGGTTATTTGAGCTACAATGAAAACAACGGTTCTGCTTTTGTCCCTAATGAAGAAATAAGGCAGGAGCTCATGTCAGCGGTAAAGAGCACTCGCTGGGATGAATTGTTGAAGTTTCAACAGACATCAGATAAATTACTGAACGCCACTTTAGAAATGGATGAAAAGCAGGTAGCAGATATGATCTCGAAGATCCATTCAGAGTATGCTTCGGCGATACAATACAATGATGAGAATTCTCTCAGCAGTACGATCACTATCGCATACCTGAGCGCAATGCAATATTATTTCAAACCGGTTCGGGAATTGCCTGCGGGTCTGGGATTTGCAGATTTTATTTTTGTACCGAAGCCTGAGTATAGAGACGTTTATCCTGCCCTGGTTATAGAATTAAAATGGAATAGGGATGCCAGTACTGCTTTGCAGCAGATAAAAGAACGCAGGTATCCTGAATCAGTCCTTAATTATACAGGAAATATCCTTCTTGTCGGAATCAATTATGATAAGAAGAGTAAAGAGCATCGATGTATTATCGAGCGATACGAAAAATGATGAGCTGCAAGTAAAAATTCGAATATAATAAATAAAATACGAAAGATCCACTTTCGTCATAGGTAATCATATGAAAGCTCCCGAAGGTGACATCATAGATCGCCATCTTCGGGAGCTTTTATTTTATTCAGGATCGGTCCTGTATTTTCAGCCGGGTAATCAATTTAACAATTTTATTATAGCGCTTTTTTAGCGATCTGCACATTTCAGGTACACATTTCCGATAAAAATAATAGTATATAGGATAAAATAAATACTAAAAAACACTTTATATTCACAAACAGAGTATAAAATATATCATACGCCGTTTAAGACATTCTCCTTATGCGAATATTATTCTAAAATTTATTCATAAAATGAGTATGGAGGCGGAGTGTAATGGAACCTATAAAACTGAAAGAATTAAGAAATATACATCATATGAAGCAGCAGGAGCTCGCTGAAGCTCTTAATGTATCTCAACAGTCGATAAGCCGTTATGAAAACGGAAAGCATTATCCTGATCTGCCGGCTCTTATTGAGATCGCTGACTATTTTGATGTTCCCCTCGATTATCTTGTAGGACGCACGTGGCCTAAGGGACCTGTTTCAGAGCTTTACGTCGATCAGGCGATGGCATATGAGCCTCAGGATAAAAATGCACCGCTCAGAGACGGAAAAGCAGGCGCTGAAGCTCTTATAAAAGCTGAAATGCTGCACATAGTATCCGCAAGCAAGGCATGCGAAGCACTGTCACAGGAAATGCTTGACCTGAGCAGACTTTCACCAAAGCGCGCTGCACAGATGCGTGACATATACAATACCATGCTCGCAGCGGAAGGTGACAAAGACAAGTAGTTTTAGATCGTATATAAAATAAATATAGGTTAAGTAATAAAACAGAGTATGTAAAAACTCCCGTGCGTATTTGCACTATGCTGCAATATCGCACGGGAGTTTTGTTTGAAATGTATATCTTTTGACGACTCCCATATTTTGTTTAAGTCACCGCTCGAACTTACCTGGGAGACAAACGGGTATCCATATGCATTATCTCATACGTTACACGCCGTTTTAAAGCCTTCTGCGCCCTACGAGCGCGCATATCCTTATTATATTCATTCGTCATATAATCAACCCTTTTCCGTTAAATAAACCAGTAAGGTATCTGAAGAACATTGTCACGCAGCGCGCCCGGTGACGGGCACATGCATACTACTGCGCCGGTCCCGCGTTTTTTATCAGGGATATTATCAAGCACCTGAAATGCCGCCGTCATATCGGCGCTGACATTTGACGCCTGTTTTATTTCTACCGGATAAAGGATGCCGTCTTTTTCTATGATGAAGTCGATTTCAGCCTCCTGACTGATCACGTTTCCATCTTTCTTTACCTTACGTTTGTCCTTGCCTCGATAATATGAAACAAAATACCTGTAATCAAGACCGCAGTTAGAATAGCTTTTTAATATCTCCGAAATGACGAACGTTTCAAAAAATGCGCCGCTCATAGCGCCGTTTGCAAGCGTTTCGGGAGACAACCACCGTGTAAGATAAGCCGCCAGCCCCGTATCTCGAAAGTAAAGCTTAGGCGTCTTTATAGCCCTTTTCAGAACGCTTGATGAGAATGGCTCCAATACATATATTATCCCGGAAGCTTCCAGTATGGAGATCCATTTTTTTATGGTAACAGAGTCCTTGCCGACTTCATCAGCGATATTTGAATAATTAAGCATCTGGCCTGTGCGCGCGGCGCACGCGATCATAAATTTACGGAATGCATCAAGGTCCTGTACTGCTGCCAGTTCACGCACATCGCGTTCAAGATACGTTTTTATATAACTGGCAAAATACATCGACCAGTCAACGCTGCTGTCCTGCAGGCCGGGATAGCCCCCACGGTGTATTATATTCCATATATTGCCCGGATTCTGCGCACTAGCGTTTCGTTCCTTTACATACTCCAGCGTAGGCAGAAACGGTACGGTAAAGCTGCTTCCCATGATCTCCCTGAGCGATAACGGCGCAAGCTCTATGACTGCGATCCTGCCTGCCATAGAATCAGATACCATATCCATGAGCTTAAACGGCTGTGAACCTGACAGAAAGAACTGTCCTTTTTCGTCACTTTTATCACACGTCATTTTTATATATCGGAACAGCGATGGCACATACTGTATCTCATCAAGAAAAACGGGAGGCTCGTTAAGCATCATAAACATTTCAGGATTGTTTTTAGCCTGATCCTCCATAAAAGGATCGTCAAATGTTATCATCTTCACATCAGGATACAGCCTGCTTAAAAGCGTAGATTTACCTGTCTGCCTGGCTCCTGTAACAAGTACGGCCTTAAAAGTTTCAGCAGAACGTTTTATAACATTTTCAATACTTCTTTTGATATATTCCATACACGCCTCCTTATAAGTGCGACTGATTTTGATTATCACTCAATATTAGTCGTATTATACCATGCGTGCAAATATAGATTCAAGCTATTGCAGATCGCATTATTCATGTACCTTGTCTGTACTGAGTTAGTCAGTTAATATCATGCCTGTCACCTCTCATTTGTACCCTTGATTCCATTATACAATACAAAATATTTGGGCGTAGGGATTTTTTCGAGCTTTTCTAAGTAGATGCCATAATTTATGCGAATATTTTACCAGTAAAAATAATACATAAATGTAATCTAATATACTTAGAATCTTACGAAAGCTCCCGCTTTCAAACCAGATCTCACAAACCGATTTTATCCATTAATTTACATAAATATACCCGTTCCAGCCCTC
>CAKQOE010000068.1 GCA_934255545.1 uncultured Clostridia bacterium | reverse complement strand
CAGTACCCCCACCCCGCGTGATATAAGCGAATTAATTATTTAATATCAGTATGTTTAACATATACATATAAAATATTATGTGATAAAATACATTCAATTTAAAGCAGGCGCGGCTCTGTGCTGCTGCCGTATAACGTTAAACAGTTTACAGGAGATATATTTTATGGACGTTCCTCTTAAAAACAACTCAGATCTTAAACCGCTTTCGTCACTTACGCTTCAGGATGCCATGGGTGTATACAATTCATTTCCGAGAAAAAATACCTTAACGTTTCTCAATGAGCTCACTGCTTTAAAAAGCCCTGAGGCTGCACAGCCTATTTTAGATAGAAAAACGATAGATCGCTGGTCTAGCGGGCATACCCGCTTTCCTCGAGAAGACAATCTCTCACCTGAAGACATGCGTAAGATCTTCATCAATGTGCTCCTCACAAACTATTCGGGAACAGATCAGACTTTGCTTTCAAAAATTATCAATATACTTAAGGGAGATGGATTTCATTTCGATACTTCCGATATAGAGGCTGCCGCTGATGTCAATACAGGCGCTGCCCTTTCTATAGTTTTTGATATACTGTCATTTGCAATGCTCGATAAAGGCAAGGTCGAGCAGATCGACCTTTTCACAGGGCAGCTGCGAGCCATAGCGGACGGTACTGCTGAAAACATCCCTGAATCACCTTCTGCCGGATCCGTGTCCGGCGGCATCGGTGACGCACCGCAGACTTCTTTCGGTTCCGCTGCGGGCAGCGGCAGTGACAACGGCATTCGTACAGGCTCAGCTGTTATAAAATTCAATGCGCCTCCTGTACCGTTCGATGTCGAATATTTTGTGCGTCATATAAAAAACGGGAAGGATGAGTTTCTTTCCGGAGCAGACCTTATGCCTGTGAACAGGAATATAAAATTTGAAAGATCCGGTGAAGGGCCGCGCGCTATGATGGCTGTTATCGAGGACGTGCCTGTCGATATCGGTTTTCAGTTCAAGTGCTATGCGAAATGCGACCCTAAAAATGTTCCTCAGCTCTGCGAGCTGATGGCAGCTCATATCGATTATTCGCATGCAAGGTTCAGGACTGACGACGGCAGGACTTATTATTCGAAGCAATATGACGAAGAGCTTGAGCTTATAGCTACTTCATTTGTTGAGCCGGACACTGTCTGGTTCATACTGCCTAACTATACTGTTTATGCGACGTTCGATCCTTTTATAAACAATTATTTCCTTCCTGAGTTCCGTGACTGACGGTGTCTGCAAATGTCCGTCAAATGTCCGCCAAATGTCGCTTTCAAATTTTAATGTATGATGAGATAATGATCATGCAGAGGGGTCCTGCAAATAAAAAGAAAACGGAGGAAATACTTTGATACTGTATTTTGAAACGTTTGACAGCGAAAGCAGTCTTTCACTTGCTCACTCCGTTTATGTCACAGCTGATGACGAATTTTCGCTGTCTGTTAAAAAAAAAGGAAGGTCTGACCATTGCCTGGCGCTTACTGTGTCCGGAGCTGAGTACCATATAGAAAATACCAGCGACTGGCTCGACAGCGCGCACATGTCGTTTTACTGGCAAAGACGCGTAATATCAGCATTCAACCGTATAGTAAGGCGTTTTGCCGAGCTTGCCGCACGCGCGATGACGCGCGCTCATTCAGATGTTATCAATATTACATCGCTTATAGAAGATGAATATGACGCATTTTAACATCAGACCGGCTGCCCGGCAGCCGCGCGGTGATGCCTGACATTATGCATCACAGTTCAGACTGAAACTTAATACATTAACACTGCAAGTTCCATTTTTGCACATAGAGTACCTCCTACTTTAGTGCTGTTTATCCGGGCGGGGTTACTTAATAGCTATATTTTTTACCGAATTCTTTTTTATTATAGCTGCTCCTTTCTTCTCCGCCCTGATATATATTTGGGGCATATATCGACTTCAGAAACTTAAAAACGGAGATCTGCATGATGATCTGATTTACCAGGATCTCTGCAGGTCTCCGTTTTTTATGTTTTTTCTATAGCTCTGCTTGTCTGAGCAGAATGCGTAATATTACTTTTTCATCATTAAAACGACTGTTTCTACATGCGTAGAATGGCAGAAATTGTCAACTTCGCGGATACGTTCTATGCGATAAGCTGCTTCGCAGGACGATCCTGACGCGCCGTCACCGGCGCAATTTTCGGCGGCCGGGCCGCCGTTTCCTGTGAGTATCTTAAGGTCACGCGCGAGTGTTCCCGGATCGCATGAAACGTATATTATTTTTTCCGGCGCTGCTTTCATTACTGCACTGAGGAGCTCAGGATGGCAGCCTGCGCGCGGCGGGTCCATTATTACGAGATCCGGGCCGTTTGCGGCTTCGGCTGACACGTCGCTGTCCGGATCGTCTGCGTTTACTTTTTCCAGAAGCTTAAATATCTTTTCTTCGGCTTTGCCGTTTATGAACTGTATGTTTACGAGACCGTTTATCACTGCATTCCTGTTCGCGTCTATGACCGCGCTCTTTACAGACTCTATGCCCCATACCTGACGCGCGTTTCCGGCGCAGTACAGACCGATCGTGCCTACGCCGCAGTACAGGTCAAATACAGTTTCATCGCCCTTGAGGTCTGCAAATTCAAGCACTGTAGCGTAAAGCTTTTCCATCTGTACAGGATTGACCTGATAGAATGAGAACGGCGATATTTCAAACTCAAGTCCTGCGCACGAGTCACGGATGACCGGCTGGCCGTATATTACATCGTGCTTTGTGCTGACTTCTGCAAGCGTCCTGTTGCTGTTGTAGTTTACGACAAGGCTCTTGAGCTCGTACCAGTTTTCCTGATATTCAAGGCTGTCTATAACATCATAGTCAAATATGAGTTCTCCCTCTTCGTCTACTGCAGGCTCGCCTGTTTCATCGAGGACAAATACGCTGCCTTTGCCTTCGCGTTCAGCTGCGTCCTGTATACGCTGCGCTACGCCGTCGTTCAGCGAGTCTATCGCGTAAAACATAAGGTCTGCGAGCAGCTCAGGCTTTGGCAGTTTTTTGCCGTTTATGACAACTGTGACCATGACTTCATGACTTTCAAAGCCTGTCCTTACGACCATCTGGCGCAGTCTTCCTTTTTTTGTCTTATCGTCGTAAATGCTTATATGTGTCTGCTTTATGTACTCGCGAAGCGCGTCTGCAGCGCGTTCAGCAGCCGGGCTGCTGACTGGACATTCCATTGCTTCTACTATATTTCTGCCCTTGCCGTCATAGAATCCTACGCGCGGTCTTTCTGTATTTTTAACGCTTCCGTCCTTCTGTACGAGCGCCTTGCCGGCATAAACTGAATATGACGTCTTGTTTCTGAAGTTCCACGGCTCGTCCATCCCGATGATATGCTCTATCTCAGGCGCATCGCCGCCGTATATCCTTTCGAGCTTGTCGCGCAGCTGTTTTTCCTTGAGCTGCAGCTGTGACTCATACGTCATGTGCTGGAGAGTGCATCCACCGCATCTGTCGGCGTACTCGCATACCGGCTCTGTACGGACCGGTGACGGTTCGATGATCTCTGATATTTTTGCTCTTGCGAGGTTTTTCTTTACGTCTGTTATTTCTACTTCTGCGACGTCTCCCGGAACTAACCCCGGAATGAACGTGACTACTCCATCGGCACGGCCGATGCCTTCTCCTGTATTTGATATATCAAATATTTCAATTTTGTATTTTTCGTTTTTCTGCATTTTTTCTTCCTGTTATCTCTTTTTTGCCGGGCGCATGGCGGCGCTCGGTCTCGGTATGCCTTGTTATTCTTCTTCGCTCATAACGTCGAGCAGCAGCTTGTGGAGCTCAGGCGCGTGTTTTTTAAGGACTACCGGGTGCAGCTCGCTGTCTGTCACTGCGTGGCGCGTCGTTCCTTTTGTGAGCAGCTCTCCTTTTTCGTTGTATATCTCGTATGCCATCGTTACTGAGGCGTTTTTGAGTTCTGCTATCGTCGTCCTTATCTCCAGCAGCTCATCGTACAGCGCAGGTTTTTTGTACTTTAACGCTACGTCTACGAGCGGGAGCATCACGCCTTCTTTACTGTCGAGGCGTCTGTATGTGAAGCCTATCTCGCGCAGGAATTCTGTTCTGCCCATCTCGAAGAATCTGAGATAATTTGCATGGTAAACTATCCCCATCGCGTCTGTGTCTGCATATATCGGTCTGTAGTGTGTTATATATGGCCGCATATTAAATTCCCCCTTTTACGTTAATATTTAATATATTATGCAATTTTTGTCATATATCAATAATGTAAGTCTTGCCGCGGCCTGCCGCGCATCGTTATATTCTAACACAATGTATACACTAACTGAACAGCAAAAAAGCTGCCCTGCGGCAGCTTTTTAATATCAGTCTGCATATGTTATTTTAAGCTGTATCTTGTCGGGCAGCTCCTTAAGCTCTGTTTCCGCTACTACATATGGGTATGTAATTTCCTGCGTGAGCGATGCGCCTGCCTGTGGGTCTGTAAATACCGCGTTCACCGTAAGCGTGCTCTTATCGTCCTTTTCATCGATATTCATACTCTCTATGCTTATGTCGTATCCTGTAGTCGGTTTTTCGCCGCGCGTGGCGAGTACATATACCTTATCGTCCACTACACATGCAAGCGCGCGCTCCATGTCTCTGTACTCCGGAACTATCTGGCTCGTTATGTCCTGCGGTACAGCATCCTCAGTCAGCTGGGTGAACGTCACTGTTCCGCCGCTGCCGCTTCCGCCTCCCGTTATCTTCAACCCGACTATTATCGCGGCTAGCGCCGCCAGCGCTATCCCTATCCTTATCTTGTTCCTCAGCGCATTTACATCCTTCGTTCCGCCTGTTCTTCTGCCCATTTTCCATGTCCTCCTTTTTGTATCTAAAACATAGATATGCGGCAGACAGGGAGTATAGACCTTAAAATGCAGTCATGTATACATTTTTGTAACTTTTATTATTGTGAAATTGCTGATGCTGGTGGCTGATATACGGATAAGCGGAGCTCGGAGCAGAATGGAT
>CAKQOE010000067.1 GCA_934255545.1 uncultured Clostridia bacterium | reverse complement strand
GTTCGCTTATGATGTCGAGCATAGACGTGAACTGCGAAAATATAAGCATCCTGTGCTCACCGTCTATCGCGCTCTCCACAAGATCCATACATGACTCAAGCTTCGCAGAATCTCCGTCGTAATTATTAAAGCAAAGCGAAGGATCGCAGCATATCTGACGGAGCTTCATAAGCTCCGCGAGTATCTGGATCTTATTACGGCCGAACTCGCTTGATGACTGCTCTGCAAGCAGCCTCTGCATATGAACGATCTGCGCGTCGTATATGCGCTGCTGCTTTTCGCCAAACTGCACGACGCGGTTTTCCTCAAGCTTGTCAGGAAGATCCTTGAGCACGTCCTTTTTGAGCCTGCGCAGTATGAACGGCGACACCATCTGCTGAAGGCGTCTCACGGCCTCTTCATCTCCGTATTTTACTATAGGCACCTCAAACTTCTTCTTGAACGTATCATAACTGTACAGGAACCCCGGCATGAGAAAGTCAAATATGCTCCAAAGCTCGCTCAGCCTGTTTTCGACAGGCGTACCTGTAAGCGCGAGCTTATGGGTGCTTTCTATGACTTTTACAGCTTTCGCCGCAGCCGTCGTATGATTCTTTATATACTGTGCTTCATCGATTATTTCATAAGAAAATTTCTTGCCGTCGTAGCAGCTGATATCGCGCTTTAAAAGGTCATACGATGTAACAAGCACATCATATGAGCTCCACTTTTCTATGAGATCACGGCGCTCAGACTGCGAACCGGCCACCACGAGCACCTTCAGCTCCGGCGCGTAGCGGTTTATCTCTTCGAGCCAGTTATAAACGAGCGAAGCAGGTGAAACGACTAACGACGTTCCGGCGTCACCGCCGCATGAGTCTGAAAGCAGTACAGCAACAGCCTGCAGCGTTTTTCCAAGCCCCATGTCGTCGGCGAGTATGCCGCCGAATCCGTACTCGCCAAGCGTCTTTATCCACTTGAATCCGTCCTTCTGGTATCCGCGCATCACATTTGAAAGAGACTCCGGCTCGTCAAAATCAGCGTCGCCTACAGTCCTGAAATTTCGCACGAGCTGGCGGAAATTCCTGTCGCGGTCCGCATAGACTGACTTGTTTTCATCCAGCAGCGCGTCAAGATAAAGCGTTCTGTATACAGGGATACCGATATTTTCTTTAAGGAGCTCCTTCAACGGAACGTTCATGCTCTGAACGAGCTCGTTGAGCATGACGAGAGACTCGCTCTGCATATCGAGAAAATCTCCGTTCTTAAGACGGTAAAACTTTTTATTTTCCTTATAGTCTCCAAGTATCTCAAGCAGCTCATCACGCGATACGTCTTCTGTAGATATCTCAAGATTCAGCAGGCCCTGCGAAACTGAGACGCCTACAGACACCTTCATCTGACGCGCTGTATTCATGTTCCGGAAGCGGCTCGTAGACATGACCTCGCCGTACTCGCTCAGTATATCGACGCCCTCAGAAACTATATAGTACATCTGATCCTCGTCATCAGCACATGTAAACTCATCGCTGATACTGTCATAATCAGGGAAAAGCTGCATAAGGACGTCTGTTACCTCAGCTTCCCTCTGCCTCTGCCTGAACGGCGCTATAAATACATCGTCATCCATAACGTCAGTCACAGAGAACTCCTGCTCACCGTATGACGCGTAAGCTCTGCACGTAAGCGCTCCGCCCTCAGAATCAAGATAAAACATGAACGACACCTCAGGTGAAACGTGATCGCGTATCTCTTTTCTGTCAGCTTCAACGACTGTCATATACCGCTCGAGCTCAGGCAGCACGTCATGGTAAAACTCAGAAAGCCTGTTTCGGCCTATACTGAAATATATCTCATGATCGTCAGTCTTTTCAACAAGCTGCCTTATACCGTCAGAAAAATCCTTGCCGGCCCTGCATATAGCGTCATTTACCATAAAATACAGGCTTTCCGCGCCCTCCCAGTAATAAGGTATCGCCGCGCTGACCTCAATGCCGTCGAACGTGCCCGAATGCGTGCCGTCAGCTGCAGGGCCTCCCGGCGCTGAAACGCGCGCTCCGCGCGCCTGCTCCGATGGCGACATCGGCTGCGGATCGTCAGTCCGTTTTGTTATATGAAGTATTATTTCAGGATCCTTTTCTTCAAAAGATATATCGAATCTTGTTTTTACTACATTATCCTTATCCTCAAATTCTACCTTCCGGCCGTTTATCATATTCCAGAATTTGTCAAGTCGCCAGCCGTAAAGCATGAGAACGCTGTTTTTAGGCTTGCGCAGAGATCCCCGTGAAAGCGCCTGCATGCGTTCATACTGCTGCTGATCCTCCTGGACGATGCGCATTATGAATCTCAGCCACTCGCGCGCTTCAGGCGTAAAGTCGTCAGGATCGTGGCTTATCTCTGTTTTAGAGCCGTACATGGCGTTTTCCCCGTTCCTGACGTGCTCGCAGAAGTCGCTGAAATTTTTTATGAGGAATTTTTTGGAATTGCCTATCCTGAAGCCCAGCTCAAGCGAGAAATTGTTTTTTATAAGGCGCGGCACGAGCTCTATACCCTCGTTCTGCCTGTCTATGCCGCTCATGAGCGCCATGCGCTTAGCCCTGCGGTTCCTTTCGCGCTCCTTTTTAAATGAGCTTAAGAACCTGTTTCCGGCGCGGTCTGTGGCATCGCCTATGTTGTGTTCGCTGAGATATTTTTCTGTAAGATCAAGCAGAGCTGACGAATACGCGCAGTTTCGGATATTGCCGCGGTAAAACTGAACAGCGCTCTCGCGCTGGCATTGCGGGCAGCTGCATTTCATATTAAGTATCCTGTTTTTTGAAAATACTATGTGAACGGCAAAATCATGCTTCATTTCGTCGGAACTTCCTGTTCCTTCCACTTCAAGCACCATATCGTCTGCATACATCATGTAGCCTGCAGCTACGCGCCTGAGCGTCACTTTTTTCTGTTTGTTGAGCAATTCTCCGTTGCGCCTTGATATTTCCGATATGTCAGCGAGAACTCTTATTCTGTCTATATTGTAATACTGATATTTTTCCTTGTCCGCTATGTCCAAATTCAGCCACCTCATTCCATCGCCGGGATCGTCTGCGCCTGGGCGCAGCTGTATTATGCTAAAACATCTTCCGTCTGATTTTCTGTAATATATTATTATAACATAAATATCGTCTCGTTTTGCTGATTTGCATAAGCAATATCTGTTACCAGGGAAAATTTAAAATGAATTTTTTCATATCATGACGCCGCTGCCGGGCAGGCGGATCACAAGCCCTCATACATAAAAGCGCCCGCCGGGGGCCTCTGATCTGTGACCTCTGACGGGCGTCTTTATTTAACGTTTGTCTGTGTATCTATACGTGATTTTTTATGCGTGCATTTTATTTATACTTGTCTTTTTACTTTTCTTCTTCTACCTTTGAAGAGTTTATTGCGTCGTATCCCTGCTCGCCTGTGCGTATACGGATGACATTGTCAAGATCGTATGTAAATATCTTGCCGTCTCCGTAGTGGCCTGTTCCCGCAGTTCTCATTATAGTATCTACTGCCACTTTTTCCCATTTTTCGTCAGAAACGACTATTTCAAGCTTTATCTTAGGCAGTATCTGAGTAACCACCTCGCGGCCTCTTACGAGAGTCTTCATGCCGCGCTGCGTGCCGCACCCCATGACCTGATAAACAGTTATGCCTGTTATCTCCGCTGCTATGAGCGCGTCTACGACGTCGTTCATTTTTTCTTCTCTTATGATAGCTTCTATTTTTTTCATATTCCATTCTCCATATTCTTACGGTATGCCCGTGATAGATCAACGGACTAACGGCGGCGGCGCCCTTATCATATGCGAAGCGGGGCCGCCCTCCTGCGCGCCGGGCGCGCGTCATGATGTATATATTTATTGTACAGATCCTATTTTAGTCAAGGCCGTTAAATGACGGATAAGCTGTTTCGCCGTGCTCTGTGATATCGAGGCCGAGCTTTTCGTCATGCTCGCTGACTCTGAGCGGAGTTATGAGGCGCGTCAGGCCCAGGCAGATAAGCGTTCCGACTACAGCGACTGCGATAGTTACTGCTATGCTGATGATCTGTGCCGTAAACAGGTGCGTGTCACCGAACACGAGTCCGTCCCACTGAGCTACGCTGTTTATAGAGTTCTTTCCGAAAAGTCCTGTCGCGATGCCTCCCCATATGCCTCCTATGCCGTGGCATCCGAAAGCGTCGAGCGCGTCATCGTATCCGAACTTTTTCTTTATCACAGAAACGCTGAAGTAGCATATCGGGCTGACGAGGCCGCCGATTATGATCGCAGACCAGAGAGGAACGAATCCTGCGCCCGGAGTGATCGCTACAAGGCCGAGTACTGCGCCTGTTACGGCGCCGATGACTGTCGGTTTTCCTGATTTTATGACATCCATCATCATCCATGTTATCATTCCCATGGCTGCTGAAGTGTTAGTCGTCATAAATGCGTGGACTGCAAGGCCGTCAGCTGCAAGAGCGCTGCCTGCGTTGAATCCGAACCATCCGAACCAGAGCATCGAACCGCCTAAAACTACGAGCGGAACGCTGTGCGGTCTTATATTTATCTGATTGTATCCTGTTCTCTTTCCAAGGACTATAGCAGCTACAAGGCCTGAAACGCCTGAGCTTATATGTACTACGTTTCCTCCGGCAAAATCAACAGATCCGAGCTCTGCGAGGAAGCCGCCGCTGCCCCATACCATGTGAGCAAGCGGATAGTAGACGAGAAGCGACCAGAATATTATAAAGAAAAAGAGTGCCTTAAACTTCATCCTGCCTGCGATAGCGCCTGTTATGAGCGCCGGGGTTATAAGGGCGAACATCATCTGGAACGCTGCGAACAGCAGCGCCGGTATGCCGTCAGAGTAAGTGCCCGGTTCCCAGCCGATGTTATTCATGAACAGCGAGCTGAAGCCGCCTATTATGCCGCCATGGTTTCCTGCAAATGAGAGCGAGTATCCGACAGCCACCCACATAACGGCGCACACGCCCATTATGAAAACGGATGACATCATAGTGTTTCCTACATTTTTCCTTCTTGAGAGTCCGCCGTAAAAGAATGCAAGCCCCGGCGTCATGAAGAACACGAGTGCCGTGCAGATCATCATGAAGCCTGTATCTCCTGAGTTTATCATAATTCCATATCCTCCTGTAAAAATATCCATAAATCCTGCAAAGACTGTATCACGAGCCGTCCCCGACTCCACTGACATCAGCCTGACTCTGCACATACGCTCCATCCTGCAGCCAAGAAGCATATCTGCAATGAAAAAGGAGCTCACGCTTTCGGGTATACGCCCGAGGCATGAACTCCTTTGTTCTTATAACCTATATTAACACAATGTTATAAGATTGCAAGAAAAATTGTATACGTTTTTTGTTTTTTTGTCTGTTAAAAACATATACGTTATTGTAAATACGGGGACGCCGATGCCGGCGGCTGATATACGGAACGCTTGAAGCCCTGCCCGTATCTATGATACGGCGCGCAGGCCTCATACAGAAATTGCGCAGCTTTAGCTGCATTGCAATTTTTCAGTTCGCGTCGCAGAATG
>CAKQOE010000066.1 GCA_934255545.1 uncultured Clostridia bacterium | reverse complement strand
GCTTCCACATTGTAGAGTTTTTTAATAAATATCACCAAGATCCGAATGATCCGGAAATGTGCTCTGAAGAACTGGACGAGCAGTTCCCGGACGGAATGTTCCGGTTTGAAAAGGTCATTCGGTAAATTCCAGCTTATAGAATAGAAAAACCCTCCCGGCCATCATGGTCGAGAGGGTTTCGTGTAAAAAACCTGATAATAATAATACTACAAGCTTTAGTAATAGAAGGCATTGACGACTGAACGTAAAAGTAGTATAAGTATTATAAACACCGATAATAAAAATTACTAAAAGAGGTGATAAAAATGCTTATTTCTAAGAATATACAAATCGAATTCGCTGATTCAAAAATAAAAGCCGTTGACGCCATTTATGATATAAGAGAAGGTGTCAGGAGTGCATCGCTGAATCTTTATTCTAGATATGATGTGCAGATACAGACACCAATGGTTTATGGCGATGATAAGGTGGTTGTAGAAGTCAAAATTCCGGAAGAACTTGTGGATACATTTGCAATAGGCCCTCATTTAAAAGGTGTTGCTGCTTATTTACTTAAGCAATGTAATGGTAGATATGATAATTATCTTGTTGGAAAACGTTTATTGAGCTATACAGAAATCGCAGCACCTGATGCGTCTGAAAATAAATTTCGTATGGAAGACAGGCTGGAGGTTGTTTCGAAGTTCGCAAAATTACTTGAAAGGTCTGATGAAGAAGCCATGGATGCAATCAGTAAGATATTGATGATAATAACGGAGGTTAACAAAAATGATATTACAGGTATTTAAGAGCGTCGGCTGTACATTGAGTATAGCTGACGCGTATACGGCATTGCTTTCGCTATATTCTAATCAAATTTATCCAATGAAAAAGGCAGCAGGTTCTCTGGGCGGAGCAGTAAATGGTGGTACGATCATATTGAAAAATGGTTATTATGTGAGAGTTAGGTAAAATATGGATAATGTGTGCGAGCTTTGGCAGCATTAAAAAAGCTGACCGAGGAATGGACTATATGGCGGATTGTCTGCTGATAAAGCAATACGAATAAAATGCACTAATAACTGAAGAGGATGCGTCACCGCATCAAAAAAAGGATGCGAGCAATTCCTTTTCAGAGATATGCAGGCAGTAAAGAAGCGGAGGAGACCTGACGCTGCCTGGCGGAATAGGATCAAATGTAAAGGATCATGTCTGCCCGGATGGATGTGTATGCTTCAGGATGACCGCTGAAAAGACCGGCTCAGAAAATTTTTACACAGGCAAATATTATCAGGAGCAGGAATAAAATGGCATCAGAAAAAGAATATCTCGATTTTATTTTAGAACAATTATCTGAACTGAAAGAAATCACATACCGCGCAATGATGGGCGAATATCTGCTTTATTACAACGGCAGACTATTCGGCGGGATCTATGATAACAGATTTCTTGTGAAAATAACTCCGTCAAGCACGAAACTGCTTGATGGCGCGCCCGAGGAGGCGCCTTACGACGGCGCGAAGCATATGCTGTTAGTTACAGAAGCAGAAGACAAGGATCTGATGTGCGAACTGATAACAGCGATGTATGATGAGCTCCCTGAAAAAAAGAGCAGGAAAGAAAAGAGAGAGAAAAAGAAATAGAAAATAGCGTTGTTTTTTACTCAAAACGTTGTATACTGAATGCAATATTTCAGAAAGGGTAAAAAACAATATAAAATATGAAAACAAAAATGACGATGAAGGAGTGGATGCCGCTGATCGGCATTACTGTATCTGCCTTCATATTCAACACATCTGAATTTATGCCTGTAGGGCTTCTTACTGATATAGCCGATACGTTTTCGCTGACGGAGGCGAGCGCGGGCATGCTGATAACTGTCTATGCATGGTTCGTAATGCTGCTGTCATTGCCGCTTATGCTTGTATTCTGCAAAACTGATCTCAGGAAGCTGCTTCTCGGAACGCTGGCTCTTTTCTGCGGAGGCCAGGTGCTTTCGTGTATCTCTGCAGGCTACGGTATGCTTATGCTGTCGCGTATCGCAGTCGCGGCAGCGCACGCTGTATTCTGGTCGATAGCGTCGCCTGCGGCAGTAAGGGTAGTCGCACCGGAGCACAGGTCACTTGCTCTGAGCACGATCGTTACAGGTACGTCTGTTGCGATGATATGCGGGCTGCCGCTCGGCCGCCTGCTGGGAATATATGCGGGCTGGCGCGTTACGTTCCTTTGCGTTGGAGTCATATCATTTGTTATAATGATATATCTGGCACTGATATTTCCGAAACTGCCCCCCGAAGGATCGTTTTCGACCAAGCAGCTGCCGGGCGTTTTCAGAAACAGAGCGCTTACGGGCATATATATCCTGACTTTTATGCTTGCGGGAGCGCATTATATCGGATACAGCTATATAGAGCCGTTTCTCAAGCAGATAGCGGGGCTGTCTGACAGCCGGGTGACTGTAGTTCTTACTGTATTCGGAGCCACAGGCATTATTGGGAGCATGTTATTCTCGCGTTTCTATGACAGGACAAGATTCGTATTTATGAAATGCATACTTATCGGTATAGCTGCAGCGCAGCTCCTTCTTATGGCCGCTTCAGCTTCATTCATTACATCTGCGGTAGTATGCGCTTTATGGGGCATGGCAATAACCGCGTTCAATGTAACGTTCCAGGCAGAAACTATAAAGGCCGCTTCAGCCGAAGGATCAACTGTCGCGATGTCCATATACTCAGGCATATACAACCTTGGCATAAGCGTCGGGACCTGGGTCGGCGGGCTCGTGTGCACATATGTATCGATATCGTATATCGGCATCGCAGGCGGGATAACGGCATGCGCAGCGCTCGTGTTCTGCTCGCTGTACCTTGTATCTCATCTGAGATCATGCAAGTAATGCCGAAATAATGTAAAATGTGATCAAAAGCATAAAAATAAATGCAGATATGATAAAATAAATAAAAAATAATGCGTCTGCCCGGCAGACGTACAGGATGGCAGTTTATCACACATAAATAAATGTATGTATACTCAGGCGGTGACGCCTGCAGCTATGATCGCTTTTATTTTGAAAAGGTATAAAATATTTCTGATATATTTTTTATTTTTCCCCACAAAATTAAGCAGTGTTTTCGTATTATATGTTAATGAAATAAAGTGAAGGAGTTAACCAAATATGAAAACTAAAATTTTTACTGCTTTAGTGGCTGCTGTATTGCTGGCATCTACATTCATTTTTCCGGTAAATGCAGCAAGCACTATATTTACAGATGTTCCTTCTGATGCATGGTATTATGATTCAGTGGGATATGTATATGAAAAAGGATGGATGAACGGTACGGGAAATAATCGCTTTAGTCCGGACGGCTCTCTGACTCGTGCCATGATGGCAGTGATATTGTGGCGTTTGGAGGATCGACCTGATTTTGGTCAGACGATGACATTTAAAGATACGATCTCCGATGCATGGTATGCAGACGGTCTTTCGTGGTGCATCGAAAATGGATTTTTTACAGGCTATCCGGATGGCAGTTTTAAACCATATGATTCTGTGACGCGTGAGCAGCTTGCATTAATATTTTATCGCTATGCAAACGCATCACCTGCAGACAGTGCAGGAAAAGCAGAATTGAAAAACGGATGCGCATGGGCGTCAGATGCTTGTAAATGGGCAAATGCGAAAGGACTATTTACTGACGCACTGGGAACTTTAGACCTTTGCGCTTCGGTCGGTCGAGCTGAGATCGCCTGCTGGCTGTTTAATTATGATACTGTCTGCGAGGATGCGCCTTCATTGACTGAAGGAAGCTTTGAAGAAATGAATTATCTGCTTT
This sequence comes from uncultured Clostridia bacterium, assembly GCA_934255545.1. Lineage (GTDB taxonomy): Bacteria > Bacillota > Clostridia > Peptostreptococcales > Anaerovoracaceae > CAKQOE01. The sequence continues at coordinate 1,753 of CAKQOE010000066.1, read as the reverse complement.
ATAAGCCGGCTAACGCAGCAGCTGATATGCCTCTTATTGTCTATCTTCACGGAGGCCACGGAAAAGGCAGTGATCTGTCTGTTCTTACGGGAACGGATGGATTTCCTCAGTATCTTGCAGACGGACTGCTGGGTGAGATCTCTGCATATGTCCTGATACCGCAGCTTCCGGAGGATCAGCGCGGCTGGATATCTGATGCGGATATCGTAATGCAGCTTATTGAACATATATGCAATGAAGATCGTATTGATAGAAACCGCATAAGTCTAACCGGACATAGTATGGGAGGAACAGGTACATGGGATCTGGCGTTAGCTTATCCGGATACATTCTCTCATATCGCGCCGATGAGCGGCAGTGTACAGACTACCTCACAAAATCTTGACGCACTGAAAAATACGAAGGTATGGGCTTTTGCAGGCGAGGATGATGTTGTAGTAAAACCGGAATCGTCGGAAAAATTTGTTGCTGCATTGAAAATGTATGATCAGGATGCGAAGATAACTGTCTTTTCAAATACAGATCATATAGGCGTACCGCAGAAGGCATGGCTTGAAAACGGTAAAGAACTTTTGAACTGGCTGACAGAATAATTTTTTTATATATACCCCCAACTTTGTGAGATCATGTTCGTATATGTAAATGTTCGTATATATTCAGAACTATATCAATATGCAATGTGGAGGTCAAAATTTATGAAATTATCAAAACGAATAACGGCTTTACTGTCAGCCGTGTTCCTTATGATGACTGTTCTTACGGGAGCTGCATATGCAGCAGAAAAACCGAGGTCGGATAGTGATGACATGAATATGTTCGATAAGAGTGATTTTATCGAAAAGGAACAGCCGGAGCTTACCGATGAAACTAAGCAGCTGATATCTCTTTACAAGCGCAAGCCGACAGAGGAAAATTATCTTGCTCTGCGCGCCGAAGTCATAAAAAACTATGACGCGGTCCTTGTCCGCAAGGAGGCTAAACTTGCAGAATTAAAAGAGGAAACAGCAGGTAAGCCCGGCGGTGATTCAAAAGTAGCCGAGATGGAAGAAATCGTACAGGAGATGTACCAGACATATTGGAATCGTATCAACAGCAGTATGCTGCGCTTTACCGATCCGCGCTTGCTTGACTGGAAAGTGGCAAACGCATATCAGTATGACTATATCCCTGTTATGGGTGCCGGAACAACCGTTTATGTAGGCCGAACTTCTGTTACGAATGCTCAGTATGCGGAATTTATTGCAGCTACAGGTCACCCGGCTCCGTCAAATTGGATCGACGGCAGTTATCCTGCAGGCGAAGAAGAATTTCCTGTGAATTATGTGTCTGCTGCGGATGCTGAAGCTTATTGTGAATGGCTGACAAAGTGTGACGGAGTGAACACTTATCGCCTCCCTAATGAAAGCGAATGGGAACTGGCTGCCGGACACATGCCTAAGGATGCGGATTTTAACTGCGGTGTCAATGACGGCAGAACATCGGTAGAAGAGTATGCAAAGGTAACGCGCGGAGCGCACGGAGCTGTAGATTTCTGGGGCAATGTGTGGGAATGGACAACTACGCTTCGTCAGGACGGCACTTTTGGAGTAAAAGGTGGTGCATGGGATTCTGATCGTACCGACTGCCGCACAGAATACCGTAAAGAAGGGCGCAACAGCGCTCAGGGATATGACGATGTGGGATTCCGCGTGATTCAGATCATTAACGGCGAAGAACCGGAGCAGAAGGTAGAGCTGGCTACACTTGGATCTCC
>CAKQOE010000065.1 GCA_934255545.1 uncultured Clostridia bacterium | reverse complement strand
AGCCTCTGTATCTGTAGGGAATCTGTTGATAGCCACTACTACAGGAAGACCATAAACGTTTTTCATGTTGTCCACATGCTTTATAAGGTTTTCGATACCCTTTTCAAGAGCAGGGACATTCTCTTCGTTAAGGTCTGACTTAGGTACTCCGCCATGGAGCTTGAGCGCTCTTGCAGTAGCCACAACTACTACGGCGTCAGGCCTGAGTCCGCTCTGTCTGCACTTTATATCAAGGAACTTTTCAGCTCCGAGGTCAGCGCCGAAGCCGGCTTCGGTAACTACGTAATCACCGAGTTTAAGAGCTATCTTTGTAGCCATTACACTGTTGCAGCCGTGAGCTATATTAGCAAAAGGTCCGCCGTGAACAAATGCAGGCGTATGCTCAAGAGTCTGAACGAGATTAGGCTTGAGCGCGTCTTTCATAAGAGCCGCTACTGCGCCCTGAGCCTTTATATCGGCTACAGTTACAGGTTTTCCTTCGTAATCATATGCAACGATTATCCTTGCAGCTCTCGCCTTGAGGTCGTCAATATCGCTTGCAAGGCATAAGATAGCCATTATTTCTGAAGCAACACTTATATCAAAACCGTCCTCACGAGGAACGCCGTTCATTTTTCCGCCAAGACCGTCAACTATATTTCTGAGCTGTCTGTCATTCATGTCGAGACATCTCTTCCATACGATGCGCTTTACATCGATACCGAGCTTGTTGCCCTGCTGGATGTGATTGTCGAGCATGGCCGCTATAAGGTTGTTTGCAGTAGTTACAGCGTGGATATCGCCCGTAAAGTGGAGATTTATGTCCTCCATAGGGATGACCTGCGCATAACCGCCGCCTGCAGCTCCGCCCTTTACGCCGAATACAGGTCCTAAAGAAGGCTCTCTGAGTGCAATAACAGTCTTCTTTCCGATCTTTTTCAGAGCATCGCCGAGACCTACCGCAGTAGTAGTCTTACCCTCACCTGCCGGAGTAGGATTGATAGCTGTCACAAGTATCAGCTTACCGTTCTCTTTGTCTTTCATGTCGTTGAGGATGTTGTAATCTACCTTTGCTTTTGATTTTCCGTAAAGCTCAAGGTATTTTTCATCTACACCTGCTGCTTCAGCGATTTCAGTAATAGGACGCAGTTCTGCTTCCTGTGCGATTTCGATGTCACTTTTATAGCTCATTTTTTTCTCCTTTTGAATACAGTTCTTCAAATAAAGCGATAAAAAAATCACAATTTATATATATTCATTCAATTACATACTTGAACAATGTAAGATGCTGTATCCTGCGCGGGCACAGCACCGCAGGAAATACTTGAAGATATTTCCGTAATAAAACTAAAAAAATATCCCAAAATGCCGTCTGATTACTAATTCACTCCCTATCTTTCTGATAGGTGGGTATCCTGCATACGGTTTCAAGCTTCCTCCCCGCAGGAGGCATGAAATCCGCCGTACAACACCGAATTCCCGTGAACTTATTGTAGGTTAAATTACATAATCATAACGAACACTCCAGGACATTTTTTCGTATCTTATTGTACACCATTTTTCATGATTATATTATAAAAAATCTATGTATACAATATATTTAATGTTCTTTTATGTTTTACTCTTCTGTAAGATCGATAGCGCAGTTTGTAGTTACCTTCTGAACGTCATCATTGTCTTCGAGGTCAGCGATGAGCTTCTTTAAAGACTTGATCTCTGATTCTGAAGAAGGTGTTGATTCCATAGAAGGGAGATACTCGATATCAGCTTCTACAAAAGTGTAGCCTGCTGCTTCGAGAGCTTCAGAAACAGCGTTGAAATCGTCTACTGAAGTATAGATCTCATAGCTGTCTTCCTCAGTTACCATATCTTCCATGCCGGCTTCCATACCTGCTTCCATGAGAGCGTCCTCATCGATGTCGTCAGTCTTTTCTATGATGATAAGACCCTTTCTTTCGAACATGTATGAAACGCAGCCAGGCTTGCCGAGGTTGCCGTTATGTCTGTCAAATGAATGCTTTACAAAAGCTGTAGTTCTGTTGTTGTTGTCAGTGAGTACGTCAACGATGACAGCAACTCCGCCAGGACCATAACCTTCGAATGAACCTTCTACAAGAGCATCGCCGCCGAGTTCGCCGGTACCCTTTTTGATAGCGTTAGTGATCTTATCATTAGGCATGTTAATGCTTTTAGCTCTTTCGATAGCATGCTTAAGTGATACGTTATAATCAGGATCTCCGCCTGCCTTGGCAGCTATAGTGATAACTCTTGCATATTTTGTAAAAAGAGCGCCTCTCTTAGCGTCCTGAGCAGCTTTACGTCCTGCTATTGTACCATGTCTTCCCATTGTATTTCTGTTCTCCTTCGTTTCTTTGTTTTGAGTCCTCGACAAGTATAGCACACATGAAATGTGAATTCAATTAATTCTTCATAGAATGTATCGGTGCAGGGATCCTTCCGCCTCTTGCGACAAAATCCTCGCATTTGAACTTGCTTACAGGCATTACCGGCGCAGTGCCGAGCAGTCCTCCCATCTCTATCTCATCGCCTACGACCTTGCCTTCGGCAGGGATGATCCTTACTGCTGTAGTCTTATTGTTTATAACGCCTATAGCAGCTTCATCAGCGATTATGCCTGATATCGTTGCAGCAGATGTATCTCCGGGAACTGCGATCATATCAAGTCCTACAGAGCATACGCATGTCATTGCTTCAAGCTTTTCAAGAGTTATGGAACCGCACTTTGCAGCAGCGATCATACCCTCGTCTTCACTTACAGGTATAAATGCTCCGCTGAGTCCGCCTACGTGTGATGAAGCCATTACTCCGCCCTTTTTAACAGCATCGTTGAGCATTGCAAGAGCAGCAGTAGTTCCGGGAGCGCCGCAGCACTCTAATCCTATCTCTTCAAGTACACGCGCGATACTGTCGCCTACAGCAGGTGTCGGAGCAAGAGAAAGGTCTACGATACCGAACGGCATTTCAAGGCGCTTTGAAGCTTCGCTTGCAACGAGCATGCCCATTCTTGTTACCTTGAAGGCAGCCTTTTTGATAGTATCGGCAACAACGTCGAACGGCTGTCCCTTGCAGCCTTCGAGAGCTACCTTTACAACGCCCGGTCCGCTTACGCCTACGTTTATTACAGTGTCAGGCTCGCCTACGCCGTGGAACGCGCCGGCCATAAACGGATTGTCTTCGACAGCGTTTGCAAATACTACGAGCTTTGCGCATCCGAAGCCGTCCCTGTCAGCTGTAAGATGAGCAGTTTCCTTTATGATCTCTCCCATGAGCTTTACAGCATCCATATTTATGCCTGAACGCGTAGATCCTACGTTTACAGATGAGCATACGAGCTCAGTTTCGGCGAGTGCCTGAGGTATCGAGCGGATAAGTATCTCATCGCCCTTCGTCATGCCCTTCTGAACGAGCGCAGAGAAGCCTCCGATAAAGTTTACACCTGTTGTTGAGGCAGCTTTATCAAGCATTTTTGCGAAAGCTACATAATCAGTATCTGTGCTTGAGCCTGCAGCGATAGACATAGGTGTTACAGATATACGCTTGTTTATGATAGGTATACCGTATTCTCTTTCTATCGCTTCGCCTGTAGATACGAGTCTTTCTGCTTTTTTAGTGATCTTGTCATACATTCTCTGACGCGCGATCTCACCGTTTGAGTGCGCGCAGTCGAGCAGTGAGATACCCATCGTGATGGTCCTTATATCAAGCTTCTCCTTTTCAAACATGTGGAGAGTCTTCATAACATTATCTAAATTTATCAACTTATATCTCCTTTTGAATAATTAAGTATGAATAATAAATAACAGATATACATGCCGCGGCCTCGCGGCCGCACACAGCTGTGCACGGCGGGTGACCGCCGCAGCTATGTATTTATTTACTATAATTCGCTCATTGCAGTGAATATGCCTTCATGCTGTATCCTGATAGATAAGCCCATTTCGTTGCCCTTTTCTTCGAGCTTTTTCTGAAGCTCTTCGAATGAAACAGGTGTCTTTGACGTGTCTACTACCATTATCATGGTAAATACTTCCTGCATGATAGTCTGGTTTATATCAAGCACGTTTACGTCATACTCTGCAAGAACTGATGTAACGTTGTAGATAATACCGATCTTATCCTGTCCGATAACTGTGATTACTGCTTTCATTTGCTGATCTCCTTTCGCAGCTGCTGTATTTTCAGCGGAATCGTCCGCCCCTATAACTTTTAAGACTTTTTTTCAAGGTTTTTATGAGCTGTAGCCATCATAAGCTTTATGCGGTTAAGCTGGTTTACATCGCTTGCGCCCGGATCGTAGTCTATGGCGCATATGTTTGAAAGCGGGTTGTGCTTTCTGAGCGGCTTTATCATGCCCTTTCCTGTAACGTGGTTCGGGAGGCATGCGAATGGCTGAAGACATACGATGTTTTCAACGCCGCTGTCTATGAGTTCAGTCATTTCGCCTGCGAGGAGCCATCCCTCTCCGCACTGAGTTCCGAGAGATGTTACAGTTTCTGCTTTCTTCGCTATTTTGTCTATATGGAGCGGAGATGTGAATCTGCTGCTTGCGTCAAGCTCGCGGCTTATTATGTCGCGGAAATGATATATGAGCTTCATGCCTGCTCTGCCCACAAGATGTGTCATGCAGGAACCCGCCATTTTTTCATAGTTGAAATCGAAATTCTTCAGGTTGTACATAAAGAAATCGAGCAGATCAGGTACGACAGCCTCGCCGCCTTCTTCTTCTATTATATGTACTATATCGTTGTTTGCGTTTGGATGATACTTTACAAGTATCTCACCAACGACTCCGACCTTAGGCTTCTTTATATCAAGAAGAGGTATCTCATCGAATTCTTTTACGATAGCTTTTACGTTTTTCTTGAACTCACTTATTTTCCTGTTTTTTACATTTATCCGTGCTATCTCGTTCCATTTATGATAAAGCGCGTCCACGCTTCCCGGCTCTGCCTCGTAAGGTCTTGTCGCGTTTACGAGCCTCATGAAAAGATCACCGTAAAGTATAGCGTAAAGAACTCCTGTGAGCAGCTTCGGCGTCAGCTTCATGCCCGGGTTCTTTTCAAGTCCTACGTAGTTTATGGAAACAACAGGTATCTGCTCCATGCCGAGCGACTTAAATGCTTTTCTGAGCATCGCTATGTAGTTGCTGGCGCGACAGCCGCCGCCTGTCTGAGTCATTATTACCGCGGTCCTGTCGAGGTCGAACTGTCCGGACTGAAGTGCGCTGATTATCTGTCCGAGCGATACTATAGTCGGATAGCAGGCGTCGTTATTTATGTATTTAAGGCCTGTGTCTACTGCGTTTTTATCTACAGCCGGGAGCACGACAGCGTTGTAGCCTGCCTCACGGAATGCTGTTTCAAGCAGATCGAACTGCATAGGAGCCATCTGCGGGATTATAATAGTATAATCCTTACGCATCTGTTCTGTAAATATCACTCTTTCAAAAGGCTCTGAATGATCTTCAGCATGTATGCCGTTTGCTTCACGTTCATCTATAGCAGCTTTGAGAGAACGTATCCTGATCTTGGCTGCTCCGAGGTTTGATCCCTCATCTATCTTGAGTACTGTGTACAGTTTATTTTTAGCTGAAAGTATCTCTTCGACCTGGTCAGTCGTTACGGCATCGAGCCCGCAGCCGAATGAATTGAGCTGTATAAGGTCGATATCCTCTCTGGAACCTGCAAAATCAGCTGCGCGATATAATCTCGTATGATAAGCCCACTGGTCAAGGACTCTTATCGGTCTTTTTATGTGGCTGCGCCCGGCTACTGATGACTCTGTGAGCACGGCAAATCCGAATGACGTGATGACCTGGTCTATACCGTGGTTTATCTCAGGGTCCAGGTGATACGGACGGCCTGCCAGCACGATAGCGTGACCGTTGTTCTTTTCTATATAGTCGATTATCTCATCGCCCTTTGCGACGATATCTGCCTTAAATCCGGCATCCTCTGCTCTTGCAGCTTCAACGGCTTTGTTTACTTCTTCTTTTGTTATATTGTAATTATTGAGCGTAAGTTCTTCATAAAGACGTTCCTTAAGACGTTTGTCATCATAATAAGGAAGGAACGGGTGTATGAACGTTACGCCGTTGTCCTTGAGCTGGTCATCCATGTTGCCCGCGATGACTTCAGGATACATCGCTACTATCGGGCAGTTGTAATGGTTATTAGCCTCAGGATCCTCCTGGATCTCGTAGTTTATGCTGGGATAGAATATGACCTTTACCCCGGACTCTATCAGAGACTTTATGTGTCCGTGTACGAGCTTTGCAGGATAGCATGCTGTATCTGATGATATCGTGTCCATTCCCTTTTCATACAGCTCTTTTGACGAAAGCGGCGAAAGCTGTACGCGGAAGCCAAGCTCCGTAAAGAACGTGAACCAGAACGGATAATTTTCGTACATATTTAATACGCGTGGTATGCCGAC
>CAKQOE010000064.1 GCA_934255545.1 uncultured Clostridia bacterium | reverse complement strand
CCCATTCTGCGACGCGGAGCGTTCCGTATATCAGCCGCCGGCATCGGCGTCCCCGTATTTACAATAAAGTATACTTTATTGCAATCAAGTCAGCATTTTAGTCAGCGGAACTGTTTTGCTGACTTTTTCTTCGCCTTCCGGTCAGCATTTTACTCAGCCAGCTATTCTGCTGACTTTTTCTGCGCCTACCGGTCAGCATTTTACTCAGCTAGCTATTCTGCTGACTTTTTCTGCGCCTGTCGGTCAGCATTTTAATCAGCCCAGATATTCTGCTGACTTTTTCTGCGCCTTCCGGTCAGCATTTCAGGCAGCTAGATATTCTGCTGACTTTTTCTGCGCCTTCCGGTCAGCATTTTAATCAGCCAGCTGTTTTGCTGACTTTTTCTTCGCCTTCTGGTCAGCACTTTGGTCAGTACAGCTGTTTTGCTGACCTTTTCTGCGCCTGCCGGTCAGCATTTCAGTCAGACCAGTTATTTTGCTGACTTTTTCTGCGCCTATTTATCAGCAATCCTGAACCCTATATTTAAGAAAAGTATATTTTATTATATAAAAAGAAAAGACGCATCATGCTGTATCGCACGGGCGTCCTTTCTTTCCTTAATATATATATGAGAGATTAAATGAAAAAGGCTTTTTTATCAAAGCGTTTTGTTGTACGCTCTTTTGAAGAATTCTTCCTGGGAGTTTATTTTTTCGGCAGGCGGCGCGCTTTGCGCGCGGCCGTGTGGTGCGCCTGCGGCGCTCCCGGCCTCTTCCGGCTCTGCCGGTGACGGCAGCTGTGATGTTTCTTTTATTTCTGATGCTTTAATATATAAGCCGTCAGGCTGTTTTATCCATGCTTTTACATTATCTGCGAGCATAGTGTCAAACATATCCAGAACTCGCTTCCTGAGGTCGTTATCGAGTACCGGGGCTGCTACTTCTACTCTGTTTACTGTGTTTCTCGTCATAAAGTCGGCTGAAGCGATATAAATATCACATGTTTCAGGCTCGGCTCCGAAAATGTATATCCTTGCATGCTCGAGGTATCTTCCTATTATACTCCGAATATGGATATTTTCAGTATGTCCCGGAACGCCCGGCATAAGACAGCATATGCCTCTTACGACCATATCGACTGTAACTCCGGCCTGCGATGCTTTTATGAGCTCATCTATTATCTTTTTGTCTGAAAGTGAGTTCATTTTGAGACCTATGTAGGCCGGCTCGTTATTTTCTGCTTTTTTTATTTCTCGGTCTATAAGGTCTATGACGCGATCCTGCAGACAGTTTGGCGCTACCATGAGCGTATGCATACCGTCAGGCAGTATTCCGAGCGAGAGTGAATCAAATACGTGTGACGCGTCCTCTGCTATATCAGGCGATGCTGTCATCATGCACAGGTCTGTATACAGTCCTGCAGTCTTTTCGTTGTAATTTCCTGTTCCGACCTGAGTTATGTATTCAAGTCCTTCATCGCCCTGACGCACTATCTGGCACAGCTTTGAGTGTACCTTGAAGTGGTCGAAGCCGTATATTATCCTGCATCCTGCGCTTTCAAGGGCGCGCGAGCATTCTATGTTATGCTCTTCATCAAAACGGGCCCGCAGCTCTACAAGCACGAGTACATCTTTGCCGTTTTCAGCAGCCTGTTCAAGCGCGCGTACTATGCGGCTGTCGTCAGCTACTCTGTAAAGCGTTATCCTGACTGAAACGACTTTCGGATCGAACGCAGCCTCTGAAAGCAGCCTTATGAACGGGTCTATGCTCTCATAAGGGTAAGCGAGCATAACGTCCTTTTCTTTTATCTGTTCTATCATACTGCGTTTCGAGTCTATATATGATGACTGCTGCGGGACCAGTCTGTCATAAAACAGTTTATCTGCATGCGGCTCGCCGAATGATCCGGAGTTATCTTCTTCTAATTCAGAATTTTCACTGTTTCTGTCTTTTTCCTTGAGTACATCGCGAAGCATTCCTGCAGCGCTCATATCAAGCGGTGATTCGGAATGAAACGCTCTCTCTGTGCTGAATCCGAGGTAAGAGCACAGCAGCGCTATAACTGAGCTGCCCATAAAGCGGCTGTAATCGACTTTTACAGGGGCAAGTTTTCTGCGGTTTTTAAGGATCTTTTCCATGTCGCGCCTGTAATCAGTCGAGTCGTCAAAATCAGCGTCGTCCATGTCTATGTCGGCGTTGCGTATTATGCGCACGAGTGATTTTCCTGCTATATCATAACCCTTGAATATCTTTGGCATGAAATGGAGTATCAGCTCATCTGCCAGCATGAATGTTTCTTTGCGCCCGGGTACTTTTATCAGATTTGGGAACATCTGGCTGTTGCAGGGAACTATACCGAGCTTTACAGCTGATTTTTTCTTTCCGCTGCCATCATCTCTACCGTCATCCGAGTTCTTATGCTTTCCATTTCTGGATTTTTTAGCGCTGAGCGCTACCACTGCGTATATTTCTTTTCCACGCAGGAAAGGGAACGGCTGGCGCTTGCTTATGATCTGAGGCGCCAGGAGCGGCCTTATTTCTTTTTTAAAATATTTTTCCAGAAACGCTGCATCATCATCAGAAAGGCTGCTGAAGTTTATGAGCTGTATGCCGTACTTTCTAAGCTCTGACATGACCTGCGCATATATCTCGTCTTTTTTGGCGCACAGACGCCTTACTTCTTTCATTATCGCTTCAAGCTGCTGCTCCGGCGTCATATCTGTCTTGCTGTCGCGCGAGCCGGGCGCCGTTTTAGCTCTGTCTGTAAGCGATCCTACTCTTACCATAAAGAATTCATCCAGATTACTCTGGAATATGGAAAGAAAAGACAGCCGCTCTCCGAGCGGAACCGAGGCCGACGCGGCCTCTTCAAGTACTCTTTCATTAAAGCGAAGCCATGACAGCTCCCTGTTTTCATATATGGTCATGCTGTAAGACTCCTTCCCTGATACCGTCTCTGATGACTCGCAGCTCTCTGCTTCCGAGGAACTCTGTAACTGCCCGGAATACGATGATCCCAGGAAGGAACGTGCATATCCTTTCAGGAAAGAGCTTATTTGTGAGATAAACACAATACCCCTCATCCTCTCTGTATACGTCCATCACCTGCTTGAGTGCGCCTGCATCCACGCCGTAAACACGCTTTCCGCCTGACATATCTTCAAGTGCGCGATGAAACTTTCCGAAGGCGCGCGCAGTGCCGCCTATCATGTATGTACTGCAGCTGCTGAGCGTCTTCATATCTTTTCTTATTGATCTCATTACTATATCCGACTCAAAAAGATACTTTACATATTCAATTATTTCTCTTGTTTCTGTCTCTGTAGGAAGTATACCTTTTACAAATGCGTTATATATGCGCAGGCATCCGCATTCCAGACTCGTTGACCTCGAAAGCTCACCGTTTTCCATAAGCACAGCCTGCAGACTTCCGCCGCCGAGATCCAGCCCTACAGCGTTTTTCTCGCGGCAGTTCTTTTTCATAGCCATATAATCGTACCTGGCTTCCTGCTTTCCGTCTATCAGTCTTATGCATACGCCTGTTTCTTCTCGTACGATCCGCAGGGCTTCATCACAGTTCACAGCGCTCCGCAGGGCGGAGGTCGCGAAAAAATCGACTTCGTCGCATTCGGACAGCCTGAAAAGGTCATCAAGCTGCTTCACTTCTGAACAGAGTCTGTCGATACCGTCATCTGAAAGTATCCCTGCGCAGATATAGCTTATGAGTTCAGTTGAATCCTTATGATTCAATATTTTTGTTGTATCGCCGTTGTTTACTTTGTATACGACGCCGTGTATAGTATTAGACCCGATATCAGCCAGTCCTATGAATCTGTCGCCTTTTCTGCGTCTTAATATCTTGCTGTCTATCATGATTTTCTTCTTCCGCTTTCCTGTATCCCTCTTTATTTATCAGTCTATCAGTGCATCCACATATCAGTTCATTATGATATGCAGCGCATGAACGGATGGCTATACAGTTCCGGCAGCAGCTCCGCTGGCTATGCCGCCCTCATCCTCGCCGTCCGGCTCACTGTCTATATCACTGTCATTCGCAAGGAAATCTTCAAAAGATACGTTGTCATTCTTCGCTGACTCGGCTATATTGAGGCAGCAGTTGCTTATACGGTCTATGACGTTCAGGATCCTTGTATACGGCGCTGTAAGCTCCGAATCGCACAGTCCCTCCTTTACACGCTTCATGTGCGCTTTGCGCAGCGCTATGTCAAGATCCGTTATGCGGTCCTTTGCGCGCATAAATGTGTCCATATGCTGGGTATTGCCCGTTCTTATCATGTCAACAGCATTTTCGTACATATCGCCTACACTCTTCATCTCTCTTGCGATATCTGACATTGCACTTTCAGAATAATTGTAATTTTTTTCATTTTTCTCTTCTGCATACTGAGTCATTATGCGGCACTGAGTATTTATTCTGTCAATTTCTGTCATTACACTCAGCAGTGATGCTGCTTTTGCTGACTGCTTTTCTGTAAGCACGCCGGCTGAGAACAGATTTGCAAGATAATTCATTATCGCATCATTTATGCCTGCGATAGCCTTCGTTTCTTCTTCAAGCTCCTTAAGCTCCTGCGAGTCACCCTTTTTGAACGCTTCAGCGCATGCAGGTATGAGCTCTCCTACCATATCGCTGCAGTGGATAACTTCGCGCGCTGTCATTTCAAGCGCTGCGGCAGGCTGGAGTATAAGGTTGCCGTCAAGATAAAGCGGTTTGCGCGTATTGAGCCTTTCTGAGCTCTTCTCAGGAATGAACGTCATTACGATCTTTACGAGCAGCCATATGAGCGGCAGCCACAGAAGCGTCATAGTTATGTTGAAGCATGTATGAGCGTTCGCTATCTGTCTGGAAATAACTTCCACCTCAGGTCCCTTAGGCGATATGGCCTGTATAAGCGCCGCATACGGCTTTACGAACCATATAAATATCAGCGCGCCTGAAACGTTGAACATGCAGTGCGAGAGCGCTACTCTCTTTGCATTCCTTGACTGTCCTATGCTTGCGAGGATCGCTGTTATAGTCGTACCTATATTGTCGCCGAGCAGGATAGGTATCGCGCCTGCAAGTCCTATGATGCTTGAAACACCGTCCGGACCTGCCTGTGACGCAAAATTCTGAAGCACTGCGATAGTCGCGCTTGAGCTCTGCACTACGAGAGTCATGAGCGTTCCGACGAGCACTCCGAGGACAGGTATGTCAGCCACGTGCGCTATGAGTTCTGTAAATACAGGGCTCGCCGCCAGCGGCTTCATAACGCTGCTCATCGTCTCTATACCTGTAAAAAGAAGACCGAAACCAAATATACTGTTACCGATGTTCTTTATGCGCTCGCTCTTTGCTATAAAGAATATAAGGAATCCGACAAAAACGATCAGGTAAACATAATCGCTTATCTTAAATGCGATAAGCTGCGCCGTCATAGTCGTACCGATATTGGCACCGAGTATTACCGAAATGCCCTGTTTGAGCGTCATAAGCCCCGCGCTTACAAAGCCTATGACCATGACTGTCGTCGCGCTGCTGCTCTGGAGCACCGCCGTGGTGATAACGCCCGCAAGCACGCCCATCAGCGGGTTCACAGTCAGAAACCCTATAACCTTTTTCATCTTGCTGCCTGCGACCTTCTGCAGCGACTCGCTCATCATGTTCATACCGAAAATGAATATCGCCAGACCGCCGAAAAGCCCTAATAACGTCTGAATTATTTCTCCCATAATTTTTCTCCTGTTTCTTTCTTTTCCATTTAATCTCTTTTTAATCTCTTTGCTTTCTTTTTCTCTCTTTTAAAGATAATGCAATAAAGAAGATGCACGACGCTGCGCGCGCCCGGCGCGCGGGCATTCCGCGCCGCAGCGCGGCACATACGATCATCCGTTGCGGCGCACAGCGCCGCATCTCACTTTCTCTTTGCACGTTTAATTGTATTATCTGAATGTAAAATGGTAAGCTATCCTATGTTAAATCTACGTAAAATGTTGAAATTTTGCTGTTTTCAGTCTTTATCACACTGACGCATCACTCTGCTGCTCCGGCGGTGACGCCGGAAATTTTACATACTTTTTTCATTTTCTTCGCACATTCATGATATTTACTGTTTAAACTGACGGTGTAAGAGAAAATAAATATATTAAAGGATACGCCGGAATAAGAAAATGCCGGCAGGAAGAAGGTGTTAAAATGGAAAAAATACGTGAAAAAAAGGGATTTATATGTGATATGGATGGGGTCATATACCACGGAAACAGACTGTTGCCCGGTGTTAAGGAATTCGTAGACTGGCTTTACAGGGAAAACAAGAGTTTCCTTTTCCTTACAAATTCAAGTCAGAATACTCCTAAGGGACTGTCAGAAAAGCTCTATAAAATGGGGCTTGAAATAGAAGAAAGCAGATTTTACACGAGCGCGCTCGCGACTGCTGCATTTTTAAGCAGCCAGAAGCCGGGATGCAGCGCTTACGTGATCGGCGACGCAAGCCTTTACCTCGCGCTTGATGAGGCGGGAATAGAGATAAGCGACGAACACCCTGACTACGTTGTTATCGGTGAATCTAAAAATTACACATACGAGAGCATCGTGCGCGCAACTTACCATGTAAACAACGGCGCGCTGCTCATAGGAACGAATTACGACATGACAGGTATAGATGAGCACGGCATATTCCCTGCCTGCAAGGCGCTCGTAGCGCCTGTGG
>CAKQOE010000063.1 GCA_934255545.1 uncultured Clostridia bacterium | reverse complement strand
AATATAGAATACGAACTTCCAGTACCTGTTTTCAAATTCTTAATTATCTTCGATAGCGTACCAAATGAAAGAACTTCAACAGCTGCCCATACAGGCACCTCGCCATCATGATTATCAAAATTATGTTTAATAAACACATCATTAGAGCGAGCAATTTCTGACGCTATTGTAGACATATTCTGCCAATACAGTTTTTTCTCTTTAAAAATCGATGAATCCTGCAAAACAAGTGGTTCTCCGTGTATAAGCAATGCTTCCACTAATCGTACTCTCAAAGCCACTTCAATCTTGGAAATCATTGAAAAAATCAACGCAGATAATTCCTGATCAAATTGATACAACTTTAAAATATCTTCAAACTTTGTTCCCGGAACATACTTCTTTATAACATTATCATATAAGTGGAACGAGTATCCACGCAAACGATAAAATCCAACGGACTTTAATGACTTTTCTACGTCCGCACGAGAAGTAATTACCATTCCTGCATCAATATATGATTGTACCTGCTGTGCTATTGTTAAAATTTGTTTTGGATATTGATACATAAAACACCCCATAAATGAAAAAGTCCCACCGGGTTGCGCATGAAAAATCAGAGGCGTGGTGGGTTCTGTTACTGTCATTATACAACTTTTATTGTGGCTGTCAAGATTCCTTTTCAAAAAAGAATACAAGCTCCCACTATTTCTTGCAGTACATAATCAATTCCGTTTTTCGTAATTCTTTCCTTCATCATATTTGACCTCTTTCACAACATATTTATCATAGCTTGACTTCATCCGTCGTAAAAGTGTCGTAAATTCAGGTCGGATTTTAAAAAAACTTGATTTTCAAAGGTTTTTCAGCACTGTTTTTGTCACTTGCTGTGATAATACAACAAAACAAACAGCCTGCACCGCATCATCTGCAAAAACAGTATGATATATGTACAGGCTGTACTGTTATTTTTGATATTAAAATAAAATGAAATGAATGAATACTGCCGGATCACAGCGCGGCCGCCGGGCGGCCGTACAGTAAATGTGTAAGATCATTCATTAATGACGCTATAATGTCATTACCATATGCCCATAACATGCTGCATCAGCAGGCTTACGACAGTTATGCCGGTCCAGCACGCAAAACCGAGAATGAGTGGTTTTCCGCCTGAGCGTATAAGCTTTACGATATCTGTGTTAAGACCTATAGCCGCCATGGCAAGAACTATAAAGAAGCGGCTCAGCTCCTTTACCGGAGCAAATACCGATGCATCTATACCGACAGCTGAGGCAGCTGTAGTTATGATCGACGCGCATATAAAATACAGTATAAACGTTGGGAATATCGCCCTTATGCTCACAGATGCGCCCTCGCCGCCTGACTGTTTTGCACGGCGCGTGCGCCGGAACGCAAGCGCAAGCGTTATCGGGATTATCGCAAGCGTCCTCGTAAGCTTTACTGTGACTGCTGTATCAAGTGTCGCCGAACCGAGGCTCCACATGCTGTCCCATGTAGACGCGGCAGCCGTAACGGATGACGTGTCATTGACGGCAGTTCCGGCAAATATACCGAACGGCTCACCTGAAACTGTGGAAAAGCCTATGATATGGCCAAGCCACGGGAACAGTATCGCCGCTATGACGTTGAAGAAGAAAATTACAGATATAGACTGCGCTACTTCTTCGTCGTCGGCGTCTATGACAGGCGCTGTTGCCGCTATGGCAGAACCGCCGCATATGGATGAGCCTACTCCGATAAGAGTCGATATACGTCCCGGCACGCGCATCACCTTGCACATAACGAACGCTACCACAAGCGATGTTGTGATCGTGCTGACTATGATAGGCAGTGACTGCTTTCCTGTCTGAAATATCACGTTCAGATTAAGACCAAACCCCAGCAGGATGACAGCCCACTGAAGTATCTTCTTTGACGTGAACTTTATACCCTTTTCAAACGTCTCTCGTTTTTTGAGGAACAGGGCAACTATCATACCAAGTATGATAGAGATTATCGCGCCTCCGATTATCGGAAATACCTTTCCGAGTATCCACGCCGGTACAGCTATGCACAGGCAGAGCGCAACGCCCTTCCATTTTTCTTTTATACTCTCCATCTGATATGCTTTATGCCGTACAGCTTACTTTACAGCGATGCACTCGATCTCTACCTTGCATCCCTTTGGAATAGCTGCTACCTGTACGCAGCTGCGCGCAGGGAACGGTTCAGAGAAGTTTTCAGCATAAACAGCGTTCATAGCTGCAAAATCTCCGAGATCAGCAAGGAAAACAGAAGTCTTTATAACGTTTGCCATAGTCATTCCGTTTTCAGCGAGTATATTCTTTATATTGCTGAGCGACTGAGCTGTCTGCTCTTCTATAGTTCCTGCAATTTCGCCTGTTGCAGGGTCTACAGGGATCTGTCCTGAAACGAATACCATATTGCCGTGCTCAAGACCCTGTGAATAAGGTCCGATAGCTGCAGGTGCCTTGTCTGTTGCGATTACCTTCATGATAATATCCTCCTTTGTCTGCTTTAACATTGATCTCAATTCAATAATATTTTATATCTTCCCTGACCGGCCGGGCCGGTCATATACGGCTTTCTGAAAGCCGCAGATAATAAAGATCCTATTTATAAAGATCTTATTTATAAATAATTTATTTTGTCCGGGCGTTACTTTCCCGTCTGTATTATCTGTCAGAAACGAGCCTGAAGCCTGCTTCTGTAAGAGCCTTCTTTATATCAGCGATCTGCTCGTGGTCTCTCGTTTCGAGTCCGAGCTTGAGGAAGCAGCTTGAGATAGCCATGTTGACATCACTTCTGTCGTGATGTACAGCTACAACGTTGCCGCCGCATGCAGCTATGATCTCTGATACCTCCTGGAGCTGGCCCGGCTTGTCCTCAAGAGCTATAGTCAGGTTTACAGATCTGCCTGTAGTAACAAGGCCGCGAGTTATAACTCTGCTGAGGATATTTACGTCGATGTTTCCGCCTGAAACGAGGCATACTACATTTTTCCCCTTTAAAGGCAGCTTGTTAAACATAGCGGCTGCAACACTGACAGCTCCGGCACCCTCTGCTACGACCTTCTGCTTTTCCATAAGAGTCAGTATAGCTGTAGCTATCTCATCCTCCGAAACTGTTACTATATCATCAACGTATTCCTGTACTATCTGATATGTAGTGTCGCCCGGATGCTTTACAGCGATGCCGTCAGCGAAAGTATCAACAGTTTCGAGGGTTATCTGTTCGTTTTCCTTTATGCTGCGGTACATGCTCGGAGCGCCTGCTGCCTGAACGCCGTAGACCTTAACGTCAGGCCTGAGCTTCTTTACTGCGTAAGCAACGCCTGAGATAAGACCGCCGCCGCCGATAGGAACTATGACAGCGTCAAGCTCGTCTATCTGATCGAGTATTTCAAGGCCTATAGTTCCCTGACCTGCGATAACATCATCATCGTCAAACGGATGTATAAATGTAGCGCCTGTCTCCTCCTGAAGCTTTACAGCGTAATCATAAGCTTCGTCGTAAGCACCCTTAACAAGGCATACCTCAGCGCCGAGCTGCTTTGTAGCCTCTACCTTGCTGATAGGAGCGCCGTCCGGCATGCATACTACAGCCTTTATACCGTTCTTTGTTGCAGACATGGCAACACCCTGAGCGTGGTTGCCTGCGCTGCAGGCGATTATGCCCTTTGACTTTTCCTCATCAGTCAGCTGGCTTATCTTGTAGTAAGCGCCTCTGAGCTTGAAGCTTCCCGTGACCTGAAGATTTTCTGTCTTGAGATATATATTGCAGTCAGCAGGGATCTTAGTAGCCTTTATAAGATCCGTCTTTCTTGCCACTCCCTTGAGCACATAGGCTGCATGGTATATCTTGTCTAATGTAAGCATATTTATAATTCCTCCTGTGAATATTTCTACATCATTAATAATATCAATACGGAACGAATGCGCGCTGCCATGCAGCGCAGGACAAAACTGCGGCCGTCACCGGCCGTATACAGCTGCAGCGGCGGGCCATACGGCCCGCCGTATCGCATGGCTCCGCACATCCGATACAGTTATCATATACAATAATCGATTTTCAGTTTTCTATAATATCACATTTTTCCTGTATCGTGTATACATTATTCGCATATTAAGCTGTTTTTTGCAAAACAGGTAGTACCAATTATCATATCATTTCTATCATAACTACAGATACCTCGTACGCAGTGCGCAGCTCCGATCTGCCGTCAGCCAATGCCTTGCGATATATACGGCTCTGAAAGCGGCCTTTCAGCTGAACAGCCGAACCAACTTCAAGGTTAGCGCAGAAACGCGCGCTGCGTCCCCACGTTATGCACGGTATGTAGTCAGACTTGCCGTGCGTCCTGTTTGACGCAAGCATGATATCGCATATCTCGCGTCCGAGCGGTGAGACGCGGTAGTACGGCGTCCTGCATATAAAACCGGCAAGATCGACCTCGTTCCTGTCGTACATCGGTATCCTTACCTCTTCGCTTTCAAACTGTATCTCACGGCAGAACACTATCACGCGCAGGTGATTTTTCATATCGCAGTATTCGTTGTACGTCCTTATCTGCCCTTCTATGCGGCATCGCTCGCCCGTAACCGGGCTGTGCGTTATAAGGCGCTCAGATACAGTTACAGGCAGATAGTCTACGTTGCCGCTGCGCCGGCGTACAGCGAGCATGAGATTAAAGAAATTCTCGCCGTATATCCTGTGACTGTAGCACAACGGCTGTTCTACAGTGCCTGCAAGTATTATCCGGTTGCTGTCCGCGTTCATCTGCCGTCACCTCCGTTTTTATCTGACCCGTCTGCATCGCTGTTATCTCCTGATGCTACCGTTTTTCCGGGTCCATCGCTTATCTGGCATCCCTGCTCGTTTACGTGAGACTTTCCGTGGTATATAAGATCATTTATCTTTACGACCTCATATCCGTTCGACTTCAGGTTTTCCAGTATCAGAGGAAGGTATTCCAGCACATGCTGAGCATTATTATGAAACAGTATTATCGACCCGTTTTTAACGTTTCTGGTAACGCGGTCAACTATCTGCTCCGTACTTATATCCTTCCAGTCGAGGCTGTCAACACTCCATTGTACAGTATCATAGCCGAGCGACTCGGCAGTTTCTATAAGCGTGTCAGAATACGACCCGAACGGCGGCCTGAAAAGCGTCGGACGCTTTCCCGTCAGATTTTCTATGGTAGCACCGGTCGTTTCAAGCTCCTCTGTTACTTTGTCAGCTGAAAGCCCTGCCATATCGGGATGCGTCGCAGAATGATTCCCTATATCATGCCCGTGCTCCGCTATCATTTTTACATCATCAGGATAGTCCTCCGCCCAGAAATTAACGAGAAAGAATGTCGCCTTTACGTCATACGTATCGAGTATATCGAGTATACCCGCCGTATACTCATCTCCCCACGCTGCGTCAAAGCTTATAGCGACCTTTTTATCCGGCGTGTCAACGCAGTATATCGGGATCCGCCTCTCTCCACCGAACGTTACGGTACAAACGAGCACCGCCGCAGCCAGCGCACATATGAGCGCCGTCCGGAACCAGCCCTGCATCCTCTGTTTTCTTTGTGGTACAGTTTCCATACAGCATTTCTCCTCATCTCACAGACCTGCATTAAGGCCTTCTGCATGAAATACGCAGACGCTATAAGCAAGTCAATATTAATAAAGTAAATGATCCATCAGGCTGCTGCCGTCACCGGCAGAACATGCGCGCAGCGCTATCGTGCCGCCTCATACACCTGCCTAACAAACAGCCGTTTTAAACTATATGAAACGCCTCACCTGAATATACGGGCAGGGCTGTACCTATTTTTGTAATGTATTACACTGACAATGACATGCTTTATTACTGTGAGATATATACATAACTGTTATTTGCATAACGAGCTTATTCATTTTATAATTAGAAACAGAGCTGATCCAGGCGTTTACCCTGACTTCGGCACTTATATTTACTAAAGATAAAAAAAGGACACGAAAAAATCATGACACAACGTTTATTTTTTGCATGCGACTATATGGAAGGGGCGCATCCGGATATCATGCAGCGCTTTATGGAAACTAATCTTGTAAAGACTGCGGGCTACGGGCTCGATGAATACTGTGACAGCGCTAAAGAAAAGATACGCGCGGCGTGCGGCGCTCCTGATGCAGAGGTGCATTTCCTTGTGGGCGGCACTCAGACTAACGCTACAGTTATAGACGCGCTTCTTAAAAGCTATCAGGGCGTTGTCGCAGCTGAAACGGGCCATATCAGCACTCACGAGGCAGGTGGGATAGAATTCATTCGACACCCAACATGAAACTATATAATATCAACAAAGAGGACGGATCAATTCCGTCCTCTCATTTTTTATTTGTTATACCATTTTTCAACTGTCTTTTTATCTGCGTCGTTCTTTAATCTGAATAATTCTGATCCATTGATCTCCATTATCCACGCGTCAGCTTTTCCCGATCCTGATAATCCACCGACAATCGCACCAACACCACCGAGGAGAACTCCTCCAACAATAGCACGACCGAGAACCGATTTCTCAGCCACCTGAGACGCTCTGAAAATATCGATCGTAAGATCCGATTTGTCGAATACTTCCGACTCTTTTGTATGGAGTGTTTTAATCTCGAGGACTGCGAGAGCGTCTTTTCTGAGTTCGATACCCAGTTGTATTTCACCGCGATCACGACCATCCTCTCCAATATTCTGTTTCCATGCTATAATTCTTTTATCAAACATTCCCATAATAAAAAATCCTCCTGATAAATCCTACCATAAAAAAGACCACCCGTCACGAGGGGTCTAAAATATATTTTCTGATAATTTCTTTGATCGTTCCCTGACGGTTATCCACCTGAGACAGAAACTCGATGATGTCACCATCCGTCTTATTGTTCAGTTTCAATGTTATTGATGTGGTGTTCCCTCGATCATATTTCAATTGTGCTTTTTTCAGTGCATCACTTCTCATTCGTTACCCTCCAGCTGTTATTATACAAATAACTTGATTCTTATTTCGTCGAATACTTCTTTTTCAATGTCTGTCATTTCGTCATAGTATTTCAATAACCTCTTTGCGTGATGCTTTGCGAGTTTCTTTTTTCTTTCAACAATCATCATACTTACTCTATTTATTGCTATTTCAAACTTCATTTTGTACCTCCCGTTTAATTGTGGAGGAGGTGTGGAACCTCCTCCGAGTTGTTTTTTACCATATAAGCATATCAACATGACTGTTTCTGAATGTTGCGGTATCGTCCGAACCTTTAAAGTAAAGAACTAAGTATTCATGATCTTCGTCGATGCTTGACACATCTATTCTTTTTTCAAATTCTCTCGCATCTTCTCCACTAAGAACTTCAAAAGATTCGATTTTACCAGCAGAGTATTTAATTCTTTTAGGTTCTTCATCGACTAAATTATATTTGTTTGATTCATACATCTTAATATAAATTTCAGCTGTTTCCCTGATTATAGTTCTCATTTTCTTAATCTCCTTTGTTGTGTCGTTATCTTTAACTTGAGTATAGTATATATCGGTATTACCTATATGTCAATCACTATTTGTGACTTTAAAAAATATCCGCTCGATGTGAGCGGATAAATTAATTTACACAATTGTTCCCATATTCACAATGATTACACTGACAGCGACAGCAGCGTTCGACTGGAACGTCAACTGGTTGACACTCTGAGTCGTGCAGATAATAGAGTTCTGAGCGTATACCGTCGCACTTGACACAGTCGGAGAAACGATAATCAGATCAGTTTCGGCGATATCCTTTACGCTGACAGTCTGAGTATAAACCTCTCCTGAGTGAGTCCACCCATCTGACGTAAGTGTCACCGTTTGTGACTTTTTATCTGCTTTGTTAGTGGTCAGGTTTATGATCTGTGCTCCAACGGACTTATCGTCTTTGAGCATCTCCTTGAGATCTGCGAACCATTTGTTGAACGCGCTTATATTTCGATCATACTGTTCTTTGTACGCAGCCTGCCACTGGAGGAACAACGTCTCAGTGTCAACCTGTGTTATCAGACCTGTGACCCATCCACAAACACTCGTGTCAGGTCGTGTATCTGTGATCATAGACTGCGTGATCTGTTCAGCACCTTTTGCAATATATACCGTTGCAAGACAATACTCGTCAACATACGTGTCGTGCGTCATCGTTGGTCTGATTGGATCGCTTGCTGGAGTACCCTTTTTCACGTATACAGTAACATTTCTGTTGACCTCCGAACGATCGCATTTCATAACGATCGCGTCCATCCTGTTGTAATTGGTCTCTGATGCTGAAACTGTCAGGAGGATCGGAGCATCGTTGAGACACCACTTACCTCCGAACATTCCACCCCCCTTACCAACCTGAACAACCATTCCCGATGAGGTCGTAACCTGTAAATTACTGGACGGGTTTGGAAAAACACCGTTTGAGATGATATTCTCATACGGACGGTTCATTTCGTCAGCAGAATACAGACGATCACCGTCCACTGAATCAAAAAATCCTGATCTTAAACTCATGATTTACCTCCATGTTTCAAATGTCGGGATGACAGACGTTCCGTTTTCATCCTCTGACTCAATGATCTCCAAAATTCTCGGAGTAGCTGTGACACCATACTCGTTTGACACTTGAACGATATCTCCGATATAAAAGTCCTGATCAAGAATGTACTGACGCGTTGAATCTACGTCAC
>CAKQOE010000062.1 GCA_934255545.1 uncultured Clostridia bacterium | reverse complement strand
TAAAGCTGCGCAATTTCTGTATGAGACCTGCGCGCCGTATCATAGATACGGGCAGGGCTTCATATGTCTGAGCGGAATGCGCGTGAGCGCTTATAATGGTTGAATTTTCCGAAGGAAAATTCATTCCCTGCCGCGAGTTATTTTTGACAAAAAGCTCTGTGAGCCGAACGGAGTGCAGCATCCCATTCTGCGACCGCGAACTGAAAAATTGCACTGCAGCTAAAGCTGCGCAATTTCTGTATGAGGCCTGCGCGCCGTATCGGAGATACGGGCAGGGCTTCAAGTGTTCCGTATGTTCATCAGCATTACCGCATCCTGTACTTACAATAACGCATACATTCCTGTTCAGGCGCCGGGCGCCTGCCGGTACTTACCTTTTTGTAAGCAGGTTACATTTATATTAGTTCTTTATAAAAAAGTGCGTACTTTTATTTTTGTATACAATTCATTATTCTGTAATTGTTCTAAGGAACACATAAAACACTCGATAATATTTTTCATCTTCATTTATTACACACCTGTCCGCAGGATGGGAGAAAAGGAGCACATTATGGAATTCAAGCGCACTAATGTTGACGGCGGTTCAGCTTTTGAAAAGAAGGCAGGCTACTCAAGGATCGTTATAGCAGGTCCGTTCGTATATGTTTCAGGCACTACCGCTGTAACGCCTGAGGGTACTGTTTACGGGGAGGGCGACGCTTATGCTCAGGCCCACTACATATTTGACAAGCTTGTTAATATGCTTGCTGAAAACGGCGTAAAAAAGGAAGAAGTCGTAAAGGTAAATATCTACACGATAGACCCTGCTCTCAACGGTCCTGTAACTGACGCATTTTCTGAATTCTTCAGTGAAGTAAAGCCTGCATGCACATGGCTCGGCATCAAGGGCCTCAACCGTCCGACGCAGATGGTCGAGATAGAGATACAGGCTATAAAGGGCTGCGCCCTGTAATTACAGATACGGAGGTAGATAAATGGCACGTTTTACTATTCCAAGAGACGTTTACTACGGTCCGGGCGCCATCTCTGAACTTAAGGTCCTTGAAGGGCACAGTAAGGCATTTATAGTTACCGGAACGAATTTCATGAATGACAACGGCAGCCTGGAAAAGCTGACTGATATACTTGATAAGATCAATATTGAATACAAAATTTTTACCGGAGTTGAAAATAATCCTCTCATATCGACTGCATACCGCGGAGCTGAGGAAATGCGCGCATATGAGCCGGACGTCATCATAGCGCTCGGAGGCGGCTCTCCTGTTGATGCTGCAAAGGCGATGTGGATATTCTACGAAAATCCTGACCTGACATTTGATGATGTAAAGCCGCCATACAGCCTGCCAAAGCTTCGCCGGAAAGCGATATTTGTCGCTGTCGGAACTACATCAGGCACAGGCACTGAGGTCACTTCATTCTCTGTTATCACTGATGACGAAACAAAGATAAAGTACCCTATAGCTGATTTCGAGATCACTCCTGATATCGCCATAGTCGATACCGACATACCTATGTCCATGCCGCCGACGCTTATCGCTGACTCAGGTATGGACTCACTTACACACTCCATAGAGGCGTATGTAGCTACAGCACACACAGACCTCACTGACTGTCTCGCTGTAAAGAGCGCTCAGATGGTATTTGAAAATCTCGTTGATTCATATAAAGGCAGCGAAACTGCTCGCAGGCTCGTCCACGTCGGACAGGACCTCGCCGGCATGTCATTTTCAAACGCACTTCTCGGTATCGTCCACTCTCTCGCTCACAAGGTCGGTGTTACATACGGCGTGACGCACGGACGCTGCAACGCCATAATGCTTCCTTACGTGATAGAGTACAACGCTGCCGCAGCTGCTGACAGGTTTGCCGATATAGCTAAAGCACTCGGACTCAGCGGCGCTACAGATAAGCAGCTCGTAAATGCTCTCGTCGCAGCAATAAAAAAGCTGAACGCCGATCTCGGCATCCCTGCATCGTATAAAGATGCAGGCGTTGATGAAAAAGTCTTCAGCGATACGGTCGATACACTTGCAGAGGCTGCATGCGGTGACCCTTGTACGCTCTTCAACCCTCGCGAGACTCCGTTCGAGAACATGAAAAAAGTCCTTACATGCTGTTACTACGGCGAGGACGTAGAATTTTAGCTTCTCCATATTTTTTAATTTTTAACTTTAATTGAATGGGCGCTGATAAAATATCAGCGCTCTTTCATGTTTTTGTAGACAATCAATAAATTGTGTCAGATAATATTAATGCACGCCAGAAAGCAGCCGCCCGGCGGCTGGGTATTTTGTGCCATACGCAATAACTTTACGATCGAGGTTTTTTATTCATGGATTTCAGACAGCTCGAGGCCTTCTGCGCCATCATAGAATGGGGCAGCTTTTCAGAGGCCGCAAAAAAGCTTTATATAACGCAGCCGACGATCAGCAACCATATGAGGATGCTCGAAACAGAGCTTAACACCAGCCTGATAAGCAGGACTACAAAAACGATGACCGTCACAAAGGACGGCCAGAGATTTTACAAATACGCGCGTGGCATGCTCGACATGCGCGACAAGGCTGTTTCAGATTTCAGCCGCAGCGGCTCGCGCCGCATACACATGGGCGCTTCATCAGTTCCGTCAGGCTTCATACTGCCGGAGATCATGGCCGAGTACAAAAAACTGCACCCGGACGCATACTTTGAGATCATACAGTCAGACAGCATCGGCATCATATCAAATATGAAATCAGAAATAATAGACGCCGCGCTTGCCGGCACCCCGTGCCAGGACGAGGCATTTGAATGCGTTCCTGTATTTCGTGACGAAATGGTGCTCGTAACGCCTGACAACGAGCACTACCGCGCGCTTAGGGACGCCGCGCGCATCACCCCCTGCTCCGCCGGTGACGGCGGCTTCAGCAGCGATAATTGCGCAGTTGATGACATTGAATATGACATCGATATTACAGAGCTGCTGCTTCAGCCATTCATACTTCGAAAAAACGGCTCCGCCACACGCCGCGAGATACTTAACTACCTCAGCAGCATAGGCATGTCAGAGTCGCAGCTCAACATCACATCGCAAATGAACGATATGAAGTCGGTCATCGCCAGCATAGCCTGCGGCCTCGGAGTGTCGATACTTACCCGCTCCATAACAAAAACGCTGCCTCCCGGCAGCGTCCTGACATTTCCACTCGGCCGCGACGGCGACCCGGTGTACCGCACTTATTACCTGATCTACAGAAAAGATCTTACAGGCGGTTACATAAAGGATTTTATTGATTTTATACTGGAATACTCTAAAAAATAGCCGCCATTATTAAAAAAATAATGGCGGCCTGCCTTTTTTTGACTTTTATTTACTGTCAAACAGCTTCACGAACTCATCCTCAGGCACAGGCTTCGAAAAATAATATCCCTGGAATAAGTCGCATCCGTGCGCTTCCAGGAAGTCTGCCTGCTCAGCAGTCTCCACGCCCTCAGCGAGCACCCTCATGCCGAGCCTGTGGACCATCTCTATGATCGCGATGACTATATTTCTGCTCTTATTGCTCTCTCTGAGCTTCTTCGTGAATCCCATGTCCAGCTTTACAACATTGAAATCATAATCGCGTATAGTGCTGAACGAAGATATGCCGCTTCCGAAATCATCAAGCAAAAGTATCACGCCCTCCTCTCTCAGACCGGCGAGGAATTTATTTCCAATAGACGATATAGTCGCATAAGCTGATTCCGTTATCTCGCAGCATATATACTCCTTGAGCATCTTCGAATTTCTTGCTCCGTCAAGTATGGCATTCATTATATTTTTATCCATAAGGTCCATGCGCGAAAGGTTTACAGTCACTTTCGGGAGCGGGAGCCCCGCAGCGGAGCGTTTATTGAGGAATTCGCATATCGAGCTGTATATGAACGTATCGAGCTTCGTTATGTAGCCGTTCTCTTCAAGCGCAGGTATGAACCTGCCCGGAAGCATAATGCCGCTTTCCTCCCAGTTCCAGCGCGCCAGCGCCTCGCCGCCTATTATAGAGCGCGTCTGCGCTTCATATATCGGTTGATAGTAAACAAGTATATCGCCGTTGCTTATAGCCTCGTCCAGCTTTATCAGCACTCGGCTCGTCTGATCGTAATCCTTGCTCATCTGCTCATTAAACACAGCATACGGCTTTACATACTGGTTAGATATGTAGCTCTTTGCAAGATTGGCCCTGTCGCACATGTCTGATACCTTGAGCCTGCTGCTTTTATCAACATAATAAATGCCGCATCTTCCATATATATCCATGTTAATATTACCCTGCGAATGATATCCATGCAGCAGCTCAGGCAGCCTCTCAAAATCGAGATTATCAACATCTACCAGCGCTGCAAAACGGTCAGCCTCAAGCCTTCCAAAAGCAAGCGGCTTAAGAAAACTGTTCTGAAGCACATCTGCAGCACTGCGCAGCACGTTGTCGCCCACCTCATATCCAAAAAGCTCATTTACAGTCTTGAACCTCTGCATATTAAAGTAAAGCACAGCAAAATCTCTGTCAGGGTTTCTTTTCAGTATATCACCCGCACGATGCACGAATCCGTCACGCGACAGCGCGCCCGTAACAGAATCATTTTCCATCTCAACAGTCATATCATCGACCGTACACAGTATGATCTGCCTTTCCCTGTCGAACCAGTAATAGCTGTAACGCTCTATATCGTGCAGAACATTGTACACCCTGAAAGAATACTGATCAGCCAGCTCCAACCTGTCTACTATATAATCGAGTCTGGTGCATTTCGCATACTCGCGCTTGCTCTTTGAAGCTATACGCTGAGAAAGCGTCTGCTTTACCACATCATCATACGCAAGCGTCTTTTCCGTTTCAACATCTATTTTTGTAAAATTATGGGTCCTGAAATATATATTCCTGCAACGCACATCTATGAGGCTCAGATCGCGGTAATCCTTCTGATACAGTATCTTTCTGATCTCAGTGTCTATGTAGTTTCTCGTATCGTCCTTCCATATGACAAACGACTCAATATGCCCGCTGTATGGATTGCAGAAAACGCTGACCTCGACATCGTACATCCTTTTTTTCACGTTCTGACTGTTGTAGCAGTGACTGAATCGAAAATACGTGTCTCCCTCATCATGCTTCTTCAAAAGAGTTTCTCTGTTGAAAAGAGCTCTGAACTCGTCCTGCTCCCCTTGAAATACCATATATGAGTATATATTTTTACTGAGCCATGACCTTATATCCTTATCCTTCACATCATCCGGCTCAAATCTGTGTTCCACATCATTTTGATCCTTAATAAGCACATTGAGCAGGCAGTCATTCGTCACGTCTATATAAAGCGCGCAGATCATCTCTCTGTCACGACCCATCAGAAAACTGATACGTTCCTGATATGCGTGATCAAAACTGTACCCATCCTGTTTTACCATATCGTTCTTCATATCGTTCCTCATAATAAGCTTCACTTCTTCCAAAATCAATACACATAACTGCATGCCGGATCCACCGCCTCTTCAGAGAGCATGTCCCATTTCTGATTTCATCGTACTGCCGTTATATGTATATTTTTCCTGCACAATGCATACAAATAATATATATTATACTCGTTTTTTATTGCCTTGTCATTACTAACTGAGCCCCACACCGGTCACAACGGCTGCCTATGCAGTAAATCAGTAAACCACCGCGGCCTCCGGCCGCAGCTCTATGCAGGTCGGCGCGCCCCGACACCCGAAACAGGCGCGCCTCCTTCCGACCGGCCCGGCCGGTCCCCAAGGACGCCTCCGGCGTCCCCGCAGATATTGCATTGCTGCCGCAGGATATTTATTGCTTATGCGCTATATTATCCAAGGTCGAACTGGAGGCGGTTATTGAAGTTTACGAATACGCTGTTTGTTATAACAAGGTTGTTTGACTGGCCTGACGGGGTGATTTCAGCCTTTACTTCGCCTCTGAATATCTGTTTTACGCTGAATGCACTCAAAGGCACGTATATGTAGTATTCCGTACCTGACTCAAGCTTCTGCCCGTTTTGCAGCTTTCCGTCTTTCATTATTACTTTGCCGTCGCTCATCCTGTAAACAGAGCCTGCATAATAATTAAGCTTTGAAACACCCTGCGTATCTGTTTTTGAGCTGGATGTATAGAAATTTATGCTTACTTTCTTGTTTGCAGCGACTGTCTTATCATATATTTTAAATTTAACGCGTCTGTACTGCTTAGCAGAGGTTCCTTTACCGTTATTCACTATATTCTCGCCGTAAGCTCCTCCTGTTGATTTTTTTATGTAATCTACAGGCAGCGTTACGTAATCATATGTTTTATTTCCTATTGTCGTTTCTGTACTTGAAGCGTCCCAGTCTGTTACTTCTATCGAGAGTGTGGAATCACCGGTTCTGTAAGCGGCTATCATCGTATTTGTGAAAAGCTTTATTTCATTATCCCAAAGTCCGACCTTATGTCCTACACCTGAATAAGTTATATTTCCTTTATTATAAATATAATAATTGTCACGACCGTCATTGTATGTTTTGCTGTAATAATTATTACCTCCGCCGGCAAGCGCATACCATACGACTATATCATCTGACTCAAGGTCGAGCTGGTAATACTGTCCATGTGTCTGCGCTACACCCTGCTGCTCAGGTATCTCATACGGATATGTTGTTATCGGACCTTTATTGACTCTTGATATCGACGTAGTCAGATACGGCGAGTTTCCGTTCTTGGCTCCACCGTCCGCCAAAACAGATCTTGTGTAGCCCTGGATATAACTCAAGCCTCTGTTGTTGTAATCCTTTCCCTGTGCTTTTCTCTGAGCATCGGTAAGAGTTATCCCGAAGCGATCCATGCCAAGGATATTTCTGAAATATTTATTTACATTATAACCCCATCGTTTGTTTGCGCTTACTCCCGATGTATTATTTACAAACGATGAAGTATCATGCGTGAACAGAACTGACTTTCCTTCTGATATAAATGCTTCTATTCCGCTGCATACGTCCTGCGAGCTTATATCATCATAGCAGTCGGCAAAACCAAGTATGAGCATATCGTAATTATCTGTAAGGTAACGATATACAGTGTTCCAGTCGCTGCTTCCCTTAGCTTCTTTTACAACTCTGTCAAGATCCGTTACATGCACGCGGTCAACACTTATATCATAGTCAAGAACACCTTTTTCATCGCCCTCTCCCAGACTCATATATTTGTAAAATGTATACATATTTTCCATTTTTACAGACGCATCGGCCGGAAGATCATATATCTTCGTATTGTCACCTTTATAAACATTAAACAGATCACCTGGACTTGCCTTTACTTTCTGCATCAGGTTATCTTTTGTTACATTATTTTCCTTAAACCACTTTATCTCATCAGCAGTCGGCAGGTAAACATTATTTACCGTCCACTGTGATCTATTGTTATCCTGTATGGCTATAGCCGTCAACTGAAGTACTCTTATCTTCTCTTTGTTCTGTCCTTTCATCAGGTGCAGTTTACAAGAGCCTGACTCTGAATTAAATCGTTTCTTAGGAGCCGAATTATCTGAAACACAAAGCTTCCAGTTAAAAAGACCTGTATACTTTGACGCGTTTACTGCCAGTCTGTATTCCACGCCTGCCTGCAGGGCGTTTGATTCAATATTTTTTTTATTGTTGGACGCAAGAGTTATACCCATATACGACAGACCTTCAAGCTCCTCATCAAATCTTCCATCGTTATTCATATCTATATAAAACTGTGCCGTATATCTTGATGAAGATGCAGCTTTTGGATCATTTATCTTAAATGTGTAGCCGAGCATCTTTGAAGCTTCATTTCCGCTGTTTGCATATCCCTGAGCGTCTACGGCAGGAGCATTGACGCTTACCGTTATATTTACATTTTTAGCATTTTTTATGCGATCATCTGCATCTGCACTGTGATTGCCGTTAATTATCCGGTTATCGCCGCCCACGTACTGATAAAGCTTTGCTATATTGGTTTCATTTTCACTGCCTTGAACAGCTGATCCCATTCCATTCTTAAAATCCATACCATAAGTACTGTCATTATATGTGACCCTGTTCATAAATTCTACAGGATAACCGCAGTCATAAAACTGTTCAACCTTCTTCATAAATGACGCTGTTATATCATTGCCTGACTCAACTGATTTAACAGAACTCTGTCGTATCTCATTTTCCATTTTCATACGGCTGTCATTAGTTCCGTATGTTTTTTCATCACCGACATGTCTGAATTCATTATTGGCTATAAAAACTATATAATCATAAGTTTCTACAAGATCCACATTTAAGCAGTTCGCGTTCATAGAGTGAACTATATCTGTCAGATCGACCTGTACATTTTTTGATGTAACATTCTGTATCCTGTTTGTTATTATCTTCTTCCAACATTCATTTCTTATAGTTTGCCATGTAACTGTTTCATACCACGCGCCTATATTATCATTATTATTATAAACCGCAGCTACAGCAAGCACCCTGTAAACAGGTGAAGTAGAGCCTGCATGCGCAGTGTTTCCGCTTCCGCCAAAAGCAGGCACATCAGGCACGATGATGGTGAACATCAGCAAAAACGTCATAACAAACGCCGCTGCTTTACATAATATCCCATGTTTTTTATTGTTAGAAAAAGACTTCATAATATTCCTCTTCCTCCGTATCGTGTAACAATATATTTAACATTTTTATTAGTCAGCATCTTAGACATACAGTTCTTTTGCTGACTTTTTAACTCGCCATCGGTCAGCATCTTAGCCATAACAGCTCTTTTGCTGACTTTTTAACTCGCCATCGGTCAGCATTTTCACATCTGCAGCATTTTGCTGACTTTTCATCTCGCCAT
>CAKQOE010000061.1 GCA_934255545.1 uncultured Clostridia bacterium | reverse complement strand
CGATTGAGTGGAAAATTTGACTTTTACTTATCCATCGCACACGACAAAGGGCTGTGTGCCCTTGTCAAGCGATGTAACCGAATAAAAATAAAATACATGCATGCGCCGGGCGCATGAAGTAAGCTGCATAGATATATTCGATATATGATCGTCTGTCTGTGCAGCTTTTTTTAATTATTATGTATGACTGTTGACAAATTAGGGATATGGCGTTAGAATAAAACTAACGAATGTTAGTTAGTTAAAATATTAAAGCAAGAAGGTTCAAAATGGAGGATAAGAGAGAAATAAAAGTCGCAGACAAGGCAAACGACACTAAGCGCAGGATAATCGATAAAGCGCTCGAGCTGTTTTCAACACGAG
This sequence comes from uncultured Clostridia bacterium, assembly GCA_934255545.1. Lineage (GTDB taxonomy): Bacteria > Bacillota > Clostridia > Peptostreptococcales > Anaerovoracaceae > CAKQOE01. The sequence continues at coordinate 8,735 of CAKQOE010000061.1, read as the reverse complement.
GTTATGATTCAGTCAGCGTTGGTGAGATCGCTAAGGCCGTCGGCATAAAAGCGCCTTCGCTTTATAATCACTTTTCAGGAAAGCAGGCTATTTTTGACGCTATAGTTGAGGCGACGGCGGCGCAATATGAAGAGGATACAGATAAGATAGACATACATGTGCAGGATTCGGATCGCGATATCAATGTGTTTGCAGAGATCACGGAAGACGCTCTGTTTGAAAAGGTCCGCCAGATATTTGATTATTCGCTTCATGATGAAAATATAAGCCGCTTCCGCAGGATGATGACTATAGAGCAGTTCCGCTCGCCTGAGCTGGCAGAATTATACACAAAGCGCTATGTGGAACGCATATCGGATTATCATGCCGGGATATTCCGCAGGCTTATGGCAGCCGGAAAGCTTAAAGAAAATGACGCAGACACGCTCGCCATGATGTATATAGCTCCTGTCATAACACTCATAAGCATATGCGACAGACAGCCTGAAAAGGAAGCAGAATGTCTCGAAAAGCTCCGCGCGCATGTCGGTCTGTTTTTCAGGACGTTTAACAAATAAAATATTGTTTAAACGCATTTTGAGGCAAAGCGCAGCATAACAGCGATATCATATATGGTGTCGTATCAGGGGGATAAAACAGGTGCTGCGCTGCATGCCGCAGCAAAGCAAAAGGGAGAAACTTGATATATGAACATAACGGTCATCTATGCGTCCGGCCGCGGCGGCCGGTCATGCAGCAGAGGGATAGCAGGGATGCTTATTGATGAGCTGATTAAGGAAAAAGACGGAGAAGTCTTTGAATTTGAAGTTCCGGATGACATGCCGCATATATGCAGGGGATGCGGCGCGTGCATAAACGGATACGAGGAAAAATGCGGCGGATATGCCGCTATGCAGCCGGTTATCGCAGCCATGGAGCGGTCCGATGTTATAATATTCAGCTCGCCTGTATACGTGTATCACGTTCCGGGCCAGATGAAAACGCTGCTGGACCACATGGCGTACCGCTGGATGGTGCACCGTCCGGATCTGTCTTTTATGAAAAAACAGGCAGTCGTAATAACTGCCGCAGCAGGGGGCGGTATGAGATCGGCAGCAAAAGACATAAAAGACAGTACGCAGTACTGGGGCATAGCAAGGACGCATGTCATAACCCGGAGCGTGTGGACTCATAACTGGAATGACCTGCCGGAAAAATTCAGAAAAAAGACTGAGAAAAATGTCAGAAAGACAGCTGCTGATATAAAAAGGCGCGAGCGAAGGCTGACACCGTCCGTAAAAGTAAAGTGCCTTTTTTATCTGTACCGGGCGCTTCACATTCACAGAAAAATGACAGCGGCAGATGACGACTACTGGTATGAAAAGGGATATAACACAGGAAGACCGTGGGATAGGTAGAGATATACAGAAGGGAAGATCATGAGGGATAACAGAGAATACAGCAGGGCAAGAGAATTGACAGCAGAACGATGATAGCATCCAGGCTCCTTGAGAGAGTGCTTCACGAGGCACTTACAGAAAATAACATAACCACGAGGCAGAAATACAAGCTCGGCGGTCAGAACTTAAGGTAATGAAGCGCGCCCTCATTTCATAAAATTAGAACGGAGGGCTGTTGATCATGAAATACGAAATCAAAAACAATGAAATTACTGAACTGACTGTAAAAAAATCAAATAGAAGGAAAATAATGAGGATATGCCTGGCGCTTGCAGCCGCGGGCATCCTCATTTTTTTGTTTGCGGACAGGTCAGCGCGTCAGATGATACAGATAGCTGTAAATGGATCTGTAGATGCGATAAATGTAATGATGAACGAGGATGCTGCCGTCGCCGGCAGACGAGTGAGCGTAGCGCAGGCTGACGCAGACCCGGCTGAAAAGCTGCCTGAGCCGCCCGGAGTTTCTGCGCGCAGCGCGGTACTCATAGAAGGAGTAAGCGGCAGGATCCTTTATGATAAAAACAAAGACACCCGGATGTACCCTGCAAGCACTACAAAGATAATGACGGCGCTGCTTGCCGTTGAAAGCGCGGAGGATGCTGAGATCATTGAAACACCGGAATCTGAGACTGAAGAGTTTTTGAAAAGAAAAGTGCGCGTTGCTGACGAAGCCGTTGGAGCCGAGGGCTCGTCTATATATCTGAAAAAAGGCGAAAGCGTAAGCCTTGAGGATCTGCTGTACGGTATGATGCTCCGTTCCGGAAATGACGCAGCGCTTGCGACAGCGATAGATATCGGCGGTACAGTGGAAGATTTTACAAATATGATGAACGAGCGGGCCGTGTCGCTCGGTATGAAAAATACGCATTTCTGCAATCCAAACGGACTGCATGATGAAAAACACGTATCTACAGCGTATGATATGGCGCTGCTGGCGCGCGAGGCTATGAAACATGATTTGTTCAGGCAGATCGCTGGCGCAAAGGTGTGGAACGCGTCGAGAGACGGCGCAGATAATTATAACTATTTCTACAATAAAAATAAGACGGTATTTCAATATGAAGGCGCGACGGGGATAAAAATAGGCTATACAAAGGCTGCCGGCAGGTGTCTCGTGGCGTCTGCACAGAAAAACGGAATGGAGCTCATAGCTGTCGTACTTGATGATCAGAACTGGTTTCAGGATGTTTACGCACTTTTTGATTATGGATATGCGCGCTATAATAATGTAAAAATATGCGATGCGGAAAAGCTGCTGACACGGGTGAATATAAAAGACGGAGCAGGGCGCGCCTATGCGCGCGTCGGAACGCGCGATGCTGTTTACTGTCCGTCTCATAAAGGTGAAAAGACTGATATAAGCGTAGAGTACGACCTGCCAAAGGCAGCAGATGCTCCCGTCAGCAGGTGGGAGCAGGCAGGAAGGATGCGTATATATTCAGGCGGCGAGTACGTATATGATGTGCCGCTTTACTATATGGAGGACGTGGACCGCGCGCCCGCCCATGATTAACATCACATGACCGCAGCGGCCGCGCCGTCCTGCAGATCCGGCGCCGCCTGCCGGCCGCGCAAACCGCGCCGCCTATCGGCCGCGCGCCCAATGGCGCCCAACATCAAAAAAGCGCCTCCGCACACTTACACCCAGGCACCTGCCCGCCGCCCGCCCCAACGCAGCCGCATGCCCCGCAAATACCCTCGCCGCAGCACATAACAGAATTATTGCTAACTGCAATTATTACATTTTTATCATATCCTGCATACTCCCTGACGCGCTCAGCAGCGGCAGATATAAACCCCGTGCTCCCAAGCAGGATGTATGTATCAAAACTGTTTTTATGTAATTTTCTGTAAAACAGATCCGCGCATTCATTTTCTGTACTTATCTCATCATCATAGCTGCACATATGCACATAACTCACAGGTATGCCGTCACGCAGATACCCGTCAACGATCTCGTGCTCCGCTGCTTCTGCATTGCAAAGAGCGATCTCGATATCATTATGCGCAGCGAGCAGTCCTGCAGCATGTACGGCAGGCGCAACGCCGGCGCCGGCAGCGGCTATGAGGATATTTTTGCCGTAAAGTCCGCGCGGCAGGCCTTTAATACCGTTCCTGTAGGGGCCGCGCACTATTACATCACATCCGGCGCGGCATTCTGCGAGCGCCTTGGTTTTTGCTGATATCACTCTGAAGCATACAGTGATGACGCCTGATGTATGATCGGCGCGGAGCACGGAAAGAGGCACGTCATAATATCTCTCACAGCCTGCAGGCCGTATAAATATATGAGTCCCCGGACTCAGGCAGCTCAGAGCGGTCCCGCGCCCGCAGGCTATATCCATTATGATAAAGCTGCCGTCAGACGTGCGTTTTACGTCTGATACCATGAAGCTTTTTTCTGCGCGCGTGAGCGCGCGTTTTCTGTTATTCTGTATAAATTCATTGTAAACGCATACGCCGGCCCAGTCACAGCCGCATTCGTTCTTTCCCTGCAGCCTGCTGCATATAAGACAGTCTCCCGTTTCAGCAAGCATGCACGGACAGTTCTCAGTGGCAGCGTCGGCGCATATGATATTTTTGTTTTGCATTTTATGTCCTCTTTTTCTTTTAATACTGCGCGGCCCCGGCCGCGTATATCGGTATCTCTGTCTGATTTATTGTATGCGGCTGAGGCTGTAAGTGTGAGGCGCTGATCTGTACGGGTGAGCGGGATGCACAGCAGACCGCCGTCAGCGATGCGAGCCCGCAGGGGGCCGTTGCAGCTGCGCCGCGACCGTGGAAAGCTCCGGTGGTGACGCCGGCTGCCATGATATATTTATTGCAGTGAAAATTTAAAACATACAGTTGTTCTGAACGCATATACGTGTTAAACTGATAAGTACAGTTTCAAGTTTGTATATGCAGATCTGCGGATGGCTCTGCATCGTATCACAAATATGGAAACTGTTATTTTTTGGCTAATTTGAAATCTGGACCGGAATATATGCACCTGCACGTGGATCGGATTTTCAACATATATAGGAGAATTATGTGCTATGATAACAGATAAAATAGCCATGATATGCGGCAAAAAGAGCTTTGAAAGGTACCTTTTCGGAGCGCTTATAGCGCTGGAGCTGCTCATGTCATTTACATTTCTTGGATATATTCATATACCGCCTATCTCTATAACGATAGCGTATATCCCTGTTATGATCGCAGCATGTCTGCTGGGGCCCGGTCGGGCGGTCATCATAGGAGTGCTTTTTGGACTGGGGAGTCTTTACAAGGCATCTGCAAGCTACGTGCTGGCGGCAGATAAGGTATTTTCGCCCTTTCAGAGCGGCAGGCCGCTTGAGAGCATCATACTGAGCGTGGGGACGCGAGCTGTGTTCGCGCTTGTTACAGGTCTTTTGTTTGCTGCGGCAGCAAGGGCTGCGTCAGACGCTCATACTGAGCCTGCAAAAAGAAAGCGCCTTTTCTGCATGCTGACGGCGCTGCTGGCAGCGATATCGCCAAAGATACACGCATTTATGGTATTAGGTACGATGGGCATATTTTTTCCTGAGTTCGGATACAGCTGGAAAACTGCATTTGCAGTAAGCTTTAACGATGTCATGCTTGCGCTGCTCTGCGTTATAGCTGTTGAAGCTGCGTGGCTCGTATATGATTCAGCTACGGTAAGGGATTTTGCATTCTGCGTCGATATGGCTGCCGAGAGCCCTTATATAAAACGCAGGATGAACTGGTTCTTCCTGACATTTGAGATATTCATAGTCATATTATCGATATTTGCTACAGAATATTTTTCAGGAAGGACATTATACCTTCTCAAAAAATACGAAGTACGTGTTTCGGGGCGGATGAGCAATGATATACATATGCTGCATATCCAGTTTCTCATAGCTATGCTTGCGCTCAGCCTCATATCGCTGCTGCTCGTCATATGCATCTACAGGTATATGTCTTACAGGGAGTACCGGGGAGATCTCGACGCGCTTACAGGCGTTATGGGACGCAGGATGTTCATGTACCACTGTGAAAGGATACAGTCGGGAAATGACGAGGTGGCGTCTGACAGAGGCTGGTTTCTTTTTGTTGATGTCGATTATTTTAAGAGCATAAATGATACGTTCGGTCATGCGGTGGGAGATATGGTCCTGCGCGAGATCGCATCATACCTTCAGAAGATATTCGGAGCAAAAGGCGCGGTAGGAAGAGTAGGCGGAGACGAGTTTGCCGTTATGATAGAAAAGCCTATGGTAAAGTCAGAGCTTGAGACTCTGCTTGACAGATTCCTTGCAGGCATATCCGATGTGATTTCTGACAGTAAAATAAAAGAAGGCCGCAGTGTAAGCTGCAGCATAGGAGTCTGCAGGTTCACGTACCCGCAGGAAATGAAGGTTCTTATGTCTCGGACGGACGAACTGCTGTATCAGGCAAAGTCCATAGGCCGCGCATGCTATGTTATAGAAACTGAAACTGAAACTACAGCAGGCGGTCCGCGCCTGAATGTTGCTGTTGACTGATGCAGTGCGCTTCTGCTATTATTTAAAGGATATTTTTTATCGTAATAATAACATTTCAGGAACATAAGTAAATGAGCTGCAGGATCGCGCCATCACGGCGCGTGTGGAGATGCAGGAAAATATATACATACAAGAGGCGGTAAAATTGGAAATAAATAATAATACTGAAAATAACATTACAGAAAATATAAATGCTGTTGGATCAGGCGCAGCAGCGATGCCTGAGTTCGTCGGAACTACTGTGCTCGATACTATAGGACTTGTTATACCCGGCATTGACGATCATCTTCGCGAAAAGATGAAGCTGAAGGGCTCATACAAGTGCGTAGGCCTTATAAGCTCGAGGACAGGAGCTGCAGGTCAGATAGTCGCAGTTGACGATGCTGTAAAGGAGACTAACACAGAAGTCGTGTCGATAATGCTTCCGCGCGACACAAAGGGCTGGGGAGGTCACGGAAACTATATAGTGATAGGCGCTGACACTGTAGCTGACGCGCGCAGAGCTGTTGAGATCGCGCTTGAAAGGACAAAGCGCAATTCAGGTGAGATATATCTTAATGATGCCGGCCATCTTGAGATGGCGTTTTCAGCGTCGGCTGATCAGGCTATAGGAAAAGTATTCGGGATAGCGCCGGGCCGGGCTTTCGGATTTATGTGCGGCTCGCCGGCTGCCATAGGCCTTGTTATGGCTGATCTTGCAGTAAAATCGGCTGATGTTGAGATAGCAAGATATATGACGCCTGATGAGGGGACCAGCCATTCAAATGAAGTCATACTTGCAGTTACAGGCGATACAAGCGCCGTTCGCACTGCTGTCATAACGGCGCGCGAAGCGGGGAAAAAGCTGCTTACAGCTATGGGCGGCGATATAAGGACTCTGGGAGATCCATATATATTGTAGTAAATTACAGCAGATCTTATTTTATCGTAAAATGCAGACCCCGTCAGGATATTCTGTGACGGGGTCTTTTTATATGCGCGCCCGGTGACGGGCGATGGTGATATTTTATTTATTTTATATTATTTTTCATCCATTCGGAAAAAGCGGCAAGTCCGGATTCTATCTCAGCCTTAGGATTGCCGAAACCGAGCCTGAAATGATCGTCCGACTCGAAAGCGCAGCCCGGAACGAAAAGTACGCCGGCTTCTTCGCGGAGACGGTGGCAGAGCTCTGTGGAAGTCATGTCAAAATCAAACTTCATAAAGCAGGTAGTAGCAGAGCTCGGCTTTACGTATGAAACGTGCGGCTCGCCGGCTATCCATTTATCAATGACCGCGAGGTTCTCGCGGCATATCTCGATATTGCGCGAAAGTACAGCGTCACGGTTTTCGATCGCTATGGCGGCAAGCAACTCGTCCATTTTGCCGACGCTGATTATATGGTAGTCGCGGTGCCTGTTTATATCGTCTATGATGTCTTTCGGTCCTGCGACCCAGCCGAGACGGAGCCCTGCGAGCGCAAAAGTCTTTGACATACCTCCCGTAACTATCGCCTTGTCGTAGATATCTATGAAAGATGGAGCAAAAAAGCTGCCGTCATCAGGTCTGCCGTCGTGCGAAAGCCCTCTGTACGCCTCGTCGCAGAATATATATGCGCCGTGCTTTTCGGCGATATCAGCTATCATACGCATCATTTCTGCAGGCATTACAGCGCCGGTAGGGTTGTTCGGGTTGTTCAGGCAGATGAGGCGGGTCTTGTCGGTAACAGCGGCGCGCAGCTCGTCAATATCAAGCAGCCAGCCATTTTCCTCTTTGAGTCTGAGCACCGTAACGTCAGCGCCGATAGACTCAGGCAGCGAGTAGAGCTGCTGGTACGACGGCGAGACAGAGATAACGTGGTCGCCAGGCCTTACGATAGCCGTGAGCACGAGCGAGTTTGCGCCGATAGTGCCGTGCGCGATAGTTATCCTGTCCTCAGGCACGTTTTTATAAAGCCCGCTGACAGCGCGGCGCAGGCGCTCAGAGCCGACGATCTCGCCGTAGTCGAGCGTGATATTCATAAGCTCTTCTGCAAGCTCATCTCTGCGCCCGGTGAGCTCAAGAAGCCCGCCGACAGTCAGAGCGTGCGGAAAAGTCTCTGAAAGGTTGTATTTACAGTCGTTCTCATACATATTGAGCCACGCTTCAACATGAAAATCTTTTATATCCAATTACATTTCCTCCTGATTATTTTGCTTGTATGCCTTGCCCCATTCCTCCATGGATCTGATGACAGGCCGCATAGATTCTCCGAGCTCGCTGAGCGCGTATTCGACCCTCGGCGGCACTTCCGGATAGACAGTTCGCGTGATTATCCCGTCAGCCTCCATAGAGCGCAGGCTGTCAGTCAGCACCTTCTGGCTTATCCCGGCGAGGTCGCGCTTGAGTTCATTGAATCGCCATGGTCGCGCAAGCAGATTACGCAGTATAAGCAGCTTCCATTTGCTCCCTATGAGCGCGACGGTAGTAGCCACAGGACATTCAGGCATTTCTTCCTTTGTAAGCATACTTACCTCCTTAAACATATTTCAATACGACATGAAAACAAACATTTTAAGCGTCTGCTCTGCCTTGAAATTACTTAATGGTTCAAATATGAATGTTATATTCTAATTATATTATAACATCGTAATATCCTGCAACAACATATATGAATAAATACGAATTTGTGGAGAGATTTCTTGAACTTTCATCACAATGGAAGGAGCGATCGAATGATCTTAACAACAGTGTAACCATTGAAATTACATCTGTTTTTTGATATGATTACTGTCGAAGAGAGGTGTTTATAATGCAGATTTCAAGC
>CAKQOE010000060.1 GCA_934255545.1 uncultured Clostridia bacterium | reverse complement strand
CTGCGCAATTTCTGTATGAGGCCTGCGCGCCGTATCCGAGATACGGGCAGGGCTTCAAGCGTTCCGTATATCAGCCGCCGGCATCGGCCTCCCCGTATTTACAAAAATGTATACATTTACAATCAGGAAAGCAGAAAAAAATGGAACTCAGGGTATTACGATATTTTCTTACAGTCGCAAGGGAGCAGAGCTTTACCAAAGCGGCTGAACAGCTTCATATAACGCAGCCGACGCTTTCAAGACAGCTTGCAGCGCTTGAGGATGAGCTCGGAGCGAAGCTTTTTTGCAGAGGAGGACGCGGCATTTCGCTTACAGAGGACGGACTGCTGCTCAAGCGCCGGGCGCTTGAACTCACAGATCTTGAGGATCGGATAATCGAAGAATTCAAGGCGGATGACGGCGAAGCAGAGGGAAGTATAACTGTAGGCTGCGGCGAGTTTGCAGCAGTTGAGACTCTTGCTGACATATGCGCTGTCTTCAGAGATAAGTATCCACTCGTGCAGATAAAGATCCACACAGGAACGGCAGATACCATACTTGATATGATGAACAAGGGACTTATAGATGTGGGGCTGTTCCTTGAACCGGTGAACACCGAAAATCTTGAATATATAAGGATAGACGACAGTGATCAGTGGGTAGTGACCATGCGGCCTGACGATCCGCTGGCAAAAAAGGAGCGCATAACGAAGGAAGACCTGCTTGATGCTCCGATCATACTCCCTGAACGTCTGGGAGTTCAGAGCGAGCTTGCAAACTGGTTCGGAAAGGATTTTGAAAAGCTTAACGTGGCATTCCTGAGCAATCTCGGAACTAATGCAGGTATCATGGTCATGCGCGGACTGGCGTACCAGGTATCTATCGAAGGCGCCGCAAGGTACTGGCGCCGCGACCTTATAGTCCAGAAAAAACTGCATCCGCCCGTAAAAGCGAGCACAGTCATAGCATGGCGCCGCAACATCCCGTATCCGCGCGCTGTAAGCCTTTTTATAGATGAAATAAATTCGTTTTGATGCAGAAACAAAAAGATCGGAGGCGATGCCTGAATGTATTTTGAATACGGCCCAAAAGAGATCGACTACCTGAAAAGCAGAGACAAGAAGCTTGCTGCGGTGATAGACAGGATCGGGCATATAGAGCGAGAGGTCGATACAGACCTGTTTTCCGCGGTCGTGCATCATATAATCGGGCAGCAGATATCGACTAAAGCCCAGGCTACTGTGTGGCAGAGGATGCGAGATATGCTCGGAGATGTTGACGCAGACAGCATAATATCTGCAGGCATAGACAGGCTTCAGTCATGCGGCATGACGTTCAGGAAGGCCGAGTACATTACAGATTTTGCGCTTAAGATAAAAAGCGGCGCATTCGACCCTGAAGCGCTGCGTGAAAGATCTGATGAAGATGTCATAAAGGAGCTTAGCGCGCTTAAAGGCGTAGGCGTCTGGACAGCTGAGATGATAATGCTTTTCTGTATGCAGAGGCCAGACGTTTTCAGCTGCGGCGATCTTGCCATACTGCGCGGCCTGCGGATGCTTTACCGTCACAGAAATATAGACAGAAAACTGTTTGAAAGATACAGAAAGCGTTTTTCACCGTACTGCAGCGTTGCAAGCCTCTATCTGTGGGCTGTAGCAGGAGGCGCGCTTCCTGAACTGACAGACCCTGCGCCTGTCGGGCAGGCGAAAAGGAAGAAGCAGGAAAAAAGCAGATGAATTGAAAATATTCTGATTGAAATATTGATGAATGGTTATAAATACAGTGTAGTGCGGCATAGTGCCGCATGATGCTGCGCCCGGCGCAGCGTATGTATATATTTTGGAATCTTACTTATCAGATCGATCGGAAATTAAAAGAAAAGGAGTGCATTGTAATGGAAGCAATAGAAAAAGCGGTTAAATTTTTAAAGGATGCAAAAGTATATTATCTCGCTACAGTAGAGGGAGACCAGCCAAGAGTCCGCCCGTTCGGTACGGCTCATATATTTGAGGGAAAGCTTTATATACAGACAGGAAAGAAAAAAGACGTTTCAAAGCAGCTCGCGGCTAACCCGAAGGCCGAGATATGCGCGTTCATGGGCGCTGACTGGATCCGCATCTCAGGCGAGCTCGTTGAGGATGACAGGCTTGAAGCAAGAGAGTCCATGCTTGACGCATATCCTGAGCTCAAGGCGATGTACGCTGCCGATGACGGAAACACTCAGGTATTTTATTTCAAGGATGCTGCAGCAGTTATAAGCTCATTTGAGCATGAGCCTGAAACTCTGAAGTTTTAAGTAAGGCGTTTAGCGCAGGGATATAACCGGGCCGGTCCCGGAACGGTGAAAAGCATATTATGATAAAAAATATAGTAAGAGACGTTATGTTTCTCAGCAGAAAGTCAGAGCCGGCAGAAAGATCATCGGCCGCCGATGCGCAGACAGCCCGCGACCTGCAGGATACGCTGCGCGCTCACAGCGAGGAGTGCGTGGGCATGGCAGCCAATATGATAGGGGTAAACAAAAATATCATCATAGTAAACATGGGTCCGATAAATATGGTGATGTTCAATCCTGTCATAACACAGACAAGCGGATCGTACATGACCGAAGAGGGATGCCTGTCTCTGACAGGAACACGCCCTGTCGAGCGGTTTGAAAATATAACCGTAGAGTATGAGGATATGGCGTGGAAAAAACAAAAAAAGCAGTTTTCGGGATGGACGGCTCAGATAATCCAGCATGAGGTCGATCATCTTTCAGGAAAGATCATTTAAAATATAAATACCGGACAGTCCATCAGAAAGATCGCCTGATCTTCTGTGGACTGTCCGGTATTTTCACATTAAGTTTTAAGCCTGCTTTTCTATATCTTCTATTTCTTCTTTTACAAACATAAACATGAAGCTTACGAACAGAAGTGCGCATGATATCCATATTACGCGCACTCCAAGGCGGGATATGAAAAATGATCCTACAGCTGCGCCCAGCGCAAACATTATTATGATGCCGAGATAGCAGCATGCCTTGTGAAGCGGTTTTTTATCGTGTGTCTTTTCATAAGCGCAAAGTGATTCCATCGTGTTTCTGATGTTGCCTATGCACATCGTGCTTGCAAAGGCGTAGCCGTTTACCTTGCGGAACGTCTGGACCTGCATGGCGCATGAAAATGATACGACAGCATTTGCGATAATATTCCAGTGTGATGTTACCGGAAGGAATCCGACGATAAACAGCAGGCATATCTCAACGACGAGTATGAGCTGTCTCCAGTGCAGCCGCTGTATCTTCTGATATTTCATGCGGGTGAATTCGGCAGCTGCGATGCCGAGCGCGAAAAATATCAGCGGCATTATGTAATGCAGGGATCCGAGCCAGTCATGCTCTATAATGCTCTGGCTCAGAAGCACGATATTTCCTGTCTGTGCGTTTGCGAAAACGTTGCCTCTCAGTATGTATGTGTACGCATCCTGCAGGCCTCCGGAAAGTGAAAGAAAAGCGGCTGTCAGGAATGATTCCGACATCTGTCCATGCGGAGCATGGTGCTCCATATGGCTGCTCATTAAAACCACCTCCGTATCTTAAAAGCTTTGAAAGCGTTGATATTCATAGTAAATTCCCCTCATTTTTGTTTTTCGACTGACAATTATACTACGTTCATGCTGCGATGTGAACATTAAAATACTGCATATCGAATAATTTTCTCAAACGCCGCAGCGCATATTTAAGCAATGGGCGGCTGCGGCCCTTACGCGCGCCGGGCGCGCGCATATACGGCATTGTTTGACTGTAAATATTTTATTTGGTAAAATAAAGAAATAATTTGGAATTGTGATGCAGGAAAAGAAATTATGGGAAAATCGGAAAAACAGATAGCCAAGGAAGAGGCAAGAAATAAAAAAATACGTGATACTGCGTTCAGAGTTTTTGTAGAAAGAAAGATAGAAGGTGTAAGTATGGGCGATATAGCGGAAGAAGCGGGCGTAGGAAGAGCAACGCTGTTTCGCTGTTATCCAACAAAGACTGACCTTGTTATAGCGGTGTGCGCAGCCAAATGGAAGGAATATCTTGATAAGCTGGATGAAGTGCGCCCATTGTCGTCTATCGGAAATATACCGGCGATAGACAGGTTTACGTTTACTCTCGACAGCTATATAGCAATGTATCAGAACTGCAAGGAACTGCTGCTTTATAACGATAACTTCAATCACTATATCACGCATGAAGGCGTGGATAGCGAAAGGCTCCGCGAGTTTCAGGATTCTCTTTATTCTATAAATACGAGACTTGACTGGATGTATGAGAAGGCAAAGGAAGATAAAACACTGAGGACCGATATTCCAAAAGAGGAATTTCTGCGCGCGACTGTCCATACCATGATGGCCGCCTGCACGTATTATGCAGGAGGCTTCATATGGGGTTCGGAGGAAAATAAAGATTATACGCCGGAACTTCTTATACTCAGGGAAATGATACTTGAATATGTAAAGCTTTGATCAATTTACGCAGGAAAATATTGCATTAATGTGTTAAAAAGTTTCCGGAATCGTAATATAATAGAAGAAAATTTTATTGTTTATCACGATATCATTAAGGGGGACTTACATAAAATGAATCTAACTGTATATCTCGGCGCGAGCGAGGGAAACGACCCGTCTCTTAAAACAGCCGTGCAGGAGCTTGGGCGCTGGATAGGCGAGAACTGCAATACGCTCGTTTACGGAGGTTCCAAAACGGGTCTGATGGGTGAGATAGCGCAGAGTACGCTTGAGGCAGGCGGAAAGGTCATAGGCGTCGAACCGCTTTTCTTTATGGAAAAGGAGCTTCAATACAGAGGTCTCACTCAGCTCATAGTCACAAAGGACATGGCGGAGCGCAAGGCGAAGATGATAGAGCTCGGCGACGCTTTTATCGCATTTCCGGGCGGTACGGGAACGCTTGAGGAAATATCTGAGATAATGTCCATGGTATCGCTCGGCCAGACGGCGAGCCCGTGCATATTCTACAACCTCAACGGCTATTACGATGACATGAAAGCGCTGCTGCTCCACATGATAGAAAAAGGACTTTCATCAGAGGAAAAGCAGCAGAGTATATATTTTGCGGACGATCTGGCACAGATAGCAAAAATAATATCAAAGCAAAAATAATATCAAAGAAAAAATAATATCAGAGGAAAAATAATAGATATGGTATATACATGCAAATACAGCTCGCCATTAGGTGATATTTTACTGGCTGCGGATGAAGTCGGACTTACCGGTTTATGGTTTGAAGGGCAGAAATATTTTGCAAACACGCTTCCGGATGAACAGATCTCGCAGGAAACGCATATTCTTGCAGAGGCGAAAAAATGGCTGGATATATATTTCTCCGGCAATGAGCCTGATTTTACTCCGCCGCTTCATCCGACCGGTTCGACGTTCAGACATTCAGTCTGGAAGATCTTATTACATATCCCATACGGAAAGACGATCACATACGGAGAGATCGCGCGCAGAACAGGTGGTTCAAAGGGTGTTTCCGGTATGTCTGCTCAGGCAGTCGGCGGCGCAGTCGGGCATAATGAAATTTCCATCATCATTCCATGTCATCGCGTAGTTGGCTCAAACGGAAGTCTGACCGGATATGCCGGAGGGATCGACAGAAAAATCGCGCTGCTCGAGCTGGAAAATGCAGACATGAGCAGGTTATTTGTTCCAAAGAAAGGAACTGCGCTGTAGAATGTGCGCCGGGCGCACCCGCGTTGGCTGCCAGGGAAAAAGGAGGCAAAATGGCGCTGCGGAGATCAGGTCAAAAAGAAAGCCTTCAGATAGTACAGGTTACTGAGGAGAAGTTACTATGGTGAAATTAACAAAAGATGAAAAGAATAAGCAATGCATGAGAGAGATCAAAGCTACGCTTCTGCTAGTGGCCGTCTGTCTTGTATGGCACGTGTCTACTGCATTTTTATTAAATTCTACAGGGTGGACGCTGTTTCATATGCCGGCGTGGTTTACAGTATCGGTGTTCGGAACTGTCATCATTGCGGTCGTCGGAGTTTTTCTGTTGCTGAGATTTGTATTTACAGATTTTTCTTACGATGAGGAGGAAGATAAGGATGAGTAGAGATCAGAAAATAATGCTGACCGTTTTCCTGGGATATCTGTTATTCAATATTATTATAAGTTTTGTGTATAGCAGAAGAGCGGAAAAACGATCAAAGTCATCCTCAGAAGAACAGTATTTTATTGGCGGAAGAAATATGAACGGCATAGTGCTTGCGATGACGATAATGGCTACATATACTTCAGTAAGCTCATTTGTATCCGGCCCGGGCGCTGCAGGGCTTACATACGGATATGCGCAGGTATGGTTTGCTGCCATTCAGATACCTGTAACATTTCTGGTGCTTGGAGTGCTGGGAAACAAGCTGGCTATGATATCGCGCAGAACAGGCGCTGTAACAGTGATCGGATATTTTAAGGCCAGGTATAAAAGTGACGCGCTCGTCGTAATTACGAGTATCGGGCTCATCACTTTCTTTGTAGCTCAGATGATAAGCCAGTTTACCGGCGGAGCAACGCTGATCGCTTCTATAACGGGGATGGATCATGTGACTTCGCTTTTGATATTCGGAACGGTAGTTATTTTGTATACAGCTGTCGGCGGCTTCAGCGCAGTCGTGATCACGGATACTATTCAGGGAATAGTAATGTGCTTAGGCACATTCTTGTTTATATTTTTCGTCCTGAGAGCAGGCGGAGGCCTGGAAAATATAGACGCCGGACTTCAGGCTAATTTACCTAGCGTGTACGATGATCTGTTTTCAAAGTATACGCCGGGCGCGCTGCTCAGCTACTGGATACTGGTAGGATTCGGAACGCTGGGTCTTCCGCAGACTGCTGTGCGCTCCATGGGATTTAAAAATACAAAGAGCATGCATAAGGCAATGTGGATAGGCGTATTGACATGCAGCTTTGTTATCATCGGCATGCATCTTGCAGGAACATGGGCAGGCGCCCTTGTAGACACTGATGCGCTTCCGACGTCAGATTACTTTATACCGTATATCGTCCAGAAGATAATGCCTACAGGAGTCGCAGCCATATTCCTTGCTGCACCGATGGCCGCGGTCATGTCCACTGCAGACTCGCTGCTGATACTTGCGACTGCGGCAGTCGTAAAGGATCTCTGGAAAAATTACGTGGTAAAGGACGATCCTGTAAGAAATGCGTCGTATAATAAACATGTTAAGCTTGTAAGCACTCTTGTAACGATAGCTCTCGGAGCGGTGGTAATATTCCTTACGATCGATCCGCCTGACATCATATTTGTGCTTAACCTGTTTGCATTCGGAGGACTTGAATGCACGTTCTTCTGGCCGCTTGTCGGAGGACTCTTCTGGAAAAATGGAACGGGACAGGCAGCGGTATGCAGCAGTATAGGCGCAGTAGCAGTCTATATTTTTGCTACTGAATTTGTTAATATCGCCGGTATAAATGCAGTAGTATGGGGACTTCTGGCTGGAGGCATCCTGTTCTTTGCGGTAGGATCTGTGACAGGAAAGAAAGGTCCGGACGCTGATGTGCTGGATAAGTGCTTTTAAAATTTAAATATTGCAGATCGTAATCAGTAAAGTAAAATGAAATGAGGTATGAATATGAAGGTTTTAATGATAAACGGAAGCCCAAGAGAAAACGGCAATACTGCAATAGCCCTAGACGAGATGAAAAATGTTTTTGAAGCGGAGGGCGTTGAGACTAAAATAGTCCAGGTCGGCAATAAAAACGTAAGAGGCTGTGTCGCGTGCGGCCGATGCGGAAAGCTTGGAAAATGTGTGTTTGACGATATCGTAAATGAGCTTGCGCCTGATCTTGAAGCAGCTGACGGCCTTGTGCTCGCAAGCCCTGTTTATTACGCTTCCGCAAACGCCACTCTTATAGCTGTACTTGACAGGCTCTTCGGCAGCACACCGTTCAGCAAGGCTATGAAGGTCGGCGCAAGCGTGGTATGCGCGAGACGCGGCGGATGTTCAGCTACATTTGATGAGCTCAACAAATATTTTACGATAACAAATATGCCTGTTGCATCGAGCCAGTACTGGAACTCTATTCACGGACACGGACCGGGAGAAGCAGTTCAGGACGAAGAAGGAAGACAGACTATGAGGATGCTTGCGAGAAATATGACGTTCCTTATGAAGAGCATAGCTCTCGGAAAGGAAAAATACGGACTGCCTGAGATAGAAAAACATATATTTACAAATTTTATAGGTTAATAGCTGAATGAATAAACTGCCGTCACCGGCAGCGCAGAAAGGCGGGAGGAGCATATTAAATGATGCTCCTCCCGCCGTATGTTTCACATGATATATTTCGTATGATCGAATCTTACTGGTTTCGTTCCATACTTGCTTTGTGTTCTTTTTCCATCACATCAAGTAATTTTGCAGCCGGCCCGGCCGGATAGTTTCCTCTGCTAACCTCCATTGTTTTTGTAAATTCTGCTGAGCCGTCATGCCATGCGGCATCTGCGGATGCGATAGATCTGCAGATGAGCTCTGCTGCGGTAGAGCTATTTGCAGGATCAGACTTCTGATCTCCCATAAGTACAAGGTAAGACAGCACGGTGTTCGGGGCTTCTAAAAAACGGCTCCGTAATTCTTCGGATGCGCCCTCACTGGCTGCCGCGTCTGCTGCCAGAGAAAATGCGACAAGCTGGTCCAGAGGAACTGTATGGATATTATCGAATACATACTTAAATTTCTGATTATCGAAACCGCCGTTAAGATCGAATGCTTCGGCGTCTGTACTGACCGCCGGCCAGTCTGTTTCTTCCGGTTCCGGCATAGTCGCTTCAGCTGCAGGATCATCTGACTGCAGTGCCGATGAGTTATCTGCATTATTTGACTTATCTGTATTATTGCAGCCAGCAAGTATGATCAGAAGCAGTAAAGAAAAAATAAATGCAAATGACTTGTTCGCGATCGACTTATTCGTAATTGATCTCTTCATGACTCCCTCCCTGAGTTAGTAATATCTGTTTAGACTATATTGATTATATAATAGTACTAAAAAAAATACAATGTCAGAGCTATTACATTTCGGGATCTTAAGTTCATCGGCATGGTGTAATGTCTTTGAGCAGGCTGCATAATTTGTCTGTATCTTCCATACTTGTGGCCCAGCTCGTTGCAAAGCGTATTACTGTATGCGTGTCGTCGTATTTCTCCCAGAAGCTGAATTCCGCATGCTCCGCAAGCTTTTCCATAACGCTGTCCTCTAAAATGCAGAATACTTGATTGGTAGGCGAGTCGAAGCAGAGCTGATAGCCGTTTTCTGCAAGCGCATAGCGTATGCGGTCAGCTGCCTTTATAGCGATATCTCCTATATGAGCATAGAGACCGTCTGTAAACAGCGCATCGAACTGTATACCGAGCAGGCGTCCCTTGGCGAGCAGCGCGCCGTGCTGCTTTATAATAGTAAAGAAGTGAGGTATGAGACCGGGACGTGGGATCACAACAGCCTCGCCGAAAAGCGCGCCGCATTTTGTTCCGCCGATATAAAATACATCACAAAGTGATGCAAGATCAGCGAGAGTAATGTCATTCTGCGGGCACGTCAGCGCGTAAGCGAGCCTTGCGCCGTCGAGATAAAGCGGGATGTGATACTCGCGGCATACACTGCTTATAGCCTCAAGCTCTGCGTGCGAATACAAAGTCCCGTATTCTGTGGGGTGAGATACATATATCATACCGGGCATTACCATGTGATCGTGATTACCATCGTTATAATACCCCTCAAGCATTGCTCTTACGTGCGCCGCGTCTATTTTCCCGTTGTTATGAGGCAGCGTCATGATCTTGTGACCGCCGAATTCTATCGCACTGGTCATGGCACGTTCGACACCCTACAATTATAAAAAAATAATGTCGACTGGTTTTGTTCCCTCGACTTTGATTTCTTTAATGATATTCACCCACAAAGCACGTTTGTTTTCAGGTGTCAGGAGTTCATAATTTGAGCGAAAATCTGACGTTATAACGCTTTTTAATTCTTCAATAGACTTCCTATCGTCAATAACGTTTTCCTCGCTGAGAGCATTGATCTGAGCCTTTAACGCGGTCGTTTTCTGTATATATTCATCGCGTTCGATATTTCCGAGTTCATATGAATCGTTTAATCTGCTGAGTCGATCTTTTAATTTTCTAATCTGATCATCAGGTCGTTTTTTCGGTGTAGAATGGTCAAGTTTTATTTTTATCTCATAATCTTTTAATTTTTCTTCAATGTTATCCAGTAACCATCTCTCAAGAACTAACTGTGACACGATGTGATTATTTTCACATAGATGGTTTGCATGTCTCCAACAACGATACGAAATATAATATCGTTTACTACGTCCATATGGAGATTTTACTCGTGCAGTTAGTTTTTTACCACATACAGGACATGTAATCAGACCAGTAAACAGATAATTATTTCTAAAATTTTTTGGAAATGGAGTTCTATTGTCAAGTTGTCCACATATTATACGTAAAATCTCACGATGTTGTTCATGTGTAATGTAGGGTGGACAATAATCAACAACTCCTCTATACATTCCTGTATATTGCTCGGTTTTCAGCAACTTAATAACTGATGATCGTGTTCGTTTGATTCCAAACTCCTCCAACATGAATCTTTGAGTTTTACCAGCTGATTTATACGTTAAAAAATGATCAAATATCCTCTCAACAGTCTCAACCTTCTCAGAATCCTTAATAACACATTTTTTACCATCCACTATCGCAATTTTATACCCGAATGGCTGCAGTCCCGTAATCGGTTCTTTTTTCTTGATCTTCATCTCATTGACAAACTTGATCCTCTCAGATGTTCTGTCAGCTTCATTTTCAGCAACAGACAACATGATATTGATTTTCAGACGACCGTCAGCAC
>CAKQOE010000059.1 GCA_934255545.1 uncultured Clostridia bacterium | reverse complement strand
CGATATAGGCTCATAAACAGGTATCATCATGATCAGGCACGCGATGCACGAAAAGGCTGAGAAGAAGAATATTATAACAGAGCTCCTCTCCCCGCGCAGTCCGAGCGCCCTGACGCACGTATACGCAAGACCCGCCCCAAGCCCTCCGACAAAACCCGCAAGCGCCGGTATGAACTCGACATTTGAAAATGACGGCTTCAATATAAAAAGTGAACCGGCAAACGCTGCGGCCACCGCAGCCACCTGATATGGCTTAAGCTTTTCCTTAAGGAGCAGCGCGCTGAACACAAGCGTAAAAAACGGAGACATCTTGTTGAGCATATTGGCATCCGACAGGACCAGCCTGTCTATAGCGTAGAAATTACATACTATGCCGACAGTTCCGAAGAACGCCCTCACAAGAAGCAGCGGCAGATTTTTTATACTGAATCTGAATCCGTTCTTTTCTTTTATGATTATCACAAATGCGAATACCGCAGCGACTATATTTCTGAAAAATCCCTTTTCCACTGACGGCAGGTCCCCTGCCAGCCTTACAAAAAGCCCCATAAGCGAAAAGCAGAACGCTGACGCTACGATAAACATGATACCCATATGCTGTTTTTTTAAATTCATATAATACGCACCCTTTTCCGACCGTAAACACAGCCGGATACATTTTACCACATAACATTTCTTCGCGCCACTGCAAGCTCGATATACAGCCGCGCATACTTTCCGGCGCAGCAAAAAAGCCGCAGCCGGATATGCAAGATCATACCGGCTGCGGCCGCTGCAGTATCAATTATTTACTTTATCAAATACCCGCATAGATCATATCGATCTTAACGCTTGCGGCGCGCAAGCCATACAACAAGGCCTGCTATTAATATAACAAACGGTATGAGGACGCATACAGCCATCCATATCATTGAATGAAGCGCAGGTATAGTCATATATTCTATATCCATGCTCTTCGCTTCGATAGATACGGCATTCACTCCGCTTTCGCCGCACATGTCAGCCAGACAGTTTACAAAGAATTCCAGATTTCCTACAGTAAGGCTCTGCGTTATCTGATCCTCAAGGAGCGTCTGAGAAGCTACAACTGCGAGCTTGCCGCCCTCTGCGTCATCTTCAGACATAACAGCGTATACGAACGGTCCGCTCACATCGCCTGACTCTTTTTCAAGAGTAGTGAGCTGTCCGTTCTGCGGCACCTTTGCATACGCGCCGTCAGACGATGTGAGCAGATCTGTTATCGTTACAGCGTCAGCATCAGTCGTCTTGAGCGCTATGGCGTTAGTCATTATGATGTTTGCCTTTTCTGAAGCGAGATCTGAAGTTATATCGGTAGACTCTATGCCGGCTATGATGTTTATAGGGTAATTATAATAACTGCCACTTGTTTCCATAGCTATAGCATTACCGTTCGCGCGCTGTACTCCGTAAGCCTTTAGAACACTGTCGAGGTTCGGCTGGCTCTTGTCAGTATACGCGAGAAGCACCATGACACTTCCGCCGTTCTTTATATAATCAGTAAGCTTAGTCGCTTCATCTGCGCTCAGGTCGTCAGTCGCGCCGTTTATAATGACTGCGGAGCAGTCGTCAGGTATATCTGACGCGAGGAGATTAAGGTCTGAAACTATCATATTCTGCTTTGATATCATTGAAGACACCGATGTGCCGAGTGCTGTCTCGCCGTGGCCTGTAAGGCAGTAAAGCGTCTGCGCGTTATCGGCAGTCACCTTGTTTATGGCGCTCGTTATCTGTCCTTCGCCGTCAAAGCTTGTTGAAGCCTGGCCTGTCGTATAGTATGACGAATAATCCTGCTGGTATATATCGTAATAATCTATAACGCTCTCCTTGTCGCCGCACGCGACTATAACGCTGTTAGCGCTGTAGTTCGAATAAGTCTGTGAAGCTCCGAGATCAGTAGATGTATCTATATATTTTACGGTTACATGCTTTGACGCCTTTTTATATTTATCCAGCAGCGCGTTTATATTTGCGTCAGCAGAATCCTCTGCAGCAAGGATGCTTATCGTAACATCCTCATCAAGCGAGTCGAGCAGCTTTTCTGTCTGGCTGCCTATTGACGTTATATTGTTTGACGACATGTCGATACTGTTGAGCTGACCCGGCAGATGAGCCGCCAGGATATTCACAACTATAACAGCAGCTATAACGACAGCGGTAAGAGCCGAGCTGTGCATGCCGAATCTGAAATCCTTCGTCTTGAACGAATTTTTGAATGCGGCTGCTCCGACGCCCTTTTCTTTTTTCCTTTTACTCTTTTTTCCATTTTCCGCAACCTCTGCGTCGGCCCGGACGACGTTCTCCTCAACGTCTGCAGACGTTTCTTCATTGCTTTCAGAGGCGGATGCCTCTGCTTCATGTTCATTTTCATCTGAGCATCCTGCTTCATTTATAGCTTCGTCTGCAATTCCGTCAGCCGGTCTTTCCATTTCACCTGAAGCCACAGGTACATGCTCTTCTGCGGCAATGCCGGCATCTTCAGATAATTTTTTATTTTCGTTGTCAGACATTATGCGCACCCCCTAACTCCATCTGCGCTTCTGAACTGACTGCACTGTCAGGAACACGAAAAGCGCTGAAACAGAAATATAATATATAATAGTTGAAATATCAAGTGTCTGGTTCACTATGGAATCAAAACGCGAAACAAGTGATATCTTCTCAAGGATATCGCCTGCAAGTCCCTCAAAAAGTGATCTTTTTATCACGAACGCTGCTATAAGCGCTACAACTCCGACTATACCGACTCCGTCAGCTATGAAAACGTTCTTTGTCATGTAATATATGAGAAATGCAATAAGAGCGACTATAATTATCATAGTTATGAGAGACAGCATGGCTGATGACGATATAACGCTTCCTATGCCGTCAACGAGCTGCAGCACGAGCAGCACGCAGAATGTCACTACAGCAGCTATGACCTGGCTTTCCGTAAGAGACGATATAAACATGCCGATCGACATGTATGCAGCTCCGAGCAGGAAGAACGCTCCTATGGCAACATAATCAGCAAGAAGCGCGCCGCCTCCGTAAAGCTTAATGATAATAGGCGCGATGCATGTTATTATCATGCAGACGCCCAGGACTGATGCCATAGCGAAAAATTTTCCGAGAACTATCTGCGTTACGGACAACGGAGACGTGAGCAGCATCTGGTCTGTTTTTGAGCGCTTTTCCTCTGCGAAGCTTCTCATTGTAAGTACCGGCACGAGCAGGAGAAATACTATAGAAACGCCCGACAGCGCCACTGCAAAGTACGGATATCCGTAGTTCATATTGTATACAAAAAAGTAGAGTCCTATAAATATCATAACAGCTGTCATAAATACAGGACCGATCATATTGTGAAAATATGACTTGAATTCTTTTTTAAATATCGCCGCCATCGTTTTTCACCTCCACGTGATCATTTTCATCCGCAGGCTCATCATCATTGCTGTCTTTTTTATCATCTGCAGGATCATCAGCATTTTCTTCATCCGCTTTATTGGCAGCTCCGTCGGCGTCATTATCATGCTCATCCTCAGTTTCCGGCTGTTCTTCAGACATTTTTTCTGCTGCAAGATCTATGACATCCATTGCTTCCAACCTGTCAGAATCTGTAAGTTCAAGGAATACTTCCTCCAGACTCTTTTCTGCTGTCAGCGCCTCAAGCGAATCGTTCGCTACTATCTTTCCTCCGGATATCATTATTACATGATCGCATATAGCGCTTACTTCCGAAAGTATGTGCGAGCTGAGTATTACAGTATGATCGTCTCCGAGCCTCTTTATAAGATCTCTCATTTCCATTATCTGTTTCGGGTCCAGGCCTGAGGTCGGCTCGTCCAGTATAAGGACCTCAGGAAGACCTATTATGGCCTGAGCAAGTCCTACACGCTGCTTATATCCCTTTGACAGATTTTTTATGAGCCTCTGCTCGACTTCCTCAAGCATCGCTGTCTTTACAGCCTCCGCGACAGCATCCTTTTTCGCCTGCTTCTTCATGCCTTTTATCTCTGCCGCAAATTCAAGATATTCGCGCACTGTGAGGTCCTGATAAACAGGAGGCACTTCAGGAAGATATCCTATGCACGACTTTGCCGCACGAGGCTCCTTAAGGATATCATGCCCGTTTATGATAACATCTCCTGACGTCGCAGCCATATAACCGGTTATGATATTCATAGTCGTAGACTTACCGGCGCCGTTAGGTCCGAGAAAACCATATATGTGACCTTCCTCTACCGTAAAGCTTATATCGCTTACAGCCTCATGATCACCGTACTTCTTAGTCAGGTTTCTGACTTCTATCATAAGTACACCGTCCCTTCAAATAATATAAATGAATAAATTCCACCAAGGATTCATTTTACAACTCTTATGTGAAGATTTACGGCATTTTAAAGTGTTTAATGTGAAGATTATGTGAAAAAATCTCTTTTGTCTGCAAAATAAAACAGACAAATCTCTTAAAAAATAAAAAAACTAAAATCAATCCGCTTTAAACATCTGCAAAAGTTGAATTTACTTAAAATTATGTTATAATGAATACAATATATCGGGCGTATCAAACAGCTTTACGCCATAGCCCGATGACCCTAAAACCATTATGATTCCATAGAAATTGCGAGGTGGATACATGAGAGACGAAATATTATTTACTCCTGAAGAAGTTGCACAGAAACTCAAGCTTTCAAAATATACTATTTATGAAATGATAAAGCGCGGCGAGATATCTGCTCACAGGATAGGCAGGAGCCTCCGTGTGACTGAAAGCCAGCTTGAAGCATATCTCATGCAGTCAAGAAGATCAGAAAATACTTTTGAAGCTGAAGTCGTAAGCGTTGATGAAGAGCAGTTTGCAAAGATCATCGGCAGCACAAAAGACGTCATGATAGCAGTAAGCACTGATGTTGAAGGTTCTGCAAGAGTTTCCATAAAGCCTGAGGATATCATCATCAGCAAGTCACCACTCGTATGCAGCGCAAGAAACAACATCGAAGGCGTTATCGTGGGCATGGAAGAGCTTCCTAACAACTACAAGCTCACTGTAAACGTAGGTGTGCCTCTGATCGTAAGCATTACAAAGAAATCTGTAAAAGAGCTCGATCTCAAGCTTGGCGATACAGTTTACTGCGTATTCAAGGCAATGGCTGTTACAGTAGTTTAACATCAGCATAAAATAACGACCTACCGCTTCCCCGCTTCACGCGGGGATCTTTTATGCACAAATGCATGATCGATAAGCTATTTCAGGCGTCACCGCCTGTGCGTACAGCGTATCAGCTTCTGTATCATAGTTATGCAAAATTCACAGTCCGTCTTAACTTAAACACAGACACAAAAGACCTGCTTATCATAAAGCAGATCCTTTGTGTCTGTGTTTTTTAATTAGTCGTACAAATTAATGTGCTGCAAAAACAAATTGAGAAGGAAAAATATCATGAAAAACATTGA
The DNA here is from genome assembly GCA_934255545.1 of uncultured Clostridia bacterium. Classification (GTDB taxonomy): domain Bacteria; phylum Bacillota; class Clostridia; order Peptostreptococcales; family Anaerovoracaceae; genus CAKQOE01. Next base: position 5,915 of record CAKQOE010000059.1, on the reverse strand, counting down.
TCATAAATTAGAAATAATCTAAGTCCTGCCGAATAACTTTAAACAAACTATTTCTAACTTGATTTAAGTATATTATATTAATATATATTTGTCAATATTATTTTTCGTTTTTCAGTATCTTTTACATGAAAATCAAATCATATAAATTTATTGCAAATTGTATTATTTTAATACGTCTTAGATCATACGCTGCTGTGATCGACTGTACTTGCACATTACCGGGCGCCGGTCTAAAAGTACATTTTTTTATGTTCACATAAGGCATCAATTGTTGTACAATCGTATCATATTTAATTTAAGGAGATTCTATCATGGCAATTTTCAGACCATTTCCTGCAGTAAGACCTGACAGGAAATACGCAGCAGAAACTCTCTGCCCGCCCTACGATGTAGTTACACGCGAGGAAGCCGCAGCCATATCAGCCGCCTCCCCTCACAGCTTTATGCATATAATAAGAGCAGACGGCGACCTTTCAGACGAGCCTCTCTACTCTGACAATATATACAGACGCTCGGCGCGCATGCTCGACAGCTTTATAAATGACGGCATCCTCATACAGGATGTATCGCCTTCTTACTTTATATACAGCCAGACGATGGACGGACGCACGCAGACAGGTATAGTCGGCTGTGCTTCCATAGATGACTATGAAAACGGTGTTATTAAAAAGCATGAAGTAACGCGCGAGGACAAGGAACGCGACCGCATACGCCACTTTGATGAGTGCAGTGCAGACACCGAGCCTGTATTTCTCATATATAAAAACAAAAACGATATACAGCAGCTCACAGAACGCATCATGTCAGAAAGCGAGCCGGAGTATGATGCAGTCGATGCAGCAGGAGTACGACACCGCCTGTGGCCTGTAAACAGCCTGGAAGATACAGCGGCATACAGAGCCATATTTGACGCCATGGACGCTCTTTACATAGCAGACGGGCACCACCGTACAGCATCAGCAGTAAAAGTCGGCCGCAGACGCCGTGAAGCCATGCCGGGATATACAGGCGAAGAAGAATTCAACTTTTTCATGGCAGTAGCATTTCCCGATGACCAGCTGAGAGTCCTCGACTACAACAGGCTCGTAAAGGACCTCAACGGATATACAAAAGAAAGCTTTCTTGAAGAGTTAAGCAAAATATTCGATATAACAGACGACGGCTCCGCCGACCCGCATCCTTCGGCAAAGCACGAATGTACCATGTACCTTGATAAAAGCTGGTATACATTAAGATTCAAAGAAGGCATGATAGATGAGAGCAGTCCTGTCACATCGCTTGATGTTTCAGCGCTTCAGGAGCGCGTGCTCGCTCCCCTGCTCGGTATAAAGGATCCGCGCACAGATATGCGCATAGCATTCGTCGGCGGCATAAAAGGTTCCGCAGAGCTCCAGCGCCGTGTAGACAGCGGCGAGATGGCGATAGCCTTTGAGCTTTACCCCGTATCTGTAGGCGAGATCATGAGCGTAGCTGACGCAGGTATGATAATGCCTCCGAAATCAACATGGTTCGAGCCAAAGCTCGGCAGCGGCTGGTTCATCCACCGTATATAGGCCTCGCGTCTATCAGCTTTCTTTTCAGACTGTAAACACGATAGCTTCCGCATAAACATAAAAAATAAAAACGCTTCTGCATATCGGCATGCGCTTTCATAAAGCCTGTCCGATACGCGGAAGCGTTTTTTATCCGGACGCGCCGAGCGCGTCGTAAGGATATATTTTTATTTATTTCTTCTTTACGATATAAGACTTTAAGAGCTGAGTCATTTCCTCAACAGTATGGCCGTCAGTAGATATTTCGACCGCGTCATCTGCCTTTACGAGCGGATTGAGCTCTCTTGTCATATCCTCATGGTCGCGCTTTTCTATATCAGCCTTTACTTCATCCAGGCTTACGTTGTGACCGTTCTCCTGAAGCTCCTTGAAGCGTCTTTCTGCTCTTACATCTATCGAAGCTGTCATATAGAACTTGAATTCAGCTTCAGGGAGCACGTTTGTGCAGATATCGCGTCCGTCCATTACGACGCTCTTCGCCTTAGCTATGCGTCTCTGTATCTGAACGAGCTTTGTGCGGCAGCTTGCAAGCTGTGATATCTGTGATGCGAGAGCTGATATTTCAAGATTTCTGATCTGATCGTCTACCTCTCTGCCGTCGAGGAATATCTCGCCGTCCATGAAGTCTATGTCAGTATTGTCAAGCATTTCGCTTACGGCATTTTCTTCGATAGGAACGTTCTTCAGCTTTGCCTGAAGAGCTGCAGCTCTGTACATAGCGCCTGTATCGATGTATTCGATGCCGAGTTCCTTTGCTATATTTTTAGCAGTTGTGCTCTTACCTGATCCTGAAGGACCGTCGATTGCAATGATGATTTTTCTCATATTTTGTTGCCTCCTTTAAAAAATGAAAATTGGCTGCCCTCATTCAAGGCATATGCCGGCGCACATGCGGCCGGTAACACCGCCGTCGCGCCTGTATGAAAAAAACAGATCCTCGCTGCAGCACGTACACAGGCCGGTAACAAGTATCCTGCCTGCGCCTGTGCGCTCCAGAAGTTTTCTGTTTATCCCTTTCAGATCCATATGAAATTTTCCGTTGCCGTCATCGTGGCTGAACTCGTCCACCGACTCAGGCAGCATTTCAGCAAATGACTCGTATACCTCGCGGCCGACTTCAAAGCAGCACATGCTTATCCCGGGGCCTATAACGGCCGTAACATCCTCAGGCCTTGTGCCGAATTCATCAGTCATCCGCCTTAACGTCCCGGCTGCTATATCTGCGCGCGTACCGCGCCAGCCTGCATGAGCTATGCCTGCAGCGTGATTTTTTCTGTCATAAAGCCATACAGGTATGCAGTCCGCATGAAGGCTCGTGAGCATCACGCCGGGGATATTTGTTATCGTCGCATCCGTGTCAGGAAATACAAGCGTCCTGTATTTTGATACATACCCTGCGTCTGACGCAGAGCGGTCATCTCTGCCGCTTCTGAGCATATCAGCATCTATGCATACTATATCGCTTCTGTGCACCTGTGTCGGATAAGCCACAGCTGCTATATCGCATCCTGCCGCTTCAAACGCCATATCCCTGTTGCGAGCGACCGTATCGGGATCATCACCCGACGCAGCGCCCATGTTGAGCGATGCGTACGGCCCCACGCTCATTCCGCCGTTTTTTGTGGTAAAAAATGTCTTTACAGGGAAAGCGTCATCAAGCTCACCTATATAAAGAAGCTCGGCGCCGTTCTCTCCGACACGCTTCTTAAATACACTATCCATGATCATATTATGCCCCTTCAGCCTGTTTCCTGACCGCTGCTGTTTCCAAGCAGGTCGTTTATTTCCTTTATGAACGTACTTACGTCCTCATACTGGCGGTATACCGATGCAAATCTTACATACGCTACTTCATCAAGCGTCCTCAGATGCTCAAGTATTACCTCGCCGATCACCGTGCTCGTGATCTCCTTTTCCATCATGTTTGTAAGACCGCGCTCTACATCCGCTACGATCTTTTCTATCTGATCGGTATTTACAGGCCTTTTCTTGCAGGCGTTCACAATACCGTTCCTTACTTTTGACTTGTCGAACATTTCACGGCTGCCGTCTTTCTTGACAACCATGAACATTATCTCCTCGACCTTTTCATATGTCGTAAAACGCTTGCCGCATTTATCACAGACTCTTCTGCGGCGTATCGCCTGTCCCTCATCAGTAGGGCGCGAGTCGATCACTCTTGTATCGTCATTGTCACAGAACGGACACTTCATATCACTACCTCCGCTGTGAAGCCTCGCTCATGCATAACAGCACCCGCGCGCACTGCGCACGTGCCGCAGCTCTGAGCTGAAATATCTATGCATTACATATGATTTTACTATATATAGTGGTAAAATTAAAGCACGTAATTGTTTTTTATACAAAAAAGAATATCCTTCACATGCGCGCGCCGGCGCGCGTATACGTCATACATCGCTGCAGCCTCTATCGTATTCATTGCCGCATATATATCCGTTTCCGGCGTCTGCACCTGAAATATCAACAAGTATGACATCATCGCCTATGCGCTTTATATCGCGCCATTTTATAACGAGCTCATCGCTCCTGCTGAATAGTCCTAAAAAGCCGCGCTCGCCCGGTATTATTATCGCTTCTATCGTGCCTTTTTCAAGATCAAGCTCTACATCCTCTACAAATCCAAGGCTCCTTCCGTCATAAACGTTTATTACCTCTTTGTTTCTTATATCATATGTGCTCATCATATAATTTCCTCCGGATACTTTCATTGATTCATTTTCAGGCATGCCTGCTGTCCGTTTATACACGGATCATCAGAATGCTTGTATGATATAAATGTATGCCCGTCCTGCTCCTGTATGAATAAAATCAGGCCGGAAATGCGGAAATACTTGAATTTACTGCATTTTCCTTACGATCCGCCGGCGGATCTTCAAATGATATGTTTGACAATTACATGATGTAAAATTATACTTAGCTTGTATATTTTTTTATTTTTTAATCTTATTTTTTACTGTTTAAGAAAGAAGAGGTCAGACATGGCAAAAAATGATGACAAAAAAGAGAAAAAAGGATTTATAGCCGAATTCAAGGAGTTTATCTCCAGAGGAAATGTGCTTGACATGGCAGTCGGCATAATCATAGGTGCTGCGTTTACCGCTATCGTTACTTCTCTCGTTGAAGATATCCTCTCTCCTGTTATAGGTTATCTCATAGGCGGCGTGGACTTCAGCAAGTTTTCATACACGCTGCCCGCACTGATCGACGGAATGGAGCCTACAGAGATAAAGTACGGCGTATTCATCCAGGCAATCGTATCTTTCCTGCTCACCGCGCTTGCGGTATTCTGTCTCATGAAGGTCATAAACAAGTTCAACAGGAAAAAGGATGAAGGACCGGAGGAAGAAGAGCCTGCAGCTGAGCCTGAGCCTACTAAAGAAGAGATCCTTCTGACTGAGATCAGGGATCTTCTCAAGGAGCAGCAGGAGAACAGCGGCAATAAAAAATAACTACAATATTATACAGTCTTTGCACCGCTCTGACGGCCGGCTGTATGGACTGTAATCGACTTAAAAAACCGCATCATGCGCTGCCTCTCGCCCTATGAGACGTTTGCGCGTGATGCGGTTTTTTATGCAGCATTCAGATATATACAAGAAACAGAAGCTATCATTTTAAAGCTTAAGTACTATCTCTGCTCAACTATAAGCTTTATAGCTGTCCTTTCTTCACCTTCTATGAAAATGTCAGTAAATGCAGGAACACATACGAGATCTATGCCGCCCGGCGCCACAAAGCCTCTGGCTATGGCAACAGCCTTTACAGCCTGATTGAGAGCTCCTGCGCCTATTGCCTGTATCTCAGCTCCGCCTTTCTCGCGAAGTACTCCTGCGAGTGCGCCTGCTACAGAATTCGGATTCGATCTCCCTGATACTTTTAATACTTCTACCATTATGATCTCCTTTCACCATCTCGGCTATTAAAATTACAGTAATATATTACGGAAAACTAAATGCATTTATCGTGTTGTTCCCTTTTCACTTAATTCTACTCTGACATGTGCATTATTTTTACTTTATCAGTTCGACAAATGCGGACATAATTCCTTATTTTTTTGATATTTTAAAGTTTTACCTTGATTTCTGATAATATTTTGGTATAATTAGTTTATGGTTATCCCCCTGATAACCTTATATTAATCTCTAATCCCAATACCCCTTTTGAACAAAGAAAACCGCTCCCCTGCGGTTTTCTTTGTTTTTTGCAGCTATATTTTTTACATATAAGTATACGTTTTTGTAACTTTTATTATTGTAAAATTGCCGATGCCGGCGGCTGATATACGGATAAGCGGAGCTCGGAGCAGAATGGATATGCTTCCAGATTATTTTGAAGCAGCCG
>CAKQOE010000058.1 GCA_934255545.1 uncultured Clostridia bacterium | reverse complement strand
TAGTACCGCCGCTGAGACCCTTGCCTATATAGTCGTTGCTGTCACCGCACAGTTCGAGTGTAAGTCCCTTAGGAATGAATGCGCCAAAGCTCTGGCCGCCCGCGCCCTCACACTTTATACGGTACGTATCGTCTTCAAGCGTATTGCCGTACAATTTAGTTATCTTTGATCCGAAAACAGTACCGAACGCTCTGTCTGTGTTGCTTACCTTGAGCGAAAGCACTGCAGGCTCCTTCTTTTCGAGCTTTGGTCTGAGCTGCTTGTAAAGGATCGTTTCGTCCTTTGTGCTCCTGATCTTGAAATCATAAGACTCAGCAGGCATGAACGTCCTCTTTACATTGTTTCCTGTAAACGGATTATCGAGAAGCGCTTCAAGTTCAGCCGTCCTTGCCTTTCCTGTAAGCTTGCTCTTGTCTACCTTGAGCATATCTGTGCGGCCTACCATCTCAGCTACAGTCCTGAAGCCGAGCTTTGCCATATATTCTCTGAGTTCTTCTGCTATGAAGAGCATACAGTTTTTTACATGCTCCGGCTTGCCGCGGAATCTCTTTCTGAGCTCAGGATTCTGCGTAGCCACGCCTACAGGGCAGCTGTCTCTGTTGCATACACGCATCATGACGCAGCCTATGGCAACCATAGGAAGCGTAGCGAAACCGAACTCTTCTGCGCCCAGCAGCGCTGCGATGGCGACATCGCGTCCCGTCATCAGCTTTCCGTCTGTTTCGAGCTTTACGCGCGTCCTCAGTCCGTTCATTATGAGCGTCTGGTGCGCCTCGGCAAGGCCGAGCTCCCACGGAAGTCCTGCGCCTGCTACAGAGTTCATCGGAGCTGCTCCTGTTCCGCCGTCAAATCCTGAGATAAGGATGACTTCCGCGCCTGCCTTTGCAACGCCGGCAGCAACGGTTCCCACGCCTGCCTCAGAAACGAGCTTTACGTTTATGGCAGCGTCCTGGTTTGATGACTTCAGGTCGTATATGAGCTGCGCCAGGTCCTCTATGGAATAAATATCGTGATGAGGCGGTGGAGATATCAGGCCGACGCCGGGCGTCGAAAATCTTGTTGCGGCTATTGCAGGGTAGACCTTATTGCCCGGAAGGTGTCCGCCCTCGCCGGGCTTTGCGCCCTGTGCCATCTTTATCTGGATCTCTTTTGCGCTTACAAGGTACTCTGACGTTACGCCGAATCTAGCAGAAGCTACCTGCTTTATAGCGCTGTTCCTGTTCTTTCCGTCAGGGCCTACCTTGAATCTGTCAACGTGCTCGCCGCCTTCGCCTGTGTTTGACTTGCCGCCTATCTCATTCATGGCTATGGCAAGCGTTTCGTGAGCTTCGAGTGACAGCGCGCCGTATGACATCGCTCCGACCTTGAAGCGCTTTACTATCGACTCAGCGCTCTCGACTTCGCTCAGCGGGATCTCCTTCTGCTTGTAGTCGAAGTCCATGAGGTTCCTTATGTGGGTAGCTCCAAGCTCTTCGTCTATCATATGAGAATATTCCTTGAATTTCCCATAGCTGTCAGTCCTTACAGCCTGCTGGAACTTGTGGATAGTCGCAGGGTTGTAAAGGTGCTGCTCCTCGCCGCCTACGAACTTATGGTAGCCTATGCTGTCGAGCGACAGGTCGCTCCTGAGTCCGAGAGGATCGAACGCTTTGTCGTGTCTCTTTCTTACGTCGTTTTCTATGTCCGCAAGGTTTATACCGCCTATCGGAGACACTGTATTTGTAAAATATTTATCTATGACAGCCTTGCTTATGCCGACAGCCTCAAATATCTGAGCGCCCATGTAAGACTGTATAGTTGAAATACCCATCTTTGAGGCGATCTTGAGTATGCCTGCGAGTATGCCGTTGCAGTAGTCCTCACACGCAGGATAGTATTCCTTGTCAAGTATGTTGTTGTCTATCATGTTCTTGATGGAATCAAGCGCAAGATAAGGGTTTACAGCGCTGGCGCCGTAACCGAGCAGTGTAGCGAAGTGGTGTACCTCGCGCGGCTCGCCGCTCTCAAGTATGAGTGAGAGCTGCGTCCTGTTCTTCGTCCTTACGAGGTGCTGCTGGACTGCTGAAACAGCAAGCAGTGAAGGAACAGGAACGTGATACTCATCGACCTCGCGGTCGGAAAGTATGAGGATGTTTGCGCCGTCGCGTATCGCTCTGTCTGTCAGCAGGAATATATTTTCAAGCGCGTCCTCGAGCATCGTATCCTTATAGTATGTGATAGGGATTATTTTTACCTTATAACCCTCTACCTTCATATGCTTTATCTTAAGCATGTCGGTATTTGTAAGTATAGGGTTCCTTACGCGGATAGACTTGCAGCTTTCCGGCGAATCCTTAAGCAGATTGCCTGAGGCGCCGAGATATACGTGGGTAGACGTTACTATCTCTTCTCTTATGGCGTCTATAGGCGGGTTCGTTACCTGCGCAAACAGCTGCTTGAAATAGCTGAAAAGCGGAGGATCCGTCTTTGACAGGAAAGACAGCGGAACGTCAGTACCCATCGCGACTATAGGCTCTTCGCCCTTTGTGGCAGTATTTTTAAGATACCAGAATACATCCTCGTATGTGTATCCGAATACCTTCTGGAGCTTCTGGAGCTCCTCTTCAGAGTATTTTATATCAGCCTTGTTAGGGATCTTTATATCCTTAAGCTGTGTAAGGTTATCCTCGAGCCACTCGCCGTAAGGCTGCTCCATTGCGTACTTCATCTTGAGATCGTTATCGTCGATGATCTCGCCCTTTTTAGTATCTACGAGCAGCATCTTGCCCGGACGCAGTCTGTCCTTTATAAGTATCTCAGAAGGGTCTATATCAAAAACTCCGACCTCGGAAGACAGTATAAGGTATCCGTCCTTAGTAACATAGTAACGCGAAGGTCTGAGGCCGTTTCTGTCGAGCACGGCGCCCATGACGTCACCGTCACTGAACAGTATGGAAGCAGGGCCGTCCCAAGGCTCCATGAGAGTCGCCTCGTACTGGTAGAAATCGCGCTTGTGCTGATCCATGTTCCTGTCGTTGACCCATGGCTCAGGTATGCATATCATAAGAGCCTTAGGCAGATCCATGCCCATCATCATCAGGAACTCAAGAGTATTGTCGAGCATCGCGGAGTCTGAAGCCCAGTGGTCTACAGCAGGAAGCACCTTGTAAAGATCTTCGCCGAAAACGCCTCCCTGCATAGTTTCCTCTCGAGAGCTCATCTTGTTTACATTGCCTCGGATAGTATTTATCTCGCCGTTATGGACTATGAGGCGGTTAGGATGCGCGCGCTCCCATGAAGGGAATGTATTTGTAGAGAATCTTGAGTGGACGAGCGCGATGGCTGACTTGAAGTCCTCGTCCTGCAGATCGAGGTAAAACGCTCTGAGCTGCTTTACCATGAACATGCCCTTGTAGACTATAGTCCTGCTTGAAAGCGAACAGACGTATGTATTGTTGTTGGTCTTTTCAAATATCCTTCTCGCAACGTAGAGCTTTCTGTCGAACTCTATGCCTGCTTTTACATTTCTCGGTCTCTTTACGAATGCCTGATAAATAGCCGGCTTGCAGTCGAGAGCCGTCTTTCCGAGGACTCCGTCCACAACAGGGACCTTTCTCCAACCGAGGAACTTCAGTCCTTCTTTTTCGAGAACGACCTCAAAAAGCTTTTTGGCCTGGTTACGCTTCATTTCATCTTCAGGGAAGAAGAACATACCTACGCCAAAGCTGCCGTCTGCCGGCAGTTCAAGTTCCTTTACCTTATTTACAAAGAACTTGTGCGGGATCTGCAGCAGTATACCTACACCGTCACCCGTCTCGCCGAGCGCGTCCTTACCGGCTCTGTGCTCAAGCCTTTCAACTATAGTCAGCGCGTCAGTCACAGTCTTGTGAGTCTTCACACCCTTTATGTTCACGATCGCGCCGATACCGCAGTTATCATGCTCATATGCAGGATCGTAAAGTGGCGGCCTTTCTGCAGCAGGCTTTGCCTGCCCTACCTGGTCTTCATAATCCATAGTCACTACCTCCTGTAATCATTCATGAGTATATAGAACGGTCCCGAATTGTTTTTCGGGGCCGTTTTGTATGCAAATATAGTTTTGAATACAATCCACAAATTGTACTCATTATAATTTCGGAGTATATGATTGTCAATATAACAGTAAAAATTTGCGTGTATTTTTGTAAAAGCATAAAAGTTTTTCATTAATTGTTGTTTTTTTAACACAATCTGAATAAAATATGCTTTTATTTCTTTTTACAGGATAAATTTTACTTGCTGCTTACATAATTTCTAATATATAGAAATTGCAATAAAGTATACTTTTTTACCGCATAAAAAACGGAGCGCCTCATATCCTTCTGCGCTCCGTTTCTGTTTCCTACATTATATATTTATATTACGCTGCGTCCTATCTTCCTCTGCGCTTGCTGCGTGAAGCCTTTCTTCCGAGGAATGGGCCGCCTGATGACTTTTTCTTTTTTCTGCCGTCAAACGGGAATCCGTGGTCTGCTGCTCCGCTTTCTGCGGCACCAGCGCCGCGGTCGAAGAACTTTCCGCCTTCTTCCTTCTTTTTATTTTTGCCTTCTTTTTTGTGGCGGTCGTTTTCAGCGCTTCTTCTGCCCGCGCCGAAGCCCTTTGACTTCTTTGCGCCCTTGCTTCCGCCGCGCTTTTTCTTTGAAGCGACCTCAAAAGATACTCCGCGGCCTGCGTGCGTAAAGCCCTTCATCGCCTCCATTACTTCCTCTACATGCTCGCGAGGTATGTCTACAAATGCGAAATTCTTGTGAAGCTCTATAGATCCGATCATACGGCCGCTCAGTGATGAGCGCGACGCTATGCCTTTCACTATGTTTGATTCCTTGAGTCCGTCCATGCGGCCTGCGTTTATAAACAGGCGTACCATGTCGAGCTTAGAGTACTCGAAGTCCTCATCATCGAAATCCATGCGCTCGTAATCCTTTTCCTCAAGCTCGCTGAACGCCAGCTTAAAGAGCGCAGCCGCTACATCGTTCGGCGTGATATATACTTCCTCTGCCTCAGCCTCGCGTATGATGCGGTCTATAACAGACAGGTACTTTTCTCCGTCACCCTGCATAGCGAGCTGCTTTACGCGCTCAGCGGCAGCATTCGTCCTTATAGCCTCAACATCCTCTATCGCAGGAGGTTTCGCGCGTTCTATCTGTGATTTTGTATAGCGCATGATCTCGCGCAGCTTCATCATGTCGCGGCCGAAAACGAAAGAATAAGACTTTCCGACATTGCCGGCGCGGCCTGTACGGCCTATACGGTGAACATACTGCTCAGGATCCTCAGGTATATCATAGTTGAAAACAGCCTCAACACCGCTGACATCTATGCCTCTTGCTGCAACGTCCGTAGCGACGAGTATCTGAGTGATGCCGTGGCGGAACTTGTTCATGACGCGGTCGCGCTCGTTCTGCTTCATGTCTCCGTGGAGCGCGTCAGCAGCGTAGCCGCGGTCCTGCAGACGTGATGTCACGTCGTCTACTCTGCGTTTAGTATTGCAGAACACGAGACACAGTGTAACATTATTTACGTCTATGAGGCGGCAGAGCAGCTCTACTTTAGACGCTTCTCTTACCTCTATATAGTACTGGTCTATGAGCTCGACCGTGAGCTCCTTGCGCGCGATCTGGATGTGAAGAGGATCCTTCTGGTAGCGCTGAGTCAGCATCATGATCTCAGGCGGCATAGTCGCAGAAAAGAGCATCATCTGCTTTTCCTCAGGCGCCTCTGCGAGTATAGTATCGATATCCTCGCGGAATCCCATATTGAGCATTTCATCCGCTTCGTCAAGCACGATCATCTTGAGGTCATCAAATCTCAGCGTGCGGCGGCGCATATGGTCCATGATACGGCCCGGCGTCCCTATTATGATCTGCGGCTTTTTCTTGAGCGCGTTTATCTGCGTCTCTATGTGCTGTCCGCCGTATATAGCGAGTATGCGCAGTCCGTGAGTATACTTTGCCACGCGCTTCAGTTCGTCTGCAACCTGTATAGCCAGCTCTCTTGTAGGACATAAAACGAGCACCTGCGCTGAACGGGCATCGCGGTCGCACATCTCAAGCGCAGGTATGCCGTAAGCGCATGTCTTGCCCGTGCCCGTCTGTGCCTGACCTATAACGTCGCGTCCCGTCATAACTGCGGGTATCGCCTGGCTCTGTATCGGAGTCGCTTCAGTAAAGCCCATTTCGTCAAGTGCTCTTAATATTTCATCTGAAATGTTCAGAGTATTGAATTTTACGTTTTCCATCAAATAATTTTCCCTTCGATTATATTTATATATTTATACTTATAATATGATATACAACTTGTTAAATGATCTATGCTGACCCGCGCGCCCGGCGCGCCTGAAAATACGCTGTCCGATGCATACGGGATATCACTCCCTGTTGAAAGCTCTAATATTTATTTATACCATAAATGCTAAGTACGGTCAAGGAAAAATATATAGCGTGCGACGGCTCACGCCGTCAGGCGGGCCGGCGGCCGCGACAGGATACAGGCCGCCGGCCTTTGCGGAGGCCGGCAACGGCCGGAGCAGCGCGGCCCGCAGCCGCGCAGCTGTACGCGCGGTGACGCGCAAAAAGCGGCAGCGCCCGATACCGTTTTACACGATATCTGATGCGCTGCCGCCATCTGTTCATTATTCGTTTATTCGTTTTCGATCAGGACCTTTTGCCTATGCCGTCTATGATATAGCTTATGACCTCTTCTCCTGTCCACTCAGGGCGCTTAAAGTTAAAGCGCCTTTCGAGATATTCCGCAGGAAGATCCGGATTTTTAGTCATGCCGAGGAACGGCAGGATACTTAGTATGAAAAACGGCATTATACTGATATTTATATCATCACGTAGTTCTCCGTTTCGCTGCCCTTCTTTTATTATATCTCTCAGAAGTTCAAGCTCACTTTTCACATTGTCGAACACCACAGACGCAACACGGTCACCTGCGACCATGTCTATCGAATCTTCAAGGCTTGCTCTGCCGCATGACTTGTCAAACCTGTGCTGCATCATGATCTTTGCGTTTACCATAATATTTGTAAACTCCTGAGCACTGTATTCCAAAAATACTCTGAGCTTTGACGCTGCGCTCTTTTCATGCGAAAGCTTTTCCTGCATGTTTGAATGGAACTCCCCAAAAGTCCCGTTCATCCATTCTATTACTATATCGTCCTTGCTCTCAAAATATTCGTAAACAGTGCCTTTGGCTACTCCCGCAGCCTTTGCGATATCTATGATCTTTGTACTCTCTATGCCGTTCTCAACGAACAGCTTTCCGGCTTCATCAAGAATTCTGCTTCGCTTCTCTCTGCGCCTTTCTTCTTTCACGTTTTTCACGCTTCCCGGCCTCCTTTGCGAGCCAGAGGGTCTCCTCATATAATTTTACCTTTTTCTTTGCGCGTTTTCTGTTCCTGCTCTTTGTTTCCATATCATCTACTATAGAGTAAAGTATAGGTACGAGGAAGAGCGTAACTATAGTCGAAGCGATAAGGCCGCCTATGATCGAAATGCCCATAGGAGCCATCATTTCCATTCCGTCGCCTATTCCGAGCGCCATAGGGACCATACCGAGTATAGTTGTCAGCGTCGTCATGAGTATAGGTCTCATTCGCGCCTGACCCGCTGTAGCTATAGCGTCGTCGCGGCCCATGACCTTCTTGTTCTGGTTTATGAACTCTACAAGAAGTATCGCGTTGTTTACTACGATACCGGCGAGCATGATAAGTCCGATGAATGAAGGCATCGACAGGCTCTTGCCTGCAAGGAACAGTGCGAGGAACGCGCCTGACATTGCGAACGGTATCGACATCATTACCATTATAGGCAGTATGAACGACTCGAACTGTGAAGCGAGCACTATGTATACAAGAGCGAGCGATACGACCAGAGCAAGGAGAAGGTCGCTGAACGCATCCATCATCTGCTGCTGCATACCATCCTGTGAGTAGCTTACGCCGTCATCAAATACAAACTGATCTGCTACCTTAGTGACTTCCTTTGCCGCGTCTGTAGACTTCACGCCTTCCTTGAACGTTATATCTACGGTATTCTGCATTTCCTGATTCATCCTTGTTATGGATGTCGGAGCATTATCGTACTCAAATGTAGCTATCTGGCCTACAGGGACATCGCCCATAGGTGAAGATATTGTTATAGCCTTCATATCCTCTACAGAATTTGCGTACTTGTCAGAGAGCGACAGATTTATATCTATATCATTTCCATTTACCCTGAGTTCTGTTGAAGTGCTTCCGCTGAGCGCGTTATTGAGTGCTGTTGCTACCTGGTATGTAGTCAGTCCGTAATGAGAAGCTGTGCTTCTGTTAAGTATGACCTTTACCTCAGGCGAGCCTTCTTCTACGTCAGTCGTTACCTCTGATACGCAGTCGAGCTCTCTTATCTGGTTAGCGAGATCTACTGCATTAGATGAAACGAGATCTATATCAGAGCCGTTTATATCGAGAGTCAGGTCTGAGCCTCCGAGAGATGTCATACCCATAGAGTTTGTAAGGTCGAATGAAACATCCGCTCCTGCGAGATCCTTGAAGTGATCCTTCATCTCATTCATTACTTCCTTTGTGGAACGAGTCCTGTCATCCTTTAGCACTACGCTTACAGAGTTTCCTGATGACATGATGCTGCTCGCATCTGAGCTGCTTCCTACGCTGAGCGTTACATGATCGAGCTCAGGTATGTCATTGAGCACATAATCTTCAAGCGGCTTTATATACGCGTCCTGCTCCTCAAGCGACGTGCCCTCAGGCATCTCTACAGTGACTGAGAAGGAACCTTCATCCATTTCAGGTATGAGTTCCCATCCTACCATTGATACGAGCGATACAGAAGCTGCAAACATTACTACGAACAGCGCTATTATACGCTTTCTTCGCTTGAGTGCTCCGCGCATCAGTCTTCCGTAGCCTGCGATCATCCAGTTTAGGAACTTCGTAAACAGATTTATTATCTTAAACCTGTAGAAGAATTTTCCGATCTTTATATAATCCTCTGACACAGATCCGTCAAGCAGCTTAGAGCAGAGCATCGGAACTATCGTCATCGCTACTATGAGCGAGCAGACGAGCGCCGCTATGATAGTAAATGAGAAGTCCCGGAACATCATGCCCGCAAGTCCGCCTGACAGAGCTATAGGCAGGTATACTACTATACTCGTAAGAGTAGACGCCATTACCGCGAGGCCTACCTCGCTGCTTCCCTTTATGGCAGCTTCCTCAGCGTTCAGGCCCTGTTTGTTCCGGGTGAATATATTTTCCAGTACTACTACCGAGTTATCGACCAGCATACCTATGGCAAGCGTGAGCGAGCCGAGCGTCAGCATGTTGAGCGACATGTCGAGGACCTTCATCACACAGAATGTGGCAAGGATCGACGTCGGTATCGAAATACCTATAACGAGCGTAGATCTTATATTCCTCAGGAAGAAGAATATTACGATCACTGCAAGTATAGCGCCCTGTACAGCAGTGCTTGCTACAGAGCTTATAGACTGCCTTACAAAGTCTGACTGGTCAAAGCCTATCTGGATATTGACCTGGTCGCCGTATTTTTCCTTTATATCTTTTATCTCCTTCTGAACAGCGTCAGAAAGATCTACTATGTTAGCCCCTGATGATTTTGTGATATAAAGGCCTACAGCCTGGTTGCCGTCCATCCTTGTTATAGACTCAGCATCAGAATCAGCTTCCGATATCTGCGCTACGTCAGCGAGCGTTATGATGCTTCCGTCGCTGAGAGTGAGCGGTATTTCCTTTATGTCATTTATGCTCTGGAACTCACCGAACGTCTTTACAGTTATATCAGTGTTTCCATTGGATATAGTTCCGCTCGGATAGCTGATATTTTCAGCTGAAAGTATCTGGCTCACTGTAGCCATAGTGAGTCCGTATCCCTGCAGCTTATCCTGGTCGAACTTTATCTGTATTTCCTTTTCAGTAGAGCCCATTACGTTTACCTGGGCTACGCCTGATATCCTCTCGAATCTGCTTGAGATATTGTCCTCTACGAATGAGCCGAGCTCAGAGAGCTCCATATCTGACGACACGAACAGCTGCATTACAGGCATCGAGTTCATGTTGAGTTTCATGATCGTCGGAGATGACGCATCGTCAGGCATCTGCATCTGCGCCATAGACAGTTTTTCTCGCATATCAAGCGTAGCGAAGTTCAGGTCTGTTCCCATATCGAACTCTACCATTACCATAGCTACGTTTTCAGATGACACTGACATTATATCCTGCACGCCCTCTACAGAAGCGAGCGCGCCTTCCATCTTTTCAGTGACCATCTGCTCTACTTCTTCCGGGCCTGCGCCTGCGTATGTTACCATAGCGATCGCATAAGGATACTCCAAGTCAGGCATGAGCGCCTGCGGCATTTTGAACATTGATACAGCGCCGAGCAGGATCACTGCTACGAGCACCATTATCATGGTTACAGGACGCTTTACCGATAATTTTGAAATCATTTTTCTTCTTTACCTCTGCTTCCCGATCACCTATTTGACAACGTGTACCTTTTCGCCGTCCTTAACGTATGTCTGGCCTTTTACAACAAGCGTTTCCCCTGTGCTGAGCCCTGACGTGATCTCAGCTGTAGTGCCGTTGTCAACGCCTACTTCTACGCTCTTCAGTGACACAGTCTCACCGTCGCTGTTGAGTACGACTACCTTCTTTTCACCTGAGCTTGTGATAACAGCGTCAGAGGGAACTGCTACGACATTTTCCTTTCTTGCCGATATGAGTCTTACCTCAGCGAACATTCCGGCCTTTATAACGCTCTTCGGATCGTTCACCTTTATAGTCACCGGATAAGTATAAGTGCCCTGAGTAGGAGCCTCAGATATCTGAGTTATAGTTCCCGTAAACGGCTCGTCAGATGCTGACTCTATGCTTACATTCACCGTATCGCCCACCTTTACGCTGCTTATAAGGTACTCAGAAAGCGAAGCGCTGAGCTCAAGAACAGAAGTGTCCGAAATAACTACGGCAGCCATAGACTGACCTGCGAGGCCTCCGGCCACTACATTGACAGCAGTAACGTATCCGCCTGATGGAGCAGTTACAGTATAGTAACCGAGCGCGTCAGAAGCCTGCTGCGCGCTGAGGCGCGCCTGATCGAGCTGTATCTTTGTAGAATTGTATGTATTTTCCAGCTGCTCTACATCGGTCTTTGCAGCTGCGCCCGCTTCATACAGAGTTTTCGTTCTGTCGAGATTCGTCTGGATCAGCGCGAGCGAATCCTCAAGATTCTTTATATTGAGCTGAGCCTGCTGATACTGTATATCCGCCTGGTCACTGTTTATAGTAAACAGCGTCTGGCCCGCAGTGACCGTATCGCCGACCTCTACAAATACCTGCTTTACCTCGCCTGAAGCAAGCGGCATAACGTTTATGGTATCCTTCGCCTGTATACGGCCTGCGAGCGGAGTAGTCATCTCTACAGATCCGAGCGCCACAGTCTGCGTCTTAACGTTTGTAAGTACAGCCTCCTCATCATCAGTCGTCTTTGACTGGAGCTGTACGGCCCTTACTATAC
>CAKQOE010000057.1 GCA_934255545.1 uncultured Clostridia bacterium | reverse complement strand
TTCCGCGCGTTCCGCTCAGACATATTTTTGACGTTGCGGCTGCTTCAAAATAATCTGGAAGCATATCCATTCTGCTCAGAGCTTCGCTTATCCGTATATCAGCCGCCGGCATCAGCAATTTCACAATAATAAAAATTACAATAAAGTATGATTTATAGCAAGATATGGATGGTATATTGAAAATATGAAAAGAACAGTCACAGGTATACTTGCGCACGTAGACGCAGGTAAAACTACATTATCAGAGGCATTGCTGTATAAAACAGGAATGATAAGGACGCTGGGACGCGTTGACCATAAAGACGCGTTCCTTGATACAGACGCGCAGGAGCGCGAACGCGGCATCACGATATTCTCAAAACAGGCAGAAATAAACTTCGATGACGGAAAAATGATGCTCCTCGACACACCGGGGCACGCCGACTTTTCCGCAGAGATGGAACGCACACTGCAGGTACTCGACTGCGCCATACTCGTCATAAGCGGCAAGGACGGCATACAGGGTCACACAGTAACACTGTGGAAACTTCTGCAGAAATACGCGATCCCAACATTTATATTTATAAACAAAATGGACCTCGAAGGCACAGACCGTGAAGCCATAATGAAAGAGCTCACAGGCACATTCGGCGAAGCCTGCGTTGACTTCACAGACGCCCGCGGCGGCGATCCTGATGCTCTTTCAATGTGCAGCGAACCCCTTATGGAAGAAATACTCGAAAAAGGAAGAGCTTCAGACAAGACGGTCGCCCGCGCGATCAGACAGAGAGAGCTTTTCCCGTGCTATTTCGGTTCAGCGCTTAAGCTGCAGGGTATAGACGCGTTTATAAATGATATATGGCAGCTTTCATGCATAGCCTTCTGCAATGAAACAGAAAAGACAGCAGAAGCTTCATGCGCGGCGCCGGCGCCGCAAAAAAACGGTAGAAAAGCATCAGATCCATTCGCTGCGCGCGTCTATAAAATAACACGCGATCCTAAAGGCAACCGCCTGACTCACATGAAAATAACAGGCGGCGCGCTTAAAGTAAAGGATATCATAGACGGTGAAAAAGCCGAGCAGATAAGAGTATACTCAGGCGAAAAATTTTATATAGAAGATATAGCAGAAAAAGGCAGCGTATGCGCCGTAGCCGGCCTGACAAAAACTTACGCAGGACAGGGGCTTGGAGCAGAAACAGGCGCGCAGGCATCAGTCATAGAGCCGGTGATGATGTACAGTCTGCTGCTCGCAGACGGTGACGACCCTCATGTCGTCTATACAAAGCTTAAACAGCTTGAAGAAGAAGACCCACAGCTTAAAATAGTATGGAACGAGCATATGCAGCTCATCCAGCTGCAGCTCATGGGAGAAGTCCAGCTTGAGATACTGCAGAATATAATAAAAGAAAGATTCGGATACGACGTCAGATTCGGGCGCGGACGCATAACATACAGAGAAACTATAACGCAGCCGGTCATAGGAAGCGGGCATTTCGAGCCGCTCAGACACTACGCAGAGGTGCATCTTCTCATGGAACCGGGCGAACCGGGCTCAGGCATCGTCATAAGCTCGTCATGCAGTACGGATATCCTTGACACAAACTGGCAGCGCCTTATCATGACACATATAGCCGAAAGAGAGCACCCGGGAGTGCTTACGGGATTTCCTATAACAGATATGAAGATAACTATAGTCGCGGGCCGCGCCCACCAGAAGCATACAGAGGGCGGCGATTTCAGGCAGGCCACATACCGCGCGATACGCCAGGGGCTTATGAAGGCCCGCCGGGCGGGCGCGTGCCGGCTCCTTGAGCCGTGGTATGAATTCCGCATGGAGCTTCCATCAGACGCAGCGGGCCGCGCGATGTCAGACGTTCAGCGTATGGGCGGCAGCTTTGAACCTCCTGTGATGAGCGGAGAAAGCGTGATCCTTGAAGGAAAAGCACCGGCATCTGAGCTGAAAGACTATCCGTCACAGCTTAATTCATATACAAAGGGTTTCGGCCGAATGATTTACTCCGTATCGGGATACGCGCCGTGCCACAACAGCGAAGAAGTCATAGCCGACATAGGCTACGACCCTGAATATGATATTGAAAATACTGCAGATTCTGTGTTCTGCGGACACGGATCCGGGTATAACGTAAGATGGAACGAAGCAGACGAATACTTCCACATACAGGTAAGTATGCCCGGAGCAGGCAGACGCGGCGCCGGCGCCGCAGGAAGCATCCCATACGATGACCGGGACGAATGGGAAAGATGGTACCGTGAGTCAGGCGGCGATGAAAATGAGCAGCTTGAAGCAGCCGCACAGACGGCTGAACAGGCGGCGCGCCGCCGCAACGCTGGATACGGCGTGAGCCGTGCCGAAGACGATGACCTGAAGCGTATATTTGAAATGACATACGGAGCAGGAAGCTCAGAGGGAAACCGCCGCGCGTCGCGCCCGGAGGCGCGCACCATAACCGCTCAGCCGAAGCATTACACGCCGACAAAGCCGGCCGTTATATTGCCTGAGTATATATTCGTTGACGGTTATAACGTCATATTTGCGTGGGACGAGCTTAAGCAGCTTGCAAATGTGAATATAGATTCAGCCAGAGAGGCATTGATAGATATACTTGTAAACTATCAGGGCTATAAAAAATGCCGAATGACAGTAGTTTTCGACGCTTATAGGATCAAGGGCGGCGTGCGCCGCGAGGAAAAGCGCGGAGGTCTGGATATCGTATTTACGAAGGAAGACGAAACTGCGGATACGTATATTGAGCGAACTACGTACAATATGGAAAAAAATTATATGATAAGAGTCGTATCTTCAGACAGACTGGAGCAGCAGATGATAATAGGCAGCGGAGGATTCCGCGTGTCAGCCGCTGAATTCAAGGTCGAAGTGGACGAGGTCAGAGCTGAGATAAACGCGATACTTGAAAAGAATGCAGGAAAGGTAAAAAAAGAAACGCGCCGAGGCGTGGACATAACAAAAGCGTGATATTCAACGTTTTTTTCAGTATTTTTACCCATATCACTTGTATTTTGCACCGTTTTAATATATTCTGATATGACGTGCGTTCTTTACATAAGAACGCTTTTGTATGCGAAAAAGATATAATATTACAGATATTGGAAAACGCAGACGCGCCGGCTGATGCCGATATGCCTGTGACCACTAAAGCAAAGCAACAAGGAGGAAATTACATGATAACAGTTACTAATGTCAGCATGAATTTCAGCGGCCAGCCGCTGTTCAAGGACGTTGACCTTAAATTCACGCCGGGCAACTGCTACGGCATCATAGGCGCAAACGGCGCAGGAAAGACTACATTCCTCAGAATACTTTCAGGCGACCTCGACCCGACTACAGGTTCAGTGTCATACCCTTCAACTATGCGTATGTCAGTGCTCAAGCAGGACCACTTCGCTTTTGAAGAGTATACAGTCCTCGACACTATCATCATGGGCAACCAGAGACTTTACGATATAATGAAGCAGAAGGATGAGCTTTACGCAAAGGAAGACTTTACAGACGAAGACGGTATCCTTGCGTCAGAGCTCGAAGGCGAGTTCGCTGAACTCGACGGATGGGAAGCAGAATCAAACGCAAGCAGGCTCATACAGGGTCTCGGCCTTTCGCAGGACATACTTTACGATCAGATGTCAACTCTGACTGCAAAGGAAAAAGTAAAGGTGCTCCTCGCGCAGGCGCTCTTCGGAAGCCCTGACATCATACTGCTGGATGAGCCTACGAACCACCTCGACATAGGCGCTATAGAATGGCTTGAGGACTTCCTCATGGAGTATGAAGGCCTCGTTATCGTAGTATCACACGACAGACACTTCCTCAACACTGTCTGCACAAGCATCGTAGACGTTGACTACGGAAAGATAAAGATGTACGTCGGAAACTACGAGTTCTGGTACGAGTCAAGCCAGATGGTCCAGAAAATGATGAAGGACCAGAATAAGAGAAACGAAGATAAGATAAAGGAACTCCAGTCATTCATCCAGAGGTTCTCTGCAAACAAGTCAAAGTCAAAGCAGGCTACAGCAAGAAGAAAGCTCCTCGACAAGCTGACTGTAGAAGAGATGCCTGCTTCATCAAGACGTTATCCGTTCGTAGGCTTCACTATGGACAGAGAAGCAGGCAAGGAGCTCCTGACTGTTGAAAACCTCAGCAAGACAGTAGACGGCGTAAAGGTGCTCAACAATGTATCTTTCAGAGTGAACAAGGATGATAAGATCGCGTTCGTAGGTGAAAATGAGATCGCAAATACTACGCTCTTTAAGATCATAATGGGCGAGATGGAGCCTGATGAAGGCTCATACAAGTGGGGAACTACTACATCACAGTCTTACTTCCCGCTTGATAACAGCTCATTCTTTGACGGCTGCGACCTGAACCTTGTTCAGTGGCTGAGCCAGTACACTGAAGAAACTACAGAGACATTCATGAGGAGCTTCCTCGGAAGGATGCTCTTCTCAGGCGATGACGTTTATAAGGCAGTAAAGGTCCTCTCCGGCGGTGAAAAGGTCCGCTGCATGCTCTCAAGGATGATGCTCTTCGGCGCCAACATCCTCGTGCTCGACCAGCCAACTAACCACCTCGACCTCGAATCTATCACAGCTGTAAACAACGGCCTTATAGACTTCAAGGGAAACGTGCTCTTTGCATCACACGACCATGAGTTCATAAACACTATCGCTAACCGCATCATCGAGATACGCCACGACGGCACTATCATAGACAGGCTGTCAACTTACGACGACTACATCGAATGGCGCAAGACAAATAATTAATTGAATAATAAACAATAAAATAAACAGCAGGCCCCGGGGCCTGTAAAGACGCAAAATACCGTACATCCTTATCATTTGACGATCGAGACCGATCTGAAAAAGTGTACGGTATTTTTAATACTGTTAAATTTTTTCTATAGCATCATAAGCAGTATCATGAGCTGCGATGAGTTCGGAAACGCGGATCTTTGCCGATTCCAGATCGCCGGCCCGCAGCTCCTCTGTCATTTCAACAAGACACTGATGCATAGGCTCGACACCGAGATTTCCGACTGTGCCGCGCAGCGTATGAGCAAGCTCAAAGGCTACCTCGCACTCTCCGGCTTCGATCATCATAAGGAGCCTTTCATAATAATCGTTCGTAAGAAGCTTTTTCAGGTATTTGATGTATATCTGCTCATTGTTGAGCAGCTTTGGCAGTGTCTCAGTCCATTTGATACCGGCGTTTTCAAGAATAGTTATTTTAGTTGCATCCATTAGATAATTCCTGTTTATTATTATGTTTTGTTGCGCATGATCGATATTTTTGTAAAGCGAGCTGAAAATTACAGCTGATAATAAATCTCAGAAATATTATATTACAGATAGGTTACATTTGCACTACGTTATTTGTCAGCATCACCGCTGATACTTACTTCGCGCCGGCACATGGAGCAGAAGACTCCGGCAACGCAGAGTACTGTAAATATTATAAATGATACGCGCATAGCCGACACGATCGACTCGTCAGAGGCTGACGCAAGCGTTATATTTCCGACTGTTACAGCAACTACAGATGAAACTATGGCCATGCTGACTGTATGGCCGATAGAACGGCTCGTAGCGAGTATAGATGAAGCTACGCTGTAATTTTTTTTATCCACGCATCCCATGACGGCATTTGTATTAGGTGATGAGAAAAGCGCAAAGCCTATACCTATGATCGAAAGCGCAGCCAGTACATAGAGTATGTGAAGCTGCTGCGTCGTAAATACGAACATAAATATACCGACTGCCGTGAGCGCCATTCCTGCCGATGCGAGCCTGTACGGAGCTATCCTGTCTGAAAGCTTTCCCATGAGCGGAGAAAGGATCGTCTGAAATACAGGGTTTGTTATCAGTATGAGTCCGGCCGCTGATGACGAAAATCCCTGTACGCTCTGCAGGTATATAGACAGCAGATAGCTTACAGCGTATGAAGCGCCGTAATTTAAAAGCGCCGCAAGATTTGAAAGGCAGAACATCCTGCTCCCTGTGAAAAGCTTCATGTTTATAACAGGTGAGTCAGCCGAAAGCTCGTGGCGTATAAATATAATGAGCAGTATAATGCCTGCCGGAAGCATGAGCTTGGCAGCAGTGTTTGACATTATAGATGAAAAACCGTACATTATGAGCACGAGCGATGCAGTGTACAGGAAACAGCCCGGCATATCCATCAGTTTCCTCATACCGCGCTTTTCGAGTCCCGGCTGAGGCGGCTTGAAAACAAAAATAGCGATCATCGTCATAATGATATCGTATACCGTGGTTGCGATAAATATGGAGCGCCAGCTGAACTGCGCGTTAAGAAATCCTCCGATAACAGGGCCGAGCGAAAGCCCAAGATATGTGAACGCAGTAGAAAGACCGAGCATCGCTCCGCGTTTTTCAGGCGGATATATGGCGACGAGCGTAGCTATATTGGTTGCAAATATCATGGCAGCGCCTACGCCCTGTATAAGCCTGAAGGCTATGACCATGCCTATGCTCTGAGAAAGCGCGCAAAGAAAGCAGCAGACAGTAAATATGCTGACGCCGGCTAAAAATACAGGCCGTTTGCCGTAAAGATCCGCAAACCGTCCAAACGGTACCGAAAGCGCCGCAGATGCAAGTATATATCCCGTTACTATCCAGCCGACACTCACAGCGCCGGCGTGAAATTCGCTGCTTATGGAAGGCACAGAAAGATTGAGAGCACTGCCTGTAAACGTAGTTATGAATGCCGTCATAAGTATCACTATGAGCATAGGCATATTATTTTTTTCTTCATCGTCAAAACGCATCTTATATTTCTCCTTGATCGTATATATTATGTATTATTATACTCCCGGCGCGTTTTGTATTCACGGGTAAAATAAAAATAATGCATGGATGAAATCTGAAGTTGGAATAATTATTCCGAAAAACAGTAGTTAAGGAATAATTGATCAAAAACAGCTGCTGCCCGGCAGCAGGTACAGATATTCATATGAAATATCTGAAAAGTATTAATTTAATATGAATTTTAAATATATTTAAGATTTTTTCATCAAAAAAGGGCTATAATAGGTAACTGTGATGAAAAACAGGGTAGTATTATCACATGGGCGCGGCGACGCGCAGAGACGCGGGCGCATCAGTGACGGATGCCCGCGCACGAAGATTATTTGCATAAAATTATCTGGATATCATTAATTATGAAATATTGCGGAAGTATGTGTCTGCCGCCCGGCGGCAGTATAGGCATATGAAAAAAGAAGGGGCATAAATGAAAAGAAGAGATCATGTAACATTCGGTAAATTCATGTGGCAGTTCAGTCCGGTCAGGGACAACGCGCTGCTGAGACAGGCGTTTATGATAGGCTGCGTGGAGCCGGATACTAATATAGCGACTTATATGAGAGGCTGTTTCAGGCACCGCAACATAAAAGGACATAATAAGGAAAATGCGGAGCGCCATATACTGAAACAGTTGGAAAAGAATGAGTATAAATGTATAATGAATGTATGGAACTGCTTCGCACTGGGCGCGACGCTTCATTATCTGTCTGATTCGTTTACGTTTGCTCATAATGGAGCGTTTGGAGAAAACATACAGGAGCATCGCAGATATGAGTGGGGGCTGCATTATGTGCTTGAGGATTATCTTGCGTCAGACGAGGCGTCTGCAATAGCGCTGCCTGATATCGTGAGCGCCGGAGACTTCTGGGTGACGAGTCACAGGAATTATCTTGAAGAACGCAGCGGAGCAGATGATTATATGACTGACTGCAGATATATCGTAAATGTATGCATGGCTTTATTTCAGTACGCGTTTATGACAGCTGCAGCTAACTCAAAAAAGGAAAGGATCATGGGATCGTATGAAAATACTGATAACCACAGACTGGTATTTACCCGCGATTAACGGCGTAGTGACCTCTGTCCTGAATCTTGCATCCGGTCTGAGAGAGGCGGGTCATGACGTTCGTGTGCTTACGCTGTCATCGTCCCGCTCATCTCATGTTGACAAACATGTTTATTATGTAGGCTCGATCGGAGTAGGAAAGATATATCCAAAAGCAAGGATGAGAGCGGCGCTTGCGGCGCCGGTGATCCACGCGCTTATAAAATGGAAGCCTGACGTCGTGCACAGCCAGTGTGAGTTTTCTACATATTTTATGGCTAAAAAGATATCGCGTGTGTGCGGCTGTCCGCTCGTTCATACGTATCATACTGTGTATGAGGATTACACGAAATATTTTTCGCCTAACGCGGCGCTCGGAAAGCGTATGGCGTGCGTATTTTCAAGGAGAGTGCTGGCCGGAGTGGCAGGAGTTGTAGTTCCTACGGGAAAAGTCAGGTCGCTCCTGCGCAGGTACAGAGTAAAAGCGCCTATATATGAAGTGCCTACAGGCCTTGAGCTTGAAAGGCTCATGGAAAGATCAAAGACACCGAGCATATGCAGGGCAGACTTCGGGTTGTCAGATGATGATTTCGTAATGCTTTATCTTGGACGCCTCGGCGCGGAGAAAAATATAGGCGAGATCATAGATCTGATGAGTACGAGCGCGCCGGACTATGCAAAGCTTTTGCTTGTAGGTGACGGGCCGTACCGCGGAGCACTGGAAGAAAAAGTAAAACAGCTCGGCATATCTGACAGAGTAATATTCGCGGGCATGGCTCCGCCTGAGCATATAGCTGATTATTACAGGCTGGGGGATGTCTTTGTAAGCGCGTCGCAGAGTGAGACGCAGGGTCTTACGTATCTTGAGGCCATGGCGTGCGGACTTTCGCTTTTGTGCAGGCGGGACGACTGCCTTCACGAGCTTATAAAGCAGGGCGAAAACGGATTCATGTACAGCGATGCAGAAGGCTTCAGGAATGCAGCAGCCGGGCTGGCAGGCTCAAAAGAGCTCAGAAGCCGTACTGCGCTGGCAGCCGAGCGCACGATAAAAGAGCATTATTCTAAAGAAGCGTTCGCGTCAAAAATGATAAAAGTATACGAGGAAGTGCTTGAAAGGCAGCATTACGCATATGCGCCGCTCGGAGAAGTGGGCGCAGTCGCTGCAGTAAACAGCCACAGCGCGTAAACTCAGGACACATAGGCCCGGCAGCGGCTGTTTCAAAAAGAAACAGCGTGCCGGGTCATTTTTGTACTCTCGACATATCGCAGCCTTTAGTATATTATATATTGTAGATAGTTATGCGCAAAATACCGAGCCTGCAGAGGCAGGAATGAGGCAGGATATATATATAAACGACCGCCACGTCCGTCAGGCGGACAGTCAAAAAGTATTGTGGGCGCGGCGACGCGCAGAGAATGGAGTGAAAAACACATGGCAATCAAGAAAAATTATAAAAACAAGGCATCATTAGATCAGAATTTCATACCTAAATCAGGCACATTCAAATTCAAGTGCGCCGAATGCGGCGAGTGCTGCCGGGACATAGCGCCTGAGGACAAGGTGCTCATGTCAACTGTTGACATATACAGGATAGCTAAGCACCTCGGTATGGAGATGACAGACGTTATAGAAAAATACTGCGACATGGTGCCGGGCGGCGAATCCATGATCCCGCTCATCGTTATGAGAGACCACCTCGACACTACATGCACATTCCTCAAGAAGGGAAAATGCTCTATCCATGAGGTAAAGCCGATAGCTTGCTCACTGCATCCGCTCGGCCGCATAGATATTTATAATGAGGAAACAGAGCAGAACGAGTTCCATTATTATCTCAACGAATTCGACTGCGCAGCGACACGCGACGAGGAAGTCAAGGTACAGGACTGGCTCGACAGATTCGGCGTGGAAGAGTACGATGACGCGTTCAGGCTCTACAAGCGCATGGGCTCAGTCTGTTCAAAGATCATGCACGCGCTCAAGACAGACGCGGAGCGCCGCGAGATGTTCGGCATGACATTCTTCATGATGTACGCAAAGTACGATATGCAGCAGGACCTTCTCCCGCAGATCGCCCAGAATCTGGCTTTTGTGCAGAGTATAAATCCTGATATTGCATTCGATAAGTCAAAAATGGCGTAAATGCCCTTCAGACGTCAGGCTCAGCAGCAGTAAATAATATAAAAGTGACCGGCATCCGCCCGGCGGATGAGCAGTTACGCGCTGAGGCGCGCGTCAGGCATTGCAATATATACATATAAAATGAAAGGTAGAGGAATCAAATGGAAAAATTATCATTATATGACCAGCTCAGCAAAAACGCATATCCCGGAAGAGGTATAGTTATCGGCCGTACTGCGGACGGCGCAAAGGCTATAACAGCGTATTTCATCATGGGCAGGAGCGAAAACAGCAGAAACAGAGTATTCACAGAGGACGGCGAGGGCATCCGCACACAGGCGTTCGACCCTTCAAAGCTCAGCGATCCAAGCCTTATCATTTATGCGCCTGTACGTGTGCTCGGCAACAAGACGATCGTTACGAACGGCGACCAGACGGATACAGTTTACGACCTCATGGATAAGCAGCAGACATTTGAGCAGTCGCTCAGGACAAGAGAGTTCGAGCCGGACGGCCCTAACTATACGCCGAGGATATCAGGCATCATGCATATAGAAAACGGCAAGTACAATTATGCTATGTCCATCCTCAAGAGCAACAACGGCGATCCTGATTCATGCAACCGCTACACATTTGCGTATGAAAACCCGAAGGCAGGCGAAGGCCGCTTCATCCACACTTATATGAGCGACGGCAACCCTCTTCCGAGCTTCGAGGGCGAGCCTGAGTGGATAGACCTTGCTGACGCAGGCGATATAGACGCTTTTGCGCAGAAGGTATGGGAGAGCCTCAACGAGGACAACAAAGTATCTTTATTTGTCCGCTATATCGACATCGCTACAGGCGAATACGAATCAAGGATAATCAATAAGAATAAGTAATAAAAGAATACGCAGACAAATTGCCCGCGCCGGCGCGGGTCATGCCGCCGGACGGTATTTATGCGCAGTAAGTGATCTCGCATGTGCTTCCGGCGGCTTTTTTTGCAGGCAGCCTTTTATGAAGATCTGCGGATCAGGGGGAAAACTATGGCTAAGATAATATGTAAAAAATGCGGTAAGATATTTTCTGATGTGAGCGCTTTCTGCCCGAAATGCGGAGCGCCTGCTGAGATAAGCAGCGGACCTGAATTCATAGGCGGCAGGCAGATGGCGTCTGCGGGCAGGTCAGCCAGGACGAGCGGTACAGGCTCTATAGACGGAAAAGTGTTCAGCAGCGGGGATCTTTTAAACGAAGGCTCGCCTAGAGGCAGCGGAAAAGGAATGTCTCATTCGCACAGCTCGTTTGACGATATATGTTCAGACGATGGCTCATCGCCGCTCAGTGGTGCAGTAAAGAAGATCGCCGAAAAAAAGAGCAGCGGCGCTAAAACGCATTCAGCGAGCATAAGCTTCCGCCGCCATCACACGTCAGACGCGGGACGAAGCGCTGCAGCGGGTTCAGGCGCAGGCGCGCACAGGGGCTATGGCAGATACCAGGTGAAGACTCAGCCTGGAAAGATCATAGCTGTTATAATCGCAGTCATCATAGGTCTTAATATCCTTACAGCGATCGTAACATTATGCGGCGCGCGTATAGCCGGCAGCGGATCGATCACGCCTGACTTTGGATTTGACGATACAGGCGAAACATATACGGTTACAGCAGACGATGATTCATTTATGCAGGCCGTTGCGGATCAGCTCGAATATCGTGACACGCTCGATGATGAGGCTCTTAAAAATATGACTGATGAAGAATATGTCGTGTTCTTCGATGACTTGATAAACAGCGAACTCGGCGAGCTGACACTGTATCAGGCATCAGATACCAGTTGTATTGAATATTACCGCGATAATTACATAGACGGTCTGTATCAGCAGCTCCATGCGCTTGATTTTTATACGACAGACAGGCCTGAATTTAACTACTACTGGAATTTCGGCTACAATGAACGCGTGTATTCGATAGTAAACCTTTACGACTATTACGGAATGCAGCTCAGCGATGATCTGTACAATGTATACAGAGCCGACTACGACAGCATATATTCATCCGACGATGAAGCCGTCCCGGCTTACGACGGAAACGCCGCAATGCTTCCCTCATACGAAGGCCGGCCTGTTTACGATGACGGAATTACGATATGATGAAGTGTGATATTGTATGTACAGAAAAGTATACATTATTGTAACTTTTATTATTGTGAAATTGCTGATGCCGGCGGCTGATATACGGATAAGCGGAGCTCGGAGCAGAATGGAT
>CAKQOE010000056.1 GCA_934255545.1 uncultured Clostridia bacterium | reverse complement strand
CATTCTGCTCCGAGCTCCGCTTATCCGTATATCAGCCACCGGCATCGGCAATTTCACAATAATAAAAGTTACAATAACGTATACATTTTTATAACTACTATACGCGTTTAAGGCGTTTAAGTATAAGTGCGGCGGCGACGCCGAGGATGGTTCCTGTTATGAGGCCTGTTACTGACAGGACCGGCAGGTAGAGATATATTTTTCCTGTTTCTACAACGAGAGCCGCGACTGTGACCTGGCCGACGTTATGCATTACGCCGCCCGCCATGCTCACTCCAACAGGGCTGAACAGCTTTGTTTTTACAAGCAGGAACATGACCGCAAAACTCAGCAGTCCCCCGGCCAGACTGTACAGCATGGCTGACACGCCTCCGAAAAGCAGGCCGGATAAAAGTATCCTTATCATATTTATCGTAAACGCGTATCCGGCGCCCAGACGATAGAGCGCTATAAGGATGACGAGATTTGAAAGTCCCAGCTTTATGCCCGGTATGCCGAAATTAAACGGTATAAGCGCCTCTACATATGAAAATATAAGCGCCAGAGTCGTCATAACAGAGCTGAGCGCCACGCGGTATCCCATACTGTTTCTCTTATCCGACAAACGGCGGCTTTTGTTTCTGTTTTTATTATTCATCAGCGCCGCCCCCGTTCTCGCCGCTTCCCGCAGCCGGAGTTCCGGCAACAGCGTCAGGGATATCAGAAGCTCCCCGATTGCCGCTTACTGCGTCAGCGCCGTTTTCATTTTTACTGCTTCCGCTGCCGTCTCCCGAAACAGATACTACTACCCTGTTAGGCAGACAGACAAGCGTCTGATCCGACCTGTTTATACCACCCGAAGACTTATGCTGGCCAAGGCAATAGCCGTCCGGACAGTCAGCCTGCGACATAAACGCCTTTCCATCCTTTACAGTCACCTGATTGTGGCCGAGATCTGTGTCTATATCTATAACATCGTCTTTAGACAATGAATAAGTCCCATATAACTTCCCGTCAACGCTTATCTCTATATCAGCGCCATCGCTTCCAGACCCGTATGCGAACCACGCCGTCCCGGCGCAGAACAGCAGCAGGACTGCTGCAAGCGCTATATCAGCTTTTCTTATTATTCCCTTCATTTATATATACCCTTTTACGCACATACGCGGCATGTTATCCATGCCGCGTCCTGTTTTTACTTGCTTATGACATTAAGATGATAATCTTTTGTGTTGCTGAGTTCGAACCTGTCAGCTATGCCCTCCGTTATATCGACCTCGCCGTCATCGCTCACGAGCACCATGTCAAAATCCTGATACTGCTTCCAGAATTCCGCAGCCTTTTCCTTGCCCATTATGAAAAGCGATGTCGAAAGCGAGTCGCAGTATACGCCCTTATCGCCTATTATGGTAACGGATATAAGCCCGTTTTCGGCAGGGCGCCCTGTTGAAGGATCTATGATATGCCAGTATGTTTTTCCGTCCGGTCCCTGGAAATATCTTTCATATCCTCCAGATGTTATGACCGCCTTGTCCGATATAGCCACAACACCGAGATAATCGCCGCTCGAAGGATCCTTTGGGTCCTGTACAGCTACGCGCCAGTCGCTGCCGTCAGTCTTACTGCCGAGCGTCTGGATATTGCCGCCCAGATCAAGGAGCGCTGACTGAACGCCCGCTTCCTTAAGCATATCTATGATCCGGTCGCCCGTATAACCCTTCGCTACGCTTCCGAGGTCTATCTTCATGTCCTTATCAAGCGTTATCGTATCTTCGTTTTCATCAAGCTTGACTTTCCTGTAGTCCACGTGAGTCAGAAGATCCTTTATGACTGAATCGTCCGGTACCTTGAAATCACCCGTTGTAAAACCCCACTCTCTTACAACCGGATATATTGAAATATCAAGCGCGCCATTCGTTTTGCCGCATATATCGAGCGCAAACTTCGTAAGTGTTTCAGTATCTGAAGACACCTTAGCGCTTCCGTCTCTGTTTACCGCGTATATCTCGCTGTTTTCATCCGTTGTTGAAAACATGGATTCAAGCTGCTCTATCCTTGACTGTACTTTGTTCAGCAGCTCGTCGCTGCCGCCGTATGTCGTTATATTCATAACGGTATCCATCGCAAATACAGTCGTCGAATGCTCTGTCGTATCTCCCTGAACAGCTTTTCCTGCGTCAGCTCCCGCTGACCCTCCGGACGTACTGTCCGCAGTACCGCAGCCTGCAGCTGAAATAACAAGCAGTACGCACAGCGCAGCAAGAGCTGCGGATCTTCTGAAGTCTGATATTGATTTTATAAAACCCTTATTACCTTTTCCTGTCATATATACCCTCGTGCTTTTTTTGTTCATTTATATATTGTATCCCGTAAACGTATGTACATTTCCTACGTAATAATACAATAACCGCGTCCGTCAGGCAATGAATAATTGCTTAATTCTTTGCCTTTGCAAGCGCAGCCTTTACAGCGCCCTTTATGCCGTTTGAGCTGTAAGTCGCGCCGCTCACGCCGCTTACGTCAGCGCTGTTTGCTGAAACCATATGAGAGCAGAGCGCTTTAGCGTTTGAGATATAAGGTTCATCGTCAGTAGACGATGTAACTGATACGGCAGTTATCTTGTCCTTGCTTACAGTCACGCTCACGCCTACAGGACCGTTGAAGCCCTGGGCTGAGCCTGAGTATGTACCGTCCTTATACTTATATGTCGGCTCGGCAGGCTTTGCAGCTGCGGGAGCTGCTGAAGATGATGCTGTTGAGCCTGAAGAGGCTGTATTCGTTGATGTATTGCTTTTAGACGATGTTTTTGTCTCAGTCTTCGCTGCGGCCTTTGTTTCTGTTTCGGCAGCTGATGATTTTGAAGCTTCTGCCTTACTTTCAGAGCCTGAAGCCTTTGTGCTGTTCTCTGATCCGGCAGCTGTCTGTTCTTCAACGGCTTCTTCATCCTGTCCGTCAGTCTGCTGCGTGTCTTCCTCTTCAGCAGAAAGCGGCTCGTCTATATTTTCTTCGACAACGCTTCCGGGCTCGGCGCCTGCTGAGTTGTCTGCTGCCGGCGCGTCTGAACCGCATCCTGCAAAAATAACAGCTGTCGCGCATACTATCGGTAATATTTTCTTAAATTTCAACATGATATCTTTCCTCTTTATCTTCCTTTAATATTAATATGCTGCAATATTTTTCAGGCGCCGGGCGCCTGCTCCGGCTTGTCAGGCAGCAGCACGGTATGCCCGCTTCTTCGCTGCAGCTGCGTGCTTTTTTACGACCGCCTTATGGATGCGCATTACTCCGTATGCTCCGAATACTGCCGTATATACTATGATATTTGCCATATACGTCGTTATGCCGCGCATATACATCGGCACTGAAAGCAGCATTATGTGAACATATATGAGAGCATAGAAAACGTACGCCGCACGCTGGAGCTTTTTCCAGTTTTTTGCGCTCATCTTTCTGCGGACTGACTTAAATGACGTTATAAAAAGCGGGATCATTATGCAGATCATGACGAGCGAAGATATGCACGCCAGAAGCTGTGTTCCTGAAAGCATCGCAGGCTTGGTGAACAGCATGACGAAATACGTTTTTCCGTAAGTGATGTTGTGGCCGAGCGTGAGTATAGACGCTATGATAGACAGCTCGCCTCTTATAGGCATGAGCTTTTTCATGGCTGCGGAGCCGTTCGGCAGCGCGCCTGTGACCATGACAACGACGAAAAGAGCTGTTCCGAGAGCGCCGCGCGCCACGAGAGGCCAGATCCATGTGCTGAACCATATCGGGAAGCCTGCTGTAACTCCGGCATACGTGCACCCAGCAGCTATAGCCGCAAGAACGACCGCTGCGATGTAGAACGCGCCTGCATGCTTTTTCAGAGCCTTGTCGCAGAGCAGTGAAAACAGAGCCGCTATCACCAGCGCAATTACAAATACCATATAAAACCTCCTTTTGCAGAGCATAAAAACATGATGCTGTTAGCTGATACTAACTTGAACACCAAAAAAATTGCAGCAGATCGAGACATCGGCAATGTTTCTTACGCTGTCTTATTTTTCAGGCGTTCATGAGTTAGACGTTACTAACGCATACACTTAAAAGAAACCGCGGGGCGCAGCCTCGCGGTTAGTCTGCAATAACTAAATAAATGATACTTTATGACAATTCCAATGTCAATGTATAAATAATCGTGCGCCGGGCGCACGCATTGAAATTTCAATGTTATTGCTGCTTTATTGCGTTTTTTGCATTAATGCGTTTATTGATTCATCGTCTTTTGGCTATCGCTCAGCAAACGCCGTTATTCCTCGTCGCTGTTGACATCGTCACTTTCATCGGAATTTTCGTTGGAACCTTCATCAGTACTTTCAACGCTTATACTAAAGTCACCATTCTCACTGCTTACCTCTGCATTCAGATCATCGCCGTTCTTTTTCTTATCTATCTTTACCCGGCTTCCGTCATCAAGTGCTGATATTTCCAGAGACTCGCCTGTCTCAGGGTCTTTGCAGCTCAGCACATCGCCTTCACCCATGTTGACCAGCACGCTGCCGTCGGCTTTTACCGCAGTCGCAGAAACAGACTCTCCGTTCAGCATTACTTTGACCGCCTGCACAGGGTTTGCAGTCTCACCGCCTGTAGCCGCAAACGTTGCAGCGGACATGGCGCAGATCAGCGCCGCCACGGCCGCGCATACAGCTATCGGCCTGCTTATCCTCAGCCTCTTTCGTGCGCCGGGCGCACTTACCATGTCAGCTATATTTTCATTTCTTTTTAATTCATTATTATCCGCCATTTCGTCCTCCATTCTGATACCAGCAAAATAATGAAGCCTTGAAAATGTTGATTTATACAACCTTTTATTATTACTCATCTTCCCATCCATCCTTCAGGACCTCCTTTAATTTTAGCCGCGCGCGCCTGAGGCGCGTCCTCACTGTAGATTCGTTCATTTCGAGCATTTTTGCAATCTCCGCCGTGCTGTAGTCCTCGTAGTAAAATAAGTGGATCACCACCCTGTATTTTTTTGGCAGTCCCATCACGGCGAAAAACAGCGCACTCTCCTCCGGATCCTCATATCTAAGCGACTCCGCATACTCCTGAAGCGGCATGCTCTTCCTGAACCACGATGACACAGACACCTTACGGCACTGGTTGACTGCCACTTTCAGCAGCCAGTTCCTTATATGCTCATCGCTTTCAAATTCCACATCGCTCTTCAATAGCTTGAGAAGCACCTCCTGCACTATGTCGTCAGCGTCCGACGGATCCCTGAAATAATTGAACGCAACTGCGAACACATTATTCATATACATAGCCGCCGCGCGCTCGAACCTTTCATTTTCCAAAACATCACTTCGCTTTCATTTTAAAATTTATAACGTAACTCCGCTAGCGCCGCACTGATCAAGCGAGCTTATCAGTGCTCTGCTACGCTTTAAAAACGCGTTTCACTACTTATATCATTCAGGGCAGCAAAATGTTTCATAAAAATAGAAAAAACAGAAATAAAAAGTCGATATCCAGTAAGCTTTGACTTATCTCTGTATACCGACTTTGAAAACTTTATATCATATTATAATAATATCAGCTGACTTTTTCCGGCGGCTATGGTCAGCATTTTTTGCTATCCGGCGGTTTGCTGACTTTTTCCGACAGTCATGGTCAGCATTTTTTGCTATCCGGCGGTTTGCTGACTTTTCCGACAGTCATGGTCAGCATTTTTTGCTATCCGGCGGTTTGCTGACTTTTTTCGGCGGCTATGATCAGCATTTTTTGCTATCCGGCGGTTTGCTGACTTTTTTCGGCGGCTATGGTCAGCATTTTTTGCTATCCGGCGGTTTGCTGACTTTTTCCGGTGGCCATGGTCAGCATTTTTATATATTCGTTGTTTTGCTGACTTTTTTCGGCGGCTTCGGTCAGCATTTTCGGATATTTGCCGGTTTGCTGACTTAATTGCAGATCACAGCTTCCGGGCGGCATAATTGTTGGCGCGCGCAAAGGCTCACGCCGGTCAGGGCGCAAAAAGGCCGGGCAGCAGAAAGCTTCCGCTTACCGCTGCCCGGCTCCGCCGGCGCCCACGCAGTTACCCGTGAGCCCCGTATCCGGCGGCCCCCTCGCGGGCGCCGCCTCCTTCCTTCATTAATTTCACGACCTGCACAGCACTCATCGCCGCAGGCGCCCCTTACAGGCTTGCCGCAACGCGCTGCGCAGTTTTTCAGATCGGTCTGAGTCGGTCTATGCTTCCATTCAACAGTACAGCTGCGCCCTTATTCAGCTGATACTCCAGAAGCGTGAGCCTCTTCTGTCTGACCTGCAGATGCATTTTCCTCAGCGGCAGCCGGAGCTGCTTCCGTTGCAGGGGCATCTGATTTTTCAGCATCGTCTGATGCGCTTTCAGCGTTTTCCGATGATGCTTCGTTTACAGTTTCTTTTACTATTGTGAGTACCTCTGAGACTGATGATGGAGTTTCGGAAGTGGTTTCTGCGTCCTGCAGTGATGTCGGTGCTTCAGGCTTAACAGCTGCTATAAGCCCAGGCAGTTCACCGATAAGCTCTGCTGCTTCAGGTTCAGTAGCTTCAGCATTTGCAAGCATTGCTACAGCTTCTTTGTAATGTTCAAGAAGCGCTGAATATGCGTTTGCAGATTCTTCTGAGAAAGCCTTTCCATCCTGAAGAGATCCATCTTCATTTATATAATCCTTCAGCAGATCGTATGCCTGATCTTTCAGACCTGTCAGCTGTGTTTTCTGCTCGTCAGTCATAGCTGCTACAGGCGCAGGTATATTGGCAGAAGTAACTTCTATAGTATCCTTGTAATCTTCATAGCCAAGACCGTATATTGTTACCACCCACTTACCTGTTCCGTCCATATTTTCAGGAAGCTGGCATCTGAGTGACTCTGTAAGACCAAGCTGTATACCGTTTGCTTTATGCATCCAGTTATCTGCAGCAAACTTCGTTCCGTAGCTTGCAAGAGGCTCACTGGTTTCAGGATCATTTTCTCCATAGTAATCCCATCTTACAGTCTGCATAGCTGCGCCAAGGCCACCGTAATTTGACAGCATATCCGCTCTGAGGAATTCGCCATAGCTTCCGCTGTAGTCCTTAACTGTCAGATGTTCATCGCATGAGCTGAGCTCATCCTGGTCAAGTATACCTGAACCACTGCCAGTCTGACGAGCGCTGAATGACCAGCTGTCGCCTGACTTGCTTACGGTCTTGAGGCCGTTAGTGTCGTCATCAACATAAGCATTATATTCATATGCCTTAAGATTATTTTCGCCATATCCTCCGGCCATTGTTTCGCCGTTCTGTGTAACAGCATAATCATTGCAGAATTCAGCATAAAGATCTGCCGGTATCGCTACAGGCACATACTTGATTCCTGTGATCTCATAATGATCCATAGTTGCGGTCTTTTCACCGTCACGTCCTGCAGTATAAGTCATTGAACCTTTGTCCCAACTTACCACTGTACCATCAGTAGTTGTAAATGTTTTTCCATCGTCACTCCAGTGTGATACTGTAAATAACGGCTTTGAATGATCTTCTGTAGAATAGATATGAGCGATCTGCTGATAGCTTCCTCTATGGAGTCCATGATTTACAGTAGCTCTTGTAACAGCGTCAAATGCGCCCTTATCATATTCGCTTCGTGCATCAAGGATATCTGAACTTGTTGTATCTCCTGCTGCCTGCACATCTTCACCTGCCCAGTATTCAGCATAAGAAAGCGCTGCATAAGTATATATCTTTTCAGGTATAGTTATCTCAAACGAAAGCTTCTGGCTGTATCCTGTAGCTGTAAGCTCTACAGTATATTTATCTCCTGCCTTCATTCCTTCAAACGGAGAAGCACTGAGGTCTATAAAGCCGTTTTCATTAAATATCTTTACTGCATGTTTTCCTGTAAGACTGTAATCTGTTCCGTTTATATTTGCTGTAGTAACAGCACTTATATACTGACTGTAAGCATTATCATCCGCATCAGTTTTCTTTACTATCCTGATATCTGATTCATCGTACTCTGCAGGCATCTCAGCAGTCTGTATCTCAAATGAAGCCTTTAATGCTGCATATACACCTGACTCATCATTTACATAAACAGTATATGATCCGATAGGAGCATTTCCTGTCCAGCTGAGAGTTTTTCCGTCCTGGCTGAGAGTAAATCCATATATAGCAGTAATGTCTGACTTATCTGACGCGACGACCTGTATCGTTCTGCTGCTGAACGCTCCGTCAGGCAGATCGTTAAATGTAACTGCTGTTGTTCCGCCATTTTCTGATACTGTTCCATTTTCAACAGTTAACGGATCCGCGCTGTATTTTACAGGAACATATATACCGCCCTCTCCTACAGGTATGCTGTATATTCCTGTGCTTGTTATAAACTTTATAGATTTGATCGTCTTACCGTTTATAGATCTATAATGATCAGCTGCAAGCGTATTTCCGTGTGATTCAACAGTCTTATATCCTGAAGACCATGATATTTCCTTGCCGCCTTTCCAGATATTTTCAAGGTGGCGCATTCCGTAATCATTATCATCAGTTGATATCATTACACCGTAAACAGTGCCTTCAGGAACATTGGATATACCTATCTGATAATCACCATACTTTGAATCACTGCTTAAGGTAACATCGTTATCCTGTGAAATTTCTTCCGCTGAAACGTCCTCAGGTAAATTAAATGTCTTTCTGCCGTCATCACCAACGCTCATTTCCAGATATGTTCCATCTATTGATGAAACTGCTGATGCACAGTAATAATCAGCTGCGTTGTCAGTAACAGCTAAAAGATCTGCAAGCTTGTCGCTGCTTACTTTTACAGGTATCTGGACACCGTATACGCTGCCGCCGACTTCATTAGCCTTTTTATAAGTGCTCTTTGTGAAATTATCACTATTCCATTTATTTTCTGTAGCGGAAGTAACAGCATCTACCTTTACATCGTTATTTAATCCGACTGCTCTGAAGAAATCATCGTATGGAACATTCATTGTAACGTAAACATCTTCCACAGATGTTTCTCCGACCTTAGCAGCTGCTGCATAGCCAGACGCATACGCTACAGTAACAGACGCGCCCTTTGCAGCCTCTACAGTAACGAGAGTTACATCATCGCTTACTGTCTTTACTTTCTGTCCGTTTACATATATAACTGCTCCCTTAAGCGACTCGCTGCTGTTTATAGCGACCTTGTTTTCTCCTGCTGAAATCACACTTATCTCAGGTGCAGCTGTAGTAGGATCGTCTGACGCGCTTGTCTTCTCGCTTAGTACATCTTCCTTTGCAGCTGCAGGCCAGCTGTATCCTGCCTCTGCTATCTGCGACTTCAGAGCTGTCGCTGAAACAGTAGCTCCTGTTACAACGTCTACTTCTCCGCTTCCTGCGCTTAAGATATTCAGAAGCTGTCTGTTGAATGCTTTTACAGCTGTTTCAACATAGCTTGTATTATCTGTAAACTGCTCTGCTGAGCTTCCTGTTTTATCCCCTGCTTTGTAAGTATTTTCATCAAAGCTGAGCTTTGCTATATACTTTGTTCCGTTTTCTTCATAGTAATAAGGAACAACATCTACTGTATAATCTGTAGTTATGCTCTTTGCGGTATTCTTTTCAACAGAAACAGTTACAGCTGCGCCCTTTGTGAGCTTCGAGTCATTTATTTCATATGTTTTATCAGATGAAGACTTTGCCTTGCCTATAAGGATAAAATCACTGAATTCATTAGCGATGCATGTAGCGTAGTATCCCTTGCCGTCTATAAATACGACCTGAGTCTCAAGAGAATTCGCTTTGCCGTCTTTCATATGATATACAGTGTAATCCTTGCCAGCGCTGTAATTCGCTATCGGCAGCATCAGTCTGACTGATGCATCTCCAGTACGCTCTATATTGTAGCATGATACTGCGTCTGACGCAGATGCGCCTGCTAAAACTGCATAATTTCCTACAGTAGTTTCATCCTCAACTTCTGAAGCAGTTACAGTAGTTCCTGACTCAGTTATAACGCTGATATCAGAATGAGCTACATCCTGCAGAGGCTGCTGCTCGCTTTTCTTCAAGATCTTAGCTCCGTCAAGAGCGTTTTCAACAGCCGCGAGTATGCCGTTTGAAGAGTATGTAGCGCCTGATACCTTATCTACATTCGTAGTATTTCCTGCAGTTATCTTGTCTACAACTGACATTGCGCTGTTCATGTAGCTTCCGCTCTCAGCGCTGCTGTCTATGTTTACATTTACGATCTTACCGCCTGTTACCTGAACACTTACGTGAATAGAAGTATTTCCGCCGTAGCCAGATGCAACACCTGTATATGTACCGTCAGCTATATACCAGTCATCATAATTTATCCTGCTGTATGAAGCAAGCGAACCGCTCGGTCCATGACTCCCCCCGGTAGACCCTGTAGTAGAAGTATCCTTCCCGCCCTCAGCCTGAGAAAGGCATGCATTCACGGCGTCAAATATACCGTTCGAAGATCTCGTAGCGCCTGAAACTGCGTTTACGCCTGATGTTCCGTTATTTGCCTTGATCTTGTCGAGCAGTGTCTTTGCGCGCTCAAGGTATGAGCCTGTTTCGCTCTGGCTGAGTATCTGGATGTCAGAGATCTTGCCGTCCTTTATAGTCACCTGGAGCTTCATAGTGCCGCCGTAGCCTGCGCCCGTACCTGTATAAACGCCGTCTTTATATACTCCCTTTGTGATGACCTTGTGCTCATCGAGAGCAGTCTTGCTCCTGTTGAGTACCGTAACGCCCTCAGCGCGAGTGAGTGCCTTCTTAGGGTTTATCTTCTTGTTGTCGTCGCCTGAAACATAGCCGGCCTTGATAAGCGCTGCAACGCTTCCCTTAGCCCAGTCAGAGACATCTGCTGCGTCAGCGTAAGCGTCAAGAGCTGAAGTATCTGTCGTATCGAGCTTAAGTATCCTTGCAAGTATGACGAATGTCTGTTCGCGCGTTATCGACGCCTCCGGCGACATAGTGTCAGCTGAAGTGCCTGAAAGATAAGCAGCCGCCAGCGCCTTTGCCAGGTCGGCTCTGTACCACGCCGAAGCGCTCACATCCTTGTACTTTGAGATATCCGCGCTCTCGTCAGTATATCTCAGTATCCTGTTTACTATCGCAGAAAACTGCGCTCTCGTCATCGTGCCGTTCGGCATGTAATTCCCATTGCCGTCGCCGTTCAGATATCCGTCCTTAATGAATTCCTCAAGAGCCGTTTTCGCCCAATGCCCGTCTATATCGGACGTACCCGCGCCGTCACCGGCCGCATAAACAGCAGGAACAGCCGAAAACGTCATGCACACAGAAAGCATGGCGCTCAGGAACTTACTTTTCCTTGTTATCATAATTTTTTCTCCTTCTTTTTCTCATACGCGTCAGAGCTCAGCACACTTCGTTCATCATTCTGCCGTCACCCGGCCGGCGCCCTTCATAACATCATTTGCGCTCCATACATCATACGCACTCCCGCGCCCTCAGCCTGAGTCATGTACAGGATCATGAATAAAGTTAGTCCGTTCTAACCCATATTTGAAAAAAATTACGGCTCTCGCCGCATCTAACTAAAGCACATAAAGTTAGGTCACACTAACTTTTGCTGTTACAAGGATAAAACACTATCAAACACCGGTCAATCGCATTTTCGAACAGTCCCCGCCATAATTTCAAATTTTCGAATAATATTTTTAAGCAATAAACGAATAGACCCAACACAAAATCAGCCGCCCGGCGGCTGCAAAGCCCCATGACCGCCCCGCATCCACTGCAGCGTCATAACGTTAGTTTGCACTAACATTATTGCATATATTAGAAATATAAAAAATGGTCAGCATTTTTGCTATACGATCCATTTGCTGACTTTTTCACCACCAACATCTGAGCATTTCGTTCATCTGTTACTTTTTCTGAGTCTTATACTTTCGCCGTTTCAATGTATTCACCATTGCATCACTTGTATATAATTATCATGCGGTGACGCATGCCTCCTGTGGATTTTATTACTGCGTTACATATAAAAGCTGCCGTACATTTTATACTGTACGGCAGCTGTAAGGCTTATCTATTCGTATTTAAAGCCTATTGTTATATGATACTGTTCGTCTGATATGCTTATCTGTACCATTGCACTTGTCAAACGTGAGATCTTTGCTTTTAATTTCTTACCGTCTTTATTTAATGCTTCAACAGTGAACCTGTCAGCAGAAACCCCCCTTATATTCTGATGATATCGGTACGTTATATTGTGACAGGTACCCATCCGACCATTTGTCCGTAAGATTTGTTACTTCAAGAGCTACTTTATCGCCATCCATAAGTCTGACAGTTTCAGGCACCGTAGAAACTGCAGCTTCTACCATAGTATATCCGAGATGTACAATACCAAAATATTCGCCTGAATTATCAGATATATCTATAAACAGTTCGTTATCTTTGAAATATACGAGTTCTGCTTTTAAATTATCGCCGTCTTTATTTTTTATCTCAAGCTTCAGTTCGCTTACAGGAGTGCCCTTAA
>CAKQOE010000055.1 GCA_934255545.1 uncultured Clostridia bacterium | reverse complement strand
ATAATCTGTTAGAAGCATCCCATTCTGCGACGCGGAGCGTTCCGTATATCAGCCGCCGGCATCGGCGTCCCCGTATTACAAAAACGTATACTTTTCTACAACTAAAATACACAAGAGGGTGTTTAAAATGAATTTACCTAACAAACTGACAACAATGAGAATGA
Organism: uncultured Clostridia bacterium; assembly: GCA_934255545.1. Lineage (GTDB taxonomy): Bacteria > Bacillota > Clostridia > Peptostreptococcales > Anaerovoracaceae > CAKQOE01. The sequence continues at coordinate 12,405 of CAKQOE010000055.1, read as the reverse complement.
TACTGGTTCCGGTATTTATAATCATATATCTCTGTACAGGAAACGGCTGGATATCAGCGGCTGTTTTTATCGTGGCTTCTTTCACTGATTTCCTTGATGGGCATCTTGCAAGAAAGTATAACTTAGTCACTAACTACGGCAAGATAATGGATCCGCTCGCGGACAAGCTTCTCGTAACATCAGCGCTCGTATGCATGGTGCAGACAGCAGTAGTTCCGGCATGGATGGTCATAGTCATCCTTGCAAGAGAGTTTGCGATAACAGGCCTGCGCGCCGTAGCAGCAAGCGAAGGCGTAGTCATAGCCGCAGCATGGTCAGGAAAGATAAAGACAGTGACACAGATGATAGCGATCATATTCCTTCTTATAGGAAACTGGCCGTTTGAAGCTGCAGGATTCCCGTTTGCGACTATAATGCTCTGGATAGCCGTCATCATGACGATATACTCAGGAATAGAGTACATATGGAAGAGCAGATCTTTATTTACAGATATGTAATGTAACTAAAAGTAAGATATCAAGGAGCTGTTGATAATGATCACTGATGAAGAATACACTGAACATTTCTATGGTACTGAAAAAATAGGAAAGATACTTTTGAAAATAGCGCCTCCGGTAATGCTGGCGCAGCTTATTCAGGCTCTTTACAACATAGTTGACAGCTTTTTCATAGGAAACTACTCAGGAACAGGCCTGACAGCGCTTTCTGTGATATATCCCGTACAGCTGCTCATGATAGCATTCGGAGTCGGCACAGGCGTAGGCATAAACACATGTATGGCGTACTATTTCGGAGTAAAAAACGACAAAAAAGCAGAAGAAATAGCAGGTATAGGCACTCCGCTCGCCGTTATAATGTGGGTAGCGTTCGCAGCCGTATTCTATTTCGCCATGCCGGCGTACGCCCGCATGTCTACCGATTCAGCTGACGTCATAAACGACGTTGTCGTATACGGACGCATAGTATGCGTATTCAGCATCGGTATATTCACTGAAGGCGTGTGGAGCAAGATACTTCAGGCTCGCGGAGACATGAAAACGCCTATGGCGGCTCAGATCGCGGGAGCGATCACAAACTGCGTCCTCGACCCATTGCTCATATTCGGGCTCGGACCTTTTCCGGAGCTCGGCATCGCAGGCGCAGCCATAGCGACCGTCACAGGACAGATGATCGCAGCCCTCGTAGTCGTGTGGAAAGCATTCAGAAGACCGCCTGCGCCGGGCTCGTACTGCAAGGATATAAAAATGATATACAGGATGGGACTGCCAAACATAGTCATGCAGTCAACATATACATTTTATATACTTGGCCTGAATCTGATATTAAAAGGCTTTTCAGACCAGGCAGTCACAGCTCTCGGTCTTTACTACAAATGGCAGACGTTCTTTTTCATACCGCTCGGAGCGCTTCAGACATGTATGGTTCCGGTCATAAGCTTCAACTACGCAGCGCATGATATAGACAGGTGCCGGCTGACAGTCAGAGATTCCATGATATCGGGTGCAGCGCTCATGTTTCTGGGGACTCTCTGCTTTGAATTCCTGCCGGGACCTATGCTTTCTGTATTTTCAAAGGATCCTGACGTTATATCCATAGGCATATACGGATTCAGATGGATAGGCCTGAGTTTTGTGCCGATGGTAGCGGCCCAGATATTTCCTGTATTTTTCCAGGCCATAGGCTATGCCGTCAGAAGCTCAGCGCTTACGATAGTGAGGACCGTATTCCTTTTCGTACCGCTCGGATATCTGTTCGCGCAGTTCGGCCTGCATACGTTCTGGCTCGTTTTTCCGGTGACGGAAATTATAACGACACTGCTTGGCGTATTTTTTTACAGACAATTTCTTAAAGCTCACGTATCGTTAGGATCACCGGGAATAATGCATAATAAATAATACGCAAAAAATGTGTTCACAGCAGCGCGCGTCACCGCGCGAGTATTGAAAAATACTGAGCTGATTGTTAAAATAGGATAGTGAAAGCGAAGCGTCCCACGGACGGCGCAGCCGGCCGGTCTGTTACATAGTACCGGCATCGCGGCGGCTGCATGCGCGGGGCGCTTTTTTGTGGTAATAATATGAGGACCGCGCCGTGTGATACGGGCGGTAAATGGTAAAAATGACACTTAAAGATCTTGAAATCGGAAAGAGCGCAGTCATAAAGACTGTGGGAGGAAGTGGCGCTCTGCGTCAGCATTTCCTTGACATGGGCGTCATTCCGGGCGCCGAAGTAACTGTAGTTAAATTCGCCCCTATGGGCGATCCCGTTGAGATCCGCATACACGGGTACGAACTCACGCTCCGTCTTGCTGAGGCTGATCAGATAGAGATAGAGGAGATAGAACATCCGCATACGCATCATGCACATGTTCCTGACTGGGAGATAGAAAAGCGCGAAATAGACCATCCGGGCTTCGGCGAAGAAGGCGAAAGATATCATTCAAAAGAAGATGAAGATCCGCTCCCAGAGGGCACAAAGCTCACATATGCGCTCGTAGGAAACCAGAACTGCGGAAAAACGACGCTCTTCAATCAGCTTACGGGCGCAAACCAGCACGTAGGCAATTTCCCGGGCGTAACGGTAGACAGAAAAGACGGCTCCATAAAAGGCCATCCCGAAACACTTATAACCGACCTTCCGGGCATATATTCCATGTCGCCGTACAGCAGTGAAGAGATAGTATCTCGTAATTTCGTACTGAACGAGCACCCAAAAGCAATCATAAATATAGTTGATGCGACCAATATAGAGCGAAACCTGTATCTGACGATGCAGCTTCTTGAAATGGACGTTCCTATGGTAGTAGCTCTTAACATGATGGACGAAGTGATAGGAAATCAGGGATCTATAGACGTGAACGCTATGGAATCGCTTTTAGGAGTTCCTGTCATACCTATATCAGCTGCAAAAAACGAAGGCGTAGATGAGGTAGTAAGACATGCCATCCATATAGCCAAATACCAGGAAAGACCGGTACAGCAGGATCTCTGTGAAAAAGAAGACCATGACGGTTCGGTACATCGCTGCATACACGCTGTAGAGCATCTTATAGAGGATCATGCAGAAATGGCTGACATACCTGTAAGATTCGCGGCCTCAAAGGCCATAGAAGGCGATACTATCATACTCGATCTGCTGAAGCTCGATCAGAATGAGCTTGAAATGCTTGAGCATATAGTCCAGCAGATGGAAAAGGAAAGAGGTCTTGACAGAAACGCTGCCATAGCGGATATGCGTTTTGACTTCATAGAGCGCCTGTGCAGCCAGACAGTAATAAAGCCTAAAGAGAGCCGCGAGCGCATAAGAAGTGAAAGGATCGACCGCGTGCTTACAGGCAAATACACAGCGATACCTTGCTTTTTAGCAATAATGGTCCTCGTATTTTACCTGACGTTCAATGTCATAGGAGCATGGCTGCAGAACATACTTGCATGGGGCATAGACAAGCTTGCAGCAGCAGCTGACGCTGCCATGACGGCCGCAGGCGTAAACAGCGCCATACACAGCCTTGTTACAGACGGTATATTTACAGGAGTAGGCAGCGTGCTCAGCTTCCTGCCTATAATAGTCACGCTTTTCTTCTTCTTGTCGCTTATGGAAGACAGCGGCTATATAGCAAGAGTCGCCTTCATGATGGACAAGCTGCTGCGTAAGATAGGCCTTTCCGGACGAAGCATAGTTCCTATGCTCATAGGATTTGGATGTACAGTTCCGGCGGTAATGGCTACAAGGACGCTCACCAGCGAGCGCGACCGTAAGATGACGATACTTCTTACACCGTTTATGAGCTGCACAGCGAAGCTCCCTATATACTCGTTCTTTGTAAGCGCGTTTTTCCCGGGGCATGGCGGGTTCATAATGGCAGGACTTTACATACTCGGCATATTGGTAGGCATACTCGCCGCATTTTTATACAGAGGTGCGCTGTTTAAGGGCGAGCCGGTGCCGTTCGTCATGGAGCTTCCAAACTACAGGATGCCGGGCGCAAAAAATGTCGCACAGCTTCTGTGGGAGAAGGCAAAGGACTTCCTGCAGAGAGCGTTTTCCGTAATACTCATAGCGACTATGGTCGTATGGTTCCTGCAGAGCTTCGATATCCATTTCAATATGGTCAGCGATTCATCTGAGAGCATACTTGCAGGCGTAGCCGGACTTCTCGTGCCGATCTTTGCGCCGATAGGGCTTGGCGACTGGAGGATATGTACGGCGCTTATAAGCGGATTTATGGCAAAGGAAAGCGTAGTATCTACGCTCGGCGTTCTTTTCGGAGGCAGCATAACATCTGTAATAACACCGCTTTCAGCAGCATCTCTGCTTGTATTCAGCCTGCTTTATACACCGTGCGTAGCAGCCATCGCGTCAGTAAAGCGCGAGCTCGGCGGCAAATGGGCCGCAGGCATAGTAGTATGGCAGTGCGTCCTCGCATGGGTCGCTGCAGCCGTCGTCCACATCATCGGTATGGTAATGTAATGACCGACAGATAAACATAAAATACGACGATAAATATCCGATAAAAAAGGGCGCGGACCGCTTAAAAAGTGATCCGCACCCTTTTTTAACTTGATCTTATCGATCACTGCAGCACCGAAGCTTTAAGCTTCAAAAGAGAAATTATCTATGAGGCGCGTAGATCCGATCTTTACAGCCATAGCTACGAGTACCGGCGCAGTTATATCGCCTTCCACGTCCTTAAGAGTAAGCGAGTCAACGATAGAAACATAATCTATCTCAGCCATAGGCTCCTTATTTATCTCATCTACGATAGCATGGCGTATCTTTGAAGCGTTTCTTTCACCTGCGTCGAGCATACCGTGTCCTATATTGAGCGAACGGCTGAGGACGAGAGCTGCCTGACGTTCTTCAGGACTGAGGTACTTATTTCTTGAGCTCTTTGCAAGACCGTCCGGTTCGCGCACGATAGGGCAGCCGCATATCTCGATATCTATATTGAGATCTCTTACCATCCTTCTGATGACTGCGAGCTGCTGAGCGTCTTTTTCTCCGAAGTAAGCGCGGTCAGCCTTTGATATGTTGAAGAGCTTTGAAACTACTGTAGTGACGCCTCTGAAATGAGTAGGACGAGTCTTTCCGCAAAGAACGTGAGTTATATCATCTACCTCAACGTGAGTGCAGAAGTCATCGGCATACATATCTGAAGGCTCCGGATGGAATATGATATCAACACCCTCTGAAGCGCACAGCGCAGAGTCAGCCTCGAGGTCGCGCGGATAAGTAGCGAGGTCCTCAGCAGGTCCGAACTGTATAGGATTTACAAATATGCTGACAACAGTACGGTCGTTTTCAGTGCATGATCTGTGTATAAGGCTTCTGTGACCGTCGTGAAGGTATCCCATAGTAGGGACCACGCCTACAGTGAGGCCTTCCTTTTTCCATTCCTTAGCGATCGCCTGTACTTCAGCAGGGTTTGAGATGATTCTGATCTTATCTGACATTTTGTCCTCCAAATTCCCGGTACGGTTTGTTCTTTACTAATACCGTCCGAATGGCCTTGTATTATTTTTACGTCAAATATTTTAAGTCAAATAATATGATATGTAAAGGCAGTATGTGCGTAAAATGTGATGATATGGTAAACTGTTTACTCAGAAATATTTCAGCAGATAAAAATCCTCATGGACATAACAGATCACAATACCGCATCCTGTACTTACGATAAAGTATACATTACTGTTTGACATGACGGCAGGCCGCCATTAAAATAGTAAGGATGGATAAACACTTGAAAACAGGAGAAGAAAATGCCTTCATTAATAGATAAGATAAAAAACAGCCGGAAAACATACTTTATACAGACATTCGGCTGTCAGATGAACGAGCACGATTCAGAAACTATAGCAGGAATGCTCGAAGACGCCGGATACATTGAAAATGCGGTACGCGATGATGCTGACGTTATCGTCATGAACACATGCAGCGTACGCGAAAACGCAGACAACAGATTTTTCGGACAGCTCGGCGTTATAAAAAAAATAAAAGAAAAGCATCCTGACACAGTAATAGCAGTATGCGGCTGCATGATGCAGCAGGAGCATATCATAAAGCGCCTCAAGTCAAAATACTCATGGGTCGATATAATATTCGGAACGATGAGCATACAGGATTTCCCACAGCTGCTGGCAGACTGCCTTTCAAAACGCGAAAAGGTCATGTCGGTATATAAAAATCAGGAACATATCATCGAAGGACTTCCCGTACACAGAAAGTTCCGCCACAAATCATTCGTAAATATAATGAATGGCTGCAATAATTTCTGCACATACTGCATAGTACCGTACACAAGAGGCCGCGAGCGCTCACGCGCACCGGAGGACATAGTTGCAGAAATAACAGCGCTTGTCGCTGACGGAGTAAAAGAAGTGACATTACTCGGTCAGAATGTAAACTCATACGGAAACAACAGTGATTTTGACTGCGATTTTGCCGAGCTCATAAGAAAAATAAACGCGATAGACGGCCTTGAGCGCATAAGGTTCATGACATCACATCCAAAGGATCTTTCAGACAGGCTCATACAGGCGTTCGTTGACTGCGAAAAGCTGTGCAGACACATACATCTCCCTGTTCAGTCAGGCAGCACGGAAACACTGCGCCGTATGAACAGACGCTATACAAAAGAAGATTATCTCGCACTCGTGGAAAAGATAAGAGCTGCAGTGCCTGATATAGCGATAACGACAGATATAATAGTAGGATTTCCCGGCGAGACCGAAGAAGATTTTGAAGAAACGCTTGATCTTGTAAGAAAAGTACGCTACGACTCGGCGTTCACATTCCTGTATTCCATAAGAACAGGAACGCCTGCAGCAGAGTACGATGACCAGATACCTGACGACGTGAAGCATGAGCGTTTTGAACGCCTCGTTGACGCTGTAAATGAGATAACCGCTGAAAAAAATGCCCTTTATCAGGACAGGATAGTAAAGGTGCTTGTCGAGGGCGAGAGCGCTCGCGGCGAAAAGGGAACTTATTCGGGCAGGACGGATACGTTTAAGCTTGTAAACTTTGACAGTGATGAAGACCTTACAGGAAAGATGGTCGATATAAAGATAACTGATGCAAAAACATTCAGCCTTTTCGGCGAACTCGTATAACGCAGCGAGTGTACGATATGCATGACGCGCGCCAGGCGCGCCGCTGACCGGAGGTGACGAGCATATGGTAAAATATACAGACAAAATGGGAAAGATCGGCTTTGATCCGTCTGTTTTCGCTGCAATTGCGGCAGATACGGCCATGGGCTTTTACGGGCGCGTATTTTTTACGACGCCAAAGGGACGCCCTGTAAAGTTAAGCGGATCAGGCACTGACAAACTGAATTTTATAAACGTCACAGAAAACAAAAATAACAACACAGTAAATGTCGAGGTATTTATGATACTTAAATTCGGTACCAGCATAAGCTGGTTCACAAAGGAGTATGCGAGACGCCTCAGGATAGAGTCCGAGGAGATAACCGGCATAACTGTAGACGAAGTCATCATAAATATAACCGGAATAAGATCTAAGAGAACAGCAAAGCGGGAGCTCAGGATATTATGCTGACAAAGATAGAATCAGTTAAAGGTATCGGTCCGAAGAAAGCCGAGCTCATACACGAGCTCGGCATTTACACGTTCGGAGACATGCTCAGCCACTATCCGGCATCATATGAAGACCGTTCGAAGCTTTCTCCTCTGGCAGAGCTTAAAGAAGGCGAAACTTACTATGTTACGGGGATCGTACTTAAAATAATCAAAAATTTCGCCTACGGTCGTCAGGGAAAAATGATCCGCCTCAAGATAGAAGATGACACGGGGCAGCTTGACATAACATTTTTTAATGCGGGATACTATGCAGGCTCATTTGCGGAAGGTCAACAGTATAACTTTTACGGTAAAGTAACTCGCGGGCGTTCCGGGCTCCAGATGATCCACCCGGAGTTTGAAAAAAGCGGCCCGACGTTTGAGAGCGCAATACTGCCTGTTTACAGCACGACAAAAGGAGTAACGCAGAAAGACCTTCGAAAGATAGCCTCTGCTGCGCTTGCGCGCAATTTCAGCATAAATGAAACACTTCCTGAGCACATCGTAAGGGAAAATAAGCTGTGCAGCCGTGAGTTCGCGCTTAAAAATATTCATTTTCCGAAGGACAAAAAAGCGTTTGCTGCAGCAAAATACAGGATCATATTTGAAGAGCTGTTCCTTATGCAGACGGGGCTTTTCATTAAGGGAAACGCCCGCTGCCGCGAGGAGTCAGGCGTTGCTTTTCCGCACGATCATTACGCTGAAGAATTCGCAGCATCTCTCGGATTTGAAATGACGGACGCGCAGAAGCGCGTACTGCATGAGATAGTACTCGATATGGAGTCGGCAGTCCCTATGCAGCGCCTGGTTCAGGGCGATGTAGGCTCAGGTAAGACAGCAGTAGCCGCCGCAGCGCTTTACAAGGCAGCAAAAAATGGCAGGCAGGGCGTTATGATGGCGCCGACAGAGCTTCTGGCGCGCCAGCATTACGAGACATTTCAGGAATTTTTTGCCGGAACAGGCATACGTACAGGATTCCTGTCGTCAGGTGTAAAAGCCGCGCAAAAGCGAGAAACGCTCGCAGCTATTGCAGACGGCAGCATAGACGTTATAATAGGAACACATGCAGTTATACAGGAATCAGTACAGTTTAATAAGCTGGGCCTTGTTATAACGGACGAGCAGCACCGCTTCGGCGTAGATCAGCGCATAAAGCTCGCCGCAAAGGGCGCAGACCCGGATATACTTGTCATGACTGCGACACCGATACCGCGCACGCTGGCTGTGATAATATTCGGAGACCTTGATATATCAGTCATAGACGAGCTGCCTCCGGGACGAATGCCTATAAAAACAAAGGCCGTGAGCTCGCGCTCACGAAAGAAGGTGTATTCATTTGCTGCAGATATGATAAAGCAGGGCAGACAGGTATACGCCGTAGCACCGCTGATAGCAGACTCAGAGAGCGTCGAGGCACTTTCTGCCGAATCTCTTTATGAAAAGCTACGTTCAGAATATCCGCAGCTTCGCGCAGGACTCGTTCACGGCGGCATGAAGCAGGCCGAAAAGGACGCTGCCATGGAGCGCTTCGCGGCGCATGAGACAGATATACTCGTAGCGACAGTCGTAATAGAAGTAGGCATAAATGTGCCGAACGCATGCGTCATGATAATAGAAAACGCAGAGCGTTTCGGTCTGGCGCAGCTTCATCAGCTCAGAGGACGCGTCGGACGAGGAAAAGAACAGTCATATTGTTTTCTGATAACCGATCCGAAGTCAGAGCTCGGCAAGGAGCGCGCAAAAGTAATAGAAGAAACGAATGACGGTTTCGTAATAGCAGAGAAGGACCTCCGGATGCGCGGCCCCGGTGACTTCTTCGGCACGCGACAGCACGGACTGCCTGCGCTGGGCATGGCAGACCTTGTAAAACATATAGGCATACTGAACGGGCTGCGCCCGGCAGTAAAAGAAATGCTCCAGGCAGACCCGCACCTCAGAAAGCCGGAAAACGCCCTCATCGCAGAAGGCGTCCAAAAGCTGTTCGGGTCATTCGAGAATTTAGGGATATGATATGTATACAAGAAAGAAGATGTCATAATACTTAATATATGACATCCTCTTTCTCTGACGGTCCGTTGTGCGGACGCTGGACGATGCCGTTTCCGGCGGTCAGTTATTCAGCTTATTTGCCTGATAACTGCTGTTCAGCAAGCTCTACGAGCTTCTTTGTCATATAACCTCCGACGTACCCGTTTTCGCGAGCCGTAAGCTTACCCTTATCCATCTGCTCATAGTTGGATAAACCAAGCTCATTGGCGATCTCCGTTTTCATGTTGTCGAGAGCCGACTGTGATTCTGTTTTGATCTTATTTGAAACTGACATTGCAATTTCACCTCCTTACGTAGATTAATTTAACCGTATGGAGTAAAAGTATGAATTGTAATTAATGGAACAGATGCCAGACAACGGACAGCCGCGGTCGCCCGCGGAGCGGCGCAGTTAAAAAATATTAGTGAACTAAATTTAAAACATTGATATTACATATTGAAATGATATGTATGCTATATATAATGGTTAAAAAATACAGTTGAAAAGTAAATGTAATAATGCACTTTATGTATATTGTGGTATACTTACAGATAAGGAGTTTTTGTAATGAGGATAATAGCAGGCGAACTTAAAGGAAGAAGGCTCATGACGCCTTCCGACAACAGAGTCAGACCGACTACAGACAAAGTAAAGGAAGCTGTTTTCAGCATGGTGGCAGGATATCTGCCGGGAAGCGTAGTAGTAGATCTTTTCGCAGGAACGGGAAACCTCGGACTTGAAGCTATAAGCCGCGGCGCCGCGAGAGCTTATTTCGTCGATAAGGACAGAACAAGCATATCGATGGTCCGTGAAAATGTAAAGCACTGCAAGGTCGAGGACAGATCTGTCATCCTGTGGTCTGATTTCAAGTCAGTATTTAAAAAGATAAACGACAAAGTAGATGTTATATTCCTCGATCCGCCGTACAGTGCCGGTTATATGGAAGAGTGCTTCAGTATCATAGCTGAAAGCGAAATACTTGAAGAAGATGGCATAATAGTTGCGGAGCACAGTTCTGCTGAAACACTTCCTGAGGAAATGTCGGGCATGGTGCTTATAAAATCAAAGCGTTATGGAAAGATAAGTGTTTCAATTTACGAAAAACAGGAGGCGCTTTAAAATGAAGAAATTCTTGTATCCGGGTTCTTTTGACCCACTCACGATGGGTCATTTGGATATCATCAGAAGGGCATCTAAGCTTTGTGATACGCTTATCATAGGCATAGTGACGAATTCCAGCAAGACCCCGCTTTTCTCAGTAGCTGAAAGAAAGAAGCTCATAGCTGAGTGTCTTAAGCATGAGGAGATAACAAATTATGAGATTGTCGACTTCTCAGGATTGCTGGTAGAATATGTAAGAGAAAACCAGATATCATGTATCGTAAGAGGGCTTCGCGACACGCCTGATTTTACATCTGAAATGCCGCGAGCATATATGAGCAAGCATCTTTATGAGGATTTCGAAACAGTATTCCTTCTCACGAGCCTTGAGCACTCATACGTAAGCTCCAGTGCCATAAAAGAGCTTCTTTATTTTGACGGGAAAATAGACGGACTCGTTCCTGAAAATGTTCAGCGATACATAGAAGAACGTAATATTGGAGGCAAAAAATAATGAAAGTAATAGAACTTTTACAGGAGATAGAAGACATACTTGATACATCAGGCGGTTTTCCTCTTACAGGCAAGGTAATGGTCGATCCGGATGAGATCAGAAATCTTCTTAAAGAGATCAGAGATGAGCTCCCTGAGGAGATACAGCAGGCTCAGTGGATAAAGAACGAGCGCCAGCGCATACTCGACGATGCTAAAAAAGAGTATGACAGCCTTATAAAAGTAGCAAACGAAAAGGCTGACCAGCTCGTTGACGAGCACGATATAACGCTCCGCGCAAAGAAGCGCGCAGATGAGATAATGCGCGTCACAGAAGAAAACGTAAAGAACCTCAAGATGGACACGTTCCAGTACATAGACGAAGTTCTCTACACGTTCCAGGAAAAGATAACTACCATGAACGAATCATACGTGCAGCGGATGTTCGTTGATGTAAATGATCTTTTCGATAAGATAAACAAGACTATCGCGTCAAACCGCGATGAGATCAAGGATCTCTCGTACAGGACAGAGTCAGAGTTAAAGTAGCTGCGTACTAGTATTGAGCAGAATATTCTGCTGTACGCTTTAGCTTAAATAAAACAATAAAACGGATCTTCACACGCTCCGCGTGCTCCGGGTATCATTCCCGGCGTGCGCGGAGCATTTTTTATGCATAGATACGGACGACCTCTAATATATTTTAGATATGTAAAGGACAAGAAGACAGGAGTGAAGAACATATGATAAATGATGCGGAAAAAATAAAAACGGCACACAATAAACAGGGATCAGGCCGGATAATCCCGGCAGGAATGCCCTGTACAGATCACGCACGCGCCGCCCGGCGGCGCCACGGCATGGAAAATATATTTGCAAGGCTTCCTGATGATCTGGCGCGCAGTCTGCGCGGACTTCCGGAACGTATAATGGACGATCTCGAAGAGATACGCTTCAGAGTAAACAGGCCTGTCATCGTATACAGCGGCGGCCGTGAGTACGAAATAGCAGGGTGCGGCTCTTATGCTATGTCTCGCGATGATATCGGCATGATATTCAGTCTGCTTATGGAGCACTCTGACTACGCTTATCAGGATCAGATACGCAGCGGATATATAACGCTTGACGGCGGGCACAGGGTAGGTATATGCGGGCGCGTTATCACAGATAACGGACATGTAGTGTCAGTAAGGGATATCT
>CAKQOE010000054.1 GCA_934255545.1 uncultured Clostridia bacterium | reverse complement strand
AACGCCATCGACGAAATGAGTGCGCTGAACCGGGATCTCAAGAAATTTTTCGATGAGCATGGCGCAGCCTACCCGGTGTGGCAGGAACTGGAAGCGGAAGCCGGGAAGTATCTGCGATGAAGTATGCAGGAATGCCCTTTGGGATGTGGGTGCTGTTTGCCGGCTCCTTTCAAAAGCAGTTGACCGCTGTGCTGGGTTATGATGCAACCACCGCAAGAGCCATCACGAAAAAGGCAAAGCCGCGATACCGGTAGATCATCCGCAGCCTGCCTGAATTTGAAAAGACCGACCGCTTCAAAATAAATCTGGTCAACCTTTGTGCGGCAGTATACCCTTGCCTCCGGTGGACCTTACTGCGACTGTGGGTACAAAAAGAAAAGTGTTACTTACGTACGCATATCTGTGATATGATAACAATGCAGACTGCAGAGCGGACGCCGGCGTCCGGAAGCTCAGAAAGGGTGATGAATCAATAGATCATTCGCTGATCCTGATCCGCCAGGCGGATCGTATTCTGTATGCTGCATTTATTAACTATTGATATATTTAAACTTAAGGAGACGCTGTTTGACAAAAAACAACACCTTGGAGACCGTAGCGTGACCGGGAGGTCATGCGCAAAATACGATCTTGCAGACCTCCCAGCATTGGAAGTCAACAATCATCAGGAGGAAAAACAATGAACAAAAATGACTATAATATCCGTTTGGAAAGAAAAGAAGAATACCGTGAAGTTGAAGAACTCGTAAGAGATTCATTTTGGAACGTTTACCGTCCGGGATGCCTTGAGCATTACGTGCTGCATACGCTGAGGGATGACCCTGCGTTCGTGCCTGAGCTTGATCTTATCATGGAAAAAGAAGGCAGACTCATAGGCCAGAACGTGTTTGTCCGCACATCTATAAAAGCTGACGACGGCAGAGATATACCGATCATGACGATGGGACCGATATGCATAACGCCTGAGCTGCGCGGCAGATTTTACGGCAAGGCGCTGCTCGACTATTCGCTTGAACTTGCAGCGCGCATGGGCTGCGGAGCCGTTTGCTTTGAGGGCGATATCGGATTTTACGGTCAGAGCGGATTTACTTACGCTTCTGAGTACGGCATCCGCTATCACGGACTGCCCGACGGTGAGGACGCATCGTTCTTTTTATGCAGAGAGCTGGTACCGGGATATCTTGACGGAGTGACCGGCGAATATGCGACACCACAAGAATATCTTGTCAATGAAACAGAAGCTGAGGCGTTCGACAAAACGTTTGAACCAAAGGAAAAGCTCAGACTTCCGGGGCAGATGTTTTAAACGGATATATGTAAAATGCAAAGATAAAAGAAAGCGCGCGTCACCGCGCCGATGATCTTGCATATTCTGATCAACAAGGATCGGATACGGCACTGTAAAAAATAACAGATGCTGTATCCGATCTTTTTATTCGCAGCGCATTTTATCTCAAATATAATGCATGACTATTTATGCGTGACCTGTTATAATATCATGTGCATTTGTTAAAACATTAACTGAGGGGAGGCGGCAAGGGATGCGTCTTAAGAATATTCTGATAGTGGTCAGCGATATCGAAAGATCAAAAAAGTTTTACCATGATCTGTTTGGACTCAATGTAGTGCTTGATAACGATGGCAATGTGATAATGACAGACGGACTTGTACTTCAGGACGAGAGAATATGGAGGGAGTCTATCGGAAAAGATATAACTGCGGAAAGCAACTCGTGCGAGCTTTATTTCGAACATTTTGACGTTGAAGGGTTTGCGAAGCAGCTTGAGGAGCTTTATCCTGATATAAAGTACGTAAACAGGCTTATGACGCTCAGCTGTGGAAAGCAGGTGGTACGTTTTTACGATCCGGACGGAAATCTTATAGAAGTCGGAACGCCGATGTAACTGTGAAGCGTTACGGAGCGCGGCGCGGCAGCAGCGTCATATATGTGGAGATCAGCCGAGCGTATCGGCCGGCGACGGCCGCAGTCATGCAGGATATTACTGCATAAATATTTACATTGGAATATTAAGGAATTATGAATAAAACGAAAGGAAGATGCCAGCGTACCGGAGATAGTTGGTTATATAAATAAGATAGAAAGTATGATAAAAGTAACGTTGGATATGTATCAGACGATCGCTGTTGCGGTAGTCGTTCTGATGCTGGGTAAATTTTTAAAGAGAAGGATAGAAGTGCTCGAAAGGTTCTGCATCCCTGCGCCTGTAGTAGGCGGCGTTGTATTTGCGGTGTTTACATGCATATGCTACGTGACAGGGCTGGCAGAGTTTGACTTTGACGATATATTAAAAGAAGTCTGCATGGTGTTCTTCTTTACGTCGGTTGGATTTCAGGCGAATCTCAAGGTCCTGAGAAGCGGAGGAAGATCGCTGGTAGTGTTCCTGGGACTTGTCATCGTCCTTATACTGTCGCAGAATTTCCTTGCAGTCGGTCTGGCGAAGCTGCTTGGCATAGATCCTCTGATCGGACTGTGTACAGGCTCGATACCGATGATAGGCGGACACGGAACCGCGGGCGCGTTCGGCCCTATGCTTGAGAAATTCGGAGTCGCGGGAGCGAGCACGCTTTGTACAGCAGGTGCTACGTTTGGCCTCATAGCAGGCAGCGTCATAGGCGGCCCTATAGGAGAGCATCTCATAGAAAAGAAAGATCTTCTCGAAACTGCGGTGATCGAGGACGACAGCCTGCTCATAGAAGAAGAAAAGAAGCACGAAAGACATACGAGCATGTACCCGGCGGCTGTATTTCAGCTCATCATAGCGATAGGCATAGGCACTATCGTTTCAAAGCTCCTGTCTATGACAGGCATGACGTTTCCTGTATACATCGGCGCGATGATCTCAGCCGCGTTCATCAGAAACATCGGAGAGTACACGGGAAAATTCACGATATACATGGGCGAGATAAACGATATCGGCGGCATCAGCCTGTCGCTGTTTCTCGGCATAGCGATGATAACGCTCAAGATATGGCAGCTTGCGGGGCTTGCGCTGCCTCTGGTAGTACTGCTTGCCGGTCAGGCGCTGCTCATGTTTGTCTATACGTATTTTGTCGTATTCAACGTTATGGGCAGAGACTACGACGCAGCTGTGCTTGCGTCAGGCATGTGCGGATTCGGAATGGGCGCGACGCCTAACGCCATGGCCAATATGCAGGCAGTCTGCGAAAAATACGTGCCCTCTGTAAAGGCGTACCTGCTCGTGCCTCTGGTTGGAAGTCTTTTCGCCGACTTCCTGAACAGCCTTGCGATAACATTCTTTATCAATTTATTGTAATACAGGTAAAATATTACAATGAAGCTTTAACGGTCATCGATCACAAAAATACGGAGGATGATTAATAATGTTCCTGAAAAAAATATTTCAGAAAAAGAAGAAAAAAAGATCCGGGAAGAGAAGGTCAAAGTACAAAGTAACGGTAGACAGCGAAAATCTTGCTTTCCCTGAGATACATATCAAGCCGTCAGCCGGAAAGCATATCGACGACATTGATGACAAAGCTAAAAATGACGAGATAACGTATGACAACGTCGCTATCCCAGAAGTGCATATAAGAAAAAGACGCAGGAATAAATAAAATATCGCTGCGGGCGTCACCGCCCGGACACTCGCGGCTGTGAGGCCGCGCCTGACATGCGAAAATTATTCGTATATGAAGGTATTTTGTATACAAATTTGTGTTGCTATAGAAAATCAAAAGGTGTATCATTAATCAATTGGAAATTTGCGCACAGCGCGGGGAGGTGAATATTTAATGCAGAACAGGAAATTCTATGAACTGATGGAAGAAGAAAACACATTCATGGAATCATACGATCAGCAGGAGCAGCAGAGCCTGCGGAATCATATAATAAGAGTGCCTGAGTGCATAAACGAGTGCAGGGGTATAAGGATATTCGGAAAGACTATAAAGAGCATAGTAGCGACTACAGATATCGCTATCATATGCAATATAAACGCTGACGCCGTGATGGCGGTATACCCGTTTACGCCGCAGACGGCCATCATAAGAGCGATAATGACAGCGTCCAGCATGCCGGTCCTTGCGGGCGTGGGCGGCGGCACTACAAGAGGCGCGCGCACATGGAACATAGCAAATAACGCGGAACAGCTCGGCGCTTTCGGCGTAGTCCTTAATTCTCCTGTAGACAATGAAACGATCACGGGACTCAGAAACCTTATAGAAATACCTGTCATAGTGACAGTCGTATCAGAGGATACCGACATAGAAGCCAGGATGCGCGCGGGAGCAAGCATGATAAACGTCTCAGGCGCTGAACGTACTCCGGAGATAGTAAGAAAGATACGCGAAAAATATCCTAAGATCACGATCATCGCGACAGGCGGACTTACGGACGAGTCTATAAGAGAGACTATAAAGGCCGGAGCGGACGCCATAACGTATACGCCGCCTTCAAGTATTTCTATGATAGCGGACAAGACTGCGCTTTACAGAAGCAGAGAAAATGCCGCTGCCGGCAGCGCGAGAGTTACAGAGGAAGCTTTTTCAGATGTTCAGAAAACAGAATAGTACAAGCATGTAAATTTTAACGGAATGCGGTACGCATCATTCAGGCTCTGCAAATGCAGACTGTATGGAGCGTACCGTTTTTTATGGCATAGGTAATTACACATACGCAATTGATAAAAAATTATCATATTTTTCATTGACAGACACCTTTTGTATCTGTTATGATACAAACATAGAAAGCATACTAATTATATGTAAACATAAAATATGCACACTTACAATATTTGAGCCTGCTGACAATAAAAAGCGTTCATTATATGTAAGTATATCATGCCGTTAAAGCTCCGGGCGTTTGAAGCGGGCAGAACATTATGAAGTCTTAGACTCATGATGCCTGCAAGATCGTGTGAGGGAGGTGCAATATATGTCAAGGAATCATTTTGTAAACTTTTTATCTGCGGAAGAAGCAGCTAAGCTGATACCTGACGATGCCGTTATTGCCTCAGCGTGTTTTGGAAACGGAGGGTGGCCTCATGAGCTGGCTTATGCCATGGAGGATCTTTTCCTTGAAACCGGCCATCCGGCTAATATCACGCATATACATGCCGCAGGATGCGGTGACTTTGGAAAGAACGGACACGGTGAGTGCCACTGGAGTCACGAAGGGATGATGACCCGCGTACTTACATCGCATCCTGGCTCATCTCCTAAGCTCATGAAAATGATAACAGACAACAAGATCGCAGCGTGGAACCAGCCGCTCGGTACTATGATACAGGTATTCAGAGAGATGGGCAGAAACATGCCGGGCCTCCTTTCTAAAACAGGTCTGGGAACGTTCATGGATCCGCGCAGCGATAAGGGCGCTATAAACGATCTTGCTCGCAGCCAGAATGTGGAGTGGGCTCAATATATCCCTGACTTCTGCGGCGAGGATTACATATTCTATAAGGCATATCCTCTTACTCATGCGTTTATACGCGGAACGTATGCGGATACAAACGGAAATATAAGCGTTGAAAACGAAGCGTATAACCTTGAATCTCTCGCTGTGGCTCAGGCAGTAAAAGCATGCGGAGGCAAGGTATTTGCACAGGTACAGAAGGTAGTGGAGCTTGGACAGATACATCCTAAGATGGTAAAGGTGCCGGGCATATACGTTGATTACGTGGTAGAGGCAAAGAAGCCTGAGCTTGACTGGATGACTCAGGGAACTTTCTACGATCCTACATTCTCAGGCGAGATAAGAGTAGATGCCGATGAAAAGGTAGGCGGCATACCGCTTTCACCTGATAAGGTAATGGTAAGGCGCGCAGCTATGGAGATGCGTCCGGGATACAAGTGCAATTTCGGTATAGGAAAGCCTACGTTTACGGGTTCTGTAGTAGAAGAAGAAAAGTGCAGAGACCTTATAGTTATGATATCAGAATCAGGAGCTATAGGCGGAGTTCCGGGAGGCGGACTTGATTTCGGAGCGCACAAGAATATAGAATGTTCGTGCGATCAGGGAGATCACTTCAGCTTCTTTGACGGCGGCGGCCTTGACCTCGGCGTATTCGGGCTTTCTGAGGCTGACAAGGAAGGTAATATAAATACGAGCCTGCTCAACGGCTCTGTAAGAGGCGTAGGCGGATTCTCAAATATTTCTGCTACGGCAAAGAATGCTATATTCCTCGGAACGTTTACTGCAGAGGGTATAAGATGCCATGTAGAAGACGGAAAGATGGTAATAGACCAGGAAGGCAAGTATCCTAAATTTGTAGCCAAGTGCCCTCAGCTTACATTTAATGCCGAAGAATCTCTGAGAAAGGGAAATTCTATATTATTTATAACTGAAAGATGCGTTATACGCCGCACATGGGACGGTCTCGTGCTTGAAGAGGTTGCTCCGGGCATAGATATGCAGACTCAGATAATAGATGTAGTGCCTGACGTAACGCTCATAATACCTGAGGGCGGACCAAAGCTCATGAATCCTGATATATTCAGAGAAGAATGGGGCGGACTCCGCAAGATAATAACTGAAGGAACTCCTTATGCAGAATAAGCAGTGTGTGGTTACATGCGGCACCGCATGGCATAAAGTTTCTGTACAGATATGAAAAAAGATGCTTCGGAAAAACTGACCAGAATTGAATAAAGCGTGCGAAAATGAGGCCGGATGTTTATCATCCGGTCTCATTGACACTTTAACTGTTGACCATTAAAAACTTCATAGCTGTCGGGCCACGCGCGGCATATAAGGGTCAGATCGTATTCGCGCGCAAGCTCTATAGCGGCGTTCGTAGGCACTGATTTTGAAACCAGGACAGGAACGCCTGCAGTGATCGCCTTACGTGCCATATCGGCAGGAACGCGGCCTGTAGTAAACAGCATGCAGTCCTTCATCGGGATGCCGCGCAGCGCGGCTGCGCCTACAGCCTTGTCAAGCGCGTTGTGGCGTCCTATGTCCTCGGCAGAGTACAGTATCTCACCGCGCGAAGCAAGGTAGCATGAATGAGTTCCTGCGGTACGGCTGTGTATTTTAGAATCGCGCTTGAAAGCCGCAGCCAGCTCAAACACCCATTCCGGCTTATAATCAGTCTTTGGCAGCGGGAGCACGGGAGCACCGTCGGGACGCGGAGCCATTATGACACGGTTATCCGTGCAGCATGTCGGCTCCTCTGCAGCTGCTGCGTTTACAAGCGTTTCGTTATCACTGCTGCTGCCCTTCAGAAAAACGCGCGCGTCGCGCCCGTACTCGCATATGCTCAGCGTTTCTACCTCGTCAAGCGAGTGTATATATCCGCCTGATATGAGCCTGCCGACTACAAGCTCGGCAAGGTCGTTAGGGGTGCATACCAGCCGCAGCGCGAGCTGCCCGTTTATATATATATTCATGTTGTGCTCAAGCACGATATCGCTCTCGCGAGCCTCAGCAGAGCCGTCAGGATGGACGACCGTAGCTTGTGTAACGCTGTTTGTCTCTATATATCTCGATCTGTTGTTTATATTCATATCAATTCTCCGATACTTATTCTGAATACGCGCCATTAACGGTACTGATTGTAGCATTTTGAAGCTTGCTTTTCAATTAAGGATATTGAATATGTATATGCAAAAAATTTTAGCAAAAAACAGAAAAGAGCTGCCGCCTTCAACGCGACAACTCTTAAAGACTGGAGCTTCCAAACGGACTCGAACCGTTGACCTGCTCGTTACGAATGAGCTGCTCTACCAACTGAGCCATGGAAGCATCTGTGATCGTGTTCAGTCGATGTATGGCTGAATCAGAACATTCAAATATTACAATATTATCTGAGTTATGTCAAGTATATTTTGTGATCGATCACCAGGAAGCTTCTTTTATAAGTTCTTTTGCAAGCTTTTTGCGCGCCACGCGCGCTGTTCAGCCGGTGACGGCTGCTGGTCCGCGGTATTCTTTATTGATGTATTTGATTTGTATACTTACGATTGTATTGTGTATGCCGTTTTGCTATAATATTCCTGTAATATGCGCCGCTGTAGGCGCGTGGTATACGCTGATATTGCAATATATAAAACAGAAAGAGGCGGAAATAAAATGAGGAAGATAAGTGATTCTGCATTTATCGCAGAAGGTGCGATACTCGCAGGAAATGACATTACGATCGGTGAAAATGTAAGTATCTGGTATAATGCTGTGATAAGAGGTGACGCTAATTCTATTACTATAGGAGATAATTCAAATGTTCAGGATTGCTGCGTTATCCACGCAAACGAGCGCGAGCCGGTAGTTCTCGGCAAGAATGTCAGCCTCGGTCACGGCGCTATAGTTCACAGCGCAAAGATCGGCGACAACGTACTCGTAGGTATGGGCGCGATAGTGATGGACGGCGCGGAGATCGGCGAAAACTGCCTCATAGCAGCAGGCGCGCTCGTTACAAAGGGCAAAAAGATCCCACCTAACTCGCTCGTAGTAGGAAGCCCGGCAAAGGTAAAAAGAGAAATATCACCTGAAGACCTCGAGGTAGTAACAGGAAACGCAGATATATACCTCGCATTTATGAAGAAAAACAGAGAAGAACTCTGGGATACACCTATCACGGAGCTGCTTGAGGAAGTTAAGAACAATAAATAAACTGTAAAAGATCTGCTGACGGCGGGTACCGGTATGACGGGCCCGCCGTATTATATAGTAACGTTATACAAGCGCTTGCACTGTTTTGTAAAAAATTTTTACTCAAAAATGTAAAGCAGACTTGACATTAGCCGCGGCAGGGAATAATATAAAAATGTAAAGCAAACTTTACAAAATATCCGGAGTATTTTAAAGTACTAAAAGTTTAAACAGTACGCCGCACTGCAGGGCGGTACAGGTCATTCAGGGGGAATATACAGCAGATGAAAAACAGGATAGAGGAGATCCGAAAGGAGCGCGGCATACGTCAGGAGGAGCTGGCGGCAGAGCTGGGAGTTTCGCGGCAGACGATAAGCTCGCTAGAAAGAGGGCGCTACAATCCGTCAATAATGCTCGCACATAAGACGGCGCGATTTTTCGGAATGACGATCGAAGATATCTTTATCTTTGAAGATGATGACTGACGATAATGCAATAAGGGACAGATCAGGGAGGTAATTTTATGAAAGCCAACAAAAGGATGATAGCCAGCATAGCAGAGCTGATCATCGGCGTGATCTTATGCGCGGTATATTTTGCCGGCAAAGCCGATGAGTACTGGAACGGCATGGGCGCAGCCCTCATAGCGGTAGGCGCGATAAGGCTCGCAGGTGAGATAAGATACAGGCGTGACGAGAACTACAGAAAAGAAGTAGATGTGGCGGCAGGCGATGAGCGGAACAGATACATATCGCTCAGGTCGTGGGCGTGGGCCGGATACTGCTTCGTTATAGTCGCAGCCGCAGTTTCGATAATATTCAAGATAACAGGAAACGACGAAATGTGCCTGACAGCAGCGATGGGAGCGTGCCTGCTCATGGTCATGTACGCAGCGTTCTATTTCATACTCAGACGTAAATATTAAAAATAAATACTGAAAAGGCGCGGAAAATGCACGAATATCTTTAAGCCGGCGCCCGCCCGGCGGGCGAAACCGCGCAGGAATCGTATCATAAAATACATTTCAGAAAATGCATAAAAAAACACTTGCGCGCGTAAAACATTCATGCTATCCTGTCTGTAGTTATACGACTGACGGAAGTGGAATTGACCACAGGAAGTATAATTTTGGAATCAGCCGACCGTCTGGGCATCACGTCTCAGGCGGTCGTTTATTTTTTTGTAAATCATGAACATTTGTATTGTAAAGGAGTTTCAACAATGAAGGAAATGGAATTAAAGTACGGATGCAATCCTAATCA
The DNA here is from genome assembly GCA_934255545.1 of uncultured Clostridia bacterium. Lineage (GTDB taxonomy): Bacteria > Bacillota > Clostridia > Peptostreptococcales > Anaerovoracaceae > CAKQOE01. The sequence goes on along the minus strand of CAKQOE010000054.1, from coordinate 2,826 downwards.
GAAGCCGGCAAAGATCTACATGGAAAAGGGCGAGCTCCCTATCGAGATCCTCAACGGAAAGCCGGGCTATATAAATCTTCTCGACGCTTTCAACAGCTGGCAGCTCGTTAAAGAACTCAAGGCAGCTACAGGTCTTCCTTCAGCTGCTTCATTCAAGCACGTAAGCCCTGCGGGCGCTGCAGTTGCGGTTCCTCTCGATGAAACACTTAAAAAAGTATATTTCGTAGAAGGCGTAGAGCTGACAGATATGGCAACGGCTTACATCAGAGCAAGAGGCGCTGACAGAATGTCTTCATACGGAGATTTCGTAGCGCTCTCAGACGAGTGCGACGAGCAGACTGCAGCATATCTCGCGCGTGAGGTATCTGACGGTATCATCGCTCCGTCATACTCAGAAAAGGCTCTTGAGATCCTCAAAGGCAAGAGAAAGGGCTCATACCTCGTAATAAAGATCGACCCTGACTACGTTCCTGAAGTCCAGGAAAAGAAGCAGGTGTTCGGCGTTACATTTGAGCAGGGCAGAAACAACGCAGTCATCAGCGAAGAGCTCCTTCAGAATATCGTTACAGAAAACAAGGATATCCCTGAATCAGCAAAGCGCGATCTGCTCATCTCGCTCATCACGCTCAAATACACACAGTCAAACTCTGTATGCTACGTTAAGGACGGTCAGGCTATCGGCATCGGCGCAGGCCAGCAGTCAAGGATCCACTGCACAAGACTTGCAGGAAACAAGGCTGACGTATGGTTCCTCAGACAGAATCCTAAAGTTCTCGCGCTTCCGTTCAAGGATGGCTTAAAGAGAGCTGACCGCGACAACGCTATCGACGTTTACATCTCAGACGACTACGATGACGTTCTCCGCGACGGCGAGTGGCAGAGAGTATTTACAGAATGCCCTGAGCCTCTCACAAGAGAAGAAAAGAAGGAATGGCTCAAGAACATGAGCGGCGTATCGCTCGGCTCAGATGCATTCTTCCCATTCGGCGACAATATCGAAAGAGCTCACAAGAGCGGCGTAGAGTACGTAGCAGAAGCAGGCGGATCTATCCGTGATGACAATGTTATTGAAACATGCGACAGATACGGCATGGCAATGGCGTTCACAGGTCTCAGATTATTCCATCACTAATGATCTGAAACTGACCAGACACAGAAAAACACAATTTATATTATATTCATTCATTTTACATCCGAGAAGGGCTGCCCGAAAGGGCGGCCTTTTCCGGTAATAAGGGCAGAAAAACCAGCGTCCGTCACCGGACGACAGAGCCGCTGCAACGGCGTTTGCGCATAAACACCAGGTGTATACTGAATACATAAATAGTAAGACCGTAAATATTTTATCGACTTTATGTTAAGTATACAATAAACGATATTTTATAGTGTGTAATACGCATGTTGTATGAAAAATTTCAGTTATCATACAAATAAGCCGCAAGTATTGCTATTAAAGCATAAGTTTAGTATAATATTTGCTTGTACGAAATGTTACACAGTGCTTAAGGCAGCTCTGCTGCCCGGCGTCCGGTGACGGACGATGCTGCTTAAGAGTATTTTTGGAAAAGAATTATGGGAGATGCAGAAATTGATTTCAAAAGAAAGTATTGATGAATACCGCGACGGATTCATAAAAGGCATACCTATATGCCTGGGATATATTCCTGTTTCGTTTACATTTGGACTGATGGCCGTTACGGGAGGTCTTTCGCGGTGGCTGACTATATTTACATCGCTGTCTAACGTCACATCGGCGGGACAGTTCGCCGGAGTGCAGCTTATATTTGCCGGCGCGGGTCTTTTTGAGATAGCGCTTACGACGTTCGTTATAAATATGCGCTACATGCTCATGTCGCTCTCGCTTTCGCAGAAGATAGCGGAGGGTACGGCTCTGTGGAAGCGCCTTATATTCGGCTTTGGAATTACGGATGAGATATTTGCGATAGCGTCGGTAGAAAAGAAAAAGCTTACAGCGGCGTATATGTTCGGTCTGATGACGACGCCGATATTTGGATGGACGCTTGGAACTACGCTCGGAGCGTTTACGTCGGGGCTGCTTTCAGACAGGTTGGCGGCAGCCATGGGCATAGCGCTGTATGCCATGTTCATAGCTATAATCATACCGCCTGCAAAGAAATCAAAAGCAGTGCTCATAACTATAATAGAAGCGACTGCGATAATGTGCATATTTAAATATGTAAGATTTTTTGATTTTATATCGGACGGTTTTAAGATAATCCTTGCGACAGTTATTGCAGCAGGCGTATCAGCTGCGCTTTTCCCTGTAAAGGAAGATGATGATGTGATAGACAACTGCATCATAGCTGAGGAAGCTGAGGCGGAAAGCAGAAAGCTCGCAAAACAGGAGGCAAATGTATAAATGAAAGCATTCATAAGTGTTCTTATTATGGCGCTCGTGACGTATATACCTCGCGTGCTGCCTGTTTCGATATTCAGACATGAGATAAAGTCGGTATATATAAAGTCATTTCTGTTTTATGTGCCTTACGCGGTGCTCGCTGCGCTGACGTTTCCTGCGATATTCTGGTCAACGGGAAACACGGGAGCGGCGATAGTCGGTACTGTGTTTGCGATAATACTGGCGTATTTCGAGCAGAGCCTCGTTGTAGTAGCTATCGCGGCTATAGTGATAGTTTACGGCGCAGGCTTGATAATGTAACATACTGTAAAATATTATGATGATAAAGAGCGTCCCTCTCGGGGCGCTTTTTTAGTGCATAAGTTGTGAAAAAGTATACATTATTGTAAATACGGGGACGCCGATACCGGCGGCTGATATACGGAACGCTCCGCGTCGCAGAATGG
>CAKQOE010000053.1 GCA_934255545.1 uncultured Clostridia bacterium | reverse complement strand
CATTCTGCTCCGAGCTCCGCTTATCCGTATATCAGCCACCAGCATCGGCAATTTCACAATAATAAAAGTTACAAAAACGTATAAAATCCTGCAAATGCTGACCTGAGGCCGCAGAAAAAGTCAGCAAAACTACAATAAAGGCAATAAAAAAACTCAGTACCGGATCGATACTGAGTTTAAATAATTGGTATCCCGTGGGGGAGTCGAACCCCCGTTGCCACCGTGAGAGGGTGGAGTCTTAGGCCACTTGACCAACGGGACATGTTTTATGTCATCGCTGACGACTTGATTAGTATACAACAGGATAAAGGGCAATGCAAGCTTTTTTTATAAAAATTAAAATTTTTTTACTCGGTATCTGTCCGGCGTGTATTTTACGCCGCTTTAGCTGCAGTGTAAAATGCTGCAGCGGAAACCCGGTCGCCGCAGCGCCCGCATACTACTGAAGCACAACATTAATATTTTTAAAATATTAATGAAATCTTCCTGAAATAAGTTTGAAACATTAAGCGTGTATTATTGTAGATAGTTAATTACAGAAAAGTATACATTATTGCAAGTACTATCATTACAAAGATGCTGCAGAGCTGATGAACATACGGATAAGCGGAGCGTCGGAGCAGAATGTTCCGTATGTTCATCAGCAGTACCGCATCCTGTACTTACAGAAAAGTATACATATGAGGAAGAGGTTTTATGAAATATATATTAAGGAAGTGTACGGTTCTGCTCATGGCTGCGGCGCTGGCTGTCGGGTCGGCGGGATGCGTGTTTGCGGCTGATGTTTCTGCAGATCCATGTTTGCAGAGCGGCGCGCCGGAAGAGTCTGTATCTGTAAAATGGACTGATTATCAGGACCACTGGGCGCGCGACTATATAGATACAGTAACAGAGCGCGGATATATGACGAGTACAGGCGGGTATTTTGCGCCTGATGAGCCTATGACGCGCGCTATGTTCGTGCAGGCGCTTGCAGCCATGGCAGGCGTAACTGACAGCGAGTGCATGGTGTGGGGCACGCAGGCAGATGAGCCATATGAACCTGATCTTAACATGCTTTCAGAGACATTCAGCGATATAGATGTAAATGCGCCGTATGCTGAGGCAGCTGCATGGGCAGTCGATAAGGGCATAGTAAACGGCATGGGCGACGGCACATTCGGACCGTCAGCTATCATAGACAGACAGACTATGGCCGTAATGATGCACAGGACGACTGACGCGCTCGGCATAGAACTGAACGAGGACTGGTCGGTCATGATGGATTATAACGACCTTGACCAGGTTTCAGACTGGGCGATAGAGGGGATAGCATACTGTACGATGACAGGCCTTATGCGAGGAGATCATGACGGCGATTTTGCGCCTAAGCGTATGCTGACGCGCGCAGAGGGCGCTGCTGTGCTCGTGCGCCTTGCGGAGCATGTGAACAGGTAAACTATAACAAAATGGGGTTTTACATACTATAAACAGGTAAAGCCGCAGCTTGGTGTCATGGGAGACATCACAGGCTGCGGCTTTTTCGCTGTGCATATATTATTATGTTATGCGCTGCGCTCGCCTGAGAGCGCAATAACTCATGCGCCGGGCGCATGCTGCTTTTTGGGAAAGATAATTGACGCTTTATCTGCAGGCGTTTTCTATGAGATTGCGGCCGGTCATTTCTGCAGGCTGGGAAAGGCCCATGAGGTAAAGGAGCGTCGGGGCGATGTCAGCGAGTATACCGCCTTCTCGGAGCGTTATGCTGCCGCATGATCCGGGGCAGAAGTTTTCCGGCGTTATAAGTATCGCAGGCACAGGGTTTGTGGAGTGCGCGGTTATGATGCTTCCGTCTGCGTCAAACATCGTGTCGGCATTTCCGTGGTCTGCTGTTATAAAGAGAGCACCGTTCTGCTTTGTGATGGCGTCATATATGTCGCCTACGCAGCCGTCAACAGCTTCCATGGCCTTTACGGCAGCGTCAAACACGCCTGTATGGCCGACCATGTCAGGGTTGGCGAAGTTCATTATTATGAGGTCGTATTTTCCTGAATTTATGGCTTCGATCGCAGCGTCACGGACCTCGGGAGCGCTCATCTGAGGCTGGAGGTCATATGTAGCGACTGACGGCGATGCTATGAGCGTTCTGTCTTCGTTGGCGTTAGGTTCTTCTACGCCGCCGTTGAAGAAAAACGTTACGTGAGCGTACTTTTCTGTTTCTGCGAGGCGGAGCTGTTTTTTGCCGAGGGCGGATACGTATTCGCCGAGCGTATTTTTGTGGTGCTGCGGCGGAAATGCCACTTTTGCGTTTGGCATGGCTGCATCGTACTGCGTCATGCATACATAATACAGATCATCGGGGCGCGCTGTGCGCGTAAAGCCTGTGAGATCAGGGTCACAGAATGCGCGCGTTATCTCGCGTGCGCGGTCAGGGCGGAAGTTGAAAATGACTACGGAGTCATGGCTTTTTACCGGGCCGGCAGGCCGGCCGTCGCCGTCGAGTATTACTGTAGGAATGACGAATTCGTCATTTTCGCCGCGCGCGTACGCCTCGCTGAGAGCTTCATTGGCTGACTCAGCTGTAAGCGTACCTGATGACTGTGGGGAAGTGAGTGCGTCGTATGCTTTCTGAACGCGGTCCCAGCGATTGTCGCGGTCCATAGCGTAGTAGCGGCCTGCTATGCTTGCGATCCTTCCGAGACCTGTTTCCTGCATGTAGTCTTCGAGCTCTTTTATGTATTTTTCAGCGCATCTCGGCGGAACATCGCGGCCGTCGAGGAAACAGTGTATGCAGAGGTTTTCGATGCCTTTTTCTTTTGCCATGTCTATGATGGCGAAAAGGTGATCTATATGGCTGTGCACGCCGCCGTCGGATAACAGGCCCATCACATGAAGGGCTGCGCCGTCAGCCTGAGCTGCGAGTACATGGTCCATGGCTGCGTTGAGGACTGTATTTTTGCTGAATGTTCCGTCTGCTATTTCTTTTGTTATGCGCGTAAGCTCCTGGTATATGATGCGGCCGGCTCCGATATTCATGTGGCCGACCTCTGAGTTTCCCATCTGGCCGTCCGGGAGGCCTACTGAAAGTCCGCTTGCGCCGAGGAGCGTATGAGGATATTTCTCCATGAGCATATCCAGATTTGGTGTTGCAGCTGCTGCGATGGCGTTGCCGGACGTTTCAGGGTTGAAGCCGAAGCCGTCGAGGATCATAAGTGTTGTAGTCATTTTATAATTTCCTTTTTGATGCTTTTATAAAAATAGTGTTATATGCAATGAAGTATACGCATTTATATAGTTTTCACCTCAATGATTATAACAGACTGTGAGCCGGTGTGCAAAGGCGTGGGGATATGGTAGAATAACAGCAGTATATGAAGTGGGAAAGTGAGGTCTTTTGATGGGTATGAAGTGGACAGAACAGCAGGAGCAGGCTATAAGCGCAGGAGGCAGCGATATACTTGTGTCTGCAGCAGCGGGATCGGGCAAGACGGCTGTGCTTACGGAGCGCATAAAGCAGCTCGTTATAGACAAAGGCATTTCAGTAGACAACATGCTGATAGTAACATTCAGCAACGCAGCCGCGTCAGAAATGAAAGAAAAGATAATAAAAGCGCTCAGAAAAGCCTTAAATGAAGAAAAAACAAACGGAACACCGGAAAACACCGCGCGTCTCCGCGCGCAGATCCGCCGCGCAAGGATAGCAGACATAAGTACATTCCATAAATTCTCCATGGGCATCATACGCAGATACTTTTATCTGACAGATACAGACCAGAACTTCGGCATATGCGACGAAAGCAGGCGCTCCGTCATGATAGAAGAAGCGCTCGATGAGCTTCTGGAAGCGCGCTTTGAAGAGAGCGGCGCAGACATGAGCAGCGCGATAGATAATATAGATATGACCGGTACGCCTGAGCGTCCGGAAGTATCGCTGACATTTACAGATTTTCTGAGGATGTACGCAGACGTACGGAGCGAAGAAAACGTCCGCCTGATGATAAAAGAAGTCTACAGATTCATCATGTCCATGCCTGACCCGTTCACATGGCTCGCCGATGCAGTAGACGCAGTAAAAAACGACATAGACGCATTTGAAGCATCACCTGTCTATACAGCCATGCGCGGCGAAACAGCAAAAGCGCTGAAGCGGGCAGCAGCGATATACGAGTCGGTATGCGACATCATAGCCGACATGCCAAGCATAGCGCCTAAAGCCGAGACAGATATGGAAGCATTGTCATCAGCGTTTGACGCCGCAGAAAACGGTACAGACGATGAGCTTAAAGCCGCGCTTGAGATAAAATTCCAGACATTCCGCGCGTCAAAGGACGACAAAGCGGATTACGCAGAAGTAAAAGATCTCATTACCTCAAAGCGCGATTCCGTAAAAAAGATCATAAAAGAGCTTAAAGGCGAGCAGTACGCTGTTTCTATTGAAGAGTCAGTCGAGCGCGTGCGCGATACATATGAAGCGGCGCGTTATCTTGAAAACCTTGTAAAAGATTTCCATAAGCGCTTCACTGAAAAAAAACGAGAGAAAAACCTTCTTGACTTTAATGATATAGAGCACGTTGCCCTGGATATACTCAGAAACGATGAGATCGCCGACGAGTACAGAAAGCACTTTGAAGTCATATTCGTAGACGAGTACCAGGACAGCAGCATCATACAGGAAACGCTGATCCGGCGCATAAGCCGCGGCAATAATGTCTATATGGTAGGCGACGTAAAGCAGAGCATATACAAGTTCCGCCTGGCGGAACCGGAGATATTTATAGACAAGTACAACGATTTCCGCGATGGCATGCGCCCGGGCATGAGGATAGACCTGAACAGAAATTTCCGAAGCAAGAGCAATATCATAAGATCAGTAAACGCCGTATTCAGAAATATAATGGACCGCGACACAGGCGGCATAGACTACGATGAGGACGCAGAGCTGCACATGGGAGGCAGCTACGAGGGACCGCTCGACAAGCAGACAACGCTTCATCTCATAGACACGAGCAAGCCCGACGGCGAAGATCAGGATGACGGATCTGACGCGATACCGCCTGCAGCAGGGATCGCAGCATCAGGGTCAACTGATGAAATAGACGACGAAATACTCGAAATGCAGAAAACAGAGTTAGAGGCAAAGGTCGTCGCCGACCTGGCAGCATCGCGCGTAGGAACAGAGATATACGACCAGAAGGCAGGATGCGTCAGAAAGGTCGGACTCAATGATATAGTCATACTCATGCGCGGAGTAAAAGGCCAGTCGGACATATACGCCGCAGCCCTTAAAGAGGCAGGCCTGCCTGCATACGTAGACGCGGGCGAGGGATACTTCGAGACTGTAGAGATAGAAGTATTTATGAACCTCCTGCGCATCATAGACAACAGGCGCAGCGACATACCGCTCATAAGCGTCCTTTACTCGCAGGTATTCGGATTCAGCACCGACGAGCTCATAGGCATAAGACTTTACGACAGATATGCATCATTAAAGCCGGCAGGCGGAAGGATCGCAGGAAGGATGGCATATAATGAAGCGTTCCGGCAGCTGGCAGCTGTCGCAGAAGCTCACGAAGCATCAGGCGCGCCGGGCGCGCAGGCAGGATACGCTGATATTTCAGATCCGGGCGGCTGTGAAGGCGCAGATAACGGAAGCATCAGAAATGAAAACGCCGCTCTTCCGCTGTATGAAGACATTCCGCATGACATGCAGGCGCTTGCAGACAAGTGCCTTGATGCGTGCAGAAAGCTTGACAGATGGCGCGAGTGGGCGCGCTATATGCCGCTTGAGACATTTTTATGGAAACTCATGCAGGATACTCACTATCTCGATCATGTAGCTGCGCTTCCGGGCGGTGACAGGCGCGCAGCCAACCTGCGCTCACTCGTTGACAAGGCAGTAGATTTTTCTTCATCGCAGACGAAAGGACTTTTCGCGTTCCTGCGCTACGTTGAGGCCATGAATGACGGCAGCGTACAGATAGGCCAGTCGCTTCAGGCTGATACCGGCGAGCAGATGATAAGGATCATGACCATACACAAGAGCAAGGGACTTGAATTCCCTGTAGTCATACTGGCGGGCCTGGGACGCCGCTTCAACCGCGACAGGAACACCGGCCGCGTCATCATGCACAAGGACCTCGGCATCGCACTGCAGTATTCGGATCCTGACAGGATGTGCCAGTCACGCACGATAACACAGCGCGTCATAGCGCGCCAGAAGGAGCGCGAACGCATCGCCGAGGAAATGAGAATACTTTACGTAGCGATGACGCGTCCTATGGACGAGCTCGTAATGGTAGGCGCGTTGAAGGATCTTGATAAACAAATGGAAAAATATTACACGGGCGCGCGCGGCGGCGCAGACGACGCATCATGCTATCTTGACTGGATAGTACCGTACTGCAAAGAGGGCGGCGTGGAAATAATAAAGCACAGCAGGAAAACTCTGTCAGCTTCAGCAGCAAAAGAATCTGAGAGCGCATCCGCGCTTATGCGCGAGATAGAAACAGGATTCCCGTCATTCAAAGACACGGAGCATATGGCATCCATGCTTTACGAGCGTTTTTCATATAAGTACCCATATGAAGAGGATGTCGAGTCAAAGTCGAAATTCGCGGTTTCAGAGCTCAACAGAGCGCTTCGCGGTACGATACCGGTAAAAAAGCGCGCGGATGTGTCAGTCGGTGTGACAGACGGCGCAGATCAGCAGGTCTATCCTGATACGCTGCAGCTTGAGCTTATTGACAAGACTCTGCCTGTCACTGCCGGTGACGGCAGCAAAGCCCAGCCTGAGGGATCCGCTGTTCCTGAATTCATGAAGGGCGAGGCGGATATAACGCCTGCTGCGCGCGGAACTCTTACGCATAAAGTACTTGAGCTCATACCGTTCGATGAAATGCTTGACGAAGCTCAGGTCAGGGAGTTTGTGGAAAGCCTGCCTGAAAAAGGATTTATGAGCGTTCGTGAGGCTGAGGCTGTTGACTGCCGCAAGGTCGCTGCGTTCTTTAAATCAGATACAGGACGCAGGCTGCGTGACGCGCAGTGGATCCGCAGAGAGTGGCCTTTCACGCTCCGAAAGAGCAGAGACGAGATAGCGGCTATGGCGGCAAATGACGACATAAAGGAAGAAATGCGCAGCTCGCTTGCGGAAAACGTGCTCATACAGGGTATCATAGACTGCTGCTTCCGCGACGACAGAGGCATAGTGGTGGTTGACTACAAGACTGACTGGGTAGACCGTAAAAACAAGGATCTCGAAATTGCACGCCTGAGAGAAGAGTACAGGAGGCAGCTTGAGCTTTACAGCGAGGTCATAGAGCGTTCTCTCGGAGAAAGACCGGAATCGGTCGTACTTTTCCTGCTCGATTCAGGTGACACCGTAAATATATTTTAAAAACAGCTTATCCGTCGCACATATTGCGGACATCTCGCATAATATATCGTGTGAGGTGAATTTTTATGGAAAATAAGCTGATTTACCGTATAAATAATGGAAGCATATTTATGAGCAGCAGCCCGGCTGCTGTAAAGGCTCATGAGGAAGCGCTGTCGCGGCTGCGCCGCGGCCAGCCCCTCATATGCCGCATGGGTCGGCGCATGTGGCCACACAGGGATCATTATATAATATGGTACGGTATAGAAAACGGCAGAGCAGTCGTATCGCCGATGGATCTGAAAAATGACGGGGTGCAGAGGGTGCCTGTCAGCGATATTATGATGTATGTTAAAAATTACTGGTCGATCGCGCGATAAATATTTAAAAATAATAAATTTCCTGTTGCTTTTTTTAAGGAAGGTATTATAATAATTAAGTGCTGTTTTACAGCAACGAGGTGTGGCTCAGTTTGGTAGAGCAATACGTTCGGGACGTATGGGCCGCTGGTTCGAATCCAGTCACCTCGACCATATTTTTTCCGGAGGATCCTGCAAGGGGCGGCAGCCGCTTGCAGGATCTTTTGTTTTTTGGGGAGGCCCGGGGCGCGGCCGGGAGGCGGCGCTCCGGGCCCTTTTGCGCCGGTGACGGCGCGCAGGATATATGCCGCGTTTACGCGGCACTTACTTTATTATTGAAATATTATCGCCTCTGAAAAATATTCTGAATAATTTTTATATACAAAAATAATTTTGGTTTAAATCTTTTTGACAGAAAAAATACGTTGACACCACGTACCTTTTGTAACATAATGAACGTAATTAAAAAATGTATGCAAAAATCAATGTATATTTGTATACAAAGTTCGAACTGTTTGCAGAAAGGAGAGATCAGAATGACATTTGCTGATATTGTCTCAAAAATCGATGGCATAGTCTGGGGATGGGCTATGATCGTCGTTCTCGTAGGAACTCATATTTTTATGACTGTAAGGACGGGTGTCATACAGAGGCACCTTATAAAAGGAATAAAGCTGTCAGTTTCAAAGGATGAAGGCAGCGGCGAGGGCGAGATATCGCAGTACGGCGCGCTGACTACGGCGCTGGCTGCCACTATAGGTACGGGAAACATCGTCGGCGTGGCGACTGCCGTTATATCAGGGGGTCCGGGCGCTATCCTGTGGATGTGGCTCATAGGTATATTCGGTATGGCTACTAAGTACTCGGAAACGCTCATGTCGCTCAAGTACAGGGTACAGTCAAAGGATGGAAGAATGCTCGGCGGCGCTATGTATGCGCTTGAGCGCGGTCTCGGTCAGAAATGGCTCGCAGTCCTCTTCGCTTTATTTGCTGCTTTTGCGGCGTTCGGTATAGGCTGCATGACTCAGTCGAATTCTATAGCCGCAGCGTGTGAGCAGAACTACGGCATACCGGAGTGGATCATAGGTATCATCGTAGCTGCATTCGTAGGCGTTGTAATACTCGGCGGCGTAAAGTCGATATCAAGAGTATGCGAGAGACTCGTTCCTCTTATGGCGGTCTTATACATAGCAGGCTGCATCATTATACTTATAATGAACTATGATTACATAATCCCGGCTATCGTTCTTATCGTAAAGTCAGCTTTCAGCCCGCAGGCGGGCTTCGGCGGCACGGCAGGCTTCATGGTAGCTCAGGCTGTTCGTTACGGATGCGCCCGCGGTCTTTTCTCAAATGAGTCAGGTCTCGGTTCTGCGCCTCTCGTAGCAGCGGCTGCAAAGACTAAGAACCCTGTAAGACAGTCGCTCGTATCTATGACAGGTACGTTCTGGGATACGGTAGTTATCTGCCTGGCTACAGGCCTCACGCTCGTAAGCTCAGTGCTCAAGAACCCTGACATCGCAGCTGTTATGACTGATAAGAACGTTCTGACGTTCGCTGTTTTCGCGCAGATCCCTGTGATAGGTAAGCCTATCATTACTCTCGCGCTTGCGATGTTCGCGTTCTCTACTATACTCGGCTGGTCGTACTACGGCGAAAGGGCTGCTGAATACCTCGTAGGTCCCGGAGTCATAAGGGTATACAAGGTCCTGTTCGTTATATTCGCATTTGTCGGCACTGTCGCTTCGCTTGACGTAGTATGGAACATCGCCGACATCCTGAACGGCCTCATGGTAGTACCTAACGTTATCGGAGTCCTGCTCCTCAGCGGCGTGCTCGTAGCAGAAACTAAGAAGTATATAAAAGATCTCGATAAGACATCAGACGAGTCGGTGCCTGTCGTTAAGACAAAGCAGGATAAATAAAATTTATTTGCAAACGCATTAATATCAAATGCATTAATGCAAAAATTAATAAATTAACAAATACAAGTACATCCTTGCGGCTGCCCGGCAGCCGGATGAAAATAATAGTTGAGAATTAACAGGGGCGGTCGAACCGCCCCTGTTGTTTTTAAATAAAAAAATCGGGAGCATCGACAGTCTAAACTGTATGCTCCCTTTAAAAACCTTTAGAAACAAGGTTCTTTCAATAGTGGAATTATAATATCATTAAGCAGCCAGAGAGTCAAGAATTTTTTTAACAAATGAATATGAACTGGTAATAGTATTGTTATTAGAGAACCAATCTTTATTTTTGAGGAATCGTTCTTCAAATAATTTTTTAAGCTCCCTATATCGGTTTTGTTTTGCTACTGTGCTGGTTACGATTTCGTCATAGGCGTATAATAGACATACAAAGTCATATACACATTTGTTGCTTAATTTTTTATCTCTGGAATTTTCACCTATAGTTTCGACTTTCTTCACGCGAGATACAACAGAATGGTGTGCATTATTGTTTCCCGGTATTAAATTGTTTATTAAGCAATTACTATGGGCACATGCGTTTCTTATGTCCCTGACAGAATTAAGTAATATGCGGTCATATAGTTGTATATTATATGTATTTGAATAAAATTCACACAAGTAGGCAAATTCGCCGAATGAAATAAGTTCAACAAAGACCCATGCAGGAAAATACGGATAGTATTTTTCTATTAGATCTTTACTGTATGCACTTGCCTTATGGGATTGTATAGCTTTTAAAATTTTAAATTTTGTATCTTGAGCGATAAATTTCTGAATAATGTTATAACCGTCCTCTTTTTCATTATTCTCGATTTCCTTAAGTAGGTGTACTTTCATATAATGTTCTATGTCAAGCGACATTTTAAAAGCTATATACCGCAGGTACATATCCAATGTGGACAGCTCTTTCAAGTATGCAAAGTCTAAGCCAATATATTGACCTGTTTTAGAACCTGATGTTATTTTTTTATAATTAGCGCGATAAGAAGCTAATTTCATATAGTAATTGTTATTTTCAAGAAAATCCTGTGCTTCATCAGTTGAAATAATGTTAAAAGAAATGCCTTTTTCAACCATGTGGGCAATCAATTCTGTTGAAGTTAATAATGGTTTCATGATAAATATCACCTCCTCAAAATGTATAGTGAAACAGTACAAATTTTGTTACAAAATACATTACTACAGAATATTAAAAAATTCAAGAATATATTGAATAATGAGGATACATAATAGTTGAGTGTCGGGAGCAACAAGGCAGTGTTGTTGCTTTCCTTCGTCCATTACATGGACTACGCTGTCGTATTTTACACTGCAGCTAAAGCTGCGTAAAATGCGCGCCGGGCGCGCGGGGTGATGTGTGAACTTATTTCTTGTTTTGCTGAAAAAACAATTGTAATTCGTTGGAAAATCCTATAACATAGTGATGTATTGCAATTTATTAAATAATTCTTAAGGTAATCATTGATTTAAGAAGAATCAAGGAGAGAAAGATGGACGGATCATTTTTTATCGGGACATGGTGGGCACTGCTTCCGCCTGTTCTGGCGATCGTGCTGGCGCTTGTTACAAAGGAAGTGTACAGCTCGCTTTTCATAGGCGTCGCAGTGGGCGCGCTTATGTATACGGGATTCCACCCGTGGCTGGCGCTGAACGCGCTTGTTGAGATAATGACTGACAGTATGGATATAAATATCCTGATATTCGACGTACTGCTCGGCATGATAATCGTGCTCATGACAAAATCCGGCGGCTCGGCGGCTTACGGAAACTGGGCTATCAGAAAAATACACAAGAAAAAGACGGCTATGCTAGCAACTACGGGGCTCGGCGTGCTTATATTCGTTGACGACTATTTCAACTGTCTGACAGTCGGCTCGGTAATGCGCCCTGTAACTGACCGCTTCAAGATATCGAGAGCGAAGCTTGCGTATATCATAGACGCTACTGCTGCGCCTATCTGCATCATAGCGCCGATATCCAGCTGGGCGGCTGCCGTAAACTCATACGTGCCTGAGGATGCGGGAATTACAGGTTTCCAGCTCTTCCTGCGCACTATACCGTATAATCTCTATGCGATACTGACTATCGTTATGGTGCTTTATATATGCATAAGCAATTTCGATTTCGGCCTTATGAAGAAGCATGAGCAGAACGCGGCAAACGGCGACCTCTTTACGAGCGGGGCTGAAGAATTCGAAAACGTGGCTCAGGAGGAAATTTCACCAAAAGGCAAGGTCATAGACCTCGTCCTTCCGGTCGCAGTTCTCATAGCGTCTGCCGTAGGCGCGATGATCTATACAGGCTATCTCGGAGGCGCTGACAATGTAGTAGACGCGTTTGCCGGCTGCGATGCTGAGATCAGCCTTATATGCGCGACGCTCATAACTGTAATTTTCATGCTCATACTTTATATACCGCGCGGCGTAGTTTCATTTAAAAGCTACGCGAGCAGCCTTCCTGAAGGCTTCAAGCTCATGGTCCCTGCGGTCACTATCCTGATATTCGCGTGGACGCTGAAGGGTATAACAGACGCGCTCGGTCTCGCTGAGCTCGTAGGAAGCGTTGTTGACGCAAACACATCGGCAAGCTTCATCATACCGGCTATAATGTTCGCTGTAGCGATATTCCTCGCATTCTCAACGGGCACGAGCTGGGGAACTTTTGCAATACTCGTTCCTATCGTAGTACCGATGTTTGCCGGTCAGAATATGGAGATGATGATAATTTCAGTATCTGCAGTACTTGCAGGTGCAGTATGCGGCGACCACATTTCGCCTATCTCAGACACGACTGTAATGTCGTCAGCAGGCGCTCAGTGCAATCACATAAACCATGTTTCGACTCAGATGCAGTACGCCGCAGTAGTAGCGATAGTATGCGTATTCGGCTATCTCTTTGCGGGTCTTGTCAAGATCTGGTGGATCTCGACAGGCGTCAGCATCATAGCGCTTCTTATCGTCCTTACGATAATGAAGAAGATAAACGCGGACAAGCCGGAGGATGCAGGAAAAAATACAGAGGCGGTAAATGCATAGCAGGGAAGCGTCCGTCACCGGACGACCGGGCGGCACAGCCGCAGGCGCGGGCGCCCCGGAACACGACCCAGCGGCGCGCCC
>CAKQOE010000052.1 GCA_934255545.1 uncultured Clostridia bacterium | reverse complement strand
GCCATGGTACAAGGTCTATGTGGATTACGCTGAGAAAAACGGGATAATACACAGTGAGGGTGTCGATTTTACGCAGAAGGCAAAGAGAACAGATTTTGCAGCGATACTGGCTATCGCTCTTCCGGAGAGCGCGTATCCTGCCATCAATAATATTAAGACTATTCCTGATGTGTCAGAAACTGTAAGCGTATACGGGGAAGAGATATTTCAGCTTTACAACGCAGGCGTGCTGACAGGCAGCGACAAATACGGGACATACGGCCCTGATAAAAATATAGA
Source organism: uncultured Clostridia bacterium (assembly GCA_934255545.1). Taxonomy (GTDB): domain Bacteria; phylum Bacillota; class Clostridia; order Peptostreptococcales; family Anaerovoracaceae; genus CAKQOE01. Next base: position 12,783 of record CAKQOE010000052.1, on the reverse strand, counting down.
GCGCAGCGCTGCTGCGGCGATCATAGCGCGTATAGCAGACCCTTCGCTCAGAAAGACGTTCACGCTTCAGGAAAAGCCGTTTACGCCGGTGCCGCTCAACAAGCTCAATAACTACAAGAGCCTTAAGAAAAAGATGACTGACGCGCAGTTCAAGCAGGCTTACAATGAGGCTGTAAAGCTTGTAAAGCCGTACGCGAATATGAGCAGAGAAGACCAGCTTTACGGAATAGCTTATTCTATAAGGGAAAGGTTTGAAAACGGTATGTCTTATTCGATGGAGTCGGCTCACTATAATGATCCTTATGGATTCTTTATAGAAGGTTCAGCTTCATGCGCAGGATGCACGCGCGCAACAGGCCTGTGCCTGAACATCCTCGGCATACCTTATGAACACGTAAATGAAAACAAGTACTTGCATCAGTGGTGCAGAGTCAAGGTCGGCAGCTCATACTATATATGTGACGCATACGGTCTTTACTGCGGGCAGGAGCCGGCAGCCTACAAGCATCCGTATTTTTAGCAGCAGGTAAGATCGTTCTATCATGTATCATATTTCAGACATATACACAGGCAGCGCGGTGACGCTTATCGATGCAGGTGCAGCGCGCGAGTGTCGGGATCGGTCCGGGCGGAGCCGGGACCTTTGATATTCAGTAAAACAGGAGAAATCGTATGGTATTCAGTTCGGCGATATTTTTATATGTATTTTTTCCGGCGGTCTTCCTGCTTTACAGGATAGTTCCGGGGATAAGGGCTAAAAACCGGTTGTTGATAGTTACAAGCCTTGTGTTTTATTCGTTTGGGCAGCCGCAGTATATAGTTTTGCTGCTTTTTTCTGTGTGCTTGAATTATGCGGCAGGGCGGCTGCTTTGCAGCGGCCCGTTCCTCAGATGCGGCCGGATCGTGATGGCGGGAGCCATCGTGCTTAATATCGGCATTCTTGCTGTATTCAAGTATCTTGATTTCGCACTTGAAAATATCAATGCATTATTTCATTCGTCCATATCTCTGCCCGGCATCGCGCTGCCGATAGGCATATCATTTTATACATTTCAGGGACTGTCCTACGTTATAGACGTTTACCGCGACAGGTCGATGGCGTCGCGCAGCTTTACGAAGCTGCTGCTTTATATATCGTTCTTCCCGCAGCTCATAGCGGGTCCGATAGTAAAATACCACGACGTGGCACAGATGATAGACAACAGGCGGACATCACCTGAGCTGACGGCAAACGGGCTGCGCAGGTTTATAATAGGCCTGTCAAAAAAGCTCCTTATAGCTAACGCAGCAGGAGCAGTGGCAGACAGAGTCTTTGCACTTGACGCCGGCAGCCTTGACATGCGTGTCGCCTGGCTTGGCGCGGTATGCTACACGCTTCAGATATATTTTGATTTCAGCGGATACAGTGACATGGCGATAGGCATGGGCAGGATATTCGGTTTCAGGTTCCTTGAAAATTTCAACTATCCTTACGTATCGACATCGATACAGGAGTTCTGGCGCAGATGGCACATATCTCTGTCATCATGGTTCAGAGACTACCTTTATATACCTCTCGGCGGAAGCTATTGCAGCCGCGCGCGCGCAAACGTAAACAGACTTATCGTGTTTTTTACTACTGGTTTATGGCATGGCGCAAACTGGACGTTTGTACTGTGGGGACTGTGGCACGGTATGTTCCTTATATTTGAAAATTCAGGAATAATACCGGTCGATAGGCTGCGCGGCAGCCGCGCGGGACGGGCTGCAGGTCATATTTATACATTGCTTGTGGTGGTGCTCGGTTTCACTCTTTTCAGAGCCGACACGCTGTCGGACGCAGGTACGATGTTTGCTGCGATGTTCGGAGGATGCGACTTTACGCCGGAGCTCAGCCAGCTGCTTCACGAGATCCTTACGCGTTCAAATGTATTCTGGATCGCTGCGGGCATAATTCTTTCTGTAGACTGGCTGCCGCGCATCCGCAGGTTTTTCGGTATATACGACGACCGTATGATCGATGACGGACCGGGGGTGGTGCGCAGCATGCAGGACGGGACTTTGCAGGAATGCTCAGACGGCGGATCTGCCCGCGCCGGCGCGGAAAACGATGCAGAAACTGCTGCCGAAGGACCGGAGAAAGTACATTCGGGCGTTGGAGGGGCGTTATCTGCCATGTCATATGCTGCAGTCTTTCTTTTATTGCTTTACTGCATGCTCGATCTGTCGCAGTCAGGATTTAACCCGTTTATATATTTCCAGTTTTAATGATGCAGCTGGCTGGAAGTACACTGGACAAAAAAGGAAACAGTTAAAAAATAAAATAAACGCTTGTTTAGAATAAATAATCATGATATACTGATGCAAACAAAAGGCGCAGCGTCACCGCTGCAGGTCATATCATTATAGAGTAACAGGAGCGTATGTGATGTCAGGAAAAGCAGGACGATATATATTTATAACGGCTGTGATAGCCGCATGCCTGATCCCGTCTGCCGGAATGATCATATTTGGCGAGTCGCAGGCCGCTGCAAATGAAATACTTGCACAGCGCCCGGCGCTGACTGATGATAACGGAAAATTAAATAAAAACATTACAGAGGACATGACTGATTATATAGCTGACAGATCAGCGTTCAGGCAGCAGTTCATAACTGCTTATGCTAAGCTGCAGGCGTGTGTTTTCGGAGAATCTGCGTCTGACAAGGTATTGCTCGGAAAAAGTGACGGAACAGATCGTTGGCTGTATTATTCCAAAACAGAGGATGACTGGCTGCACCGCGGTGTTATGAGCGACATGCAGGTAAATAATGCTGCTCATACACTGGCTCTTATGCAGGAGTACGCAGCTTCACAGGGAACAAAGCTTGTATTTACAGTTGCTCCGAATAAAAATTCTGTATATCCTCAGTATATGCCTTATATAGGTGAGAGATCAGGCGACGTGAAAAATCTGGATAAGCTTGTGCCTGCGCTTGAAAAAGCAGGGGTAAATTATGCAGATCTTGTATCGCCATTAAGCGAAATGTCAGATGCAGGAAGCGGTCATCCGCTTTATCACAGGCTTGATTCGCACTGGACTGCACTTGGCGCAGCTGTCGGGTATGAGACTATTGCTGACGCTTTAGGTATCCATTATCATGACTGGCTGGATGAAAAATATGATTATGAAAAAGTCCATAAGGGCGATCTTTATGAAATGCTGTATCCTGCAGGAAAAGAGCTTGATATCGACGCAGTATTTGATAAAAAATTTGATTTCGGGTATCTTCAGGAGTCAGTAAATTACGCAGGTGAAAGCGTATACGAGCCATCAGGAGTTTCTTATGGCGATGCGGATGCGCCGCCTTATGATTCTATAACGATAGATACGTTTAAAAATACGGATGATACGGCGAGCAGCGCAGGAAATAAAGCTGATAAGCGATATTCACTTTTAATGTTCCGTGATTCGTTCGGAAACGCGCTGTATCCGTTTATGGCGGATACATTTGAACGCGCGACATTTTCAAGACAGACGCCGTACAGGATAGACCGGCTGTCAGGAGGAGAGTACACTTATTGTGTTGTCGAGATAGTTGAGCGCAATATTTCAGATCTGTCATTTAAAGCGCCTGTGATGCCTGCGCTTCAGCGTGAAGCATCCGATGCTTCTGAGGGCGTTTTTGTAAGCGGAGATGATATTGATGTGTCATATGAGGATCCGTGTGATATAGCAGGATATGTGAAGATGAGCGGCATCGTTGATAAAAAGCTTCTCAGTGGATATTCCGCCGGATATCGTTTACTGATAAAGTCGGGTGATTCTTATTATGAAGCAAGCCCTGTCGGAGCGGATGATGAGGGTCAGTATGCAGAAGGGGCTTTTACTGCTTATGTACCTGCGGAAATCGCAGGCACCGGTGATATGTCATTCATACTTGTATGATGGATCAGATCATTCAGAAAAATAAAAATATACTGTATTTTTTTAAAAATACCATATAAATTTGCCTTAAAAAATATATCTTAAGAATAATTTTTGAAATGAATAAATGTGTTTATTTCTTACTTTGAATTTATTAGAATTGTACTCAGTAAATAAACATATCTGCGGAGTTATCATCAGGAAAATATTCAGTGAACTTTGCAGATATGTTTTTGTATAATAACAAACAGAAAGGTAAATAAAGATCATGAAAAAAAAGTTGATAACAGCGCTTGCATTGAGCGTAGCGCTTACGTTTTCATTTACAGCATGCGGAAGCAGTGACACAAACGTTGAAAACAGCAATTCATCGGTAAATAACGAAATATCAAGTGACACTTCAACTAGTGAAGAACAGCCGGAGGAAGTGCCTGAAAACGGTGAAGCCGGTAAAAGCAATGATGAAGATATAAACGCTGACAAAAAAGATGAAGTAAAGGAGACGCAGTCAGGCTCACAGAATTCAGGTAATGCTGCTTCATCAACGCAAAATAAGCCGCAGCAGTCGCAGACGCCATCTAAACTGTCAGTACCATCATCAGGAAGTACGTCATCTTCAGCAAACAGCGGAAACTCTGCGTCATCTTCCGAAAAGAAAGCACCTGCAAAGTCTGATGCTCAGGCTTTCATAGGAAAGAGCGCTTCTTCAATGATAGCTGCTATAGGAGCGCCGGCTTCAAAGTCATATGCATCGAGCTGCATGGGAGACGGTGAGGACGGTGAGCTGCATTACAGCGGATTTACGGTTTATACATATAAAGAAGGAAGCAGTGAGAAGGTAACAGACGTTGAGTAGTAAAAATACGATCAGAGGGTTCATTTTACTTTTTATAACAGTAACGATATGGGGTACAGCCTTCGTTGCACAGAGTGTAGTTACAGATTACATGGGCTCATTTACTTTTAACATGAGCAGGTCTGTGCTTGGAGGTATGTTTCTTTTACCCGTGATCGCGGTGATGCAGCACAGAAAGAGCGATACTGCAAAAAAAAATGAACAGACTTCCGATAGTGTAAAAGCGGACAGGATCATGCTGCTTAAAGGAGGCGTAAGCTGCGGAATATGCTTTTTTATAGCATCAAACCTGCAGCAGATAGGCATTGAGTATACATCAGTAGGAAAAGCAGGATTTATAACTGCGATGTACATAATATTCGTGCCGCTTTTTTCGATATTCCTTCATAAGAAAGCCGGCGTAAAGCTGTGGATAAGCGTTGTAATGTCTGCAATAGGATTATATTTTCTCAGCATGGCGGGCAAGGAAAGCTTTACTGTAGAAAAGGGCGACTTTCTTCTTATACTGTGCGCGATAGGTTTTACATTCCACATACTGGTAATAGACTATTTTTCAGAAAAAGTTGACGGAGTAAAGCTATCATGCGCGCAGTTTTGGACTGCTGCAGTGCTTGGTCTCATAATAACGCTTATCTTTGAGGATCCTGGTTGGGATATAATAATCAGGGCGTGGAAGCCTATATGCTATGCAGGCATAATGTCATGCGGAGTTGCGTATACCTTCCAGATACTTGCACAGAAAGACCTCAAGCCTACAGTCGCGTCTCTCATAATGAGTCTTGAGTCAGTCATAGCTGCTATAGCGGGCTGGGTCATACTCGGAGAAACTATGAGCGGACGTGAGATATTCGGCTGTGCACTGATGTTTGCGGCAATTATTATTGCTCAGCTGCCTGAAAAAAGAAAAACTGCGGATATTATATCAAAGTGATCACATGTGTCATTTAAGGGTTGATTGACACTCTGAATGATTGTATAATAATTTATTAAATTGCAGCTTGGACAGCATATTCTGGTATGTTGCTTACTGTATGCCAATAATAAAATATATGACAGGGGGGTCAGACATTGAAGCTATTAAATAAGAAAATAACAGCATTTGCGATGGCGCTTGTGCTTGCAGCATCATTATTTACGGGCTGCGGAAATTCAGAAGGCACGAGCAGCGATGACAGTCGACCGGCTATGGCATCAGCTGAGGAACAGGCTCGTACAGAGCAGCTTAAAAAGGACGCTGAAAACGGCCTTTTTATTCTTATAAATAAAGAAAATCCTGTGGCAGAGGATTACTGCGCAGATGACCTTGCACCTATAAAGTATTACGCTGAGGACCGAGATCCTCAGTGGAGATATATGAGATCTGAAGCTGCAGATCATTTCCATGAGATGGTCGAAGCTGCGCGCGCCGATGGTATCGACTTTGTTATGACTACAGCATACAGATCATATGGATTTCAGTCCATACTGTGGGATAATGCGATAAATCGCTACGGCAGCGAGGAAGCGGCTAACACGCTTGTCGCAAAGCCGGGCCAGAGCGAGCATCAGTCTGGTCTTGATGTAGATATTTCATCTGCCGAAAATGATTATCAGCTCAATGAAAATTTCGGAGATACTGAGGCAGGAAAGTGGGTAGCAGCTCACGCTGCCGAGTATGGATTTATTCTCAGGTATCCTGCGGATAAGACAGATATCACAGGCTACAATTTTGAACCGTGGCATGTACGTTATGTGGGAAAAACAGCAGCTGAGGAAATAACGGAGCAGGGGATCGTATTAGAAGAATACGTTGAACAGCTTAAGGATGAAGGTATCATTAAATAATTTATTTTACATGCGTCGCCGTGAGGCGTCAGAAAATCAATCGTCAGATTTATTTGTATTTATTATTAATTGTAAAGATCAGTTTCAATGAAACTGTTTTTGATATGAAAATCATATTTACTATTACTATGTAAATTTATAAGTTTATTTTGTAAAATCAGGAGGTTTAAATGGCACAGTATTTTTCAGAACCATCACGTACATTCAGTGAGTATCTTTTAGTTCCGGGTTATTCATCAGCTGACTGTATCCCAAGCAATGTAAGTCTTAAGACTCCTCTCGTAAAGTACAGAAAGGGCGAAGAAGAATGCCCTATAACTATGAATATCCCTATGGTATCAGCTATCATGCAGTCTGTATCAGGTGAAAAAATGGCTGTAGCTCTCGCAAGAGAGGGTGGCGTTTCATTCCTTTACGGTTCACAGTCTATCGAGGATGAGGCAAATATGGTAAGAGCCGTAAAAGCTACGAAGGCAGGTTTCGTAAAGAGCGATTCAAACCTCAAGCCTACAGATACACTTCAGGATGTTATAGATCTTAAAAAGCGCACAGGTCACGGAACTATAGCTATAACTGAAGACGGAACTCCTGAGGGCAAGGTACTCGGTATCGTTGCAAGCAGAGACTACAGAGTTTCAAGAATGGATCTTTCAACTCCTGTTTCAGAATTCATGACACCTTTTGAAAAGCTGATCTATGCAAAGGATGGCGTTACTCTTAAGGAAGCAAACGATATCATATGGGACAATAAGCTGAACGCTCTTCCTGTTATCGATGATAATCAGCGTCTCAAGTCATTCGTTTTCAGAAAGGACTATGATGCGCATAAGAGCAATCCTGATGAACTTCTTGATACACACAAGAGGTATATCGTAGGCGCAGGCATCAATACAAGAGATTACGCCGAAAGAGTTCCTGCACTCATCGAAGCAGGCGTTGACGTTCTCTGCGTAGACTCTTCAGAGGGATTTTCTGAGTTCCAGCGCAGAACTATCAGATATATAAAGGATAACTTCGGCGAAGAAGTAAAGGTAGGCGCAGGCAACGTAGTAGACCGTGAAGGATTCAGATTCCTTGCTGAAGCAGGCGCAGATTTCATAAAGATCGGTATCGGCGGCGGTTCTATATGTATCACAAGAGAAACAAAGGGTATCGGCCGCGGACAGGCTACTGCAGTTATAGAAGTTGCAGCAGCAAGAGACGAATACTTTAGGGAAACAGGTGTTTACATCCCTATTTGCTCAGACGGCGGTACTGTTTATGATTATCATATGACGCTCGCTCTCGCTATGGGCGCTGACTTTATTATGATGGGACGTTACTTTGCAAGATTTGATGAATCACCTAACCCTGTTCTCAACATCAACGGATCTTATGTAAAGGAATATTGGGGCGAGGGTTCAAACAGAGCAAGAAACTGGGCTCGTTATGATGACGGCGAAGGCAGCAAGCTGAAGTTTGAGGAAGGTGTTGACTCATATGTTCCTTATGCAGGTCCACTCAAGGATAATGTTCAGCTCACACTCGCAAAGATAAAGGCTACTATGTGCAACTGCGGCGCGCTTTCTATTCCTGAGCTTCAGCAGAAGGCAAGACTTACGCTCGTATCAGCGACATCTATCGTTGAAGGCGGCGCGCACGACGTTATACTCAGAGATAAGGGTCAGGGCGCTACTATATAGCTGCATTATCTGCATCTGCTGTTTTATTAATGTAAATATATTTTGGAGGAACCATATATATGGAACATCAGTCAATTCTTGTAGTTGATTTTGGAGGTCAGTACAATCAGCTCATAGCAAGACGCGTAAGAGAATGCAACGTCTATGCCGAAGTTGTATCATATACTGACGCTATGAAAAAAATAAATGAAATGAAGCCAGACGGTATCATTTTCACGGGGGGTCCTAATAGTGTTTACGATCCTGAATCACCGCATTGCGAGCCTGAAATGTTTGAGCTTGGCATACCTGTAATGGGTATATGCTACGGCTCACAGCTTATGGCTTATATGCTCGGCGGAAGGGTAGAGACTGCTCCTGTAAGCGAATATGGAAAGACTATAGTATCAGTAAAGCCTGGTTCAGTACTTATGGAAGGCGTAAGTGATGAGACTGTATGCTGGATGAGCCACACTGACTATATAGCTCAGGTACCTGAGGGATTCGTTATATCAGCAGACACTCCTGTATGCCCTGTAGCTGCTATGGAGTGTCCTGAAAGAAAGTTCTACGCTACACAGTTTCATCCTGAAGTAATGCATACTGAAGAAGGTATGAAGATGCTCAGCAACTTCGTTTATAATGTATGCGGATGCACGGGTGACTGGAAAATGGATTCATTCGTTGAAAGTGCAATAGAACAGATACGTGAAAAAGTAGGAAACGGTCGTGCGCTCTGCGCACTTTCAGGCGGCGTAGATTCTTCAGTAGCAGCTGTCCTCATGTCAAAAGCCATAGGAAAGCAGCTTACATGCGTATTTGTAGACCACGGTCTTTTAAGAAAGAACGAAGGTGACGAAGTCGAGGCTGTATTCGGTCCGGAAGGTCCTTATGACCTCAATTTTATCCGTGTAAATGCTCAGGATCGCTTCTATGAAAAGCTTGCAGGCGTTACAGAGCCTGAAACTAAGAGAAAGATAATCGGTGAAGAGTTCATCCGTGTATTTGAAGAAGAAGCAAAGAAGATCGGAGCTGTAGACTTCCTCGTTCAGGGAACTATTTATCCTGACGTTATAGAGTCAGGTCTCGGAAAGTCTGCAACTATAAAGTCTCACCACAATGTAGGCGGACTTCCTGACTATGTTGACTTTAAGGAAATAATTGAACCGCTTCGCATGCTCTTCAAGGATGAAGTAAGAAACGCAGGACGAGAGCTCGGTATACCTGAATATCTCGTAAGCCGTCAGCCGTTCCCAGGTCCCGGTCTCGGTATAAGGATCATCGGCGAAGTCACTGCTGAGAAGGTAAAGATAGTTCAGGATGCAGACGCTATATATCGTGAAGAAATAGCAAAAGCAGGCCTTGATAAAGGTCTGGGACAGTATTTTGCAGCCCTCACCAATATGCGCTCAGTAGGCGTTATGGGCGACTTCCGCACATACGATTACGCAATAGCGCTCCGCGCCGTAAACACATCAGACTTCATGACAGCAGACGCAGCCCAGATCCCATGGGAAGTACTGAACACAGTAACAAACCGCATCGTCAACGAAGTCAAAGGCGTAAACAGGGTAATGTACGATTGTACATCTAAACCGCCTGGAACTATAGAGTTTGAATGATGACGATTGTGCTTGTTTCTTGGTGGAAGCTATCGCTCAGCGTTCTCAGAATATCAAATGGGAAACCACAGTTGATAAAAAGAAAGTCGGGCATAAACTGATTCGCAGGGTAAGCCTTGATCAATTCTATGCTCTTGTGACCGGGCAGGATGATGCTTTTTATCAGATGTGCATGGTGCTTCCTTCGATTATCGAAAAGGCTGTGAAAGAGCTTGAAGGCAGTATCGTTCCTCATGATACCGTTATTGATGAACTGCGAGCTATGGCAAATGAGCAGAATGTCGAGTCTGAGGATTTAGCTATTGCTATGGCAGCATATATGCTTGGTTTCGGAACCTACAAGGGATTTACAAAATAACCAAAGGATTTTATGCTATGGATTTTTCAAAATACTCCGACATGGAGCTTATTCAGATTTACGGTGAATTGCTATCCAAAATGCGTGAGGATAGGTTAATTCGTTCGAAAAATGTTACTGGAGATTTGGGTGAATATATCGTTGTTGATTATTACACCAAGACAAAGGGACTGCCTAAATTGCAATTTGCTCCGCCGTCAACAAAAAACATTGATGCCATTAGCGTAAATGGCGAACGTTACTCTATTAAATGCATCACAACAAATACAACCGGTGCTTTTTATGGAATTGAAAAAGATACCGATATTAACTCCATTAAGCCCTTGTTTGAATATGTGGTAATAATCAAACTTAATGAAAATTACCAGCCAGAGTTCATCTTGGAACTTGACTGGGAAGCCTTTTTCAAGCATAAACATTGGCACTCAAGAATTGGTGCTTACAATTTATTAGTGACCAATTCCTTGATTGAGGATGGGAAAATGATATACAAGAAGAATTGAAAAGCAAATTATATACGGTAGGAGGTGCGATAATATGTCTTTCTTGATAGCAGTACATGTAAATGAAGGAATAGTACTCGCAAGCGATCGCAGAACAACATATACAAATACTCAACAGCTTGGAGATACAGTTGTTCAACGCATAGGTATACATACAACAAATTCTACAGATAAAACTTTCGTTTGCCCCAACGGAGCAGGAATATCCACCTGTGGAGATGCCTCTCTCCTTGGAAAGCCTATTACAGGCTATATTCAAGAGATGATACGTTCAAAAATCGACGAATCCTGTCTTGTAGAGAACATCCCGCAAATAATAGTTGACTATTTCAATGCTCTTTCCGTTGTTCCAGATACGAATTTTGTCGTTGCTGGATACGATTCGACGGGAGATGGAAAAAAACAATTGTTGTATAAAGTAAATGTCAAGAATAAGACAATAAATAAAGTAGATACAACGAGTCAAGGTGCATCCTGGGATGGAGAAACATTTACATTATCGAGATTAGTCCAAAATGTAGCAATTAAAACAAATGAAGGTGAATATATTGATTTGCCGTTTGAGGACATATTGTGGGGGTACTTTACCTTACAAGATGCCATAGATTTCGCACGTTATGCAGTAGAAACAACAATCCAAACTATGCATTTCAAAAATGTTGTAGAAACTGTGGGAGGGTCTGTCGATATTCTTGTTATAACACCAGACGAAACCAAGTGGCTACAAAAAGAAACATTAAGGTGAACAATCAAATGAAGCTACGAAATTTTCTATACTTAAATACCAAAGTGGTCGAAGATTATGTTTCTGCTATCGACGGATTTTCATACGATGAAGAATCCCAAGAACTTGAATCCAGCAATGAAAACATTGTGGCGGGAAAAGCTGCTATTGGTGTGGCATCTGGGAATGGTTCTCATACTGGAAGGCAAACAGAGGGAATTAAGCGTTCTGTGCGAATCAACGATGCAGCAAAGTTCGATAAGATCTATAAATTTCTTCAATCTGACGAAGATGACGGGATGAAGTATTATGAATTCCTCACGGAATCTGATTACAACGGTTTACATCGTGATGATTTTCTTGAGGTACTGGTAACTGCAAGGTTCTCTAAAATGAAGGAACTTACCGATAGTGTGAAGAAAATTGCTGAACTGGCAGCCGTCTTTGAAACCATCACGGATCAGCAGATACTTGACAAAAAGGCGTCTGAAGCTGTTAATGGCTTCTCGGCGTTGGGGCAGATGAAAGCAGGCAAGGAAATTTCCTGTGTTTTTGAATTTGAAGACGGCGCATATCCGTTGGTTGCATATCTCGATGAAAGCTATTTCAGATGCGGGCAGGGCAATTTTGTGGGTCAAGCATATTTGCTCTGTAAAGTTATCAAAAAAATCCCCAAAGGGCAAAGTGTAAAGCTTGACGAAATATTTGATGACATCAAAAAGCTACCCCTAAATAGAGCGCAGCGAAGGAATATGCCTAAAAATATGGATAATCCTGCTGAACTCCGGGATGTTATTAGAGGCCCAGCATTAGTCGTCTTACCGATTGCGGTTTATCAGTAATAATACACAATTTCGTGGCAACGTTTTGGCAACAAAAAATCAGATAGCCTCTACTATCTGAATAATGAAAGCAATACAAATAATCTGAGTCAAACCCCATAAGCAAATCTGTTTAAGATTAAATTACAGGGAGCGAGTTTGAATAGTATAATAAAGCCCAGAAGCCTTACAAATCAAAGGCTTCTGGGCTTTGTGCTTGCAAAATGCTTGCAGTTTGAGGAAAATGCAACGAATAAATAAGCGAGGAGCCGATAAGGCTCCTTATTTTTTTGCACTTTGTATGAGCATTTGAGAATCAACCATTCGGAGTTCCAATTCTTGCTCAATTTCATCAGCACGGTTAAGTAAAAATGCTTTTGTCGTTTCATCTGGAGAAAATTGAGCTTCATCTCTTAAATGGTCGATGATAACTTTACTATCTGCCCATTCCTTTAGAAAATGCTTTAATACAGGAGAATCAAAGGATATGGTCAGAGTATTTAGGTCAAATTTTCCATCAGCATCTTT
>CAKQOE010000051.1 GCA_934255545.1 uncultured Clostridia bacterium | reverse complement strand
TTTTATTGACTTTTTGCTACTATGGGGGTACAATCATAGTTAAGAAATGGGTTTTTTACTGAGTAATGTCTTCGGACTGGAAAAGGGTGCTCGTTTCTTTTTTTATGTTCATTATATCATATAGATACATCAAAATGCTGACACATAAAAAACTGCCGGCCGGAACGATTTTAAAAACACGCTCCAACCGGCAGTTTAAAAAAATAAAAATCACTCAATTAATGACAGCTATGCCCGCCATGTCCGCAGGAATGTCCTTCACCGTGACCATGCTCATGCTCATGATCGTGATCGTGGCACTGAGCTTCCGGATCGTAGCTGAGCTTTCCTGCTGCGAGCGCTGCTGCAGCTGCATCCGCGCTTCCCGTAACGCCGCCGTAGAGCTCGATACCTGCCTCGGCAAGAGCACTCTTTGCGCCGCCGCCTATACCGCCGCAGATAAGCACATCGACATTCTGCGAAGCCAGAAATCCTGCAAGCGCGCCGTGACCGTTCCCATCTGTTCCGATCACTTTCTCATTAACTATCTTTCCATCCTCAGCATCATAGATCTTAAACTGCTCCGTATGACCAAAGTGCTGAAAAACATTTCCGTTTTCGTAAGTTACTGCTATTCTCATGATATGTTCTCCTTTCGCAGGCAGCTCGCCCACATCTTCATTTACTGCCGCCGCTGCATTATTTTTTCTGACTCGTCGACAGTTTTCCCTGCAGCACGGTGCAGCGCTTCCGTCACATATACGATAGCGCCCGCCCGCTATAACAAGCGTCTTTCCATTAACCAGACTGTCCGCGATCTTTTCCCTCGCAGACTCATATATCTCTGTCACAGTAGTGCGCGATATGTCCATCTGCCTTGCGCACTGCTCGTGCGTCAGCTTTTCCAGATCTATTACCCTGATCGTTTCATACTCGTCAAGCGTAAGCGTCACCTTTTCACCACTCGGATATCCCGCAGGGTCAAATCGGTCATAAGCCGGCTCATTACATATCCGCCGCAGTCTGCATGGTCTTCCCATATACGCGCCTCCTTTTCCGACATATGTCGAAAATATTATAACCCCGCCCAATCCAAAAATCAACCCACCTGCATAATATAATTGCAATATCTTACAAAAAATACTCTGCGCGCACCCATAACTGCCGCCGCCCGCGGCGGAGCACCATAACAAGTCATCAAAATGCTTTGCAGACGCCCTTTGCTGACCAATTCTCACGTCAAAAGTCAGCAAACGCCGAAAACAAGGTGAACTGCTGACCAGCTGTGCGGAGAAAAATCCCCCGTAAAATCATCTTCAAAACTATATACCACACCACAATAAATGATATATAATAAAATTATAAGCACACATAAAATATATATGTTTTTCAAATAATAATAAAAGGAGGGTATCAACAAAATGGAAAACTGGAAAGAATATTACGACAGCATCCTTCGCACACCTGACGAAGCTGTCCGTCTTGTACCTGACGGCTGCCGCATACTCGTCGGCGGCTCCACAGCACGTCCTATGCGCCTCATGCAGGCCCTTGTCGAAAACGCGGAACACTTTCACAACGTCCGTATAATGCACGGACTCAGTCACGGCTGGGAAGACTACTGCGACGCTTCGATGAAGAATCATTTCACACATGAATCGCTCTTCGCGACAAAAAATACACGCGCCGCTCTCGCCGAAGGACGCGCAGAGTACGTTCCGTGCTTTTACTACGAGCTTCCTGACGCATTTACGAGCGGTATCATCCCTATAGATGTATTTATGTTTCAGACAACGCCGCCGAACGCTTACGGCTACTGCAGCTGCAGCCTCAACGCCGACATCATACAGGAATCAGTAGACGCGGCAAAGCTGGTAATAGTCCAGATCAATCCAAATCTTCCGTGGTCATCAAGCCCTGACTGCCTCGTACACGTAAGCCGCATCGACTGTGCAGTCGAAGCAGCGTCACCGCTGGCTACGATACCTATCCCCGAAATAACAGAAACAGAGAGTATCATAGGCGAATACTGCGCATCGCTCGTAAACGACGGCGATACCCTCCAGATAGGCATCGGCAGCATCCCTGACGCAGTATGTCACGCGCTCACAGACAAAAAAGACCTCGGCATACACTCCGAAATGATAAGCGACGGCGTTATGGACCTCTGGAGATCAGGCGCCATAACAAACCTGAAAAAGAGCACGCACCGCGGCATCATGTACGCGTCATTTGCCATGGGTTCACAAAAGCTGTATGACTTTATCGACAACAACCCTGCCGTAGAGCTTGCCGGCATCAAAAAAGTCAACCATCCGTTTGAAGTGGCAAAGTGCGCAAACCTCGTAAGCATAAACTCATGCATCGAAATAGACCTCATGGGACAGATAGTATCTAGCTCATACGGGCATCGCATCATAAGCGGAGCCGGCGGTCAGCTCGACTTCATGAGCGGAGCGCGCATGGCTCTCGATGGCAACGCGCGCGCCATCATAGCCATCACATCGACCCACACAAAAAACGGCAAGACCATGTCACGCATAAAGCCGCTGATAACAGAAGGCTCTTCAGTCACAGCGACGCGCGAATTCACCGACTACGTTATAACAGAATACGGCATAGCCCGCCTGCGCGGACTCAGCCTCCGTGACCGCGCCGAAGAGCTCATCCGCATATCTCACCCTGATTTCCGCGACGAACTGCGCGCATCGCTCGAACGCAAATAATAACGAACGCTCCTGCGTTCCCTTTCGGCCGCCGGGCGGCCGCAGCAATATAAAAAAATGCCTGACAGTCTATCCTTTAACTGTCAGG
This sequence comes from uncultured Clostridia bacterium, assembly GCA_934255545.1. Lineage (GTDB taxonomy): Bacteria > Bacillota > Clostridia > Peptostreptococcales > Anaerovoracaceae > CAKQOE01. The sequence goes on along the minus strand of CAKQOE010000051.1, from coordinate 10,303 downwards.
CATTCCTTATTGTGCTAAAGCTACAAAAAAACAGCGGCTTCGGTGGAAAATTTATCCTCCGAAACCGCTGTATGCGTTTTGTTTTATGCTTCTATGCAGTTTTGGCTGTGATGCCGTCGTGTCCCGATCTGAAAGGGTTACTCAGTTACGAGTGTTACTTCTACAGGGATAGACTTTTCAACTGTTTCGCCGTTCATGAGCTTGATAGCTGTTTCTACTGCTGTAGAACCCATCTTGTCAGGCTGCTGAGCAACTGTAGCTGCCATCTTGCCGTCCTTTACAGCTGCAACGCCATCGTCTGTAGCGTCAAAGCCTACGATCTTGATGTCCTTGCCTGATGCTTCGATAGCTTCGATAGCGCCGAGAGCCATCTCGTCGTTGTGAGCGAATACGCCCTGGAGATCGCCGTTAGACTGGATGATGTTTTCCATTACAGTAAGACCTTCAGCTCTGTCAAATGAAGCTGTCTGGCTTGCAACTACGTCAAGGCTGCCGTCAGCGATATTGTGGAAGCCCTGGCCTCTGTCGATAGTAGCAGAAGCGCCTGTAGTACCCTGGAGTTCAGCAACCTTAGCACCGTCGCCGATCACAGACTTGAGGTATTCAGTAGCCATTTCAGCACCCTTTACGTTGTCTGAAGCGATCTGGCAGTCAACGTCAACACCGTTTACTGCACGGTCAACTGCGATGACCTTGATGCCTGCTGCGATAGCGTCCTCTACTGCAGGAGCTATAGCGTCAGAGTCAACAGGATTTACGATAAGTACAGATACCTTCTTTGAGATGAGGTCGTCAACGTCGTTTGTCTGCTTTGCAGCGTCATCGCCCGCGTCTGTAACTACGAGCTTTACGCCTGCAGCGTCTGCAGCCTTCTGAGCGCCTTCAACGAGTGTTACGAAGAACGGGTTGTTCTGAGTGGATACTGCGAGACCGATAGCGCCTGAGCCTGCAGCATCGCCGCCTGCAGCAGCAGAACCTGCATCGTTTGAAGTGCCGCCGCATGCTGTCATGCCAAATACCATTGCCGCTGCCATTACTACAGCTAAGATCTTCTTTTTCATTCTTTTACATTTCTCCTTTGAATTTAAATGTTTTTGAAGCTTGTATATTTTTATCTCTTTCTGTCAGAGAGTACGGCGAGAAGGATAACGATACCCTTAACGACGTCCTGATAGTAAGAGGATATACCTAAGATATTCATGCCGTTGCTCAGTACGGCGATGATAAGTACGCCGAACAGCGTGCCTGTTATCTTGCCGCGTCCGCCGTTCATGCTAGTGCCGCCGAGAGCTACTGCAGCGATCGCGTCGAGCTCGTAGCCTGACCCGAGCGTAGGCTGAGCAGAGCTCAGTCTTGAAAGGAGTATGAGACCTGCCATTGCTGACATGAGGCCCGATACGCCGTAAGCTATGAGCTTAGTCTTGTTTATATTTACGCCTGCAAGCTTGGCGCACTCTGCGTTTGAGCCTGTAGCGTATATCCTTCTTCCGAACGTAGTCTTGTTCAGAACGAAGTAGAATATCGCAAATACAACGACAAGTATTATTACAGGGAATGGGATCCCAAAAACAGCTCCCTTACCGATGAACTTGAGGAACGCTGAGCTTCCGAGGCCTGAGATCGGCTTACCTTCTGTATATATCATAGTAACGCCGCGGTATACAGTCATAGTTATCAATGTAGCGATGAACGGCTGCAGACGGCCCTTTGTAACGAGAAATCCGCTGACAACGCCAAATATAACGCCTATGACGAGTGCCGCGAGCATAGCGACAGGAACAGGGATGCCCGCTACGATCATGCCGGCGCAGAACGCAGTGCTGAGCGCCAGTACAGAACCTACAGAAAGGTCGATGCCGCCTGTAAGGATAACTCCCGTCATACCGAATGCTATCAGACCGTTTATAGATGACTGTCTGAGCAGCGAAAGCAGATTTGTCGGCTGACGGAACTCAGGGCTGAATATACTGATGCCGACTACAAGGACTATGAGCGCGATGAGCGCGCCAAAATCCTGCAGGACATTTAATCCTGATTTTTTGTCTTTCAAACTCATTTATAAAGTACCTCCCGTAGCCAGGGTCATTATGCTCTCCTGACTTGCATTTTCTATATCCAAGATGCCTCTCACATCACCCTCGCGAACGACCATTACACGGTCGCTCATGCCCAGGATCTCAGGAAGTTCTGATGAGACCATGATTATTGCGACACCTTTTCTTGCCATATCGTTTATTACATTATAGATCTCTTTTTTGGCGCCGATATCTACGCCTCGCGTCGGCTCGTCCAGTATCAGGATCTTAGGCTCAGTGTATATCCACTTTGCAAGGACTACTTTCTGCTGGTTGCCGCCGCTCAGGTTTCCGCACTCATGCTCAGTGCCGAAGCAGCGGATCTTAAACTCTTCTATGCCTCTGCTTATGAGCGACTTTTCCTTTGCCTTCGATATAACGCCGCTTCCGGAAATAGTTCCGAGGTTTGCCAGGGCAATATTTTCGCGGATAGTCTTGTCGAGCATAAGACCCTCGACCTTTCTGTCCTCAGTGATAAATCCTATGCCCGCCTTCATGGCGTCCATAGGGTTCTTTATCTTAACAGGCTGTCCGTCTATCAATATCTCACCGCTGTCAGCAGGAAGATATCCAAATACAGCCTGCATGATCTCCGTGCGTCCCGCACCCATAAGACCTGAAACGCCAAGCACCTCGCCCGCGCCTACTGTAAATGAAACGTCGTTGAAAGCGCCTTTTCTTGAAAGTCCCTTTACCTCAAATACAGTCTTGCCGACGCTGTGGTTCCTTGACGGATAGCGCTCGCCTATCTCGCGTCCTATCATCATCTTTACGACATCGTCCATCGTTATGTCCTTTATCTCGCACGTATCGATGTACTGACCGTCTCTGAGGACCGTTATACGGTCGCACAGCTCAAATATCTCCTCCATACGGTGAGAGATATATACTATGGAAACTCCGCGTTTTCTCAGGTTTTCTATTACTTCGAAAAGCGCAGCAGTCTCGCTCTGCGTCAGAGCCGCAGTCGGCTCGTCCATTATTATGACCTTCGCGTCAACGAGCAGCGCCTTGCATATTTCTATCATCTGCTGCTGGCCTACCGAAAGGTCTGACATTACAGTATCTACAGGTATACTTACGCCCATGCGCTCAAGCACCTCTTCAGCTTTCGCGCGCATGGCCTTTTTATCGCATATGCCGAAGCTCTTGGTTATCTCCTTGCCCATGAAAAGGTTCTCTTCAACCGTAAGGTCGAACATAACGTTGAGCTCCTGATATATGAATACGATACCGGCAGCCTCCGCCTCCTGCGGATTACTGTAGTGGACCTCCTGCCCGTTTACCTTTACAATACCGCCGTCCCTCGTATATACACCGGTAAGGATCTTCATCAGAGTTGACTTTCCGGCGCCGTTTTCGCCCATAAGAGCATGGACCTCGCCGTCTCTCAGAAAAAATCCGGCGTTATTGAGCACCTGATTCGTTCCAAATGACTTCATGATGCCCGTCATTTCTATGTTCATTGCTGATGCTCTCCTTTCCCGATCATCCGAATATGCAGGCAGACTGCAGGATGATATTGGCGTACGGAGTAGTCTCCCCGCTGCGGATAACAGCCTTGCAGCTTTCTGTCAGCTTCTTGAGCTCGGCGTGAGACACATACTCGACCTCGCACGGCCTGTCAGCCTTTTCAAAATAAGTAAGTATCTGACTGAGCACTTCAGGATTCTGTTCTTTTATCTCCTCAGCAAGGATGATCTTTTCAACAGCCATATCAGCGCCGACCGTCTCAAGCACCTCCATAAAAGAAGGCACGCCGAAACGGAGCGCAAGATCTATGCGCTCTGTAGTGTCGGGTATCGGAAGACCGCAGTCGCCTATAGCTATGCGGTCAGTATGCCCCATATAGGTAAGGACTCTTGAAATATCGGCATTCAGGATCCCGTTCTTTTTCATCCCGGTTACGCCTCCAGTTCCTTCATAACTTCTTCGCGTGTAGGGATGCCGCCCTGCGCGCCGAATTTTTCTATTGAAAGACCTGCTGCGATATTAGCGAATCTGAGAGCTTCATCTATAGAAGCGCCCTCTGACATCCTTACAGCGAACGCGCCGTTAAATGTATCTCCGGCGCCTGTAGTATCTACTATGTGCGAGATCCTTGCAGGGATCTGTATCATTCCGCCTGACTTGAGGCATGTAACTACGCCTGCAGCGCCCAGAGTGATTATGAGCTTTTCAGGATACTTTTCAAGAAGCGGCTCAAGGTCTTCTGCACCGTCAAAGAGTATCTTTGCTTCGTGCTCATTAGGAGTTAAGTAAGTTATCTTTTCGATAGTTTCATGTGACAGCGGAGCTGCCGGAGCCGGGTTGAGCATTACAGGTATGTCGTTTGCGCTGCAAAGGTCTACTACGTACTCGATAGTATCGATAGGTACCTCGTGCTGAAGTGCTACAAGATCTGACTTGAGCAGCTCGTCAGCGATGCTGTCAACATATTCCCTGTCAACGCAGCTGTTTGCGCCAGCTACTACGACGATAGTGTTGTCATTTTCGCCTACAGTTATGAGCGCCACGCCTGTCGGAACTCCGTCCGCCTTCTTCAGGTGCTCTGTAGCAACGCCTTCCTTCACAAGATTTTCAACGAGCGCGCTGCCGTTAGGATCGTTTCCTACACATCCGAACATCTCTACGTCTGCGCCGAGTCTTGCCATAGCTACAGCCTGATTTGCGCCCTTGCCCCCCGGAACCAGGTCAAAGCTGCTTCCGTGAAGAGTCTCGCCCTTTACAGGTATACGCTTGGCTGTAACGACCATATCCATGTTAATGCTTCCTACAACAGATATTTTCATTTCTACTCTCTTTCATAAATAAGATTATATTAAAATTTAGTGAAATACACATACGTATTTATTATCCTTTATTCTCGATGCGAATTCAAGAACATATTTTATTATTTCATTTATTACGCGCATAAAATTCAACCTTATAATTCTATTTATTACTTATTATGGATATTTTGTTCATATCAGATGAAAAAATGTATACCGGCTACACGATCATATACATAAATACATAAATGCATTTCAGATAAATACATACAATAACAGGCTGATAATAAATGCAGACATAACTGTGCCGGCCCGGCCGGCTAGTCGGTGTGAGGCCTGAATAAATACGGGGCCGCCCGGCGGCCGCCCCTTTTGAAATATCATTACATTCAGACATGAAAACACCCGGCAGTATTTATTGCTGCCGGGCATTTCCACCGCTACGCTGCAGGGAGCGTTTCGTCTGATATAGCTTCTGACTCTGATGTCATATATTCTTTTAATCTGCCCCATTCTTCCTGGAATATTTCTTCCGGCATGAGCTTCGGACCACCCTCAGGGATTATCGGCGCAAACTCCATCTGGTCGAGTATGTCGCACTGAAGATCAACGCCCGGAGCTATTTCCGTCAGTACAAGACCTTCCGGTCTGCGTTCCATTACGCAGCGTTCTGTAATGTATAATGCTTCATGGCCCATAGAAAGCGCCTGGCCTGCGTTGTATGCCAGTTCAGGGCATGATTCCTTGAATTTAGGGAATTTGCCGTCCTGGTCTATCACAAGCTTTCCGTCCTCTATATGAGTTTTTATCCCTACTGCTTTAAATGTGCCGAGGAATATTGATTTCTTTACTGTAGAAGAAATATTTATGAATCCTCCTATGCCCTGAAGCGAGCCGTTGAGTCTTGTAGTATTTATGTTTCCGGCCTTGTCTGATTCGCTCAGACCGTAGATTCCTACGTCAAGATTTCCGCCGTCAAAGAAATAGAAATGATCGCAGTGGTCGCATGATGCCTCAACATTTACGTGCGTTCCGAAATCAGGGCCTGACTGCGGAACTCCGCCTATGCTTCCTGATTCTGATATCGTAGTGCACATATCGCTGCAGCCCTCTTCAGCAAGAACATTTCCTATAGACTGCGGATTTCCGATGCCGAAGTTTACCTTCATGCCCTCGCGAAGCTCCATAGCGGCGCGCCTGCACATCACCTTTATCGCATTAAGCGGGAACTCTGATCTTCCGTTAGCCACAGGTACTCTGAATCCCGGAGTAAAATCTCTGCGGAACTTTGTAGCGCCTGTCTGGTCGTAATGCTTTTCTATATCTTCAGGAGTAGATACGACAACGTAATCTACATATATACCAGGAACCTTTATAAGTCTCGGGTTCAGCGTTCCTGTTTCAGCAAGTGACTGAACGCCGACTATTACCTTGCCGCCGCATGCTTTTACTGCCTGCGCCACAGCCAGGAGTTCAAGATTTATCGGTTCATTCTCGCATGTTATATTTCCGTTCATATCTGCTGTAGTTCCCCTGAGAAGCGCTATATCTATATGCCAAGGCTTATACAGGAGATATTCCTCGCCGTTAAGGTCGGGTATGTACTGAACAAGATCCTCTCCTTTTTCCTTTGTGAGCTCATTCTGTTTTCCGCCGCTTACCCTCGCATCGACAAATGTGCCGAGGCCGACCTTGCTGAGCAGACCCGGCGAACGTCTTCCGATTTCTCTGTAGTTCTGAAGTATGCATCCGAGCGGAAGCGTCCATGCCATAATTTCATTATTAAGTATCATCTGCAGCCTGTGCGGAGCTGAACCCGGATGAGATGTTATGAGCTTAGTTACCATCCCCGGTATAGCCCAAAGATCTTCTCCCCTTCCGGCCCAGTTTCCAAGACCTGCTGCATGTATATGTCTAAGGTTTCTCGGATGACCGGTCGCTTTAAAGTTTTCTGCCACCTGAGCACCTATATCTTCAGGCCATCCGGCAAGCGTGAAGCATGTGCTTGCAACCGTCATGTCATCTTTTATTAATTCAGCAGCCTGTTCTTTAGTTATAAATTCAGCCATTTTGAAACCTCGCTCTCCATCACTCTCATTTAAGCGGTAATTTTTGATACGCTGCGCAGTCATTAATCTTTAAAAACATTTTTTAGTGGTATATAATTTAATATGTATATCTATACGTATATTTTTACACATAATATATGCCTATCTAATTTATGCACATATATTATAGTTGTATATAAATTATTTTCACTTATATTTGTTGCAACAATTATTTGTTGACATAAATTTACCATATTACCGGCTGTAAAACAATTACTTACCATACGGTAACTGTTTACCGCATGGTAACCCAATACCATGCCGGCTGCGGCCAGATGAGGTCAATATAATTAAAATGAAGGGAAGGATCATAATGAGTACAGTAAAAGGTGAATTTCCTTACGGACACTTCATAAAACTTATCGGCGGAAAATGGAAGCCATACATCCTGATAGCTATAGACTTTGAGGGCAGCATACGTTTTAATTCAATAATAAAAAAATGGAAAGAGATATCACCGAAAATGCTTTACCAGCACCTGCGCGCTCTTGAGGAAGACGGACTCATATACCGCAAAGAGGTTCCCGATGTCAGACAGCACGTAGAATATTTTCTGACCGACAGCGGGAAAAAAATCATACCTATCATAAAAGAAATGTATAAATTTTCCATAAATGACATGATCGAAAAAGACATACTTATAGACTCGCGCGCTTTTGACTACTATAATCCTTCAAGGCGCGAATCAAATCAGGACGCGGATGTGCAAAAACAGAAAAAATGAATCAGGGCAGATAAGCTGTGCCGGCCCGGCCGGCTGGTCGGTGTGAGGCCTGAATAAATACGGGGCCGCCTGGCGGCCGCCCCTTTGCCTGATTTTTATTCATTTATTTATTTATTATTCACGGTCTATCATTTATTCAGCGCATCAAGAAACGCTTCGCCGTATTTTTCGTACTTGCTCTCGCCTACGCCGAAAACGTCGAGCATCGAAGCCTTGTCTGACGGCTTTTTTATGCACATGTCCTTCAGCGTCTTGTCTGAAAATACTACGTACGGCGGGACGCCGGCTCCTGCGGCTATGTCTGCGCGCAGCTTTCTCAGGCGTTCGAAGAGCTCTCTTTCTGAATCAGTTTCCAGGCTGAGCGCTGTTTTGCTCTTTTTCGGCTGCTTTGCGCTGCTCATTACGGCTTTTTTCATGAAAACTCTGTCTTCGCCCTTTACGAGCGGTATGCATTTTTTGCCGAGTATGAGGACCGGGTAGTCGCCTGTCGTCGTTTTTATGTAGCCGCCCAGCTCGAGCTCCGTTATCATGTTTCTGATGTCGCCGTTTTTGTAGTTTGACAGGCTTCCGTATGATCCCAGCTCATCGAGGCCTCGTTCTGTGATCTTTTCTGCGCGGCTCCCTCCGACGATGCCGGCTATCATAGCTGCGCCGAAGCGCTGGCGGCAGTCTCTTATGCAGCGGACTATTTTTATGCACTCATCGGTTATGTCCACCTTATCGAACTGCGTATTGCAGCTGCTGCAGTTTCCGCAGCCTCCGGCGTGCTCTTCGCCGAAATATTTAAGTATGTATTCGCGCAAGCATACTGATGTCTGGCAGTAATGTGTCATGGCTGTCAGCTTTTTTTCTGCGTTTTCTCTTATTGCCGCGATCTCTTCCGGCGAGGCGTCCTCGCCTTCCCCAGCATGGCTTATTAACAGCTTGTTTATCATTATGTCCTGCGGCGAGAATAATATCATGCACTCGGCGGGCTCTCCGTCGCGCCCGGCGCGGCCTGCTTCCTGGTAGTAGTTTTCCATGCTCTGCGGCATATTGTAGTGGACTACGAAGCGGACGTTCGACTTGTCTATGCCCATACCGAACGCGTTTGTAGCTACCATGATGCTGCATCTGTCGTATACGAAATCGTCCTGATTTTTACTGCGCTCCTCTGCTGAAAGTCCGGCGTGGTAGCGCTTTGCGCTGTATCCGTGCTCACACAGCATGTCGCATACGGCCTCAACGTTCTTCCTTGTCGAGCAGTATATGATACCGCTCTCGTCTGCTGCATGGGCAAACGCGCCGACTCCGTCCGCGCTGCAGTGCTTCCCGACTATCTCAAGCAGTTCCCTGTCCTTTTCGGCGGTACCTCTTACATTTTTTACTCCGAAATACAGGTTTTCTCTGTCAAAGCCTGTTACGAGGACTTCAGGGTCGCGCAGGCCGAGGCTGCTTATTATATCATCTCTTACTATGTCTGTAGCTGTCGCTGTGAATGCGTTTACGCGCGGTCTTTCGGGGAACATATCTATGAAGCCGCGAATCTTAGTATAGCTCGGCCTGAAATCGTGTCCCCACTGGGATATGCAGTGCGCTTCGTCTACCGTTATCATAGTTATCGGCGCTTCTGCGGCGAATTGTCTGAACGCCGGTGTTTCAAGGCGTTCAGGGGCAACGTATATTATCCTGTACTCGCCTTGTGCGGCGAGATGCAGTACTTTTGATATCTGGGCTTCGTTGAGCGAGCTGTTTACGTATGCTGCTCTTATGCCGTTCTGGTTGAGCGCCTGCACCTGGTCTGTCATGAGCGATATGAGCGGTGATATTACTATCGTGACACCTGGCAGCATGACTGCGGGTATCTGATAGCATATGGACTTTCCCGCGCCTGTCGGCATGATGCCGAGGACGTCCCGGCCGTCGAGTACGGCGTCTATCAGGAATTCCTGGCCGCTCCTGTAGTTGTCGTAGCCGAAGTATTTTTTAAGTACTTCGTATTTTTCTTCTTTCATTGTTTTCATTTTTTACCCCTGTTTTGAAATGTATAGTTTATTGCGATCAAGTCAGCATTTGGAACCGGGCGGTTGTTTTGCTGACTTTTTCTGCGCACGCCGGTCAGCATTTTGGCCGTACGGCTGGTTTGCTGACTTTTTCTGCGCACGCCGGTCAGCATTTTGGCCGTACGGCTGGTTTGCTGACTTTTTCTGCACATGCCGGTCAGCATTTGGGCCGTACGGCTGGTTTGCTGACTTTTTCTGCGCATACCGGTCAGCATTTTGGCCGTACGGCTCTTTTGCTGACTTTTTCTGCGCACGCCGGTCAGCATTTTGGCCGTACGGCTGGTTTGCTGACTTTTTATGCGCATACCGGTCAGCATTTGGTCCGTGCGGCTGGTTTGCTGACTTTTTATGCGCATGCCGGTCAGCATTTTGGTCGTACGGCTGGTTTGCTGACTTTTTCTGCGTATGCCGGTCAGCATTTGGGCCGTACGTCTATTTTGCTAACTTCTGCACTTATAATAATGCATACGTTATTGTAACTATTATTATAGCAAAGATGCTACAGGGCTGATGAACATACGGATAAGCGGAGCGTCGGAGCAGAATGGTGATGCTGCCCGTGAGGTGAACAGAGCCTGTAACG
>CAKQOE010000050.1 GCA_934255545.1 uncultured Clostridia bacterium | reverse complement strand
GATACAGGGATCGGAATGACTGAGGAGTTCCAGAAATATATTTTTGAACCATTTGCACAGGAACACACAGGAAGCCGCACAAAATTTGCAGGAACAGGTCTGGGAATGCCAATTGCAAAGAATCTGGTCGAGAAAATGGGTGGAACGATTACCTTTGAAAGTGAAGAAGGCGCAGGAACTACCTTTGTGATCCGGGTTCCATTCCGGATTGATACAGACAGGGACAGCAAAGCTAAAACCGGAGAAAAAACAGAAGCTTCCATCCGCGGGCTGCACATTCTTTTAGCGGAAGATAATGAGCTGAACATGGAAATTGCAGAATTTTTGCTTCAGAATGAAGGTGCTGAGGTGACTAAAGCATGGAATGGACAGGAAGCCGTTGAGTTATTCAGAAAAAGTGACCCTGATGAGTTTAATGTAATTCTTATGGATGTCATGATGCCGGTCATGAATGGTTATGAAGCTACAAAGATGATCAGATCTCTAGGCAGAGAGGATGCAAAGAGGATTCCGATCATTGCAATGACAGCAAATGCGTTCACGGAGGACAGAATAAGAGCAAAAGAAGCTGGAATGGATGAACATATTGTTAAGCCTGTTGATATGGAATTACTGATAAAAGTGATTCATAAGCTTGTGGAATATGATTGAGGTGTTTTTGACCAGGTATTTGGAACTTCATAATTGTAAAATAGAAAATTGCAATGACAGCAAATGCATTTGAAGAAGATAAGAGAGACGCTGTTGCAGTCGGGATGAATGGACATATAGCAAAGCCAATCCAGATCGATAAGCTGCTGTCAATATTATCAGAAGTAATAAGGCAACAAGAAAATTGCTGATTTGATGGCACGGGAGAAAGTCTCACGAGCTGAACAAAAAAACGCCGGGGTGCAGTATAGTTGGTATAAGTGCTGCATCCCGGCGTTTTCGCATCATGATGAACGAACTATTCCCACACCTCATGATAGTGGCGGCCGATAAGAGAAGGCGGAACGTAAAATTCCGCCTTTTCAGTTTTTTCAGGCTCCTTAAAGTTAAAATCATACGCAACTCTGAAATCAGGATCAAGTATGAGCTTTGCCGAGAACGGCGCACCTGTTTTGCGGCTTATGAATCCATTTATGGCTGAAGTCTGCGCGCGAGTGAGCAGGTCATACTGATTCTGCACAGTAAGCCTCATGCCTGCCACATTTCCGGGGATGCTGACGCAGCCAGAATGGCACAGGATCGCATTGTCACGCGTCGGAAACATTTTTGCATGGCATTTCGGGCATACTGCTGCAGCGTCCAGGAACGGGTTATATTTGAAATATTTCAGTTCGTTGTCTGTATACTGTACCCATGCTGAGAAGCGCGTACCTTTTTTGGTAATAAGATTTGAAAAGTAGTATGTATCACCGTTAGAAAGATTTTCCTTTTCTTCATCAGTAAACTTGTGACCATAGGCTTCAGCCGGGAATTTTACTGCTTTTTTCGCAGTTGATACGATATCCACATCGCCGGCGTCGTTCTTTTTAAGTGTTATCTTATCACCGTAAATAGTATTGCACCATTCGCGTGATTTTTCCTGAACATCTTTTATAAACTCATCTGCGTCAGCTTCTCCCTTTGCGATCTTATCGAGGACCGTTTCCCAATGAGCTGTAAGCTCAGGACTTTTCAGATCATTTACAGGCAGGCGGTCCATAAGGAGCATAGCTTTCTGCGTAGGTATAAGATGATTTTTCTGGCGCGTAACAAACTGGGTCCGTACCAGTTTTTCTATGGTTGCAGCGCGAGTAGACGGACGGCCTATACCGTCTATAGCGGACAGGACTTTCGCATAATCCTCATCCTCTACATTCCTTCCGCAGTTTTTCATGGCAGTGAGCAGCGAAGAATCAGTATAGCGCTGCGGCTTCTGCGTCTTTGTCTGTGATATGTCTGCTGAAGCTGAAAGCTTATCGCCTTTTTTCAGTTCGGGCAGCTGCCTGTCGTCAGGGTCAGTCTTCTGCTTTTTCTTCTGTATCTTAAGCTCCGTCCATCCGGGAACGTTTATCTTACGCCCCTTTGCTATAAAATCATGTCCGCTTACGTTGACGGTAACTTTAGTCCTTACATACTGAAAATCGGGGTAGGCAAGCATCAGGACAGACCTTGCAACAAGGTCGTATATATTTTTTTCATGCTCCGCCAGCTTCCGGTAAGGCGGCAGTATTTCAGTTATGGAGAGCGCTGCATGAGAATCTACTTTTTTATCGTCAAAATATTTTTTTGGTATATTTATATTTCCGTTGAGTTTTTCAACAAACGGTCTGTACGCGGGCAGGCCCGCGAGATTTTTTATATATTTAGGTATTTCCGCCTTCATGTCCTCAGTGTAGTGCGACGCGTCTGTACGCGGATAGCTCAGACTTCCGCCGGAGCCATATCCTTCGTATACCTTCTGCGCCGCTGCAAGCGTGTCACTTGCGGTCATGCCGAACGTTTCATTTGCCGCCTTCTGGAGCGTATCGAGCGAGAACGGAAACGGCGCGCTCTCGTTTATCTTTTTATTTTCTATGCCGGTCACAGTACATGAGGAAAGGTCGAGCTTCTTTACAAATGCTTCAGCAGCTTCCCTTGTCGGGAATTTTTCTTCATAATCAGCTGTGAATTCAGCTCCCTCAGGCGTTGTGAGCTTGAGCTTTACAGCGTATGAAACATTTGACTTGAAAGACGCTATCTGCTTTTCGCGCTCTACTATCAGATTCAGGGTAGGCGTCATGACGCGGCCGATGTTGTAAGTATCGCCGAATTCGCCGTACTGAAGCGTAGTGCGGATCGTCATGGATATACCTATCTGCCAGTCGGCTATGCCGCGCGCGCGCGCCGCCATTTCTATGTTTGTGCGCTTTTCTGCAAGGTCTGAAAATGCTCGGATGATCTCACCCTGTGTCTGTTTGTTAAGTATGGCGCGGTATGTTTTTCTGTCTGAACCGGAAAGCTCATATGTATAGCAGAATATAGCTTCTCCCTCGCGGTCGTCATCGGTAGCGTTTACGATATATTCTACATCATCGCGGTTAAATATACCGCTTACTATATCATACTGGCGTCGCGAGGATTCTTTGACCTTGTACTGGTAAGATTCAGGAATATAGGGAAGAGGTATATTTTTCCATTTAGTGAGGCGCGGATCATAATCCCTGATGTCCTTTAATTCGCACAGATGACCGTATCCCCATGTTACGATGTAAGGTTTATCTTTAAACGTGGTTTTCAGGTATCCCTGAGAGCGTTGGAATCGTTCTACAGTCTTTTCATTTTTTGAAAGGTCAGCAAATGATATTATTGAATCATCATTCATTTCTATACCGCCGAGGGCGGCGGCGAAAAGCCTTGCCATTCCGGGCTTCTCGGCATATATTACGACCATATGTTACCTGCCTTTACTGTCTGTTGTTGATTTATGTTATATTTTACCACTTTGCGGGCAGCTGTTCCATAGTGTTCATACGTAAACACGAAAAAAGACGGGACTGCCCGGGCAGTCCCGCCGCACACTGCGTGAGCAGTGATATACGTCAGCATTTCAGATCATGGCAGTTATTTTATTTGCGTAAGTCATCGAGAAGCTGAGTCTTGCTTTCTGTCTTTGCATCCTTTGCTTTTATAACGACAGCAGGGGAGCCTGCTACCACGCAGTCTGCCGGAACATCCTCTGTAACTACAGATCCTGCAGCGACTACAGAATTTTTGCCGATCATGCAGCCTTCGAGGACTACAGCGTTTGCGCCGACGAGAACGTTGTCCTCAACAATAACAGGCGTAGCGCTTGGCGGTTCAAGAACACCTGCGAGAACAGCGCCTGCACCGATGTGGCAGTTTTTACCTACAGTCGCTCTCGCGCCGAGCACTGCGTTCATATCGATCATAGTGCCTTCACCGATAACAGCGCCGATGTTTATAACGGCGCCCATCATTACAACTGCTGATTTTTCAATAGTTACGCCGTTTCTTATGATAGCGCCCGGCTCGATCCTTGCAGGGACCTCAGTAAGATCCATCATAGGGATAGCTGAGTTTCTCATGTTGTTTTCTATAACGATATCCTTTACAGTTTCAGCGTTAGCGGCTGCAAACTCTTTTATCTCTGCTGCATCGCCGATGAGGACCCAGAATTCACCTGTGCCGAATTTTTTTACATTTTTGAACTCAGCCGATGACAGATCGCCTGAAACGTAAGCCTTTGCTACAGTCTGCTTTTCAGATTCCTTTATATATCTTGCGATCTCAAATGCGTCAGTGAGATCATAAACATTTTTTTCCATTGTGTATTATAATACCTCGTTCTCTTAAAGTATGGATCCTGCACGTGAGCAGCTTTGATCTATAGGCATGCCGGGCATGCGCCGCAGCTGACAAGCAGGATGTATTGCGTATATTATTGCCGTTTTTTTATGATCTGTATTCAGAAACTAGATAAGATCATCCATTGAATACTGGCCCTTTTCCTGCTTTACAAGGAACTGAGCCGCGGCGATAGCGCCGTTTGCGAATATATCGCGTGAAAGGGCAAGGTGGTTGAGCTCTATAACTTCGTCAGGACCTGCAAATATGACAGTATGCTCGCCCGGAATAGTACCGCCTCTTACAGCATGTATACCGATCTGATCCATGCGGAATTCGTCATGCTTGCTGTGACGTCCATAGATATACTCTTTCTTTACCTTGCAAGCCTCGTTTACCTTGTCGGCAAGCAGGATAGCAGTACCGCTCGGAGAGTCGAGTTTTTTAGTATGATGCTTTTCGATGATCTCGACATTGAAATCCTGCTCAAGTACCGGCGTGATAGCCTTTATAGCCTTTGCAAGGGCGTTTATGCCTATAGACATGTTTGCAGACCTGAAAACAGGGATGACATCTGCAGCCTTTGCGAGCATATCGAAGCACTCGTCATCAAGCGCAGTAGTTGCAACAACTACAGGAGTCTTTACATCGATGCAGTACTGAAGCAGGTTAGGAACTGCTGAAAAGTGAGAAAAATCTATAATAACGTCAGCCTTGACGTCGCATTCCTGTGGCGAACCAAAAACAGGGTAGTCATTTTTCTGATCAGGGTGAGTATCGATACCGGCAACTACCTGCATATCATCCTTTTCACCGATGATCCTTGTGAGCACCTGTCCCATACGGCCGTTACAGCCGTTAAGAATTATATTAAGCATATGATAACCTCCGTGTTGATTTAATATGCACTGATGCACAAATAATATACAATTAATATATGTGGATATCAATGAATGCCCGGATCGGCTGCGGCCTGCCGCAGAACAGTATATCCGATGCATAGAATAAACGAAAGAGACAGCGTACCGGTACATTCAGGATGAAATCATTTGATCCGTTCTGTGCTTATATGCCGTCTCATTCACTTTACGCGCAGTTATACGCATGATGTTCTGTATATACCGCCGGCCGGGTCGGCGCAGCGTTACATCTTTGTATTATTTGTATCTATTAGATGATACCGTAAGCCTTAAGCTCTTTTCTTAAGAGCTCAACAGTAGCATCCTCAGGCTCGCACAGCGGAAGTCTGAATTCCATCTTTGACTTGCCCATGATCTCAAGAGCAGCCTTGACCGGGATAGGGTTTACTTCAGCGAAAAGTGCGTCTATGAGAGGCTTTGCGTCGAGCTGTATCTTTCTTGAGCCTGCGATATCACCATCAAAGAACTTTGCGACCATATCGTGAGTGTCTTTAGGCGCAACGTTTGAAAGCACGGAGATAACTCCCTTGCCGCCTAAAGCGAGCAGAGGAACTACCATGTCGTCATTTCCTGAGTATATTGCAAAATCGTCAGGAACGAGTCTGCACATCTCAGCGCACTGCGATATATCGCCGCTTGCTTCCTTAAGACCTACGATATTAGGATGCTTTGAAAGCTCAAGAGCTGTTTTAGGAAGAACGTTTACTCCTGTTCTGCTCTTTACAGAGTAGAGTATGATAGGAATGTTTACATTGTCAGCCATAGCTGTCATATGCTGTATGTAACCCTTCTGTGTGCACTTGTTGTAATAAGGCGTTACATGAAGGAGAGCGTCAGCTCCGACTCTTTCGAGCTCCTTTGAAAGAGCAACACCGTGAGCCGTATCATTGCTGCCTGCTCCGGCGATAACAGGAACACGGCCATTTACCTTGTTTACAGCGTACTCAACGACCTCTATCTGCTCAGCGTCAGTCATAGTCGAAGCTTCGCCTGTCGTGCCGCATGAGATTATAGCGTCTGTTCCCTCAGCGATCTGCCATTCTATCAGCTCGCCGTAATTATCAAAATCAACTTTTCCGTTCTTGAACGGAGTTACGAGCGCAACACCTGCACCTGTAAAAACTGCCATTAAAATTTCCTCCTTAAATCTTCATAACTGTGTCAGTAGTAAGATCAGCGTTCGAGTAATAATTCAGCGATCTGTACAGCGTTTGTGGCAGCGCCCTTACGGATATTATCAGCTACTACCCAGAGATTTACGCCGTTCTCAACGCTGAAGTCTCTTCTTACGCGTCCTACGTATACATCATCTTTGCCCTCGATATCACGAGCGAGAGGATAAACGTTGTTTGCAGGATCATCCATAAGGTTGAGCCCAGGGAAGCTTGCGAGATCCTGCTTGAGCTCGTCGAGATCGAAAGGCTTCTCAAACTCAAGATTGATGCTCTCGCTGTGGCATGCAAAAACAGGAACTCTTACAGTAGTAGCAGTTACCTTTATGCTGTCATCACCGAGGATCTTATGAGTCTCGTTTATCATCTTCATTTCTTCCTTAGTGTATCCGTTATCAAGGAATACGTCGATGTGAGGCAGACAGTTGTTTGCGATAGGGTGAGGGTATGCAGTCATGATGTCATTGCCCTTGAGACCTTCTTCAAGGTCCTTGATTCCCTTCAGACCTGAGCCTGAAACTGCCTGGTATGTTGAGTATACTATACGCTTTATCTTATATTTATCATGGAGTGGTTTCAGCGCTACCATAGCCTGAATGGTAGAGCAGTTAGGGTTTGCGATGATGCCTTTGTTCCAGTCGATATCCTGTGGATTTACTTCAGGAACTACCAGCGGAACTTCAGGATCCATTCTCCAGGCGCTGCTGTTATCTACAACTGTGCATCCGTGTGCAGCTGCTACAGGAGCAAACTTTTCGCTTGTAGATCCGCCTGCAGAGAAGAGCGCGATATCGATAGGCTTATCGAATGAATGCTCAGTAAGCTCTTCAAGAACATAATCCTTTCCTTTGAATGTAACTGTCTTGCCCGCAGAGCGGTACGATGACATCATATAGATGTTTTCAAATGGAAAATCTCTTTCTTCAAGTACCTTGAGGAACGTGCGTCCAACGAGACCGCTTGCTCCGACAATGGCTAAATTTGGCTTTTTCATGATAAATAGTCCTCCATAATAATTAATATTCACAAATTCTGAAAATGTGCAGAAATGTTCCGCGTCATTTTGGGTTGAATTTTCGTACTATTATATACTATTTTGTCGAAGTTGTTTATACGTAAAATAAAAAAATACCCGATAAATTGTATTATTTTTCAAGTATACAGTATGTAGTACAGTGCATAATACGCGTAATAAATAATACAATGACAGCGTCGGCCGGCCGACGAACAGATTTTTGGGAATTATTCTGTATAAGCAGCATATTTGTGGTTTTTCTGACACATTAATTATGATAGAATAAACAGGTTACGTAAGCGCGGCCCGTCCGCGCTGCCGTATAATATAATGTAGAAAAAATTAACACCTGTAAGAATTTTTAATCAAATGGGGGAAACAGAAATGACATTATTAGAATCACTTATCTTAGGTCTCGTACAGGGACTTGCGGAATTTCTGCCGATCAGCAGTTCCGGTCATCTTGCTGCGCTTCAGTACATATTCGGTATAGACGGCAGCAATGTTCTCACGTTTACCGTAATGCTCCATTTCGGTACACTTGTAGCGATATTCGTGGTTTACTGGAAGGATATAGTTGACCTTGTAAAGGAACTTTTCGCAACTATCAAAGACGTATGCACAGGTCAGGGCGTGCAGGTAAACAAAAACGACACGAGAAAGCTCGGATTTATGATAATCACGGCATCAGTTCCTACAGCTATCATAGGCCTGCTTTTAAATGACTTCTTTGAAAGCCTTTACGCCAGGATGACAGTTATCGGAGTATGCCTGATAATAACAGGCTGCGGCCTTTTCTTTGCAGAAAGATACGGCGGCGGTAAAAGGACTATCAAAGATATGAATTTCAGAAACGCGTTTTTCATCGGTCTTTGTCAGTCAGTAGCTATCATGCCCGGTATATCAAGATCAGGCGCTACTATGATCGGCGGACTCGCATGCAAGTTCGACAGAGCGTTTGCTGTAAGATACGCATTCCTTATCTCTATCCCGTCAGTGCTCGGCGCATTTCTGCTTGAAGTTCCTGACGCTGTAAGATCAGTGTCTGACGGCACAGGCATGAGCCTCGGAGTAATGCTCGCAGGAGTCGCAGTGGCGGCAGTTTCAGGCTATGCAGCTATAAAAGTCATGATAAAGGCTGTAACAAACAAAAAGCTCATGTACTTCTCAGTATATACATGGATCGCAGGTGCTGCGCTCATCATATACAGTATCGCAGCTTAATTTTCGGATAAGATACATTTAAATGCAGGAGGGAAGAAAAATGGCAGGCAAAAAAGAAAATAACAGCAAAAACAGATCTGCAGCTTCCCGGGGAAGCAGAAAGAACAGCTCATCAGGCGCAAAAAAAAGCACTGACTCTACCGGTTCAGCCAGAAAAAATTCAGCAGGCGCTTCAGGCAGTAAAAGATCTGCAGCGTCCGGATCAGCTTCATCCGGTAAAAAGCCTAAAAAAAATCCGGCAGGAAGCCGCATGCGAGATGAGATCGTAGCTATATTTATGGTAGCGTTAGGTATATTTCTTCTTGCCTCGCTTATGACAGAAGCTACCGGTGAATTCGGGGAAATATTTTCCATGGTACTCGAGGGACTGTTTGGACTTGTTGCTTATATACTGCCTTTCTTCCTTATTATATATGCGCTCCTTATACTTATGGACCGTATGGCACATGTAAATTCACGTTCAGTATTTTTTTCAGTCCTTCTTTACATAGATATAGCCATGCTTAACTCAGCAAGGTATATTAAGGCAGGAACGACACAGCCATGGATGAAGTTTATGAAGGATTCGTTTTATGAAGGATCCGGACTCAAAAGCGCAGGCGCAGTTGGCATGGCAGTAGGAAGAGTCACAGCCGCAGGAATCGGCACGACAGGACTTGTCATAGCAGGTATAGCGGTCGCTGCCGTGTGCGTTATAGTCATAGCAGATACACCTGTTTCCGTATTCTTTGACGGACTCAGAGAAAAACGCAACAACAAACTCATAGAACGCCAGAGAGCGTACGAAGAACAGGAAAACGATGTATATCAGCTTCCTGATGGAAATGGTGCTGAAGAAAAAACTAACAGAAAAATATCAAATGCAGCAGCCGTCCCGGCTGATAATACCTCTGCAAGCACAAAAGAAGCGCCGGATGAACGCAGCGGAGGGATATTTGCCGGATTATTCGGTAAAAAATCTGCGAAAAGCACAGCTGCACCACGTAAAACTGAGTATGATGATGCAGCGCGGGATACAGACAGCAAATCGATATCAAGCACAGGTCCTGTCATTTCTGACAGAGCTGAAGCTGAAAAAAATGACGGTTTAAGATCAGTATTTAATGATGCTCCTGCCACTGAAGGATCCGAACAGTCTGCGTCACCTTTTGCAAATCTCAGGATAAAGGGAGCAGGCCTTTTCAGGAACAGCGCTCCGACGCGCGATCTTTTCAGTGATCTGCCGGATAATCAGCGACGCATAATGAACTATATGAGCGATGATGAGATATTCGGCGGCGGAAGCTCAGACGGTGTTTATTATCCTGATGATGACGAGCTCAACAGCTATAAAGCGGCAGATTTCTTCTATGAGATAAAAAATATTCCTAATATGGAAGAAAATGCAGAAGAGAAAAACGATGCCGCTGCCTTTGCTGATGAAGACAGCTTTGATTCATGGCTTGATGAAAATATTGCTGATGCATCCGGATATGATGCATCAGTTGATGATGAAAATAAAAACAATAGTATATACACTGCAGAAACGGCTGCTGATGAACAGCCACAGCAGAGATACAGCGAAAGCAATGCAGCAGATCAGGCAGCGCCTGTTCCTGTTCCGCAGCAGATGACGCGAGGACAGATGAGAGCAGCCGCGGCTCAGGGAGCGGCTGACATAAGCGCGAGCCTTCAGAGTGCGCAGCCGCCTGCTAAAAAAGAATACAAGCTGCCTCCGATATCGCTTCTGCATGCGTCTGAGCGCAAGATAAACCGCAACGAGCAGAAGGAGCTGGCTGCAAAGGCGGCAAGGCTTGAGCAGGTGCTCCATGATTTCGGTGTTAATGCGCGTGTCATAGACGTAAAAAAAGGACCATCCGTAACAAGATATGAGATACAGCCTGCTACGGGCGTAAAAGTCAACAGCATAACGAAGCTCGCTGATGATATTGCCCTTAATCTTGAAGCGAAGAGCCTCAGGATAGAGGCACCTATACCCGGCAAGGCTGCAGTAGGTATAGAAGTTGAAAACGAAAGCTCCAGCACGGTTACCATGCGTGAGATGGTAGAATCGCCTGAGTTTGAAAATTCAAAGTCAAAGATAAGCTTCGTAGTAGGAGAGGATATATCAGGAAATCATGTTGTAGCTGATCTGAAGGGAATGCCGCATCTTCTTATAGCCGGATCTACAGGTTCCGGAAAGAGTGTGTGCATAAACTCGCTCATCATAAGCATGATCTATAAATCTACACCTGATGAAGTAAAATTCATACTTATCGACCCTAAAGTAGTAGAGCTTGGAAATTACAACGGTATACCTCATATGCTCATACCTGTGGTAACAGATCCGTCAAAGGCTGCCGCTGCTCTTGCGTGGGCTGTTCAGGAGATGAACGACAGATATAAAAAGTTTGCTGAAACGTCTGTAAGAAAGCTTGAAGAATATAATAAAAAAATGGAAAAGGAAGGCAAGCCTGAAAATGTGCTGCCGCAGATAGTAATAATAATAGACGAACTGGCTGACCTCATGATGGCGGCATCAAAGCAGGTCGAAGAGTCTATATGCCGCCTGGCTCAGCTCGCGCGAGCTGCCGGCATGCATCTTGTCGTTGCTACTCAGAGACCTTCTGTAGACGTTGTAACAGGACTTATCAAGGCAAATATACCGTCAAGGATAGCGTTTGCCGTATCATCGCAGGTAGACTCGAGGACGATACTCGACAGGGCAGGCGCGGAAAAGCTTGTCGGAAAGGGAGACATGCTGTTCTATCCTCTCGGAAAGGCTCAGCCTGAGAGGCTTCAGGGACCGTTTGTGACTGATGATGAAGTGGAAGCAGTTATAGATTTCTGGAAAGAGCAGTCTGACGGAAATGATCAGGCAAGCAGGATAATGGCTGCTATAAATACTGTAATGCCTGAAGTAAACGCTGACGGCGATGAAGACGAGGACGAGCTTCTTCCTGAGGCTATAGAGCTTGTAGTTACATCAGGCCAGGCATCGGCATCGATGCTTCAGAGACGTTATCGTATAGGCTACAACAGGGCAGGACGCCTCATAGATATAATGGAAGCGAGGGGGATAATAGGACCGAGCGAGGGAAGCAAGCCGCGCAAAGTTCTTCTGTCAAAGGAAGAATACGCGCAGCAGCAGGCTGCGCCCGCTGCTGCCTCCGCCCCGGGCGTACAAAACACGGCGCCCCCGCTATACACAGGCGCCCCACCGGAGACGGCCGCGCAGCCCCCATACACCAACGCTGCGCAGCCTGCGACGACCCCGCAGCCAACATACGCAGAAGCTGCGGCGTCGTCGCCACCGCCCGCCCAGCCAGCCCCTGACAACACGGCCGGCTCCGCCAGCCTGCCCGACGAATCATCATACTATTACGATGACGTACCGGACACGGCGCAGGATATCATGACAGAGCCGGACAGCATTTTCAGCAATGACTACGGGACAGCGGAGCTGTCGTCAGATGAATAAAATTAACTTGTGAAATATATTTGGACAAAGACGGAGAATATTATTAATGAAGATATTTATAGAAACACTTGGATGTCCGAAGAACACTGTTGACTCGGAGAACATGGCCGCGCTGCTCGAAAAGGGCGGTCACACGATGGCGGCTTCGCCTGAGGATGCGGACGCTATCATCGTAAATACGTGCGCATTTATAAACGATGCAAAGACGGAATCCATCGATACTATACTTGAAATGGCTCAGTACAAGCAGGATCAGGAAACGGGCGGGAAACAGGACAAGCTGCTCGTCGTATCCGGCTGTCTCGCGCAGAGATATTCAGAGGAGCTTTACAATGAGATACCTGAGGCTGACATACTTATCGGTGTAAATGATTACGATCATATAAATGAGATACTGAAAGAGCATGATACTAAGGGCCGTCTCAGATACGACACGACTGCTCCGCAGTCTTACTGCGAGATACCTGACAGACTGACAGAGGCCGGAAGCGTGAGCGCGTACCTGCGTATAGCAGAGGGCTGCGACAACGTATGCTCTTACTGCGTAATCCCGTCTATCAGAGGCCACTACAGGAGCCGCCATATGGAAGATATACAGGCAGAGGCTGAGATGCTTGCTGCGCGCGGCACTAAGGAGCTCATGATCATAGCGCAGGATGTCACTGCATACGGAAAAGATATATACGGCAGGCTCGCACTGCCTGAGCTGCTTCACGGACTTTGCGCTGTAGATGGCATAGAGTGGATCAGGCTCCTTTACTGCTATGAGGATTCCATAACCGATGAGCTTATAGAGACTATAAGGTCAGAAGAAAAGATATGCAAATACATAGATATCCCGCTGCAGCATATAAGCGACAGGATACTCACTAACATGAACCGCCATTCTACTTCTGAGTCTATAAAGACGACTCTTAAGAAATTACGCGAGCGCATACCGGGCATGCACATAAGAACTACATTTATAGCAGGGTTTCCGGGTGAGACTGATGAAGACTTTAACGAGCTTGCTGATTTTATAGAAGAGCAGAAATTCGACAGACTCGGAGTTTTCGCGTACTCACGCGAAGAGGGCACGCCTGCTGCAGAGATGCCGGATCAGGTAGACGAGGAGATAAAGGAGCAGCGCCGTGATGAGATAATGGCTATACAGCGCGAGATATCACTCGGCTGTAATATATCAAAAGTAGGCCGCACGCTCCGCGTGCTCGTAGAAGAACACTGCGAGGACGGTACATATATGGGCAGGACAGAATACGATGCGCCTGACATAGACGACGGCGTGATATTCACATCAGACGCTGAACTCGAAACGGGAACATTCGTAAACGTCGAGATCACAGACGCATTCGACTACGATCTGACGGGAAAAGCGGTATTATAACGTATACTTTATTGCAACTTTTATTATTGTGAAATTGCTGATGCTGGTGGCTGATATACGGATAAGCGGAGCTCGGAGCAGAATGGATATGC
>CAKQOE010000049.1 GCA_934255545.1 uncultured Clostridia bacterium | reverse complement strand
CTGTATGAGGCCTGCGCGCCGTATCCGAGATACGGGCAGGGCTTCAAGCGTTCCGTATATCAGCCGCCGGCATCGGCGTCCCCGTATTTACAATAATGTATACATTATTGCAGCTATTGTAAATATACAAAAACGCCGGGTACATGATATTGTGATCATAATACCCGGCGTCGATCCGTTTTATTTATTTATCTTTTTCAAAACTTCTATTTTATTTATCTGATCGTACAAACTGCGATGGATTACATCATGCCGCCCATACCGCCGCCCATGTTTGCCATTCTTGCGGCTGCGTCAGCGAAAGCGTCATCCTTCTTTGCATCAACAACGCATGCTTCTGTAGTAAGGAGCATAGCTGAAGCTGAAGAAGCATTCTGGAGAGCTGATCTTGTAACCTTAGTAGGGTCAACGATACCTTCGTCCATCATGTTTACGTATTCTTCAGTAGCAGCATTGAAGCCTGTACCTGCTGCTCTGTTCTTAACTTCTGCAACGATCACAGAACCTTCGAAACCTGCGTTTTCAGCGATCTGTCTTACAGGCTCTTCAAGAGCTCTCTGGATGATAGCTGCACCTGTCTTCATATCGCCTTCGAGTGATTCAGTGTACTTTGCTACTGCAGGGATAACATTTACAAGAGCAACACCGCCGCCAGGAACGATACCTTCCTCAACTGCTGCCTTAGTAGCGTTGAGCGCATCTTCCATTCTGAGCTTCTTGTCCTTGAGTTCTGTTTCTGTAGCAGCGCCTACCTGGATAACAGCTACGCCGCCTGACAGCTTAGCAAGTCTTTCAGAAAGCTTTTCTCTGTCGAACTCAGAAGTAGTTTCATCTCTCTGAGCTGTAATGAGCTTGATCCTGTCCTGGATAGCGTCAGAATTGCCTGCGCCGTTAACGATGATAGTGTTTTCCTTAGTGACCTTAACTGTATCAGCAACACCGAGCATATCGAGAGTAGTTTCCTTGAGATCCATGCCGAGCTCGTCAGAAATTACCTGACCGCCTGTGAGTACTGCGATATCCTGGAGCATATCCTTACGTCTGTCGCCGAAGCCCGGAGCCTTAACGCATACGCACTCGAATGTGCCTCTGATCTTGTTGAGTACGATAGTAGCGAGAGCTTCGCCTTCAACATCATCTGCTATGATGAGGAGCTTTCTGCCCTGCTGAACGATCTGTTCGAGTACAGGGAGTACTTCCTGGATGTTTGAAATCTTCTTGTCTGTGATCAGGATGTATGGTGAAGAAAGAGCTGCTTCCATCTTTTCTGTATCAGTTACCATGTAAGCTGAGAGATAGCCTCTGTCGAACTGCATACCTTCAACGATCTCAAGTGAAGTTTCCATTGACTTTGACTCTTCGATAGTGATAACGCCTTCCTTGCCTACAGTTTCCATAGCCTCAGCGATCATCTTTCCTGTTTCTTCGTCGCCTGCTGAAACTGAAGCTACCTGAGCGATCTCTTCCTTGCTGTCTATATTCTTTGAGATCTTCTTGAGCTCTTCTACTGCTGTGTCAACAGCGCCCTGCATACCTCTTCTGAGTACCATAGGGTTAGCGCCTGCAGCAACGTTTCTGAGGCCTTCCTTAACGATGATCTGAGCGAGCAGAGTAGCTGTTGTAGTACCATCGCCTGCAGCATCGTTAGTCTTTGTAGATACTTCCTTTACGAGCTGAGCGCCCATGTTTTCAAACGGATCTTCCAGCTCGATATCCTTTGCGATAGTAACACCATCGTTAGTGATGAGCGGACCGCCGAACTGTCTTTCGAGAAGAACGTTTCTGCCCTTAGGTCCAAGTGTGATCTTTACTGTATTTGCGAGCTTGTCAACGCCTGCTTCAAGCTTTTTTCTTGCTTCATCGCCGAAATTTATTTCTTTTGCCATTTTAATGCACTCCTTTATATCAAATTTATCAAGATAATATTTTAATGTTTCTTAATACGCGGGCCCTGCCCGCATGAAACCTGCTTAGTCGAGAACTGCGAGGATATCAGCGTAAGGAACTATGATGTACTCTTCGCCGTTGTACTCGATCTCAGTGCCGCCGTACTTTTTGAATATTACCTTTTCTCCGCCGTAGATCTTTATCTCTTCGTCACCTTCAAGGCCAGGGCCTACAGCTATGACCTCAGCTACCTGAGGAACTTCCTTTGCAGAGCTTGCGAGTATGATGCCTCCCTGAGTCTTTTCCTCAGCCTCGAGACGCTTTATTACGATGTTATCACCTAATGGTCTTATCATTTGAAATTCTCCTTTCAAATTTAATGTATATAATAGAATTGTTTTCGTTTGTTAGCACTCATGCTCTCTGAGTGCTAAAGATAATTTACTCCACTTGATGCGATATGTCAACCCACATTTTATAAATTTTCTCTTGCATAATAAAAAAGATACTGCTGCGCAAAACCGCTGTACTCGCCGAAATTTTCCCGTGCATAAGCTGCCATGCCCTTCATGTCGCCCTCTTCAAACCCGTACAGCTCGTGCATGATCCTCTTCATCCACACATCGAGCGGAAAGCTCTCATACTTCAGCAGACCGAAAAGAAGTATGCAGTTTGCCACCTTTGGGCCTACGCCCTTTAATGACCGTATATATTTTTCCGCATCGGCAAACGACAGTTCTCTAGAGCCTGCAAGCGTTCTGCCGCCGTCAGCCGCAACGGCGGCCGCAGTTTCAAGTATGTATTTGTCGCGGTATCCCAGTCTGCATACAGAAAGGTCCTCCTGCGTAAGCCCTGCAAGCCTTTCAGCCGTAGGAAATGCAAATCTTTCCTGTCCGCGGTACTCTCCGAGGCTCTCGCCGAAATTGCTGCAAAGCGACTCAACGCACTTTTTTATCCTCGGTATGTTTGAATTCTGTGAAACTATAAATGAAATAAGCGTCTCCCACGGATCCTGGTGAAGCAGCCTTATGCCGCTGCCGTACTCTACCGCCCTTTTCATGACGTCGTCATGAGCTGAAAGAAGTGTCTTGACTGCAGCATAATCGCGCTGCGCGTCAAGATAGTCAGCCCATATATTTTTGTAATCTTCCTCCGTGCAGTTGTCTATGACGAGCCCGCCGTTTTCTTTTTTTATATTTACCGCGCGCCCGAACGCAACGCCGGTATAGCTCCCGTCCTCCTCGCGGTCCCAGCGGAAGCACTGGCCGCAGTCAAATGTATGATCAGCGTCAAAATCCGCAAATTTTTCTACTTTATATATGCTGTTACTGTTTTCCATGATGTTTTCCCATTTCTGTTAAATTCTGCTTCATGCATCGCACCGTCAACGCTGCAGGCAGACACGTATGTCTTACCTGCGTTACGCCTCCTGTCTGCGGACGGACCGCAGCCCCTTTACTATGACATTTACTCCGAGTATATTAAATGCCGTCATGCTTTCTACATTGTCAGCCACTGCCTTCTGCAGGTTTTCTATGCGTTTTCTTAGCTCGCGGTCGTACTCAAAGAACGCCGCTACAGTCAGTATTACCCCTTCCGGCTTTGTCTTAAGCGTGCATTTTGCCACCTCTGCCACGCCCGCAGCGCGCTCGCTTACATGATACACGAGCTGCAGAACTGCTTTGTCAGATATGGTAAACTCTCCCAGATAGCTGTACGTCGGGCGTACGACTGACTTTTCGTTTTCTTTTGACGGCTTGCCGTTCTTCATCCTGAATATATTGAGCGGCTTCAGAAAATATCCCGAAAACTGGTTTTTTATCTCAAACGTCGGCACAGGTATAACGTGCTTTCCCTTCTCACGCCGCTGCTCAAGAGCCTTTTTTATATCCTTTGCGCTTACGATATCTTCTATATGTATCATTTCAGATACTTCCGGCAGCCCGAGGCGGCTGCATATTTTTTCTATCATTCCTTCCGACGTGCCGAGCACGAGTATGCTTTCAGGCGCTACTTTTTTTATCGTATCCGCCACTTCGGCGCGTTCGTCCTCATTCTGAAATATCGCTGTCTTTATGGCAGTCATTTTATTTTCATCGCGCTTTGCTGAGTGACCGGCCTGTACGGCGTTGTTATATATAAAAAGGCCGTCGTCTATTATCGCTTCTATATTTCTGCTGCGGCAGACGTTCATAGCCTGATAGCTCTTGCCTGTACCGCTCTTTCCGACAAGTCCGTATATCTTCATTTCAAATCTTTCTCCTTATCGTAATGATCGTCCGGCTCAGCGCCGGATCTCATATATTCACGCTTTCTTATTTTACAATCAAACGGCGCATATTTACAGGATTATTCACACTAAAATATTTTGCATTATTATTTCTGAAAAAAATGATTGTTACATTTTTTATTCTCTGCTATAATGTATTCGCTATATGTAACTAAACAATATAAGGAGGTATTTCGTATGGCTTATGTAATCAATGATTCATGCATCTCATGCGGCGCTTGCGCAGCTGAATGTCCTGTAGAAGCTATCTCTGAAGGAGACGGCAAGTATGTTATCAACGCTGACACTTGCATCGACTGCGGTGCTTGCGCTGACACATGTCCAGTTGACGCTCCTGCTCAGGCTTAATCGACTGACAGGAATTACATCGACAGATCACGACCCTGTACATTACGTACAGGGTCATTTTTATTGCTTAAAAACGTCTGCGCCGCATTGTGCCGGAGCCTTTTCAGAGCCGCTGTTTCATAGTATTTCATAAAACATCCAAATAAAAAAACTGCCGCGCGGTGATGCATGGCAGTTTGTATTGTCTTATTATGTATTTTCTTTTAATCATCCTCGGCATGGATAATATGATAAACAAGCGAATTAAGAGTATCTGTAACGTGTACGTTTTCCACAGGCACGTTTTTAGGGACCTTCAGGTCGCACGGAGCGAAGTTCCATATGCCTCTTACGCCGCCCTCGACGAGTTTGTCCGCTACTGACTGCGCAGCTGCTTTATCCGTGGTTATGATCCCTATATCAACATGGTTCGAGTTGAGAAAATCAAGCAGGTTTTCGCTGTCCATTACCTCGATATCGTTTATCCTGAGTCCGATGATCTTTGGATTTACGTCGAACATGCCGATTATCGGGAAACCGAGCTTGTAGTACTTCGTGTAGTTTGCGAGAGCCTGACCGAGGTTACCTGTACCTACTATCACCATCTTATACTCTCTGTCAAGACCGAGTATAGTGCTTATCTCCTTGTAAAGGCCCTTGATGTTGTAGCCGTAGCCCTGCTGACCGAAGCCGCCGAAATTATTGAGATCCTGACGGATCTGTGAAGCTGTGAAGCCTATAAGAGAGCTTAATTCATTTGATGAGATGCGCTCTACGTCATCCTTTATAAGCTCCTCCAGATATCTGCGGTAAACAGGAAGTCTCTTTACTACCGCATCTGAGATCTTAGCTTTTTCTTTCATTTTCATTCTTCCTTACTATAGCCTCAGGACAGCCGCAGGAGCTGTTCCTGGTCATGCAAATTACCGCAGGCAGACTGACCCGCTGTTTTTCTGCTCTTGCGAGCGGTCAGCGGTAAGCCGGCGCGTATCATCCTGCGTTTCTCCGGCGCGGCGCGGCGTGCGGCCGCTTCCGGAGCGATATATGGGAATATATAGACACAATTAATACACCCAATTGTTACTATTATAACAAAGAATTTTTCTTTACACAATATTTAATGCTTATGTTCAATAATTATCTATTTTACGACAGCTCTGACCATTCATCATACGCTTCATCAAGTCGTGTTTTCTTTTCCGCGAGCTTTTCTGCTATCTTTGTCAACTTTGCGTGGTCTGTCTGGTACTCTTCTCTGTACATCTCCTGTTCAAGCTGCTCTATTTCTTCTTCAAGCTCTCCTATCTCCTTTTCGAGAGCCTCTGCGCGGCGCTGTATCCTGCGCTGCTCTGCCTGGGCTTCTTTGTTTCTGCGGCGCTCTTCCATGCGCTGCTGCTTTGCGTCGGCAGAGCCGTCGTCAGGAGCGTCTGATTCTACAGAGTTATTTTTGTGAAGGTCGCTCATGTAGGCATTCGTTGATGTCACTTCTGCCTTTTTTTCGTTATAGTAGTCGTAATTGCCCGGATAAACTGTAATGCCGTTCTGAGTCAGCTCGTATATGGATGTCGGGACCTTGTTGAGCAGGTAACGGTCATGCGATACTATCACTGACGTTCCTGGAAAATCAAGCAGCGCGTCTTCAAATACTTCCTTTGAAGCGATATCGAGGTGGTTCGTAGGTTCGTCCAGTATGAGCACGTTTGCGCCCGAAAGCATAAGTTTGAGAAGCGCAAGACGCGCGCGTTCGCCGCCTGAGAGCGCGCTCACCTGCTTAAATACATCGTCGTTCTTAAAAAGGAAGCGGCCGAGCAGACCGCGCAGCTCTGTATCGCTGTAAAGTGAGTAGGCCTCGCGCATTTCTTCTATAACTGTAAAGCTGTCGTTGAGCATGGTCTGCTCCTGGTCGTAGTAGCCGAAATGGATGTTGTGGCCTACCTTTATAAAGCCCTCTGTCGGCTCGACCTGTGACATTATCATCTTGAGCAGAGTTGTTTTTCCGGTGCCATTTGGGCCGATTATACATACGCGCTCGCCGCGCTTTATATCGAACTCTACATTGCGGAACAGCGTGCGCTTTTCATTTCCGATACCGTATGACTTTGAAAGGCATTCAGCGTGGAGCGTATCGTTTCCGCTCTTCGCGCTCTCCCTGAACTGTATCTTCATCCTTGAGTTCATAACGACAGGCCTGTCCATGACCTCGACCTTTTCCAGCTGCTTTTCGCGCGACCTGGCGCGCTTTGCCAGTTTTTCAGTTCCTCGTTCCTTGAAACGGCGGATCATATCCTCCTGGCGCTTTATCTCAGCCTGCTGATTTTCATACGTTTTCAGCTCTGCAGCGAGCCTTACGCGCTTTTCATCAGCGTAAAACGTATAGTTTCCTTCGTAAACGCTAAGATGATGATTTTCCATTTCGAATATCCTGTTTACTGTATGATCCAGGAAATATCTGTCATGTGAGATGATGATCACTGTGCCCTTATAACCGCGCAGATACTGCTCGAGCCACTTTAATGTCCCTATATCAAGATGGTTCGTAGGCTCGTCCAGGAACAGTATGTCCGGCTTTTTGAGCAGGAGAGCAGCAAGCGCGAGCCTTGTGCGCTCGCCTCCTGAAAGAGAATTTGTTTTCTTGTCGTAGAAAGACTGCGGGAACGCCATGCTGCTCAGCACGCCGTTTATCTCGCTCTTGTATCCGTAACCGTTCGCTTCCTTGAACTTTTCCGTAAGGCGGTCGTACTCAGCGAGCAGCTTTTCTACTTTATGAGCATTCTCGTCATGCGCACCGTCTGCGGAAAGCTCCGCTATGCGCGCCGCCATATCGTTCATCTCTTCTTCCATCTTCATAACGCCTGAAAATATCGAGAGCATTTCTTCATATACCGTTTTTTCTGACGTAAACAGGTCGTTCTGCCTGAAATATCCCACAGTCAGATCCTGAGAAATAAAAAAGCTGCCTTCGTCCGGCTGAGTTTCCCCGGCAAGAACATTCAGCAGCGTACTTTTTCCGGCGCCGTTAGTGCCGACTATGCCGACGCGGTCGCCCTTGTTTACGTGAAACGACACGTTTGAAAATATAACCTCTGTGCCGTCGTAGACCTTTGTAAGGCCGTTAGCTGAAATCACTGTCATTTTATTTTCTGATGCCGCGAGGCATCGTTCCTCCGTTTTACATTAAATGTTATTTATTTATATTCATGCGCTTTCTGCTGCCGCGACCGGTGCCCCGTACATCCGCCGGCCGTGCTCCGCAAAAAGCTCTACCCAATATATTACCTTAAAAAGCACGCATTAAGAAGTCTAATATTGAATAAATTTCAGAAAGCACGCAAAATGAACATTTTCCGTTTTGTTTGATTATCAAAATATTTTTTGGTAAATTGACAAAAAGTAGTTGCAGTATATCGGTGTACCCTCTATAATGGATAAAGTGCAAACGCGGAATAAGCGCGAAAGACTTGCTTCGCAGTCATCCGCGTACATATATATCCGGAATTCAAACTACCGTTAGCGCCCGGCATCGTATTACAGAAAATACATGAGTTTATTTCAGGGCGGCAGAAAGAATATAGTTTAGCAGGAGGTAATCACAATGGTATTTGATAAGATCAAGGAAATTATTATTGAGCAGTTAGGTGTTGATGAAGCAGACGTTACACCTGAAACAAGCCTTACAAAGGACCTCGAAGCAGATTCACTCGACGCTGTTGAGATCATCATGGCTATCGAAGAAGAATACGGCATCGAAGTTCCTGACGAAGAAGCTGAAAAGTTCGCTACTATCGGCGATATCGTCAAGTACGTTGAAGAAAACGCTGAGCTCTAATCGCGGCGGACTCTGTTCCACGGCTCACGTATCAGACATCATCTGGTTCAAAATCAAAAAGTAAAATAAAAGGATAAGATCGTTATCGTTCGGTCTTATCCTTTTTATTATGCTTTATATTATTTGTTTTATTTTATTTTGGCGCTATGCTGTTTTTATCGAGCTGATGACGCTCGCGTATACGCCAGATCAAGCACGGCGCTGCGGCTGCTATGCCTTTGTTACAGCGCCTGAGATCATAGCACCGTATATGTTTTCGTATACCTTCGCAAGCTCTTCAAATGTTACATTTTCGCCTGCATCAGCTGAAACGTAAACGTCCTGCTTTATATCGCCGAGGCCGAGCCTGTAGTCAGCCTTTACATAGCCTTCTGACTCATAGAATGACGCGAGCTTTTCTGCTGACTCGCTGCATACAAATACCATCCTCGCTCCCGGAAGTATCTCCTTCATCTTTGCAAGCGCCTCTGCTTCAACGCCCTTGTCAGCGTAATCAGGGCTTATCTCAAAGTAATCTACAAGAAGTATGTCTGCATAAACGAGCGCGATGACAAATCCTGCGAAAAGTCCCTTTTCATCCTTGAACACCTTTACTTCGAGCTTGTTGAGCATCCTCTTGTCTATGAAGAGCCTGAATGGCTTCTTTTCCATATCCGGAACAGCTGCCTCGTACAGCATCCTCGCCTGCGACATATCCCATGCGTTATCGGCTTCTATCATTTCGTACATATCTAAATTCTCCTTTGCATTTTTAAAATTCCACGGGCCGGGCCCGCGCAAACGCTTTATATGTATTTTACCACCGGAGAATGAATATGTCATCGTATTATTGCATAAGTCATATATATACACAGTCTAATCGTCCGCCCGGCGGACGCGCAGTGTGTAAATTTAAAGCAGTCTTCATGATCATTTGAGCTGCCATTCGCTGCTTTCCTTCTGGAGATCAAACATCCGCCTGTATATGCCGCCGCTCGCGTAAAGCTCGTCAGGCGAACCCTGTTCGGCGGTGACGCCGTCCTTCAGGACCACTATATGGTCTGCATTCGCTACGGTACGCATCCTGTGCGCTATTATCATTACTGTTTTGTCTGCTATGAGCTTTGAGAGCGCTTCCTGTACTAACGACTCGTTTTCTGCGTCGAGAGATGCGGTGGCTTCATCGAGAAGTATTATCGGCGCATCCTTCAGGAATGCTCTGGCGATAGATATCCTCTGGCGCTCTCCGCCTGAAAGCTCGGATCCGTTCTCGCCTATGCGCGTGCTGTAGCCGTCAGGAAGGCGCTTTGCGAACTCGTCTACGTTTGCGAGCCTTGCAGCTGCCACGACTTCTTCATCCGTCGCATCTTTTTTGCCGACGCGGATATTTTCCATTATAGTATTGTCAAACAGAGTCACATCCTGGAAAACTATGGAATACAGCTTAAGCAGCGTTTCCGGTTCGACCCTTGAAATGTCCATGCCGCCTACAGTTATCCTTCCGCCGGTCACGTCCCAAAATCTCGCTGCAAGCCTTGAAACTGTAGTTTTTCCGCCGCCGCTCGGTCCGATGAGCGCAGTCACCTCGCCCTGCTTTGCCGTAAAGCTTACATCACGCAGCACCTGTTCGCCGTTGTCGTATGCAAATTTTACATGGCTGAATTCTATATCATATCCATTATTTGTAAGTTCATTGCTGCCTTCCTGAGCAGGATATTCAGTTATTTCATTCATACGTTCGACGCTCACCTGCAGGCTGTTTATAGCCGCAAGATTTATGAGACTGCCGTTCATCGGCTCGTATATGCGCGATATGACGAGCATGAATGCAAAGAATGTTATAACGTCCGCCTCGCCTTTTATGAGCAGCCCGGAGCCCACGAGCACTACTGTAGCCATGCCTGTCTTGAGCAGCATCTGAGCCGATGACACGAGCAGCCCCGTCGTAAGCTCAGAACGCGTAAGCGTACTCTCTACAGCGTCTATTTTTCTGAAAAGCCCGTCGAGATAACGCTTTTCAGCATTTGCGGCCTTGAGGTCGCGCGATGCTTCTATGCATTCCTGTATACCGTCAGCCGATTCAAGGCTCGCTTTATTTACTATCCTTGAGAAATGGTTCTGTATACCGCGGGAACACAGGACTATCGCTATAGATATCGGGAGCATCCACAGTGCAGCGAGCGCCATGCGCCAGTCAAGGAAGAACAGGCCTGCGCCGACTATGACAGTAGATATGATAGCACCGTAAAACTGGGCAAACTGATGGGATATCGTGTGTTCAAGCTTCTCTACATCGCCGAGCAGCACAGTCGTCAGGTCTGCGGAATCTTTCCTTCCAAAATAGCTCAGCGGGAGCATCCTGAGTTTTTCAGCGAGTGCTGCGCGCTTTTTGCCCGATTCCTTGTACGTTGAAAAGAATGTCGCATCATACTGCCAGTATATGGCAATATACAGTAATACAAATATCCCGACGATGCCGGCGCCCAGCGCCGGAGCATGCCTGAGCGGCTGACCGTAAAGCATATCGCTTACCAGCATATACATAAGGCCTACAGGGAGCATGAGCGCAACATTAAGGCATACAGTAGCCGCAACCGCGTTCATCATTCCGCGAGCGCCCTTTTCGGAAACAGCGTAATTCTTCATTAGACGCTTTATCATCTTTCAACACCCACCTTCCATGAAGCAGAGCTCTGATAATCGCTCCACATTTTGCTGTAAAGTCCGCCTGCTGCGACGAGTTCGTCATGTCTGCCACTTTCGACTATCCTGCCATGCTCCATTACGTATATGCAGTCTGCGTTCTTTATCGCAGTCAGCCTGTGCGCTATCATTATTACAGTTTTGCCGTGCGCCAGGCGCTCAAAAGCTCTCTGGACGAGTACTTCGTTTTCAGGGTCGGCAAAGGCAGTAGCCTCATCGAGCACGAGAACAGGCGAATCCTTCAGTATCGCTCTTGCTATGGCTATCCTCTGTTGTTCTCCGCCTGACAGATATATACCATTTGTTCCGATCACGGTATGTATGCCGTCAGGCATCTTTGATATTATGTCATCGCACTGAGCGTCGCTCAGTGCTTTTCTTACCTGATCATCATCCGCCTCAGGCCGAGCGAGGCGGACATTGTCAGCTATGCTCATCTTGAGCAGCCTGCTGTCCTGAAATACGTATGACACAGTATCAACGAGCATTTCCTTTGAAATATCGCGTACGTCCACACCGCCTATGAGTATACGTCCGCTGTCAGGATCCCTGAATCTTGCAGCAAGCGAAGCGACCGTACTCTTTCCGCTTCCGCTCGGTCCGACGAGCGCCACTGTGCTCCCTGCATTTATCTTCATAGATACGTGATCCGCAGCAGGAGCTGCGCTTTTCTTGTAGCTGAATGTAACATCATTGAATTCCACAGAATTATCCGCAGGTTTTTTCGGATCCTCAGGCTCTTTCAGCGGCTCTATCGACAGCAGGCTGTCGAACCTTTCCAGTGCGTCATTAACACTCATGGCCGATTCGCCCATGTACATGATCTTTGTAAATGCAGTAGCGATCATCGGCGTGAATATCACGTAAAATATAAAATTAAGCGTGACATCCGAAATCGCCGCGTCACCGCGGCAGAGTATGAGCGCCAACGCTATGAGAAACGCAAATGTGCTGTTTACAGCTATCTGAAAATATACCATAGGCGCTCTGCACTGCTTCGTATAGCTGATGCAGAACTTATAATAATTGTCTATTGAATTTTTAAATCTTGAAAAAGAGTGTACCGTCTGCGAAAACGTCTTTACGACGCTCATGCCCCTTATATACTCTACAGCCTCGTTGTTCATGGCTTCAAGAGCGTTCTTATATTTTTTCATATCCTCTGCCATCGCAGTTCCCATCATCCTGCTCATAACGACCATGCTCAGCGCAACAGGTATTAGGCTGACCAGACCGAACCTCCAGTCAAATATGAACAGTATTATGACCATAGCTGCAGGTGTCACGACAACGTTCGCAATATCGGGCAGATTATGCGCAAGGTACGTTTCAGCCGCAGCCGCCGAGTCGTTGGCGACTCTTCTCAGCCTTCCGCTTCCTATCTCGTCTGTCACTCCCGCCGGCAACTTTGCGATATGGCTTATGAGCGTCTTTCTTATGTTTGTCGCTATCCTGAACGCCGATACATGCGAACACATCAGCGCTATAAAGTAGACGATCATGGACGCGAACGCGAATACTACCGCAATAATACCCTGACGTATAAGCCCGTCAGCCACGCCCGGCGCGGCGAAATCAGGCGCTATGTCTATAACGTCCCGTATGATATTGAAGATGCATATGAACGGGAACAGTCCCAGCACCGCACTCGCGCCGGACAGTATTATGGAAACATATGTAAGATATTTCCTGCTGCCGGCGTACTGCATAAGTATATTCAGCGCGGATCTTTTTTTCTCCTTCGGCTTTTTTTCAGCCATTTTTTCCTTTTCTGACATATACGTTTTCCTCCGAACCAAGAATATAGTAAATAATGATCGAATATTTTCCAGGTCCCAAATAATCCTTACGGACTGATGGTCCGCCGGGCGGACCCGAAAAAAAATGCTGCCCCGTATTACCGGAACAGCATTTATTCTGCTATATTATTTATTCGATTTCTACTCCCACAAGTTGCAAATGCTCCAAATGGTCGGAATTTTTTCTGTACTCGCGCGGCGTGCATCCCATGACAGACCTGAATGCTGCAGCGAACTTGCTCGGATTATCGTAACCAAGCGCTCCGGCTATATTGGATATGCTCCGCTCCTTGTCTTCCAGCATATGTACAGCCTTATGTACTCTGTAGCGCTTCATGTATGTATAGTACGGACACCCGTATATCTCGCGGAAACAGCTCTTGAGCGCAGTCTGCGATATGTCGTATCTGCGCGCCATCTCGCTCAGCGGTATCTTCTCACCGAGCCTTGATATTGCTTCATTATGAAGCGCCTTTACCTTTTCCATGTCACTGCGCCTGAAATATAAAGCCGCGTCGTCCTCGCGCGCATACGGGACCGTCTGTATCATAAGTATGATCTCAAGTACCTTGAGCTTTATGTACGACTGCTCTATCTGCGGATCGACGCTGTAAAGCTCTTCAAATATATGATTCAGTTCCGGCACTCTGCGTATAAATACCATATTGTCATTCTGCTTTATCTGGTCGCGCAACAGGTATATCTGGCGCGCTATGTTGGGAAACATGCTCGATATATACTCAGCAGCCTTATCTACATCGAGAAATATCCCGATGCCCTCGTAAAATCCAAGCGGAAACTCAGATGTTATGCGCTCTATGCCGAGGATATTCGCCTCTATCTCTCCCTCTCCGAGGTAGACGTATCTGTCCTCCGAAAGCAGACACCCGAAACGCCCCTGTCTGCAGTGGTTTATTTCTATTATATTCAGCGCATCAGGCATATAGCTGGCTTCGATCGAATCATTCGTATTGAAATTATTGTAGTAAACATCTACTCCCGGCATTATATGATGTATAGTCATAGAGCTCGAACCATCATCAGCTTCGCCTCTTGAAAAACGTGTCACATTATCATACGTTTCTATTTTATTGAAAACATCGCCATACATTTTCTTAAGATCAGCCATACATTGTGCCTCCATCAGTGTGCAATAATATATACTTTTTGTAACTTTTATTATTGTGAAATTGCCGATGCCGGTGGCTGATATACGGATAAGCGGAGCTCGGAGCAGAATG
>CAKQOE010000048.1 GCA_934255545.1 uncultured Clostridia bacterium | reverse complement strand
TTACTATACCGAGCACAATGAGCACAGCTATTATAAGTATGAATATCTTTGATCCGATGCTTCTCTTCGGAACAGCCGCCTTAGCCTCCGCCATGCCGTTCTTTATATCTTCCATCATCTCAGCAGCCTCTGCAGCCCCTGCCGAAGCAGCTTCATTTCTGAGCTTCAGTATCGCTTCAGTTTCAGCGTCGAACGCGCCTGAGCCTTCTTCCTGCGCCTGATCTGCCTGAGCGTCCCGATCATTGAACTGATCTGAAGATACAGCTTCGTTCTGATCATCAATATTTTTCTTGCCCATAAAGTCTCCTTTCGATTTTATTATTTCCCGTCATTTATTTTTACTCAATACCCCGGGTGGACATAAAATTTTCTGACCCGCGGGTCAGATTTATATCTATGATAAACGTGCATTCTTTGATTGTCAACATAAAACTCATCCCGAAATGCATTTTTCTGACCCATGGGTCAGTTTTGTATTTTTAAAAATACGGAACAAGTAAATAAATCGTAAGAGACCGCCGTCACCGGCGGAAAAGAAATACAAAAAACAGAATGCCGGATCAGGCGCAGCAAAATAATGCCGCGCCTGATCCAGCCTCTGAAATGAGCCTTCCGGCCGCCAACGGGCCGCCGGAAATAATATAGCAGGCGCTGCCGGTCCCGGCGGGCGCACAGGATACCTTTGCATCCATACATGCCGCTCCGGCGCATCCGACTCAGGAAAACGGATGACCGGTACCGGACCGGACACCCGCCCGTTCAGAGCCGGCAGCGCTGACTATCATTATATATCAGCCGATCACTCAGCTTTGAAAGTAAGGCCGTCAACATCAGCGTCGATAATGATCTTATCGCCGTCCTTTGCGCTGCCCCTGATGATCATCTCAGCGATCTCAGTTTCAACATGCTTCTGCATGTAACGCTTTACAGGTCTTGCGCCGTAATGAGGATCGTATGCTTCACGCGCTACGAGCTCCTTGGCTGCTGTAGTCATCTCAGCAGACATATCTCTGTCTGCAAGACGCTTTTCAAGTCCTGCAAGGCTGAGGTCGATGATCCTGTGTATCTGTGACTCTGTAAGAGGCGAGAATACAACGATGTCATCAACACGGTTTATGAACTCAGGTCTGAAGTTCTTCTTGAGTTCTTCTATTACTCTTTCCTTAACGTCGGCATCTATAGTACCGTCCTGATGGATATTTTCAGTAAGGTACGCGCTGCCGATGTTTGAAGTCATTATTACTATAGTATTCTTAAAATCTACAGTCCTGCCCTGGTTGTCTGTAAGACGTCCGTCATCAAGTAACTGAAGCAGGATATTGAATACGTCAGGATGAGCCTTTTCTATCTCATCAAACAGTATTACGCTGTAAGGATGACGTCTGACAGCCTCAGTAAGCTGACCGCCCTCATCATATCCTACATATCCCGGAGGCGCACCGATGAGTCGTGACACTGAATGCTTTTCCATGTACTCCGACATATCTATACGTACCATGTTCTTTTCAGTATCGAACAATGCTTCTGACAGTGACTTTGCAAGCTCTGTCTTACCTACGCCTGTAGGACCCATGAATATGAACGAACCTATAGGGCGGTTTATATCCTTAAGGCCTGCACGCGCTCTGATAACAGCCTCAGAAACAGCCTCGACTGCTTCATCCTGTCCTATTACTCTGCGGTGAAGTTCCTCAGGCAGATGAAGGAGCTTTTCACGCTCTGCCTCTACAAGCTTTGCTACAGGGATGCCGGTCCACTTTGAAACGACCTCTGCGATCTCAGGCTCATCTACTTCTTCCTTAAGGAGACGGTCTTCATCATTTGCATGTTCCTTGTATGAAGCGAGCTTTGCCTCAAGCTCAGGGAGCTTGCCGTATTTTAACTGTGCAAGAAGTTCGAGGTTATAATTACGCTCAGCCTCTTCCATCTGATGCTTTACATCCTCTATATCCTGTTTTATCTTCTTGCCGTCAGCGATCTCGTTCTTTTCCTTTTCCCACTGGGCGCGCATTACATCGCTCTTATCCTTAAGGTCTGAGAGCTCTTTTTCGATGTTTGCGAGACGCGCCTGTGAAGCTGAATCTTCTTCCTTGCCGAGTGCCTGTTTTTCTATCTCAAGCTGCATCATCTTTCTTGATATCTCATCAAGCTCTGCAGGCATTGAGTCTATCTCAGTCCTGATCAGTGAAGCTGCTTCATCCATCAGGTCTATCGCCTTATCAGGCAGATATCTGTCACTGATATATCTGTCAGACAGTGTAGCGCAAGCGATAAGCGCATTATCAGTGATCCTTACGCCGTGATGGATCTCAAACCGCTGCTTCAGTCCACGCAGTATCGAAATAGTATCCTCAACTGAAGGCTGGTCTACTATTATCTTCTGGAAACGACGTTCAAGAGCCTTATCCTTTTCGATGTTCTTTCTGTACTCGTCAAGCGTAGTCGCACCTATGCAATGCAGCTCGCCTCTTGCCAGCTTAGGCTTGAGCAGGTTGCCGGCATCCATAGAGCCCTCTGTCTTGCCTGCGCCTACGATAGTGTGTATCTCATCTATGAAGAGGATGATCTTGCCGTCTGACTTTTCTATCTCGCTAAGAACAGCCTTCAGACGTTCCTCAAATTCGCCTCTGAACTTGGCGCCTGCGATAAGAGCACCCATATCGAGCTCAAATATAGTCTTGTCCTTAAGTCCTTCAGGTACATCGCCGTTTACGATACGCTGCGCAAGACCTTCAACTACTGCAGTCTTACCTACACCAGGCTCACCGATCAGCACCGGGTTGTTTTTTGTACGACGCGAAAGTATCTGTATAGTATGACGTATCTCGGAATCACGTCCGATGACCGGATCGAGCTTGCCTTTTCTTGCTTCCTCAACAAGATCGCGGCCGTATTTTTCAAGCGCTTCGTAATTGTCCTCCGGGTTAGATGTGGTAACTCTCTGGTTGCCTCTCACCTTTGAGAGCGCCTGAAGGAATTTATCCTTTGTAATGCCGTACTTATTGAATATCCTTGCTGACGGAGTATTCTTCTCTCCGAGAAGCGCAAGGTAAAGATGCTCGACGCTTACAAAATCGTCCTTAAACTCTTCAGATATCTTTTCAGCGTCCATGAGCAGCTTGTTGAATCCGGTAGAAGCGTAAAGCTGGCCGCCGCCCTGTACCTTAGGAAGCTTTTCGATCTCAGCCTGAACATCATTTATCATAGCCTGCTTAGGCATCTGCATGTATTCCATAAGTCTGCCTATGAGACCCTGATCCTGCTTTAACAGAGCCAGATGAAGATGCTCTCCCTCGAGCTGCTGGTTTCCTTCTTCTATAGCGATATTCTGACAGTCAACTACTGCTGACTGGGCTTTTTCAGTATATTTATCAAAGTTCATATATTATCATCTCCTTTATACATCCCGATAAAGTATTTCTCACTTCGGGCCGACGACCGCTGCTGCAGACGCCTTCCTCGACGCCTCTCGGCGTCACCTGTTCATTACGTTGTATACCCTGTTGCCGGAAAGTAAAACAAAATAAATCAAAAAAAGAAAAAGCAGAGCGCTGAGCTCTGCCATGACGCGGCCTCCGGCCGCATGCGCAGCCGCCGGGCGGCTGTACATTTTAAATTTTACTCATTCTGATCCGCATTTGCGCGTTTACTGCTGCGCGGCCTGTTCCTCTCCTGCGCCGGCCGCCGGGTGCAGATTGTCATACATACGCATGAGATACGAACGCATAAGACTGCGCTCCTCCGATGATAACGGGCAGAGCAGCCTCTCCTCTACTCTGTCCATGGACGCCTTGGCTCTTATGCAAAGCTCGCGCCCGTCCTCAGTCAGCCGCACGTGCTTTATCCGCCTGTCACGCTCATCAGTGTAACCTGCGATCATACTCTTTTTTTCAAGACGAGCAGCTATGCCCGCTATAGTCGCCTGGCTCACATCAAAATAGCGTTCCATTTCCTTCAGCGTAGCTGAGCTGTCATCCTTTCCTCGCAGGAATGTGAGCATCTTCATCTGCGACAGCGTTACATCTTCCTTCTGCATCTCGCTGTTAGCGTCCTTTTCGATCATATCGTAAAGCCGCTTCATGATTTCGCCGCAGTACAGCATATTTCTGTCCATGCCGAGATCCTCCCCTCAGTCGTGTCAGATAAACTTCGATTACCCTTATGCTGCAATCTTAACATATTAAAAGCATGCTGTAAACAGCATGCTTTTAATTTTAATGTTAAGTTTTTCACAGTCCTACTATTTATTTAACGATGTTTTTTCAGGCGTCATGCGCCTGTAAGTCCGCATCAGCCCAGCGTGCTGTTTACATCAAGCGCTTCAAGCAGCTTTATGTCTTCGTGACGCTCCTTGTAGTAGTTCAGCGCGAACTGGTTCGCGAAAAGGATGACCGGCCTGTCGAAGTGATCGAATGCAAGCATACATCTTGAGTCTATAGTCTTCTTTACAGCTTCGATATCGTCAGTATCTACCCATCTTGCAACGCTGTACTCAAGCCTGTCCATGATGATGTCTGAATTATACTCGTTCTTGAGGCGGTACTCAAATACCTCAAACTGCAGCTGACCTACCGCGCCGATGACTACATCGTTGAACGTATTTCTGTACACCTGTATCGCGCCCTCCTGCGCCAGCTGGTCAACACCCTTCTGGAAATGCTTCGCTTTCATAGTATTTTTAGGCGTAACTCGCGCGAAAAGCTCAGGCGGGAACGTCGGCAGCGGCTCAAAGAACAACGGCTCTTTTTTAGTTGTGAGCGTATCGCCGATCTGGTAATTTCCTGTATCATATATACCTATGATATCACCTGCGATGGCAGTTTCAATATTTTCACGGGCGTTAGCCATAAGCTCAGTAGCCTGCGCGAGCTTCATCTGCTTTCCCGTGCGAGAAAGCGTGACAGTCATGCCGCGCGTAAATGTACCTGAGCATATCCTGAAAAACG
This sequence comes from uncultured Clostridia bacterium, assembly GCA_934255545.1. Taxonomy (GTDB): domain Bacteria; phylum Bacillota; class Clostridia; order Peptostreptococcales; family Anaerovoracaceae; genus CAKQOE01. The sequence continues at coordinate 9,988 of CAKQOE010000048.1, read as the reverse complement.
CGAGCCTGTCGCGGTGCGCCGGGTTCATGTTAGCCTGGATCTTGAATATAAATCCGCTGAAGAAATCATCCTCAGGTGAAACGTAGCCCTCAGTCGTCTTTCTAGGTCCCGGAGCAGGCGACATATCAAGGAAGTGCTCAAGGAACGACGTAACGCCGAAATCAGCGAGCGCAGAACCGAAAAATACAGGAGACAGCTTGCCGTTGCTTATCGCGTCCATATCGAACTCGTTGCCTGCACCCTGTATAAGCTCTATCTCGTCTCTCAGCGCAGAAAGATTGTAGCTTGCGATGCGCTCCTCAAGCTCAGGCCCGAAAACTCCCTCGTCAGAAAGCTTGAGCGTTTCAGACGGTTCCCCGCCCTTGTAAAGGATGACTTCATTTTTCAAAAGATCGTACACGCCCTGGAAATTCAGGCCACAGCCTATCGGCCAGGTCACCGGCACAGAAGGCAGCCCCAGCACGTTTTCAAGCTCCTCAACGAGGTCGAACGCGTTTTTCGTCTCACGGTCCAGCTTGTTTATAAATGTAAACACAGGGATGCCGCGCATGCTGCAGACCTTGAAAAGCTTGCGAGTCTGCGCCTCGATACCCTTTGCGCCGTCTATGACCATGACCGCGCTGTCAACAGACGTCAGTATCCTGTACGTATCCTCACCGAAATCATTATGTCCCGGCGTATCCATTATAGAAACTACCTTGCCCTTGTACTCAAACTGCATGACAGATGACGTAACTGAGATACCTCTCTGCTTTTCTATCTCCATCCAGTCAGATGTAGCAAACTTTGAGTTTCTCCTTGCCTTTACCGTACCCGCCTCGCGGATAGCGCCGCCATGCAGGAGCAGCTTCTCAGTAAGCGTCGTTTTACCGGCATCCGGGTGGGATATGATGCCGAAAATACGTCTCGAATTTATTTTATCCTTTATATCTGCCATCGTTCGTATCTCCTTTTATTTAAAATCTTCCGTAATTACACACAATCGTACAATTATACATTACATGCGATTTTTTGTAAACAGCATAATTCAGTAATAAGGTCTTAAAGGATGCAGCCGCCCAGCGGCTGACGGCGCGCCGGCGCGCGTTTTTAAAAAACGCAGAAGCCTTTTTCTGCATGCTTCTGCGCACTCGCGCGGTGACGCGCGCTATCATGAAAATTCGTTAATTTCTTGACTTGCAGCCGTTATTACTGTAAAATTAAACCACATTTGGGGAGTACGTATTCACAGAAACTACGGCCGGATAAGACGCAGTGAGATATCTGTTCCTTATCCGGCCTTTCTGATGAGAAGCACGAAAGGAGCTATCAATATGCATAAGATCATTACAATCGGAAGAGAGTTCGGAAGCGGCGGACGCGAGCTGGGACGCCGTCTGTCAGATAAGCTGGGATTTGCATACTATGATCAGGAAATAATTACAGAAATATCCAAAAGGACCGACCTGTCGGAAGAGTATGTAAAGCAGATCACCGAGAACCGACCTGTCAGCGCGTTCCCGATCCACGTCGGCATCAGCTTTTACCCGGCAGACAATCCTGTATTTAACCAGAGCATAAATATTTACGCTGAACAGCACAAGCTCCTGCAGGAGCTCGCTGAGAAATCAGACTGCATCATCGTAGGCCGCTGCGCTGACTACATCCTTCAGGACAAGGATCCGTTCCGTATATTCGTATACGCCGACAAAGCAAGCAAGATAAAGCGCTGCATCGAGCGCGAGCCGTCTAATGAAAAGCTGACTGAGCAGGAGATAAAGAGGAATATGACGTCCATAGACAAGAAGCGCGCCAAGTATTACGAGTTCTTCAGCCATAACAAATGGGGCTCACGCGAAAATTACGACCTTATGGTCAATACGGGCAATAAGGATATAAAGGTCGTTACTGACGCTGTGCTGGATTACATCAATAAAGTATATTAAAGAAAATAAACAGCGCGCTCTAACCGAAACTGCGCGCTGTGAGCCTGAGGGCTGCGGACCGGGAGGTCGGCAGCCCTCAGGTCGTTTTTTGGCGGATCCGTATAGTTTTGATTCTGATTAAAAAATCTGTTTTTATCTGAACAATAAACACTTATACAATAAAAAATAACAAAATAACCGGGAACAGTAACAATAAACCTTACTGTTTAACACCGCTTGTCATAAATGTTTTTTTGCGGATCCGCCCGGGAAGCGGCGCTGCGGCCGTGAGGCGGCAGCGCTGCCCGGAATTTGTGAGGCGCGGCGGTAACGCGGCGCCACGCCTTTTTTACACAAAGCCGCGCGAAAGCGCGGCCTCTCAGCCGCCGGGCGGCTGCTACACTTCAAATTCTACTGTCTGATTGTATTTATCGAGCGCTATCTGCATTTCCGCTATTTCCGTATCTATACGATCGTATTCCTTCTTCACAAGCTCAAGATCGTAATTTATATAACGGTACTCAGGAGCAGGATTTCTGCCGGCCGCTACATAACCTGAGCTTACCCTCGTCTTAAGCTGCTGCTTGCGCATCGTATCGAGCATGTCCTTACGCCTGTTGAGCTGCGCCATCCTCACGAGCACAGCGTCCACAGTAAGCTCCTCTCCGCCAAACTTTATAGTATTTGTAACATTTGCCAGATTTATCGCATGCTTTATCCTTACGATCTCACGGTCGATGTCATCTATATGGCGCGATACATCCTCAAAATCATAATCAGGCACGACAGGCTCTTCATTGACAGAAGCCACATACATAAACCCGTCATTTTCCCTGCTGCGCCAGAACTCCTTATCCTCATTCAGCTTTTTCAGCATCTTATTCGCATAAGCCGACGTCATCATTTTCTTATCTGCCATTTTTACTACCTCCAGCTGTGCATTATTAACAGTTTTAAATATATCTTACATTTTTCTATCTCTAATAAGCCTGCCGGCGGCCTATCCCTCCGACGGCTCACGCTGTCCCACAAGCTCCGCTTCTTAATTTACATTTAAATTTATTTACCAGAAAGATTTTTAGAATACAACGCAGGCGAAGCCATTCCCTTTTTCATGTATTTTTCCGGAAGGCGTTTATTTCTAAAACGGCTTCTTATAGACTCATCAGCTATAACACCATCAAACTCTATTCTGCCCTCTTCACTCGCTTTCTTCCATTCTTTTACTTTATAAACTTCTCTAATAACGCCCCGAACTGATGCAAAGACATACGGATACTTCTGTGTATTGCCCGCGTTTTCAAGCTTAAGTTTCCATGCTCTGCGCGTAGCTTCATAAAGCGCCTCCGCATCACTTTTTGCCTTATGATCCTCGATAAGATAATTCTTTTGCTCTTCAGTTGTTTTAATTATTATATATTCAAAATCTTTCGGTTCATCATACTCATCTAAACTGTATCTTTGTTCCAACTCAAGAGCATTGGCAACCCCGTAATCATTACTTCCGTGACCATTCTGCTTATTCGTCAGTCCAGGATAGCAATCTATAAGCGCAGCTTCAACAGCCAAAGCAGTTTCATCATCCATTCCGTGCCTGTGGATAACATGTATCACTTCAAGACCAGCCGCATGTATTTCGCGTATCGTATCCAGTTTTGGGTCATTATCATCATCCTCGCCGCTTTTAGAAAGCACATCTTTCGAAACGTCAGCCTTAATATGATCAAATACCCTGTTACCTCTGCCCTTACCGACATAAAACGTGTTCCCATTACGCGGGTCTATTAGCCTATACACATATGTTTTCAACTCTTTTATTACATTATTGCTGAAAGCGTTTATTATATTTACAGTTTTAATTTTTGTATTCATTAAAGCACCTCAGGCATAGCTGCATTATAAATTTAATATTTTAATTTCATTTCATCAAGGTTCACCCAATAACCATTATTTAGCCATTAACGGAATTTATATTTACCAACACCCAAACCTGTAACTTTTTCTATTATTCCAGCACTCCTTAAAACGTTCATGATATTTGTCGCCTTAGATTTAGAACAATTAAGCCATTCCATCACATTTGACTGTCCAAACGGAACACCTACACCACAATTATTGAAAACTATTTCAATGTTATTTATAAACACATCAGTAGTTTTTACTTCTTTTAAGAACGGTAAGTAATTATCAAAAGTACTGCTTACTTCTTCTAATGCACTGCTTACTTTTTCAGACTTACTGCTTACTTTTTCAGACTTACTGCTTACTTTTTCAGACTTACTGCTTACTTTCTCTAACGCACTGCTTACTTTTCTAAAAATTGTAACTTTAAAGCCATTGCCAAATTCCTCAAATAATATTCCCTTCCAATTCATGTAATTTTCTATCATCTGCAGGTCTGCTTGTTCCATTTATTCTCACATATGAACTGCGTTCTTTACCTTTACTTGTGATATAATATGGTCTGAATTTACCCGGCATAATGTCTATAATCAAAACCGTCTTATCTTCCACCGTCCTTATAGAAATGCCAGGCTCAATCTGCGGTGTACACGCATCAGAAATCATATTTGATATATTCAATTAAAGTAATAGCCTGCCCGCGGCCTATCCTTCCGACGGCTCACGCCGTCACACAGCGCTACACTGCACTGCCTACCCTAAAAAACTATTTAACCATTACCTATTCAACGACTTTCCATCTACCGCCGCGATTAGCCCCTATACGCACAAGCTTCCCATCAGCTTTAAGAGCTGCTATGACCCTTTCAGCCTATCTGACAGATACACCCAGAAAAGCAGCCGCTCCTGCCGCTGTCATTTCAGGCTGCCGTTTAAGAAGTTCAAGCATTTTATCCTCCGTAGAAACAGGCCTCATATTTATACCGACATTATTCCCGACATTTATACCGACATAATCACCGACATGTCTATGCGCATCCTGATTTTCAACGATTTCTTCCAGAGCCTTTTTTATTATGCTAAGCATAAACTCAACAAATATCGTAGACTCACCACTGTTTTATCCTGTTTTCCCTTCTCAAAGTAGGATTCAGAGATAAATCATCATGTGCATCTATCCTTCCGACGGCTCGCGCCGTCCCGCAGCGTTACAGCTAAACATACATTAAAGCAGAATTAAATTTCTTCACTAAATCATTATCAAAATTACTGAAATCTTCAGAAAAACTGTTCAAACTTCCATGCTGATACAATACCAGCGTAGTAAGATCCACATACGAGTTATACAAATCATTTATCGCATCATAAGCTTCCTTTTGCTTATCCGAAGGATCGCGCAATTCTTTCATAGCCTGACGCACTTCATTACAATTTTCACTTACATCATCAAGTTTTTTCTGAAACTCCTCATCAGCATTCAGATTTGAAAGCGCATCATTAAAATCCACAAACTTTCCGTTCACACGAGTATACTTATCAGTGCTCTCGTCAGATTCCTCATAAACAGCATTATTCCAGACAGCCTTTATCAAATTTCCGCAATCCTCTGCATCTGAAGCGCCTTCTGCCATAGCGCTGAGTGCGTCAGCATAATTTTCCATGTATACAGCCTTCGAATATTCCCCATATATAAACGTTCCAAGCGCAGCAATGATTATAACTATAACAAGTGCTACGATCCTTTTCCTGCCCTTTTTTCTCTTTTTCTTCCTGAAAGCGTCAGGCTCTACATCGTCATAAATGGCCTCCGTACCATCAGGATCATGTTCATCAGCAGGTTTCCTTTTATCCATATATGTAACAGGGCAGCCACATTCAGGACATGCCGCGCTGCCGTAAGGAATCACCGTACCGCATTCATCACATACGATACCCGGTCTTTCCTCGCCATTATTACCAAAGCTGCCACCAGATATAATATAACCACATCCCGGACATTTTTCAGCCCTGTCGCTTACCTGCTTTCCGCAACTTGGACAATTCATTAAAGCCATATCTGATGCTCCCTTCTCAATTTATAGCTTAGTGCCGGATATTCCCCGCACTATTTTAATGATAAATAAAACAACTATCATAAACTTAACACAGAAAACTACAACGTTAAGTTTTACAAGTTAATATTGCCTTAATAATACAAACCATTATTCAACTATCACTCGTAAATTATCGACCAAAAACGACAATAATCTCTTCGTACACAGTATATCTACTCATTTGTTAATGATTTACGATCTTGCTGCTGAAGATAAAACTTCATCTTCTGAGTTTCAATTTCCGCTGCAAATTTGAAAGAATACTTTTTTCAAGATCACTTTCCGTAAAATCAGTATCATGCGAAAATCCCAGAAATTCTGCAATAACAGGATTCTTTATAAATTCAAACTTATCATTTTGATACGGCTTGTAAGCTCCTTCATCTCACTTTCCACAAGCTCTTTTTTCTGCGTCTTAAGCATTCGATAATAATACTGAGACAAAATATTTCTCTGTAAAGTACGGACACTCCAAGTCTGCTCTATCGCTTCCTTTTCATACCATTCTCGAGCCGCTTTGTCGCTTACCTGCAAAAGAGTACGGTAATGTGTCCATGAGGGCAGCTTCAAAGATTTTGGACTAGCTGAGTCCAAAATTTCATGAAACTCTTTATAGAATCGAACAAATTTATCCTGTTTTCCCTTCTCAAAGTAGGATTCAGCGATAAATCATCATGCGCATCTATCCTTCCGACAAGCTCCCCGATATCGATCACCATATTTACAATTTCTTCCGTCATAGTAAACGGCGGAACATACATATCAGACATAATATCTTTCCTCTTTGAACACAATTATACCTATAATATTATATAACAGATTCCCGAAAGTATCCATCAATAGCCTGCCGGCGGCCTATCCCTCCGACGGCTCACGCCGTCCCACAAGCTCCGCTTTTATAACTACGAACCTCATTCCTATCCCTTTACCTACCTATCTGCATTATAACGCATACGCATATTCAAAGCCGCTGTATCCTGCACTTCCTGTATCTTGTCCAAAATTTCAATATCTGCAACGCAAAGATCTGAAATATCTTCAATACCATGAAATCTGCATATCTCAACTGTAGCCAACACTAACGTTTCAGTTTCAACATCAAGCTGTCCGCCGTCAATATCTCTAAAAGATTTCGTATCATAAAAAGTATAATCTACACCTTCATCAGAACGCTGCACATGCAGATACTTGCCATCAATTGAATAAAGACATTCATCCAATCCATCAGGCTCCGCCTGAATCAATTCTACAATATATTTTTCCATAATCTTACTCTAACAAAATTCATTAATATGTATATCCTAACAAATATATATTATTGCCAATCACTTTCAGCCTCACGAAGCTTATTTTCCAGCGTTTCCTGCAAAATTACAAATGCCGATATGAAGCTGTCCCTTATAAGGATAATAAGTTCGTCCACCTCATCCTTATTATATATATAAATCGAAGTATTACGCATCTTCAGCATCATAAGCCATACAGCAGAATCGTTTATAAAACCAAACTTATAACCAAGCTGTAGAATTTCCATTGGCGTATCCGTACTTGCATCATCCACACCATAAATTTTCAAAATTTTCCGTAACGCTTCACAAGCCAGTCTGAATGTAAATTCAAACTAACATACAACGCCCATTCTGTATATTTTATCTTTAGCTGCAGATTCAAAATCTGCGCTTTTTAGTACATTAAAGCAATTCAAAAAATTTTCAAACGACTTCATTAATTACCTTACATTCTTAGTCTTGCTTTAGATTATTTATTTTTAACTTTATTAAGTTATATACTATAATCCGCATATAAGGAAAGCATACTTTCTACATCTCTTATAAAACGTTTTGAACTATTCCTGAATATATAATCTCCAAGTTTTTTACCATTTATATCATAAGTACCATCATTAACAAAAATCGCCTTATACAATTCTTTAAGCTTTTGTTCCAAAGTCACTAATTTTTTATCTACAGTTACTTCTAATGACTCATTTTGATTTAATAACTCACATGCTAATCGTTCTCCTATATATGAATTTTTGTAAACATCTATCAAGGGTGAAGAATCTCTACCTGAGACAAATTCATCATATAATGATATATTAACAATCTTTAATCCTATAAGAACAGGAACAATATACATTAACAGAAATAGTTTTGTATTTCTCTCTGAATCATAAAAGTTGAATTTTTTACTGTCGTGTGTTGGTTCATATTCAGCAGTTTTTACTTGTCTATAAAAACGACATATCTCTCGTAATCCCATATTATATGTATCTATTATTCTTTGGCATACTTCCTCTACTACATAGCCTGAGTCCAACCCAAGTTCACTATAAAAAGCGGTTTTATCTGTCGGAGGTAATGATATACGCAGATTAAAAAACCTGTCAAGATATCTCGATGCGTCAAACATATTTCCATAATAACGCCTTATAGTATGCTGTAATTCACTCAAATTAACAGAAAAAACAAATGTAATCCTGCCATCCGACAGATAATGCTTTATTCTTTCTAATAACTGCACAGCATAACTTGGTTTACATCTATCCAATTCATCTATAAAAACTATTAAGCGGTTCCCTCTTTCTTCCAGTAATTCAGTAAAGAATGCCTTTATCTTCTCCTGTAAATTCTTTTCTTCCTTAATCTTTTTAAGCGGATCATCGCTTTTCAAATTTTCTATCATTCCTGTTATATTTCTATTTGTGATTACTTCCAAAATAGATCCTGCCTGCATAAACGCATCATTATCCTTAAAGGAATAATTTATTCCTAACTGTTTTACTATTTCATATACAATTGACAATATCGGATCTATATCATTATCATTTTCCCATGCATCATAATAAGCTGCCACATCAAAACTTTCTGAAGCATCTTTCTCTTGTTTTTGCAAATTAAGCGCACGAGTAATCTGAATCCTAGTATCATCATCCATATCACTCACAGGATTATTAGCATTTATCATAAGCACCGACTGTTTTACAAAAAATGTTTTGCCACTGCCCCATCTCCCATCAAGAGCAATAGAACAATTATCTTCTTGTAATGATATCAAATCATAAAAACGTACTAAGTCTTTATTTCTTGCTAATAAATTTTTCTCTAATGTGAGTATCAAATTTTCTTCTGTAGGTAGAATTTCAAAATTTTTCATATTTAATCCTCCCAAATAAACAGCATTTATAATTTACGACTTTTCTCTTACTAATCTTTCAATCACCTAAAACACATTATTCTTATGGATTCAATATTAACATCCTAAATATTTCTATTCATTTCATATATAAATGTTGTTATAAATGCCTTTAACGCCTCTTCTTCATAAGCGGGTTCAACCTTTTTTAATGCTCTAACAAGATCTGATGTAGCCTTCGCTATATCACCAAGATTACGTCTTTGTAATTCATTTCTTTGTTCATTATATTTATTAATATTAACCTGTCTTAAATATTTAGGATCAAAAATTGAAAACGGATAACCATTTAAAATCATACTATTTTTCCTCCATTTAATAAATTAAGCTGTAAAGTTAAGTTTTACAAGTTAATATTACCTTAATAGTCCAAATCATTATTCAGCAATTACACACAAATTATCGACTAAAAACGACAATAATCTCTGCATCAATAGTATATCTATCCATAGTAAACAAATTAAACATATATTTTCAATATATCAGTTCTTGCATTCAAAATATTTCACTACCAACATCAATTACCTGAATCTTATATTTAACTAATCTTCCAAATCTCATATCCCTGACGCCTGGCTGCATCATAAATCGGTCGCATATTTCGTTCTAAAATCCCACAGAATTCATCTCTAGTATTTCCAGATCGATAAAGTTCCTGCCCTGCCCAAATAGAATGAATATTGTCTCGATAGCAAGCCTCAAAACGTTTATGTAATCCCGGCATACTGTGTATCAACTTATACATCATATACTGATTTTCAGCAAATGTTCTGAAAAATGGCTCCCATTGTGGAAGTCGATTATTCTTAGAAGAATTAAGCGCTGAGTCCATTGGCATAAGGTTCCACAGCTCATCATTCATTACAAATGACCATGGTATAAAGTGATCCACAT
>CAKQOE010000047.1 GCA_934255545.1 uncultured Clostridia bacterium | reverse complement strand
GTAGTTCAGTTGGTTAGAATGCCAGCCTGTCACGCTGGAGGTCGACGGTTCGAGCCCGTTCCGGATCGCCATTTTTAAGAATTTAATATCTATTATTTTATGCGGAAGTGGCTCAGTGGTAGAGCATCGCCTTGCCAAGGCGAGGGTCGCGAGTTCGAATCTCGTCTTCCGCTCCATTTTTTAAGCCCAGATAGCTCAGTAGGTAGAGCAGGGGACTGAAAATCCCCGTGTCCTTGGTTCGATTCCGAGTCTGGGCACCAAACGAAGGTGTTGCATCAGCAGTAAATGTTAATGCAGCACCTGTTTTGTTATATAAAGAAAACTCAGGAGAAATATCATGGATCAGAGTCGTATGCCTTTAGGAGATGCTTTAGCTGAATATATAAGTTCATCGCGCGTATCTATGCACATACCCGGCCATAAAAAGAACTGCATGAATACCATACCGGAGCTTGAAGCTATGATCGGAAGCCGGGCTATTGCATGCGATATAACAGAAATAGAAGGCTTTGACGATTATCATGAGCCTGAGGGGATAATAAAAGAAGCGATGCAGCTGGCTGCTGAACTTTTTGGAGCAGATGAAACATATTTTCTTGTAAATGGTACTACAGCAGGGATAATGGCTGCTGTTGCGTCTGCTGCATCAGAGGGAGAAAGCGTACTTATCGCATCAGACTGTCATAAATCTGTTACGCGAGGTCTTATACTTTCAGGAGCAGATCCTGTTTATATATCTCCATTTATAGATCCGGATACCGGGCTTCCTGCGGGGATCGACATATCACAGATGGAAAAGATACTCAGCTATGGAGGCATAAAGGCTGTAGTACTGTCTAATCCATCATACTACGGAACATACAGCGATATTGCTGCGATAGCAGAGCTTGCACACAAGCATAACGCTGCAGTGATAGTAGATGAAGCGCACGGAGCACATTTAAGATTTACAGAGCAGGAGCTGCTTCATGATGCTATGTCGGCAGGAGCGGATACAGCAGTTCAGAGTACCCACAAGATGCTTGGAAGTCTGACTCAAAGTTCAATGCTGCATGTAAAGGGTGAGATGATAGACCGTAAAAGGCTTGCTTATAATATAAGGCTGCTTACATCAACGAGTCCTTCATATCTTCTTATGGTATCTTTAGATGCCGTGAGGCATCGTATGGCTGCTGATGGAAAGCAGATATGGAAAAATATTTCCGAAATTACCTTTAAATATTCTGAAAAAATAAACAGCATTAAGGGTATAAATTGTGTGAGAAACTTTACAGACGCACAAGGTATCAAAAAGCCTCTTGACTGCGGAAGGCTCCTTATATCTGCTGCTGAGCTTGGTATCAGCGGCTATAAGCTTTCAGATATGCTCTGTAATGAATACAATATAGATATGGAACTGGCCGATGATATATATGCACTCGCAGTTATGGGAAGTGCGACGGACATATCTCAGCTCGAAGAGCTGCTTTCTGCGCTTGAAAATATTTCAGTAGGATCTGTTGCTTCCCAAAGACAGGGATACGGCCCGCATAAAGAGGAATGCAATAATAAATATATAAACGGAATGAGCGCAGCCGCAGCCGCGGCTGATATAAACCATATATGCGACATAAGTCCAAGAAAAGCTGTATTTTCACGTCATGACCTTATAGAGGCAGAATATGCAGCAGGACGCATATCAGCTGAAGAAATAGCTGTTTATCCGCCGGGGATACCGTTCGTTGTACCGGGAGAAAAGTTGACAGACAGGACGATAGATATTATAACGGAGCTTGTCGGACGGGGCGTGCACGTTCATGGTGTTGAACTGCGTGAGGAGGAAGGAAAGACGAAGATCATGCTGTCAGTGGCAGAGGATGAGACGCAGGCTATGCTGTTTAAATGTATTTTTTAGAGATACGGTATTTTACAATTGTATTATCGTGTTTTTATGTATTGGAGGTGTAATATGGCGCAGCTTTTTTTCAGATACAGTACTATGAATGCCGGTAAGAGTATAGAAGTCCTGAAGGTTGCATATAATTACGAGGAACGCGGAAAAAACGTGCTTGTTATGACATCAGGCAAGGATAACAGGTTTGGCAGAGGTATAGTCAAGTCAAGGATAGGAATGCAGCGTGATGCGCTTACTGTCGATGATGATACAAATATACTTTCAGCATATATGGAAGCTGAATCTAAAAAACATATAGACTGCGTTTTGGTAGATGAAGCACAGTTCCTTAAAAAGCATCACGTTGAAGAGCTTGTGGAAATAGTTGACAGTTGTGAGTGCCCGGTCATATGCTACGGGCTTAAAAATGATTTCAGAAATGAGCTTTTTGAAGGATCGCATTATCTTCTGATATATGCCGATAAAATAGAAGAAATAAAAACGATATGCTGGTGCGGAAGGAAGGCAACGATGGTTGCCAGAGTCGCGGATGGAAAGATCGTACGTTCAGGCGAGCAGATAGTTATAGGCGGAAACGAAATGTATGTGTCTCTGTGCCGGAAGCATTATAATGACGGCCGACTGAGTGACGATACAGATACAGACAGAAATCAGCCTGCTTTTGCCGTGAAAACGGCAAAAGCGCTGAAGATACAGGATGAAAAACAGCTGAAAGCAGGTCCTAAACCTGTAAGGATGAAGAAAAAATGATCACAGCTATGTTATGACGCGGGATCCCTGCATAGTCCCGCGTTTTTTTAATTCCATATTTATGCCGTTAAGAACTGATTTTTTATCGCGGCTCCACAGAGGGGCGATGAGCAGATCACGCGGAGCGTCGCCGGTGAGACGATGTATCGTAATGTCAGGGGGTATGATCTCAAGGGCGTCCGCAACGACATTGATGTAATCATCTTTTTCCATAGGCGTTATTTCAGGAAGGACCGGCAGCGAATGTAATGATCTTTGAGCTGCAGTATGTGCGGCGCCCGGCGCCGCGTCGGATATGTCTGATGCATTATTAAGATCTGAAAAAAGGCTGTTCAAGGCAGATCCCTGCTGGCTGAGATATTCTTTGCCAAGCAAGGTTCCTTTCATTATATGAAGCAAATGTATCTTTATACCGAAAATATGATATTGGCAGACGCAGCGCACTGTTTCAAGCATATCGGAGCGGGTCTCTCCCGGCAGACCGAATATGACATGAGCGACTACGCGTATACCTGCTGACGTAAGTCGTTTGACTGCATCGTCGTAAACGGAAGTCGTGCAGCATCTGTTGATGATCTCAGCAGTGCTGTCATTTGAAGTCTGAAGCCCAAGCTCTACCCACAAGAATGTTTTTTTATTCAGATCGGAAAGAAGCGCTACGACTTCATTGCTTAGACAGTCAGGCCGGGTAGCTATGGCAAGACCGCAGCATCCGGGAAACGAAAGGGCTTCACTGTATCTGCGCGTGAGCGCAGCAGCCGGCGCGTATGTATTAGTATAATTCTGAAAATATGCGATAAAGCGCGCTGAACGCCATTTTTCTGACATTATTTCGACCTGGGCGCGCATCTGCTCGGTTATGCTGAGTCTTCGGTCTGATGTAAAATCACCTGAACCGCTGCTCGAACAGAAAATACATCCGTCACTTGATAATGTACCGTCTCTGTTTGGACATGTGAAGCCTCCGTCTATGGCGAGTTTTACTGTGCGGCCTCCGAAATATTCTTTCATCCACGAACCTATGCCGTTATATCTTGCTCCATCTTTGAACATGAATGCCTCCGTGTGTTTGAGCTATCATCATCTATGATAAGATGTTTACTGCGTATGAATAAATGATCGGTATTTTCGATCGCTGCGGGGTGTGTACAAGTCACAGGTTTTATTGTATCATAGGTAATGCTGAAGTGATGCCGGCAATTTATACATTTTGCCGGATATTATTTCTGTTGGAAAATGCTTAAAGCAGAGCAGGGCTCTGATGATCTCACATGATCGGTCTGATCGGCGAGATGTTTTAAATACAGGTAAAATATAATGGAAAATACTGAAAATAAAAATGAAAAGCCTACCATGCTGCTCCACAGCTGCTGCGGACCATGCAGTACGGCTGTTATAGAACGGCTCGTAGACAGATATGATCTGACGGTATATTTTTATGATCCCAATATAACAAATGAAGGCGAATACGAGAAGCGTCTTGATACTGAAAAAAAGTTTATAAACGAATACAACAAATACCTGAGAGAAAAGAACGGTGATGACAGCGGCATGACCGTTAAGCTGATAGAAGGAGAATATGATCCTGAAAATTATCTCATGGCAGTGAAAGGGCTTGAGGAAGAGCCTGAGAACGGCGACAGATGCACGAAGTGCTTTGAAGTGCGTATGAGAAAAACAGCTGAAGAAGCTGAAAAACTCGGATTTGAAAATTTTGCTACGACGCTTTCTGTCAGTCCGCATAAAAATACAGATAAAATAAACAGGATCGGCTATGAGCTTGAAAAGGAGTTCAAACCGGCTTTTCTTGACGAGAGCTTCAAGAAAAAGGACGGATTTAAGCGCTCCACAGAGCTTTCAAAAGAATACGGACTTTACAGGCAGAATTACTGCGGATGCATATTTTCAGAAAGACCGGGTGCAGGCGCTGAGGATCCGTCAAAGGAAAGAAGGCTGACCGATTGAAGTATATAAAGGTAATAATCGACAATGTAAGCGATCATACCGATACATTTTATACGTACAGATGCGATGATGACGAAGTAAAACGCGGATCGGTCGTGAAAGTTCCTTTTGGAAAAGGCAATCGCCTTAAAACAGCATATGTTTTTGATGTCAGAAACGAAAATGCAGATGATATTCCGGGTCTTAAAACAGTTAGTGAGATCATCAGTGATTACTCACTGCCGGAAGATCTTGTGGATATGTGCGAGTGGATGAAGGAAAAATACCTGTGCCGTTACATAGACGGCATAAAATGCGTAATACCGCCCGGAGAAGCACCCAAAAGAGGCAGGCGGCGCGATCCTTACGAAAATATGGAAATCGAGCCTTCACAGGCTCCTCAGCTTACGCCCGAACAGGACTCCGCGATGCGTGAGATAACGCCATATATAAAGGAAAGAAGAAATAAAACTTTTCTTATAAACGGTGTTACATCGAGCGGAAAAACAGAGCTTTACATGCGCGTAACGGAAAAGGTGCTCAACGAAGGAAGAAGCGTTATAATACTTGTTCCGGAAATATCGCTTACGCCGCAGACGATAAACAGATTTATGAGCAGATTTGGCAGCGAGACGATCGCGGTGCTTCACAGCAAGCTTACAAAAGGCCAGCGCTACGATCAGTGGATGCGCGTCAGGTCCGGCGGAGCAAGGATACTTATAGGTGCGAGATCCGGGATCTACGCGCCGTTTGAAGACCTTGGAGCCATTATAATAGACGAAGAACATGAAGCATCATACAAATCAGATATGACCCCGAAATATGACACTATAGACGCCGCAGTCGAGCGCGGCAGGATATCAGATGCTGTTGTAGTGCTTGGAACGGCGACACCGTCAGTAGTGTCCGAATACAGGGCAGGAAAAGGCATATATAAACAGCTTTTTTTAAGAAAGCGATACAATAAAACACCGTTGCCGGATGTGTCCATAGCAGATATGCGCGATGAACTGAAAAAAGGAAACAGAAGCATATTCAGCAGGGAGCTTTTTACGAGGATAAAGAGCTGTCTGGCTGCCGGCAGCCAGGTCATACTGTTTATAAACAGAAGAGGATATTCATCGTTCGTATCATGCAGGATGTGCGGATATGTGATGAAATGTCCCGTGTGCGATGTCTCGCTGACATATCACAAGTCAAGCGGAATGGCAGAGTGTCACTACTGCGGGCGCAGAGTCCGCGTTCCGAAAGCATGCCCGTCATGCGGAAGTCCTCATATACGGCATTTTGGCATAGGCACAGAAAAAGTAGAGGAAATAACGAATGAAACGTTTCCTGAGGCGTCTGTCGCCAGACTGGATCTTGACACTGCAAGAAAAAAAGGAGAGGCGGAACGCATACTCAGCAGTTTCAGCAAAGGAAAAACAGATATACTTGTTGGTACCCAGCTTGTTGCAAAAGGCCTTGATATCGCAAATGTCGGCCTTGTAGGTATAATTGCAGCCGATATAACATTAAACATACCGGACTATCGCTCTGCTGAACGGACATTTCAGCTCATAGTGCAGGCTTCGGGCCGCGCCGGGCGCGGCGAAGAGAAAGGACACGTAGTCATTCAGACGTATTCTCCCGGCAACAAAGCGCTTATTGCGGCAGCGGCTAATGATTACAGATCGTTTTACGAAAACGAGATAAGACTGCGCAGCATAACGCGGTATCCGCCGTTTACAAACATAATACGCCTTGTTTTTTCAGCAGCCGATGAGCGTATCGCAAAAAAAGAAGCAGACAGCGTTTACCGCGCAGTCAGCAGATCTGACATAGTCGAGCGCGGCGAGATACTCGCGCCGCAGCCTGCATATATGGCATTTCTTAACGATACATGGCGATATCATGTTATAATAAAAAGTCCGGTAGATAAAACAGATGCTTATCTTGAGCTTTTAAGAACGATAAAATCAGAAAGAACAGCATCATCTGATACAAAAAGCACGATGCTCGTGGAGATAGATCCGTACAGCTTTACATAACATCAAATGTTAAATATATAAAAAAGTAAAACTGAAGGAACCGTTGCAAACATTGCTGCATCGTTTAAAAGCTATAAATAAACAAGGCGGACCGGAAGCAGGCCTCGCGGCCTGAAAACACGCGCGGTGCTCGCGCACAGCTATATATTATATTACTATGTATATATTAAAAATATTAATAATAAGAATCATGGAGGTTTATCATGGCACTCAGAAATATCGTTACTCTCGGAGATGAGGTACTCAGAAAAAAATGCAGACCTGTGGGTGAGATCACAGAGCGTATACAGACACTTGTGGATGATATGATAGAAACTATGCACGACGCTAACGGTGTCGGTCTGGCGGCTCCTCAGGTCGGCGTTATGAGAAGGATCTTTGTAGTTGACATAGGCGAAGGCCCTATAGTCCTTATAAATCCTGAAATAATAGAAATGTCAGGCGAGCAGACAGGCGAGGAAGGATGTCTGAGCCTTCCGGGAAAGGCAGGAACTGTAACGCGCGCAAATTACGTAAAGATAAAGGGACTCGACCGCGAAGGAAATGAGCAGGTATACGAGGGAACAGAGCTTCTTGCAAGAGCATTCCAGCATGAAAACGATCATCTGGATGGCATACTTTATATAGACAAAGCTGCTGAAACATGGGAATACGAGGAATAGAAATGACAGAAAAACTTAAAGTGATATATATGGGAACGCCTGATTTTGCAGTACCTCCGCTCAAAAGACTCATTGCGGACGGCTACGATGTCAGGCTCGTAGTGACTCAGCCTGACAAGGCCCGCGACAGAGGAAAAAAGGTACAGGCAACGCCTGTGAAGGCTGCTGCTCTTGAGGCCGGCATAGAAGTAGCACAGCCGGAAAAAGTAAAGAATAATGCGGAATTCATCGAAAAAATTAAGGAAATAGCGCCGGACATCATCATAGTGGCAGCATACGGAAAGATACTCCCGGTGGAGCTTCTTGAAATACCGAGACTCGGCTGTGTAAATATACACGCTTCACTCCTTCCGCGATTCAGAGGCGCTGCACCTATAAACAGGAGCATTATGGCGGGCGATGAAGAGACCGGGATAACGCTTATGTACATGGCTGAGGGCCTTGATACAGGAGATATGATAGCAAAGGCTTCTGTAAAAATAGAAAGAAAGAATGCAGAAGAACTGCATGACGAGCTCTCCGAGCTCGGAGCTGAGCTGCTGTCAGAATACCTTCCGCGTATAGCATCGGGTGATATCTCTCCTGAAAAGCAGGATGATGCGATGTCGTGTTATGCGCCTATGATATCAAAGGAAGAGGGTCATGTCGATTTTACGAAAAGCGCATCGCTGATAGATTGTTTTGTGCGCGGTATGCCTAAGCGTCCGGGCGCATATACGGATTACTGCGGCGTTCAGATGAAGATACGCGGAGCTGTCGTATCTGACATGACTTCTGACAGCGCGCCCGGTACCATTATAGACGTTGACGAAAAAAATATTTACGTTGCGTGCGGTGAGGGCGTACTTGCGATAACTGATATACAGATGCCAGGTAAAAAATCAGTAAAAGTATCTGATTATCTGCGCGGAAACAGCATAGAAAAAGGCGTTGTGCTGGTGTGATATGGATAAAAACAGAAAAACTGCCTTCGACGCGCTGCTTGAGATACAGACGAAAAAGGCATATTCAAATATTGCGGTAAATCGCGCTGTGACAAAAAATATTCCGGATGACGAGGCGTTTGTGAGAAATCTTGTATACGGAGTCCTTGAAAATCAGATATTTATAGATCACAGGCTCTCACAGCTCATGAAACAGAAGCTGAAAAAAGTGAACCCGAAAGCGCTTACTCTGCTTCGTTTGGGAGCATATCAGCTGGAATTTGCTGACAGCGTTCCGGCTTATGCAGCTATAAACGAGTCAGTAAATATCGCAAAAAAGGTCTGCAGAGGTCTTGACGGATTTGTAAATGGAGTCCTGCGTTCATATGAGCGCAGGAACGGTGATTTTGAGATGCCCGACAAGTCGGCGGAGCCGTCGCGCTATCTGGCTGTAAAATATTCGTACAATGAGGATATAGCTGAAATGTGGCTTAACATGTACGGCTTTCAGAAGGCTGAGAGCATGATGATAGCAGGAAATCAGGCTCCGCCTCTTACTATACGGGTAAACAGGCTTAAAACGGATGCCGGGGCGCTCAGAGAGATGCTTGAAGAAAGAGGCTTTGATGTACAGTCTGCCCGCACAGGCAGTGAAGGATACGATCACGCGCTTGACGGAATGGCTTTAAATGTTTCAGGCAGCGGGCTGATAGCGTCAGATCTTTATAAAAACGGATATTTTTCTGTACAGGATATAAGCTCAATGCTTATGGTATCTGCTCTTGACCCTCAGCCGGGCGATACGCTGCTTGATCTTTGCGCGGCTCCGGGCGGAAAATCAATGTGCGCTGCAGAAATGATGAATGATAAGGGAAAAGTGATATCGTGCGATATATATGAGCATAAAGTCGAGCTTATGGAAAAAGCAGCAGAACGTCTGGGAATAAAATGCTTAAAAGCTGAAAAAAATGACGCTCTTGAGTATAACAGCCGTTTTGAAGGTATTGCTGACTGCGTTATCGCAGATGTTCCGTGCTCAGGGCTTGGAGTAGTAAGAAGAAAACCTGAGATAAAGCTTCACACATCTCTCGAAAATATAAAAGAACTGGCTGAAATACAGCTGAAAATACTTGATAACGCAGCTCGCTATGTTAAGGAAAACGGTCGTCTTGTATACAGCACATGCACTGTATCTAAGTATGAAAATGAAAATGTAACTGAAATGTTTTTAAAAAAGAACAATAATTTTTCTGTATTAAAAACAGTACAACTGTTTCCAGATAATGACAACGCTGACGGCTTTTATTTTACAGTGATGCAGCGTTTTTAACGAATGTGTAACACAAACGTAACAATAAAAAAACAGGTAAGACAGGTCGGCCAAAAACGGCTGATTGTAAAAAAATGGATTTGCCAAACGTTTTTTTATCGTGTATAATTCAAAACGTAGTCGCGGCTATCGGCAAGCTTCATTGAAAAAAATCGGCAGTTTTCAATGATTTTAGCCTCGAACTGCAGTTAAGATCTGATAATAAGTTAATACCTTTTTGAAACGAAGGGAGTAATTATGAACTCTAAACGAATACTTAGTTTAGTCTTGTGTTTGCTGTTGTCTTTTTCATGTGTCGCATTTGCGGACGAAGCAGTGAGCGGCGATCAGACAGGAGACAAGGCAGATATTACTGATTTATACGAAACTGCAGCAGATGTGTTATACATGCACGGCTTATTTAAAGGCGGTTCAAACGGTTTTGATCTTACAGGCGATTCCACTAAAGCTCAGGCAGCTATAATGGTCGTACGTCTTATAGGCGCCGAGGACAAAGTCCTCAACGGGTCTTTTTCACATCCTTTCACAGATGTTCCTGTATGGGCTTCTGATTACGTAGGATATCTTTACCAGAAGGGCATAGACATTGCGGAAAGCGATACTGCTCTCGGAACAAAAAATATCGATCTTGATGAATTCCTCGTTCTTATAATGCAGTCTCTTGGATATGATGGAGTTACTGTTTCATCATCAGCTGATGAAGTGTTTGATTACGCTATTCAGATAGGACTTCTTACCGGATCTGAAAGAGCTCAGCTGAAGGCAACAGAGTTTGACAGAGGTACTATGGTATATGTAGCTCATAAAGCACTCAATACTCGCGTTGCAGGAACGAAATCAACTCTTTTTGAACAGCTTAAGGCTAATGGCTATATAAAATCTCTTCCTGCTCCTGACAATACAATAAAATACGGAAAGCAGGATGAAACTGCGACAGCAGTCCAGAAGGCAGCTGCAGCAGATAATTCTATAAGCGATACTATAATATCAAAGGCAAAGCCAAATCTCGGTATAAGATACAGAAGCGGCGGCAAATCTCCTAAAACAGGTTTTGACTGCTCAGGCTTTGTAGGATACGTAATGATGCAGAGCGGCGTATGGAGCTCGCATCCGGGAAGCTGTGACGGTATAGCTTCAAAGTGCACAAAGGTCTCAATGAGCAGCGCTCAGCCGGGGGATATCGTGTTCTTCAAGGGTACATATAAAACGTCACATGCTTATTCTCATGTAGGCATTTACCTCGGAAACGGTCAGATGATACATGCTTCTTCAAGCAATGGTATTTCTATAGACAAGATAACATCCGGTTACTGGGCAAAGCATTATTCATCTATTGCCCGTCCGTCAACATTGATGTAAAATAGAATAGTGAAACTAAGAGAAATAATGCGATTGTCGGTTTCCGGCAATCGCTTATTCGGTATTTGGATATATTTAGGGTGCTTTTGACTATGGTGAAATTCGGATTTAAAAGTGACAGAGGAAGAGTAAGAGACAACAATCAGGATTCATATTTTGTTATGCCTGAAGAAGGGATATTTCTTGTTGCCGACGGAGTCGGCGGGCATACGCACGGTGAGCTTGCAAGCAGGACAGCAATGACAGACATTGCTGCATTCGTGCGTGACAATCCAATTCCCGCAGGTGCGGAGACAGAGCTTATAAAGCAGTATTTCTGCAATCTTACGGAGCTGGTAAATGAGCACATCTACGCCATAGCGGACGAGAAGGCTCCGCGTGGAATGGCTACTACGCTCATAATACTTTATATAGACGGAAGTACGGCTCACGCTCTTAACGTGGGCGACAGCCGCGTATATCTGATACGTGACGATACCATGACTCAGATAACGGAGGATCATACATTTGTAAATACTCTTGTAAAACGCGGCATAATTTCAGAAGCGGAGGCGAAGACGCATCCGGACAGAAATATGATAACAAAAGCTATAGGAGCAGACAGGACGATAGAGCCTGACTTCTATACTTTCAGCATAAAAGAAGGTGATATCATCCTTATGTGCACAGATGGTCTGTACAATGAAGTTTCATGTGATACTGTACTTCAGATGGTAAAGGAAGAGGATGACATGAGAAAGCTGTGTTCTGATCTTGTAGACAAAGCAAACAGTCACGGCGGCGGTGATAATATCACTGTGGTAAGCGTTAAGATCTAGAGGGGGAAACAGAATGGCAAGCAAGATACTTGCAGGAAGATATGAGCTGCTTGAAAAGCGCGGCGACGGTGGCATGGCTGTCGTTTACAAGGCTAAAGACAGGCTTCTTAACAGATTTGTGGCTATTAAGATCCTTAAGCCTGAATTTATAAGAGATCCTAAATTTGTAGACAGCTTCAGACGCGAGTCACAGGCTGCGGCAGGACTTTCGCATCCGAACGTGGTTTCCGTTTTTGATGTCGGCAAAGAAGGAAATATATATTACATAGTAATGGAAATGATGGAAGGCGACACGCTCAGCGATGTCATAAGGCGTGAAGCTCCTCTCAGCGAAAAACGTGTTATCGAGATAACGCGCCAGATAGCAGCAGGTCTCAGCGCGGCTCACAAGAAGAACATAATACATAGGGACGTAAAGCCGCATAATGTAATATTTTCAGATGACGGAGTAGCCAAGATAACTGATTTTGGCATTGCAAAGGCGGTAAACAACGGTACGATAGTAAATACAAATACCACAGTCCTCGGCTCTGTACACTATCTTTCGCCTGAACAGGCGCGCGGCGGGTTTGTAGATGCAAAGTCAGATATATATTCGCTTGGCATAGTGATGTACGAGATGCTTACAGGAAAAGTTCCGTTTGACGGTGAAAATGCCGTAAGCGTTGCAATGATGCATATAAACGGTAAGGTGCCTGCACCTTCTCTTGAGAATCCTGCAGTATCCCCGCTTATGGATGCTGTAGTTCTTAAAGCGACAGCAAGGCAGCCGGGAGACAGATTTGCATCCGCGGATGAACTCATAATGGCCCTGAATGACGCTGAAGAGGGCATAACCATGTCTGCGGCAGGTTCCAGACCTACTGTGATGTATGGCGTAAATGATTTTTACGCAGTAGAAAACCACAGAAATGATGACGATGATGTGGAAGTAAGCAG
The DNA here is from genome assembly GCA_934255545.1 of uncultured Clostridia bacterium. Taxonomy (GTDB): domain Bacteria; phylum Bacillota; class Clostridia; order Peptostreptococcales; family Anaerovoracaceae; genus CAKQOE01. The sequence goes on along the minus strand of CAKQOE010000047.1, from coordinate 3,062 downwards.
CTTTGAGGATCTTACCGAAGACCATGAAACACCGCGCAGCAGTATAAGACAGACATCAGGACGCACACCGCGCAATGAATACAGCGGTTATAATGATCATGACGATTATGACGACGGCTCCGCCGACGATAATGTAAAGCCTAAAAGAAAAAAGGCTGCTTCCTCCGGAAGACATAAAGCTCCTGCGGCAAGCTCAGCAGACAGGAAAAAGCATAAGCGTTCGCAGATACTCGGTATAGTCCTTGCGCTCATATGCGCGATCCCGCTCAGCATGCTGCTTCTTAATGTAGTGGGAGGCGGCGGAAGCGGAAAAACTGTAGAAGTTCCTGACGTGCTTGGTATGACCGAAAAGCAGGCCGCGGATGAGCTTGACAAGTATGGCTTGAAATACAAGCTTGGTATACCTGCGATAAGTGATGAGTATGATGAAGGCGAGGTAGTTTCTACCGATCCTGACGCAGGAAAAAGCGTTAAAAAGGGATTTACGGTAACGCTCGTTCTGAGCAGAGGCTCAGACAGTGATACGGTAAAAACACCTACATTCGTCGGCAAAAAACTTAAAGACGCCGAATCATTGCTCGAATCTTATGACCTGAAAAAGGGAGAAATAAGTTATGAATCAAGCGATATGCCTGAGGGCTATATAATAAGCCAGGATCCTGAGCCCGGAACTGAAATAAAATCAGGTGAAAAGGTCAGCTTTGTCGTAAGCCGTGGCGAGGAAGAGGATGAAAACGGTATAGAAGTACCAAACCTTAAGGGAAGGACGGAAAGTGAAGCGAAAAAGCTTCTGGAATCTGTCGGACTCAAGCTCGGCAAGGTAAATACCGAACATTCCGATACTGAAGAAGGACTTATAATTTCCCAGACAAAGTCAGCAGGATCTGATGCTGAAAGCGGTGATTCAGTAGGTATAACTGTAAGCAGCGGTCCCGAAAAGAAAGCTGAATCTGTATCGATACCTATGAAGGTAGATTACAGCGAGGCGCAGAATGAAGTGTTTACGCTGACTGTAACGGTCACTGACAGCAACGGTCTGCATTATATAGTAAATAATCAGTCAAGGATAAAATCAGACGGCGGCGAGACTGTTACGCTTACGGGCACAGGAAGGGGAACAGTAAGAGTTATAATGGATAACGAAATAGTTTACGAGGGAACTGCTGATTTTGATACAGGAGCGCTGAGTTGATAAAGACAGGTACGATCGTTAAGGGAATAGCCGGATTTTATTATGTCGATACCGGCGAAAAGGTGTACGAATGCAAAGCGCGCGGCGCTTTTAAAAATGCTAAATTAAAGCCTGCGGTAGGGGATATCGCAGATATTGACATCGCCCGGGGCGATGCGGATACAGGTGTTGTTGTAAAGATACATGAGCGCAGAAATTATTTCCTGCGTCCGCCTGTAGCTAATATAGAGCAATTTGTCGTAGTATCATCACTTACTGACCCAAAGCCGAATTTTTCGGTTATAGACAAATTCCTCGCTGTAGCGGAGATGAACAATGTAGACATAGTCCTGTGCTTTACTAAAAGCGATCTCGTATCTGAAAAAGAGATAGATTATATGAAGGAAGTGTACAGCAGCTGTTATCCTGTCGTATTTCTTGATCTGAAACAGGAAAACGGCATAAATGACCTCATGCCGTATCTGTTTGAAAAAAGAAGCGCTCTGGCCGGACCGTCCGGCGTAGGAAAGTCTACGATACTCAATGCTCTCAGGAGCAGACAGGATCCCGACCATGAGGAAGTGGAAACCGGCGCTGTAAGTGAAAAGACGAAGCGCGGACGCCATACTACCCGCCATGTAGAGCTGTTTAAGATGGATTTCGGCGGCGCTGTATTTGATACGCCGGGCTTTACGTCTTTTGACGCTCCTGCTGTGCAGGAGGATGAGCTTGAGGAGCTTTTTCCGGATATAGCGCATTACAGAGGCCGGTGCCGGTTTAACGGATGCAGACATGTAAATGAACCTGACTGCGCTGTCAGAGCGGCTGTGGAAGCAGGGGAGATACACGAAAAGCGTTATGCGTCATACCTTTCTCAGCTGGAAGAGCTGCGTGAGCGTGAGAGAAAAAAATATCAGTAAATGTCAGAAAGTAAGATATATGACGCTTGCGTATATATTGTAAAAGTGGGCAGCGAAAGCTGCCCTTTTGTATATTTCATCTAAGAAGATAAAGAAGATCATGGAGGAAAGATCAAAATGAAACGACTTGCGCCGTCAATATTATCGGCTGATTTCGCAAAACTCGGCAGTGACGTCAAAATGATAGAGGATGCGGGTGCGCATCTTGTCCATGTGGATGTTATGGATGGTCATTTTGTGCCTAATATAACCATAGGACCGCTCGTAGCTAAAAGCCTTGTCGGAAAGACGGGACTTCCGTTTGATGTGCATCTTATGATAGAAGATCCTGATAAATATATAGCTGAATTTGCTACTCCGCAGACTGAGTTTATAACTGTTCATCAGGAGGCCTGCACGCATCTGCACAGAACGGTACAGGCGATAAAGGCGCTTGGCGTGAAGGCAGGCGTAGCGCTTAATCCTGCGACTCCTCCGGAGACTCTTGAGTATGTGCTCGGAGATATCGATATGGTGCTCGTAATGTCTGTAAATCCAGGGTTCGGCGGGCAGAAATTCATACCGTCTGCTTTAAAGAAAGTAAGGAAGCTTGTCGAAATGAGGAAGGCCGGCGGCTATAAGTTTGAAATAGAGATAGACGGCGGCGTAGGGCTGGCAAATATAAAGGATATAAGCGACGCAGGTGTGGATATATTTGTGGCAGGCAGCGCCGTGTTCGGCGCCGAAGATGTCGATGCGCGCGTTAAGAATCTTATAGGACTTATAAAGTAACTGAACGGTAAATAATAAATAATGAATAATGAAAGCGGTATTGCGATGCTGCGGCGCCTCCGGCGCCCAATGGTATTGCGGTGCCGTTTTTTATTTTTGCCCTATGTTACAGGAATGTATACGTTATTGTAAATACGGGGACGCCGATGCCGGCGGCTGATATACGTAACGCTCCGCGTCGCAGAATGGGATGCTTCTAA
>CAKQOE010000046.1 GCA_934255545.1 uncultured Clostridia bacterium | reverse complement strand
GTCTTACCGTGGTCTACGTGACCGATCGTACCGATATTGATATGCGGTTTATTTCTTTCGAACTTTTCCTTTGCCATTTTATATCTCCTTACTTAGTGATCTTATCGAGCAGATTCTTAGGAAGCTGTTCGAAGTGATCCATCTGCATTACATAAACACCACGACCCTGAGTCTTTGATCTCAGGTCTGTCGCATAGCCGAACATTTCTGACAGTGGTACGAAGCCTCTTACGATAACTGTACCATTCAGCATTTCAGAACCTTCAATACGTCCTCTTCTTGAAGAAATATCGCCGATGATGTCGCCCATATATTCTTCAGGAACAGTTACGTCTACCTTGAATATAGGTTCGAGAAGAACAGGACCTGCCTTCTTTGAAGCTTCCTTGAACGCCATAGAAGCGGCGATCTTGAATGCCATTTCTGAAGAGTCGACTTCGTGATATGAACCATCGTAAAGTTCAACGCCAACGTCTACTACCTGATAGCCGGCGAGGATACCAGTCTGCATAGCTTCCTGGATACCTTCATCGATCTTAGGAATGTATTCCTTAGGAATAGCACCGCCGACGATAGAGTTCTTAAATTCGTAGCCTGCACCCGGTTCTCTTGGATAAACCTTGATCTTAACGTGACCGTACTGACCACGACCACCGGACTGCTTAGCATACTTGTAGTCAACATCAGCAGGCTGTGTAAGAGTTTCCTTGTAAGAAACCTGTGGCTTGCCGACATTAGCTTCAACCTTGAATTCTCTGAGGAGACGGTCAACGATGATATCGAGGTGGAGCTCACCCATACCAGCGATGATTGTCTGACCAGTATCATGGTTTGTATAAGTCTTGAATGTAGGGTCTTCTTCAGCGAGCTTAGCAAGAGCTATACCCATCTTTTCCTGACCTGCCTTAGTCTTAGGCTCGATAGCGATCTCGATTACAGGATCAGGGAATTCCATAGATTCAAGGATGATAGGATGCTTTTCATCACAGAGAGTATCACCTGTAGTAGTATCCTTAAGACCTACTGCAGCGGCGATGTCGCCGGCATAAACCTTATCGATTTCTTCTCTCTTATTTGCGTGCATCTGAAGGATACGTCCGATTCTTTCCTTTTTACCCTTTGTAGAGTTGTAAACATAAGAACCTGAATCAAGCGTACCTGAATATACTCTGAAGAATGCGAGCTTACCAACAAATGGGTCAGCCATGATCTTGAACGCGAGAGCCGCAAATGGAGCATTGTCGTCTGCAGGGCTTTCAGCTTCTTCTTCAGTATCAGGGTTAATACCCTTAATAGCAGGGATATCAACAGGTGAAGGCATGTAGTCGATTACAGCGTCGAGCATGAGCTGTACGCCCTTGTTCTTATAAGCAGAACCGCAGAGCATAGGAACCATCTCATTAGCGATAGTAGCCTTTCTGATAGCCTTCTTTATATCCTTTTCATCGAGAGTATCATTTTCAAGATACTCCATCATGAGTTCTTCATCTGTTTCAGCAACAGATTCAAGTAAAGCATGTCTCCATTCCTGAGCAAGATCCATCATATCTTCAGGAATATCAGATTCCTCAATAGTAGTACCAAGGTCATCTGTATAAATTTCAGCCTTCATCTTAATAAGGTCTATGATACCTGTAAAAGTATCTTCCTTACCGATAGGGAGCTGAACAGGAACAGCATTAGCCTTGAGTCTGTTCTTTACCATGTCGATTACTCTGTAGTAATCAGCTCCAAGGATGTCCATCTTATTAACGAAGATCATTCTTGGAACACCGTATCTGTCAGCCTGTCTCCAAACTGTTTCTGACTGAGGCTCAACACCTCCCTTAGCGCAGAGAACTGTTACAGATCCGTCGAGTACACGAAGAGATCTCTCTACTTCTACAGTAAAGTCAACGTGTCCCGGTGTATCGATGATGTTGATCCTGTTGCCCTTCCACTGAGCAGTTGTAGCAGCAGAAGTGATTGTGATACCTCTTTCCTGCTCCTGTGCCATCCAGTCCATCTGAGCAGCACCATCGTGTGTTTCACCGATTTTATGTGTCTTACCGGTATAGAACAGAATTCTTTCTGTTGTTGTTGTCTTTCCGGCGTCGATGTGCGCCATGATACCGATATTTCTAGTCTTTTCTAATGGAAATTTTCTAGCCATATATTGCTCCTCCTTTCCAGACTGCTAAGCAGCCATAATTGTATTCAACGGTAAAATTACCATCTGTAGTGTGCAAATGCCTTGTTGGCCTCTGCCATCTTGTGAGTGTCTTCCTTCTTCTTTACAGATGCACCAGTGTTGTTTGCTGCATCCATAAGTTCCTTTGCAAGTCTCTCATACATATACTTTTCGCCTCTCTTGCGAGTAAATAATGTAAGCCATCTGAGACCAAGAGTCTGTCTTCTGTCAGCTCTTACTTCGATAGGAACCTGATAGTTGGCACCACCGACACGTCTTGCCTTAACTTCTACAACCGGCATGATATTGTTCATAGCCTTTTCAAAAACTTCGAGAGGCTCTTCGCCTGTAGTATTTCTGATCATGTCGAAAGCATCATATACGATGCTCTGTGCTACTCCCTTTTTTCCGTCCAGCATGATGTTGTTGATAAGCTTTGAAACAACAACACTTCCGTATACTGGATCAGGAAGTACTTCTCTCTTAGGAACGCTTCCTTTTCTAGGCACTTCTCTTCCCTCCTTGTAAGTTATACTTTTATACACACTATTGTGTATAATCAACAACCTGTCCCCGGCACATACCGGAAACTCAGGTACTCGACAGTTTTGCACTGCCGCGGTGCGCAGATATAATACTGATTAGATATATATATCATTCCTCAATGTGCAATGTGATTCGCTTCATGCAATCTGTACGAAACGAGATCCCTCACTGAGGGCGCTTAATTTCTTGTTTTTAACGTATGGTCAGCAACCTTGGATTACTTGCTCTTAGGTCTCTTAGCACCATACTTTGAGCGGGCCTGCATTCTGCCGTTAACACCAGCAGTATCCAGAGTACCTCTTACGATGTGATATCTTACACCTGGGAGGTCCTTTACTCTTCCGCCTCTGATGAGTACTACGCTGTGCTCCTGAAGGTTATGACCGATACCAGGGATATACGCAGTTACTTCAATACCGTTAGTCAGCTTAACTCTGGCAACTTTTCTCAGAGCTGAGTTAGGCTTCTTAGGAGTTACAGTCTTTACAGATGTGCATACGCCTCTCTTCTGTGGAGACTTTGTGTCTGTCGGAACTCTCTTGAGGGAATTCATACCTCTGAGGAGAGCTGGAGCTGTTGACTTTTTAACAGTCTTCTGACGACCTTCTCTTACTAACTGATTAATAGTAGGCATTCTAGTTTCTCCTTTCCTGCAGATTGTATTCTTTCGAATAACAAATGCAATCGTTAATGATTATATATCTAAACCCTGAAATAAGGCTTAAATCTAAGTTAAACTGACGTAAATTTTACATAACTGCAGCGCCCGGGCGCTGAACATCCTGTCAGACATTAATTACAGCTGTTCATCTGTCAGTCTTCCCGCTACAGCCGCACCTATGTCAATACCTGACATATGTCCAAGCTGTTTCATTGATCCTACATACTTTATCGGGATGTTGTCTGCTGCAGCTGCATCTATAACATGTCTTGTAACATAAAAATCCGCATCTTCAGCAACAAATAATTCAATTACACGACCCTGTTCTATCATTCTCAGCGTCTGTTTTATTCCGACAACCATTTTTTCCTCCTGATTAAAGCAGAAAAAATCGATGGCCGCTCTGCGACCATCGATAATTTTGCCGTAGACCGAATTTCAGTATAACACCGATCGGTATCGTGTGTCAATCTGTTTTCCGTCTAATATTATTATATTTTCTGAAATCTCTATTCAACGATATCAGAAGATCCGTTTTCTTCAGAATCATAGAATACTATCATATCGTCGTCTGAATCATCAGATGAATCAGCAATAACAGTTTCTTCAGGTTTTTCTTCCTTTACATCTGTAGCTTTTTCACCTTCAGCCAGCTTAGCTGCAAGTTCTTCTTCCTTTTTTCGGCGCTCATATTCTTCTATAATAGGAGTATTTTCACCGTAATCAAGGTCGATGTCCTTGTACATTCTCATACCTGTACCTGCAGGTATCAGCTTACCTATAATAACGTTTTCCTTAAGGCCCTGAAGGTGGTCTACCTTGCCCTTGATAGCAGCATCTGTAAGGACTCTTGTTGTTTCCTGGAATGAAGCTGCTGAGAGGAATGAGTTAGTAGCAAGTGATGCCTTTGTTATACCAAGCAGAGTTACCTTTGCTGTTGCAGGTTCAAGACCGGCTTCTATTGCTGCAGCATTCTTCTCGTCGTATTCTCTCTGAGAGTACATTGCGCCAGGAAGAAGATCTGTATCTCCTGCTTCCTCGATCTTTACCTTGCCGAGCATCTGACTTACGATGACCTCGATATGCTTATCATTGATATCTACACCCTGCATCTTGTATACGCGCTGTACTTCTTTGATAAGGTACTGATATACGCCTTCAACACCGTTGATCCTGAGTATATCATGCGGATTCAGAGGACCCTGAGTTATACCGTTTCCTGCCTTTACAAAATCGCCTTCTTTTACCTTGAGACGTGCTCCGTAAGGTATAACGTAAACTCTTTCCTTGTCTCCTACGATCTTGACCTCAGTCTTATTGTCTTTTCTTGATTCGATAGATACTACTGTACCATCTTCCTCACATATCTCAGCAAGACCCTTTGGCTTTCTTGCTTCGAAAAGTTCTTCTACTCTTGGAAGACCCTGAGTGATATCGCCGCCGGCTACGCCGCCTGTATGGAATGTACGCATCGTAAGCTGTGTACCAGGTTCACCGATAGACTGTGCTGCCTGGATACCAACTGCTTCACCAATATTTACAGATTCTCCTGTAGCAAGGCATCTGCCATAGCACTTCGCGCATACGCCTACCTGGCTCTGACAAGTCATTACCGAACGTATCCTTACAGACTCTATACCTGCATTTTCAACAGCTTCTGCCTGAGCATCAGTGATCTCGTCACCCTTTGATACTAACAGCTTACCTGTATTAGGATCATATATATCATCAAGAGCAGTTCTGCCTGTTATCCTGAGCTTCAGAGACTCGATGATCTCCTTGCCTTCTGCAAATGCCTTTACTATGATACCTTCTTCTGTACCACAGTCGAGTTCTCTTACGATAACATTATGGCTGACATCTACGAGACGTCTTGTAAGGTAACCAGAGTCGGCTGTACGCAGCGCTGTATCTGACAGACCTTTACGCGCACCGTTTGATGATACGAAGTAGTCCAGTATTGACAGACCTTCACGGAAGTTTGCAGTGATAGGGATCTCGATAGTTTTACCCTGGGCATTAGCCATAAGTCCTCTCATACCGCCTACCTGCTTGATCTGGTTCTTACTGCCTCGAGCTCCGGAATGAGCCATGATGAACAGGTTATTTAATGCACCGAGTGAATCCATCAGTTCATCAGCGATTCTTTCAGTTGTGTTGTTCCATGTTTCAACGACCTTTTCATAACGTTCTTCATTAGACATGAGTCCGCGTCTGTAGGCCGTCTGATATCTGTCTACGAGGTTATTTGCTTCTGCTATGATAGCAGGCTTTGACTTAGGTATTTCCATATCAGAAACACTGATAGTTATTGCTGCTATAGTAGAATAGTGATAACCTGTTGACTTTATATAGTCCAGCATCTCTGCTGTTCCGGTATTTCCATGTGCCTTGTAGCACTTTCCGATGATCTCGCCAAGCTTCTTCTTGCCGCACAGGAAGTCAACTTCCAGTCCGTAAGGATCAACAGTTCTGTCTACGAAACCGAGGTCCTGAGGTATCTTCTGGTTAAAGATAAAACGACCTACTGTTGATTCAACGAGCTTGCCAGGATCATCAGGGTTGAGTTTCATTCTTACTTTGACCTTTGCGTGGATACCTACAACGTGAGTTGTATACGCCATCATCATTTCATCAAAGTCTGTAAATATCTTTCCGTCACCCTTTTCTGCCGGAGTTGATCTGTTTTCATCTCCAGGATGAGTGAGGTAATAACTTCCCAGTATCATATCCTGTGTAGGAGTAGTTATAGGAGAACCATCCTTTGGCGCCAGGATATTGTTTACAGAAAGCATAAGATATCTTGCTTCTGCCTGAGCTTCTACTGACAGAGGCAGATGTACCGCCATCTGGTCACCATCGAAGTCGGCATTGTATGCAGTACAAACGAGAGGATGCAGCTTTATGGCCTTACCTTCTACAAGTACCGGTTCGAATGCCTGAATACCGAGTCTGTGAAGAGTCGGGGCACGGTTAAGCAGAACAGGGTGCTCCTTGATAACATCATCAAGAACATCCCATACTTCGTTTCTTACTTTTTCTACCATGCGCTTAGCGCTCTTTATATTATGGGCAGTACCGTTCTCAACAAGTCTCTTCATTATGAAAGGCTTAAAGAGCTCCAGTGCCATCTTCTTAGGAAGGCCGCACTGATAGAACTTAAGTTCCGGTCCTACTACGATTACAGAACGTCCTGAGTAGTCAACACGCTTACCGAGAAGGTTCTGTCTGAAACGTCCCTGCTTACCCTTAAGCATATCAGAAAGAGACTTGAGCGGTCTTCCGCCAGGACCTGTAACAGGTCTTCCTCTTCTGCCGTTATCTATAAGAGCGTCAACTGCTTCCTGAAGCATTCTCTTTTCATTTCTTACGATAATGTCAGGTGCTCCGAGATCGAGCAGTCTCTTGAGACGATTATTTCTGTTTATTACTCTTCTGTAAAGGTCATTCAGATCTGAAGTGGCAAATCTGCCTCCATCAAGCTGTACCATAGGTCTGAGATCAGGTGGGATAACAGGTATTATTTCAAGTACCATCCACTCAGGCTTGTTGCCTGATGATCTGAGCGCTTCTATTACTTCAAGTCTTCTTACTATTCTGATCTTCTTCTGGCCTGTAGCATCCTTCAGCTTTTCTCTGAGATCTGCTGACATTTCATCAAGGTCTATCTGAGCAAGCAGTTCTCTTACTGCTTCAGCGCCCATGCCTGCCTTAAAAGCATTTCCGTATTTGTCTCTTGCTTCTCTGTACTGGTTTTCAGTCAGGACTTCCTTATATGCAAGACCTGTTCCCTGACCGGGATCAGTTACTATATAAGCTGCAAAGTAAAGGACCTTTTCAAGGTTTCTAGGTGACATATCAAGTACAAGACCCATTCTGCTTGGTATGCCCTTAAAATACCAGATATGAGATACAGGAGCAGCAAGCTCTATATGGCCCATACGTTCTCTGCGGACCTTTGATTTAGTTACTTCAACTCCGCAGCGGTCGCAGACGATACCCTTGTATCTGATTCTCTTATATTTTCCGCAGTGGCATTCCCAGTCCTTCTGAGGTCCGAATATCCTCTCGCAGAAAAGGCCGTCTTTTTCAGGCTTGAGTGTTCTGTAGTTTATAGTTTCAGGCTTCTTTACCTCGCCTCTTGACCAGCTTCTTATCTTTTCAGTAGACGCGAGACTTATCTGTAATGCTTCAAAATTGTTTAATTCGTACAAGGAGTGTCTCCCCCTTTTCTCTTTATATCAAATTGAAACGGTTAATTGAATCAGTTCTGATGAACTGACTATTCCTCATCAAGGAAATCGTCAGCATCATCATCGAACATCATATCATCATCTTCTTCAGGCGCGAAGGCGTCATCGTTCTCGTCTTCGTCATCTGTCTTTTCTTCCATAAAGCCGGAGCCATCTTCCAGATATTCATCTGTTGAAGATTTTGCCGTATCTTCTGAAATTATTTTTTCAAGATCAGGCGCGCCCTCGTATTCATATGATTCCTGTAATTCAACCTCTTCGCCGGCTTCATTCAGTACCTTTACATCAAGCGCAAGACTCTGCATTTCCTTTATGAGTACTTTGAATGATTCAGGAATACCCGGTTCAGGAATATTTTCGCCCTTTACGATAGCTTCATATGTCTTAACACGGCCTACAACGTCATCTGACTTAACAGTCAGTATTTCCTGAAGTGTATATGCAGCGCCGTATGCTTCAAGCGCCCATACTTCCATTTCTCCGAAACGCTGTCCGCCAAACTGAGCTTTACCACCCAGAGGCTGCTGAGTTACAAGAGAATACGGGCCTGTACTTCTCGCATGGATCTTATCATCTACGAGATGGTGCAGCTTAAGCATATACATGATGCCTACTGTTACAGGGTTATCAAAATATTCGCCTGTTCTTCCGTCACGCATCCAGAGCTTTCCTGTAGGAGGTATACCTGTTTCCTTAAACAGCTCCTGAATATCTTCTTCGAATGCACCATCGAATACAGGTGTCGCTATATACCAGCCCTTGCGCTTTGCAGCAAGACCGATATGTGTTTCGAGTACCTGACCGATATTCATTCGAGAAGGTACGCCCAGAGGATTCAGCATGACTTCAAGAGTTGTACCGTCTTCTGTAAACGGCATATCCTCCTGTGGAAGGATACGTGAGATTACACCCTTATTACCGTGTCTTCCGGCCATCTTATCGCCGACATTTATCTTTCTCTTTGTAGCGACATAGCATCTTACCAGTTTGTTTACTCCAGGTGGAAGCTCATCGCCGTTATCTCTTGAGAATACCTTGACATCAACAACGATACCGGTCTCACCGTGAGGGAGTCTGAGTGATGTATCTCTTACTTCTCTTGCCTTTTCGCCAAAGATAGCTCTTAAAAGTCTTTCTTCAGCCGTAAGTTCAGTTTCACCCTTAGGTGTTACCTTACCTACGAGTATATCTGACGCATTTACTTCTGCGCCTATTCTTATGATACCGTCTTCGTCGAGATCGCGCAGAGCGTCATCACCAACGTTTGGTATATCTCTTGTTATTTCTTCAGGTCCGAGCTTTGTATCTCTTGACTCTGATTCGTATTCTTCAATGTGGATAGATGTAAGTGCATCATCCATAAGAAGTCTTTCATTAAGGATGATGGCATCCTCGTAGTTATAACCTTCCCATGTCATGAAGCCTACAAGCATATTTCTTCCGAGAGCAAGGTCACCCTGATCTGTTGAAGGACCGTCTGCGATTATCTCACCATCCTCAACATGCTCACCTTTGCTTACTATAGGTCTCTGGTTTACACATGTTCCCTGGTTTGAACGCTTAAACTTGAGCAGATTATAAGTATCTATCTGGTCATTGTCATCACGTCTGATCTTTACAGTCTTTGCATCGACAAACTCAACTACACCTGCAGCCTTTGCAATAACGACTACACGTGAGTCATGCGCTGCAACAGCTTCCATGCCTGTACCAACTATAGGCGCATCTGCGATAAGCAGAGGTACTGCCTGACGCTGCATGTTTGCACCCATCAGGGCACGGTTCGCATCGTCGTGTTCCAGGAACGGTATAAGAGCTGTAGCGACTGATACTACCTGCTTTGGAGATACATCCATGTAGTCGATCTTTTCTCTCGGAACGAGATCTATCTCACCGCCTACACCTCTTGAGGCAACCTTTGCATTTACAAATCTGTGGTTTTCATCGAGAGGTTCATTCGCCTGAGCAATGATCATAGGTTCTTCTTCGTCAGCTGTAAGATAATGGATAGTATCTGTGACGATACCTGTTTCCTTATCTACAAGTCTGTAAGGAGTTTCTATAAAGCCATATTCATTGACACGTCCGAATGTCGTAAGAGAACCGATAAGACCGATATTAGGACCTTCAGGTGTCTCGATAGGGCACATTCTTCCGTAATGAGAATGATGTACATCTCGTACTTCGAATCCGGCTCTTTCTCTTGAAAGACCGCCCGGACCAAGAGCAGATAATCTTCTCTTATGCGTAAGCTCACCAAGAGGATTGTTCTGATCCATGAACTGTGACAGCTGTGAACTTCCGAAGAATTCCTTAATAGCAGCCGTAACAGGTCTGATATTCATTAACGCCTGAGGCGTCGCCGCCTCGACATCCTGAATATTCATTCTTTCCTTAACTACTCTTTCCATCCTGGCAAGACCGATCCTGAACTGATTCTGGAGAAGTTCTCCTACTGTTCTGAGTCTTCTGTTGCCGAGGTGGTCGATATCATCAACAGTACCGATACCGTGGTTAAGGCCGAGTATATAGCTGACAGAAGCAACTACATCCTCAAGAAGGATATGCTTAGGTGAAAGCTCATGACGCTTTGCATGAAGTATTCTCTTCATGGAAGCTTCATCTGCGCCTTCATTTTCCTTCAGGATATCCATAAGCACAGGATAATAGACCTTATCAGGCACCTTGGTGTCAGAAAGGTCAAAATCTACATATGCGCTTATATCTACAAAGTTATTACCAATAACCTTGACTTTTTTTCCAAGTTCGTGGGCATCATATACCCATACATAAACGATTCCGGCATTTTCGATAGAGGCTGCCAGTTCGCGTGAAACTACTTCACCTTCAGAAGCAAAAAGTTCACCTGTAGTTTCATCTACAACGTCCTCTGCGAGGGTGCACCCCACTATTCTGTTTGAAAGACAAAGCTTCTTATTGTACTTATATCTTCCTACCTTCGCAAGATCATAACGTTTAGGATCAAAAAACAGCGAATCGAGCAGTGACTTAGCACTTTCCACCGTAGGTGGCTCGCCCGGACGCAGCTTTTTATATATTTCCTTTAAACCTTCTTCATAATTGTTTGTTGTATCCCTTTCAAGAGTCTTTAAAAGTCTCTCGTCAGGACCAAATGTATTGATGATCTCTTCATCAGTACCAAATCCAAACGCCCTTAATAATGTAGTAACAGGCTGCTTTCTTGTACGGTCAACTCTTACTGAGATGATCTCGTTGGAGTCTGTTTCATACTCAAGCCATGCACCTCTGTTAGGAATGATGGTCGTTGAGAAAAGGCTGTTGTTTGATTTATCTGCAGTAACTGCATAGTATGGTCCAGGTGACCTTACCAGCTGAGTTACAATTACTCTTTCCGCACCATTATAAATAAAAGTACCCTTTTCCGTCATAAGCGGGAAGTCACCCATGAACACTTCCTGTTCCTTAACTTCACCCGTTTCCTTATTAACGAGACGAGCTCTTACTCTGAGCGGTGCCGCATACGTAACATCTCTTTCCTTGCATTCTTCCTGCTCATACTTTGGAGTCTTGCTTAACTCATAATCAACGAACTCCAGCACGAGGTTTCCGGCATAATCCTTGATCGGTGAGATGTCTTCAAAAACTTCCTTCAGGCCTTCTTCAACGAACCATTTATATGAATCGTTCTGGATCTGAAGCAGATGTGGCATTTCAGCTACTTCGGTGATCTTCGAGTAGCTCATTCTTGTCTTTTTACCTATTTTGACAGGTTGAGGCATTATCATCACTCCTTGAATGTAAATAAATCCATAAGTGTAGTGGCGTAGCAATGTACTATGATACCATAAAATCTAAATTAAGTCAATAAAAACTTTTTCTAATAATAGAGATCCGTATTTCCGGTAAATACTCCATATCAGTTTTACACCCGCAGCCCTCACGGGCTGAATATAAAAATAATAAGACTTTTTAAATATTTAAATATATGGTATTAAAGGAAAAATATATTATATTTTATATTTATTTCTTTAATGCCATATACACATAAAGGGTGTTGCAGAGCAACACCCTTTATTATGGAAATTAATTGTCGAAATTACTTTAATTCAACACCAGCGCCAACTTCTTCGAGCTTAGCCTTGATGCTTTCAGCTTCAGCCTTTTCAACGTTTTCCTTGATGTTTGAAGGAGCACCGTCAACGAGTTCCTTAGCTTCCTTAAGACCAAGACCAGTGATTTCTCTAACTGCCTTGATAACCTTGATCTTTTCACCGCCAGCTTCCTTAAGAACTACTGTGAACTCAGTCTGTTCAGCAGCAGCATCGCCACCAGCAGCAGCACCAGCTACAGCTACAGGAGCAGCAGCAGATACGCCGAATTCTTCTTCACAAGCCTTAACTAATTCGTTAAGTTCTAATACTGTCATTGCTTTTATAGCTTCAATGATCTGATCCTTATCCATTATATGATCCTCCTTAATGATGAAATATTCGAAATCCTTCGAATGATTAAAAATTAGTCATTCCGATTAAAAATCGTTATAAATTATTCTGCTGCAGGTGCAGCTTCTTCTGCAGGTGCTTCCTCTGCCTTTGGAGCAGGTTCAACGCCTGAAGCCTTCTGATCAGCAATAGCCTGTAATGTATAAGCGAGGCTTGATACAGGAGACTTGATGCTTCCGAGGAACTTCGCAATGAGTTCGTCTCTTGATGGTAACTGAGCAATAGTTGTGATGCCGTCCTTATCATAGAACTGACCTTCTACAACACCTGCCTTGAATTCCATCTTATTGATCTTCTTAATAACACTGTTAAGCTCTCTTGCAGGAGCAGTAGCGTCTTCGTAACCGAATGCGAATGCGCTTGGACCTTCGAGAACTTCAGCTAAACCCTCGAACTGAGTACCTTCGATGGCTCTCTTAACGAGAGTATTTTTATAAACTTTATAATCAACGCCAGCTTCGCGGAGCTGCTTTCTCATAGCGTCTGCTTCTACAACGTTGATACCCATGTAATCGATAACAACTGCAGACTGCGCTCTGCTCAGCTTTTCTTTGATTTCTTCAACTATAGCTGATTTAGCCTGAATGCTTTCAACTGACATATTTTCTCCTTTCCGACACTTTATCGTAAGTGTCTATTCGGTCAGAGTTTTCTGACGACCGGCCAAAGTATGACCAGGTCATACAAAAAGCCCTTCCCGCAGACAGAAAAGGCTCTTAATTCTATAATAAGACCTCGGCAGGTTTTTAAGCAAGTGCACCTGCTGTCTACGGCTTGTATTCTCTTTTAATTGATCTCTGCTGAACCTTTAATTAGCCAAGCTTCATTGGGTTGAGCTTAACGCCAGGGCTCATAGTAGCAGAAATTGTGACACTTCTCAGATACTGACCCTTGGCAGCAGCAGGCTTAGCCTTTACAACTGCTTCCATGAGAGCATTGAAGTTATCCATGAGTTTTTCAGGACCGAACGATGCCTTACCGATCGGAGTGTGGATGATATTAGTCTTGTCAAGTCTGTATTCAACTTTACCAGCCTTGATCTCAGCAAGAGCTCTTGTGACATCCATAGTTACTGTACCTGACTTAGGGTTTGGCATGAGTCCCTTAGGACCGAGTACCTTACCGAGACGACCTACAACACCCATCATATCAGGAGTTGCAACAACAACGTCAAAGTCGAACCAGTTTTCAGTCTGGATCTTCTTAGCGAGTTCGTCAGCGCCTACATAATCAGCGCCTGCAGCTTCGGCTTCCTTTGCCTTTTCGCCCTTGGCAAATACGAGAACTTTCTTTGACTTACCTGTACCGTGAGGGAGGACGATAGCGCCTCTAACCTGCTGGTCAGCATGTCTTGAGTCTACACCCAGCTTGATGTGAGCTTCTACAGTCTCATCAAACTTTGCCTTAGGAAACTTATCTAAGATCTCAAAAGCTTCCTTAGCATCAAATAATGTCTGCTTGTCGTAACCTGCGACAGCAGTCTTGTAATTTTTGCCTCTCTTTGGCATTTTAACCTCCTTGTGGTAATAACGGCTTTATGCCTCCCACTTACTAGCCTTCAACTACAATGCCCATGCTTCTTGCTGTACCCTTTATCATAGAAGTAGCAGCATCGATGTCTGCAGCATTGAGATCCGGCATCTTTGTCTGTGCGATCTCTCTTACCTGAGCTTCTGTCAGAGTAGCAACCTTAGTCTTGTTTGGTGCTGGTGAAGCAGCATCGAGACCAGCTGCCTTCTTAAGCAGTACTGCTGCAGGTGGAGTCTTTGTAATGAATGTGAATGATCTGTCTGAGTAAACTGTGATTACTACTGGGATGATCATACCTGACTGATCAGCTGTCTTAGCGTTGAACTGCTTACAGAAGTCCATAATGTTAACGCCCTTCTGACCGAGTGCAGGACCTACCGGAGGAGCTGGAGTCGCACCGCCTGCAGGGATCTGCAGTTTAATCAAACCTTCTACCTTCTTTGCCATCTTGTGTCACCTCCTTGCGTGCCTCAATTGTGGCAAAATAGCAATCTATATTATTAAAAATTGCTTACATCATTTTTTCTACCTGACCGAATTCCAGTTCTACAGGCGTTTCTCTTCCAAACATCGAAATGCGGACCTTAAGCATCTGCTTTTCCATATTTATCTCTTCAATAACGCCCATAAAGTTATCAAATGGTCCGTCTATTACCTTAACATGATCACCGACTTCAGCGTCAATGTTTGTAACAACGTTTTCAACGCCCATACGACGAACTTCTTCGTCTGTCAGAGGAATAGGATCTGTGCCATTTCCGACAAAGCCTGTGACCCCCTGAGTATTTCTGATCAGGTACCAGGATTCACTTGTAACTATCATCTTGACGATTACATATCCCGGAAACATCTTGCGCGATCTTACCTTACGCTGTCCGCCCTTTATCTCAACTACATCTTCAGTAGGCATCGCAACGCACTGTATGAGATCCTGCATACCTCTGTTTTCTACGATCTTTTCGATATTGGCTTTTACCTTGTTTTCATGACCGGAATATGTGTGAACCACATACCACTTCGCCTTATTGCCGTCAGAAGTCTTTTCAGAAAGAGCTTCTTCAGCGGCTTCGTGATCTTCAGCTTCATCTTCATCTAAGATATCCTCGTCAGATACCTCATCTGCTTCATTTTCTTCGGCAGTTTCATCTGAAGCTGTTTCTTCTTCATAATCCTCTGTATCTTCTTCGTCGATGTATTCGTCTTCATCAAAATACTCATCATCGAAGATATCCTGATCGAGGAATTCATTTTTTATGTTTTTATCGAATTTTGCCATTTCCCGATTCAAAACGGATAAACCGTTTTCCTTCCCGTTAAAAGCCTATCCCGAAAAACTACATTGTAATGCTGATTCCAAGCAGTTTCTGAAGGAAAAGAGCGCACACAGAGTCGATTGCCCAAAATCCAACCGCACAGAGCGCACATGTAAAAATAACAACGCCTGTGTATGAAGCGAGTTCGCTCTTAGTAGGCCATACAACTTTCTTAAGTTCGATCTTTATACCACGAAAATATTCTTTGATGCTGAATCTTTTCTTGGCAGTATCATTTGAGTTTGCCATATGGTGTCACTTCCTTTATTTTGTTTCCTTATGAAGTGTGTGCTTGTTGCAGAACGGGCAGTACTTGTTGAGCTCGATACGCTCTGCATTGTTCTTCTTATTCTTCATAGTGTTATAATTTCTCTGCTTGCATTCCTGACAAGCCATTGTAACCTTTACTCTCATTTTGGCACCTCCTTCGTAAGATTTGTATATATCATAAATATTACATACAAGTTTCTGACTTTTGTGCACACAAAAACCAGCGAATTCACAGAATCGCCCTGTAATAGTATCACCTGAGCGAGCTCATGTCAACATATTTTTGACGTGCAGATTCAAAATATAATATTTTTTGTTTCGTAAAATATCCGTTTCAACAGTAAAATATACTGATAATATGTAAAATCAAAAAAATATATTCTGTCAGTGTCTTATGTCATAACATGTTTTCGTGCGTCGCCGCACGCCGGTGTCTATGTATATCTGTTGTCAGTGTTTTTCATAAAAAGGGACTGCTTATGCAGTCCCTTTATTTATCGATATTATACTGTCGCTTTAAAGCGTCGTAATTACTCGATGATCTCAGTTACTACGCCTGAACCTACTGTTCTTCCACCTTCACGAATAGCGAATCTGAGTCCTTCTTCGATAGCGATCTTGTGGATCAGTTCGATCTCCATTACTACGTTATC
>CAKQOE010000045.1 GCA_934255545.1 uncultured Clostridia bacterium | reverse complement strand
GCAAAACAGCTGCACTCACTAAAATGCTGACCTATAGGCGCAGAAAAAGTCAGCAAAACAGCTGCACTCACTAAAATGCTGACCTGTAGGTGCAGAAAAAGTCAGCAGAATATCTGCGCTGACCAAAATGCTGACTTGATTGCAATAAAGTATACGTTATTGCAGCCTTTCTGTGTCAAATCCTGCTTTTTTCAATGCTTTCACAAACTCAAGCGGAAGCTCTGAGTCGAACTCCATGTACTCGCCTGTTATGGGATGGACGAAGCCGAGTTCTTTTGCATGGAGCACCTGACCGGTGACTCCGCTCATGCCCTTGCGTGGGCCGTAAAGCGGATCTCCGAGAAGCGGATGACCTATGTACGCCATGTGCACTCGTATCTGGTGCGTCCTGCCTGTCTCCAGGCGGCACTCAACATACGTAAACTTCCCGGAACGTTCGATCACATGGTAATTTGTAACAGCCCGACGTCCCTTATCAGTGCTTACAACAGCCATTTTCAGGCGGTTCTTTGGATTGCGGCCTATAGGCGCGTCTACGCGCCCGTCGTCCTCTTTTATATTATTATAGACGACAGCACGATAAGCGCGCTTTATACTGTGGACAGCAAACTGCTCAGCAAGCCCCCTGTGCGCCGCGTCAGTCTTAGCTATAACTAACAGACCGCTCGTGTCCTTGTCTATACGGTGGACTATCCCCGGCCTTACGACACCGTTTATAGACGACAGCTGATCGCCGCAGTGAAACATTACAGCATTAACGAGAGTACCTGTGTGATTTCCGACAGCCGGGTGAACGACCATGCCCGAAGGCTTATTCACGACAAGCAGATACTCGTCCTCGTACACTATATCAAGCGGTATGTCCTCAGGCATAACATCCAGCGTTTCAGGTTCAGGCAGTTCGACCGTCAGACGGTCGCCGGCGCGCAGCCTGTAATTTTTAGCCAGCTTTTCACGACCCTCTACGCTCACATTTCCGGCCTCTATGAGCTTCTGAAGCCAGCTGCGCGTCACATCCTGCAGTTTTGACGCCAGAAATGCGTCTATACGCTCTCCTGCATTTTCCTCTCCGGCCTCAAGGTAAAATATCTCGCCCATCAAGCCTGCTCCTTATGCTTCTTTTTCTTTTTGTCATCATTTTTACTGAAATCTTCTATCTTTTCCACGCTGATCTTTATGCCGGCCTCCGTGACCCTTTCGCCGCCTTCCTTCCTCGCGTCCATAAACACGAGCAATATCAGCACGATGCAGCCGACTACGATGCAGATGTCAGCGAAATTGAATATATACGGCCATACCCTGAAATCAAGGTAATCAACAACATAATCAAGACGGATACGGTCTATGATGTTTCCGACGCCTCCGGCGACGACAGCCGACAGAGTATACAGCAACACAGGCTTTTCACTCTTGCGTTTCACAAATATATATGCCGCGATAAGCGCCATTATGATCGCCGTCACGGCTATGACGACGCCCTGATGATCTGCGAGCATGCCCATGGCGATGCCGTCGTTCGGTATAACGTGTATATAGAAAAAGCCGTCTATGACAGGCACCTGCTCAAGCATGCCTACCTGACTGACGACGAGCAGCTTTAGAGCCTGATCCGCAGCGACTATAAGGGCTATAAGTATGATATACTGCATTGATCTTTTTCTTCCTTTCCTGATATCTCATTTAGATCCTATATATTTCATGTGAATGATACAGCGACTGCGCTGTGCCGATCTGTCAGGGCGCAGTCTGTGCGCGCGGCGACGCGCGAAGTTATGTGTACATAAAAGGGCTGTTTCTGTATAAGAAGCAGCCCTTTTTATTACTGTATTATTTACTACCTGTATGACCTGCCTGCGCTTGCGGAGCTCAAACAAGTCATAAAAGACACGCTCGAAACTGTCTTTTAAAAATGAAGCCCGCTGAGCAGCATATATGCTATCCTTCCGACGAACTGTATAACGAGTATCGCGATCACAGGCGAAAAATCTATGCCTGTTGAGTACGAAAACCTCTGCAGCAGTCTTCTGAAAGGTCTCAGAAACGGCTCTGTAAGCGACTGGATAAAGCCGTATATGCGTCTGAGCGTCGGCGGCATCGCCATAACGAACCAGCTCATGATAGCTTCTACAACGATAAGCGTCGCCAGTATATCACAGAAAAGATATATGGCGTAACCTAAAAGCGAACTTATCATTCAGACTACCTGCGCCATGGGCTCGCGCCGAATGAAGATGCTTCTCTCTTGCCGGCTTCTGAGCCTAAGTTTGAAAGCACGTCGACATTGTCAGGAGCAAATACGAATATGTTGTTTGCTACCTTCTGGACGTTTCCGTTGAGGGCGTATGTCGCGCCGCTCAGGAAATCGAATATCTTGCGAGCTTTCTCTGTTTCAAGTTTTTCGAGATTGATTATAACAGGTTTTCTGCTCTTGAGACTGTCAACGAGCTTAGGGCACTCGTCAAAACTCTTCGGTTCAGTCACAACGAGCTTGAACTGCTGTCTTGCTGCTGTGTTCTGCATACTTACCACCTTATTGCTGCGCGGTTCCATCTTAGGCTGTACGAAAGTGCTGCTTCTGTCTTCGTATGAAGGAGACGGATATCTTCTGCTTTCGTTTACTGCTGCAGGCTGCGAACGCGTCTGTACCGGCGCTACGACCTTGAGTTCTTCTTCCTCTTCCTCTGCGTCCTCAACGCCTATCATCATTTTAAATTTACCTAAAAGTCCTTCTGCCATTCAAGTTTCCCCCTTGAGAATCGACTGTAAACTGGGTGTTTTAACGGATAAATAAAATTTCATGCATTATAATTCCTCGCGCCGAATATAGCCGTGCCGACACGTATCACGGTAGAGCCTTCCTCAACAGCTATGACTCTGTCGTTTGACATCCCCATCGACAGATATTTAAAGTCAAGATGCTCATGCTTTATAAGAGCAAGTCTGTCGTAAAGCTGCTTCATTTCTCTGAAGTACGGTCTCACCTCTTCAGGATCCTCCGCATAAGGCGCTATAGTCATAAGTCCTCTCACTCTTACATGCGGACAGCTTTCCAGTATGTCGTTTACGAGCTTTTCAGCGCTCTCTACGTCAACACCGAACTTTGCCTCATCACCGGCTGCGTTGACCTCCACAAGGATGTCCATCGTCAGGCCGTGCTGCGCCGCTCTGCGGTCTATCTCCTCTGCCAGATGCAGCGAATCGACCGAATGTATCATGCAGACCTTATCAATAATATATTTTACCTTATTTGTCTGCAAATGTCCAATCATATGCCAGTTAACTTTTTTAACATTTTCGTATTTTTCGAGGATCTCCTGCACGCGGTTCTCGCCTATATCCGTAACTCCGGCGTCTATAGCCTCATTCATCTCCTCAGGAGTATGATTTTTAGTAACGGCGCACAGAAGCACGTCCTCCGGACGTCGTCCTGAACGTATGGCTGCCGCAGCCTTTTCCTCTTCTATCATTTTTATATTGTCTGCTATCTTACTCATTTTCTGAACCTTCTTTTTCCTTTTGGGCAGCCTTTTCGGTATCCTTCTGCGAGACCTTTTTTATCTCGTCATAAGGGCTTACCGTAGCTACCTGCTTTGAGCCTTCGTCTGTCTGCTCATAATAGTAATTTGCAGCTATTATAGTATTGCTGCCGTCTGAATTCAGTATCTTTACAGGAGTGAACGTTTCCTTTCCGGTAACGCTTACGACGTAAACACCCGGCTGTCCGTCCTTCGTAACTATGAATGAGCTGTCTATGAGCAGTCCGTTATGATCTGACGCTGTTATCTTTGTCTTTATCTTTCTTATGGATGCCAGATCCTCATAATAGTTATTGAACTTCATAACTACCATGATCTCATCGCCGTCATCATAAAGCTTGTCTACAGTACCCTGAACGCTGCCCTTCGGAAGCTTCAGGTCTATAGATGTTCCCTCTGAGAACGATCCGAGAGCCGCTGCATCTACCCATGTCACCGCATACCACGCGTGCCTGTCCACTATCTTGAACATCGGCTCGCCCTTGTACGTCTTTCCGGTGTCAGCGTTATACATATCGTAATCGAGCGATCCGAGCTTTTCTTTATCGAGCAGCCCGATAGTATACGGGTTGAGTACTGACTCATATCCGTCTATCATGTAGCTCAGCGTACCTGAAGTCTTTGCAGTATCGCTGCCTTTGACTCCGAACTGATCGGACGGTACGCTTTCGTCAGCGCTGTCGTTTTTTCCTGAGCTTTTATCAGAAATATCGCTTATTGACGAAATGTATTTATTTATGCGGTCCGCCTCATCCGTTTTTTCAGCTTCGGAAGCCTCTGCCGCTTTCTGCTGCAGCTCCGACTTCACCTGGTCGAGCCTGCCCTGCGGCGATAACACCGCAGACATATCCTTCACACTGTTAGCGCGTTTATTGTAGGCGCTGTAATCCTTTTCCGAAGCGCCTCCGCTCGTTCCGGCTGTAACGACCTGAGTGTTTGCGCGAACGCCGTCACCCTCAGCAAAATGGTATTCTATGCTCCCGCTCTCGCCTGAATAGTATACAGTTTCGTCGCGCACTATATAACATGTCACATCATATGAATCATCAAGCGTACCATACTCTACTGTCATAGTCTCAGACAGCGCGCCTGATATCGTCGGAAATGCGTACACAAGGATGATCAGAAGCACGAGCGCTGCTATATACAGCGCTATATACATGCGCATCTTGTTTTTCTTTTTGCCTGACCTTTTATTTGATTTGTTTTTTACTTCACTTATATTTTCTTCTGCCACGCCTGCCTCCGATCATTGAAGACTTTTTCTATTATCTTTTTTTCCTGCTTTGAAAGACCTGCCAGACGCTCTTCATCCTGCAGGAATGCCTCCCACAGATCCGGTCTGCGCTCTTTTGTTATCTCGCAGCCCTTTTCAAGCTGCCACAGCGCTATCGCCTTGTGGTTGCCTGAAAGAAGTACCTCCGGCACGCCCATGCCTTCATACTCGCGCGGTTTCGTGTACTGCGGATATTCTATAAGGCCCGAATATACAGATTCTTCCATTATAGAGTCGTTATTGCCGAGCACCTCAGGTATAAGGCGCGCTGTAGCGTCTATGACTACCATCGCGGCGAGCTCGCCGCCCGTAAGGATGTAGTCTCCTATAGACACTTCCTCAGGATGCCAGTAGTCTATGATGCGCTCGTCTATGCCCTCGTAATGTCCGCACAGAAATACAAGATCCTCCTCCTGCGCAAGCGAGCGCGCAAGCTCGCCGTCAAGCCTGCGGCCGCGCGGCGACATATATATGATGCGCTTTTTTTCAGCGCCTACAGACCTGAGCGCGTCAAATACCGGCTGCGCCATCATGACCATGCCTGCTCCGCCGCCGAACGGCGTATCATCAGTCTTTTTGTGCTTGTTTGCTGCAAAATCGCGTATATTTACAGCATTTATATTTAAAATGCCCTTTTCAGATGCTCTGCCGAGCATGCTCGCCCCGAGGACGGGCGCAAACATCTCAGGAAATAAAGTCAGGATATCTATATTCATCAGTCCCTGACCTCCTCAGGATCCCCGAAAAGTCCGTATATAGGATCGATCTTCATTATACCACTGTTTATATCTATATCAGTAACAATTTCATAAACTGCCGGGACAAGATATTTTGAGCCGTCGTCCTTTTTTATCTCATAAAGATCCTGCGCTGTATTCTGTATAACATCGCTCACGACACCTATATGATTTCCTTCCTGGTCCACAGCCTCAAGCCCTATAAGGTCAAATATGAAATACTCATCCTCTTCGAGCTCCCGGAGCTCGCTCCTGTCTATCGTCAGATACCTGTCGCGCAGCGCTTCCGCGGCATTCCTGTCGTCTACTCCCTTAAACTTGAGTATAACAAGGTTCTTCTGGTATCTTACTTTATCTATATACATAACGTCATCGCCGGCGTAAACTGACTCGAGCTCTTCAAAACGCTCGGGATCATCCGTGTAAGGGTATACCTTCACTTCGCCCTTTATGCCGACTGCCGTTGTTATCTTTCCCACTTTTATGCGGTCGTTTTTCATGCCTTACCTCTTTTCTGATCTTCTGATATTTCTTCGACCAAAGCTCAACTAATGAATTATACCATAAATATCATATTTGTCTGCCGGTTTGTACAGTAATATCGCATATATCACAAAAGGCACCGCGTCTGCGATGCCTTAAGCTTTTACTGAACGATCTCGACCGTTACTTTTTTCTTTTCCTTAGTCGCCGCAGCACGAACTACGGTTCTGAGAGCACGGGCTATCTTTCCCTGCTTTCCAATAACTTTCCCCATATCATCCGGTGCGACCCTGAGTGATATTGTAATCGCCTGCTTAGTCTCTTCAGATGTTACAACTACACTGGCAGGATCGTCAACAAGCGACTTCGCGATAGCCTCAACTAATTGTACCACGAGTACCACCCTCTTCTTATTCTACGATACCTGATTTCTTAAGTAAGCTCTTTACAGTATCTGTAGGCTGAGCGCCGTTTCCGAGCCACTTCTTAGCCTTTTCAGGATCGATATTGATCTCGCCCGGATCCTTCAGCGGATCGTAAGTACCGATCTCTTCGATGAATCTGCCGTCTCTTGGAGCTCTTGAATCAGCAACTACTACTCTGTAAAAAGGCTTCTTCTTTCTTCCCATTCTCTTTAATCTGATCTTAACTGCCATAATTATTTCCTCCTGGTCTAATAAATTTTTAATAAAAATATATGAATAAATTCTCTATAGTCATGCGGCCTCGCGGCCGCCACGGAATTTATCTGTTTACTTAAATCCCCTGCGCATCTTCTTACCCATATGCTTAGGTGATTTTGTGAACTGTTTCATTACCTTGCAGGCTTCCTCATAACGCTTTATAAGAGCGTTTATCTGGCTGACCGGCTGGCCTGAGCCTGCTGATATCCTCTTGCGCCTGCTGGCGTTCAGGATCTTAGGGTTTTCTCTTTCTTCCATCGTCATGGAGCTTATGATCGCTTCCATGCGGACAAATTCTTTTTCAGACTTTTCTATGTCTTCATCGCTCACGCGCTGGCCGCCCATACCCGGAAGCATACCGATGACTGAGCGCATACCGCCCATCTTTTTTATCTGTCCCATCTGCTGAAGGAAGTCGTCAAGCGTGAACTGATTCTTTTTTATCTTTTTCTCAAGAGCTTCGGCTTCTTTTTCGTCATACTGCTCCTGAGCTTTTTCTATAAGGCTGAGCATGTCGCCCATGCCGAGTATCCTTGAAGCCATACGTTCAGGATGGAACGGTTCGAGCGCGTCGAACTTTTCGCCCATACCTATGAACTTTATAGGCTTTCCTGTGACAGCCTTTACTGACAGAGCCGCGCCGCCTCTTGAGTCGCCGTCGAGCTTTGTCATTATTATGCCGTCGATGCCGAGCGCGTCGTTGAAGCCCTCAGCGGCTGTTACCGCATCCTGGCCTGTGAGCGCGTCCACAACGAGGAGTATCTCGTGCGGCTTTACAGCATCTTTTACTCTTACGAGCTCATCCATGAGCTCCTGATCTATGTGAAGACGACCTGACGTATCAACGATCAGGACATCGTAGCCTTTGTACTCAGCTTCTTTTGCTGCGTCTGCTGCAATCTTTTCCGGACGCTTTTCATTTCTGTCCGTGTAGACAGGAACGCCGACTCTTTCGCCGACTACCTCGAGCTGGTCGATAGCGGCCGGCCTGTAAACGTCGCAGGCTGCGAGCATCGGCTTTTTGCCGTTTTTCTTAAGATATGCGCCGAGCTTTCCGGCTGTCGTCGTCTTACCTGTACCCTGAAGACCGGCGAGCAGCAGCACTGTAAATCCCTTTGGTGAATACGTCAGCTTGCTGTTTGTGCCGCCCATGAGGGCGATAAGCTCTTCATTTACTATTTTTATGACCTGCTGGGCAGGTGTGAGACTCTCCAGTACTTCTGAGCCGAGGCATTTTTCCTTTACAGTCGCTACGAAGTTTTTCACGACCTTGAAGTTTACGTCTGCTTCGAGAAGAGCCATTTTGACTTCGCGCATCGCGTCGTTTACGTCTGACTCTGTTATCTTGCCTTTGCCCTTAAGCTTTTTAAATACACCCTGGAGCTTATCCGAAAGTCCTTCAAAAGCCATGCTGTCTCCTTATTTTTACTCTGATCTATTCTTCTTCTAATATGCTGAGAATGTTTTTTACATTTTTCAGCTTTTCGATCACTTTATTATCAAATGCCGCGCTCTCTGCGCCGCTTCCGTCTGTCAGATATCCTATGATCTGATCGAGCTCTTCGACTGCTCTCTGCGTGTCGGCCTCTGTCCTTTTGAATCTTTCGACGAGTCCGAGCTTCTGTTCATAGCCGCGGAGCGCTTTTTCTGCTTTGTGTATCGTGTCGTGAACTGCCTGCCTGCTTACGCCGAGCTCTTCCGCTGTCTCGCTCAGAGAGTAGTTTTCTTCGTAATAATACTGAAGGACTTCTTTCTGGCGCGGCGTCAGCAGCTCGCCGTAAAAATCGTAGAGCATTGCGATCTGTATCGTTTTTTCAACTGTTTTTTCAGACATCGCAGCCACCTCTTCCATGAACACTTTACATAGATTAACACAACGAATGAAGGGTGTCAAGCAGTTTTGTTTGACACCCTTTTATTTTTTTACTGCGCGCGCCCGGCGTGCGGCGGGCAGCTCCGCTGCTTTGTATCATGCATTACTGCATCATGTACATGAGCTCAGGCGTGTAGTCACCGTTTAATATGTCCTGAGCCATGCCGATCTCGGCGCTTGCTGAGTCTGTTTTTGCATCGGCTTTCTGGGAAAGCAGGCTGTATATGTCATTTTTCGGTGTATATATCACGTTCTGGAACGTGCAGTCATTGAGCTTGTTTTCCTTGAGCATTGCACCCTTTGCGTCCTCGAATGACGATATCTCGTCTATGAGGCCGTTTGCTTTTGCCTGCTTCGCTGTGTAGACGCGGCCGTCGGCTATCTGCTTTACCGCAGCGACGTCCATGCCGCGGCCTTCTGCTACTATGTCTACGAACTGCTCGTATGACTCGTTTACGTATTCCTGGTATATGGCGCGCTGCTCTTCAGTGAGCGGCTGGTAGCTGTTGCCCATGGCTTTGTTTGCGCCCGACTTTACTATATCTGCCTTTACGCCTACTTTGTCAAGGAGTCCGCTCGCATCGATGATAGGGCCGAGGTAGACGCCTATTGAGCCTGTCGTGCAGTTCCTGTTGGCTGTGATCTTGTCTGAGCCTGCGGCTATATAGTAACCGCCTGATGCTGCTGTTTCTGCAAAGTACGAGTATACGGGGCGTCCTGTTTCCTCTTTATACTCCTTGAGCTTGAGATAGAGCTCGTCTGAGGCGTACACGCTGCCGCCCGGCGAGTTTACGTAAAGCATGATGCCCCGGTTCGACGTATCGCCCTTCATGTAGTCTATCTGCCTGAGGAGCCAGCTCTGCTGGTACGTGTCTGACGATGAGCTCGATGTCGTTATCGTGCCCTCTGCGTGGAGCACGCCTATGTATGACGAGCCGCCGCCGTAGTCTGCATCCATGCCTGAGCCGCCTGTTATCATTGAGGCGGCGCATGCTGATACTGCGAGTATCACTGCGGCAGTTATTGCTATTATAGCTACTATCTTCCATTTCTTTTTCTTTGGCGGCTTTGCGGCGTATGCGGGCGCGCCCTGTACTGATGATGCGTTGTTGTATTCAGGGCGGTGGAATGTGTATGCGCCGCCTGTTGGCTGATGCGCGGAGCCGGCGGCCTGTTCGCCTTCGGGGCCGCGGGCGGAATCCGGCTGTGCGGATGCGCCGCCTGATGTGTTGTATGCAGATGTAGGCGCCGGGCTGCTTATAATATCCTCTGCCTGTTCCGCTTCCTCTGCAGTATCCGTAAATATTATATTATTAAGATCCTCAAGGTCGTCGTTCCCTTTATCTTCAAATTCTTTATCCATGTAATACTTCTCCTTTTTCCTGTACCCTTGTGTAAGTCTGAATATGTCGCGTATCTCCATGCGTGAAATGCAGGCATTTCCGGGAAATACATTTCTATCTTACATTAGACCGTTGCGCATTTCAATTGGTTAATATATCATTCCTATATGTAATGAACATGATAACAACCCGGAGGTGATATATAAATGTATGATTTTGATGAAGTGATCGAACGCCGTGGTACAGGCTCCATGAAATATGACAGCGGACATATATTTCATAAGCCCGACGGCCTCATGCCGCTGTGGGTCGCAGATATGGATTTCAGCGTTCCGGACCCCGTAAAGGAAGCGCTTTCTGCCCGTGTCGAGCACGGGATATTCGGATATTCGTTCCCGCCTGACTCATATTACGAGGCTGTCACGGGATGGTTCAGCGATAATTTCGATTTTAAGCCGCAGCGCCGATGGATAGTGCAGACTCCGGGCGTCGTATGCGCTCTGTCTGTCGCGGTCCGCTCTCTTACAGAACCAGACGACGCGATCATCATAAACCGCCCTGTTTACTACCCCTTCAGCAATGTAATAGAGCAGAACGGCCGCAGGCTTGTAAACTCGCCTCTCGTTCTTGACAAAAACGGTCATTATACTATAGACTTTGACGATTTCGAGAAACAGATAGTTGAAAACAATGTAAAGATGTATATACTGTGCAGCCCGCACAATCCTGTCGGACGCGTATGGACTGAGGAAGAGCTGCGCCGCGCCGGCGACATCTGCCTTAAGCACGGCGTTATAGTCGTTTCTGACGAGATACACTGCGATTTCGTGTGGACTGAGCGCAAGCACAGGGTATTTGCTTCTCTGAGCGACGAATTTGCGCAGAACTGCGTCGTATGCACTGCGCCGAGTAAGACGTTCAACCTTGCAGGACTGCAGGCTTCAAATATATTTATACCGAACGACAGCCTGCGCCGCCGCTTTAAGGCTGAGCTGACGGCGCTCTCCATAGGCTCGCTCAATACTATGGGTATGATCGCGTGCGAGGCGGCCTACCTCGGCGGCAGCGAGTGGCTTTATGAGCTGCGCTCTTATCTCAGGGGCAATATCGACTTTGTGCGTGAATATGTGAATAATGAAATAAAAGGAGTTAAGCTGGTCGAGCCTGAAGGGCTTTACCTGCTATGGCTCGACATGCGTGAGCTCGCGCTCACAGAAGATGAGATAGAGCAGTTTGTGACCGATGCAGGCCTGTGGCTCGACGGAGGCACTATGTTCGGCCCGGAGGGGCTTGGTTTTCAGCGTATAAACGCTGCGTGCCCGCGCGCTGTTCTGCGAGAGGCGCTTGAGAGGCTTGGGGCAGCGGTCGCACGACGGCTGCCGTAGTCTGGGGGCTGCGCAGTGCGGGGCGGCGGGCAGCGGTCGTCAGACGGCTGCCCGGCTGCAGGCAGAGCGGCGCGCCTTTTGCTTTTTCAGGGCGCGCGGCTCTCGTTTGTTTACGGAAATGCGAAAGGACGGGGATGTGTATGCCGATCTTTATGAGCGGCATACGCTTCCCTGTCCTCTTTTTTTGCTTTATGAATAAAAAACTTTTTTCTGATAGATTATTTGTTTACAGCATCCTTAAGAGCCTTACCGGCCTTGAATGCAGGTGCCTTGCAAGCAGGGATCTTGATAGTTTCGCCCGGCTTTCTTGGGTTTCTGCCTTCTCTTGCAGCTCTTTCCTTAGTTTCAAATGTACCAAAGCCGATGAGCTGTACCTTTTCACCTTCAGCGAGAGCTTCTGTGATAGCAGCAATAACTGCGTTGAGGCCTGCCTCAGCATCCTTCTTTGTAGCGTCCTTCTTTGTAGCCTTTATCTTGCTATAAATTTCTGTAACTAATTCATTTTTATTCATTTTCAAATCCTCCATTAAGTTTTTTGAATCGCGCCTGTACCATATTACCATAAAACAAACTTATTACAAATGTTTTTTTACAAATCTGAATTTTTTACCGAAATTCAGAAAAAAACAGAAAAAAGACCGGGGCGCCCGGTCATGTTACTTGTATACATTATGCGCCCCGGTCCTG
The DNA here is from genome assembly GCA_934255545.1 of uncultured Clostridia bacterium. Classification (GTDB taxonomy): domain Bacteria; phylum Bacillota; class Clostridia; order Peptostreptococcales; family Anaerovoracaceae; genus CAKQOE01. Next base: position 4,359 of record CAKQOE010000045.1, on the reverse strand, counting down.
CTGCGGCGGTGACGCCGCGTCAGGCTTTCTGCCCTTATTTATTTATTTTCCGTTTATGCTTCATTAGCTTCAGTAAGCTCGTTATAGTAAGAGCCATCGACGTACGCGCGGAAATTTTCGTAGTAACCGTCTGTATCAGCCGTCGTTCTGTGATAGAATCTCACCATATAGACATTGTTTCCGGCTGTATTCATATCAGTCATAGGGCCGATAGCCATATGCGAGCTCGCGCCTTCATAAAGAGCCTTTATAGTTGCCGGATCGGTGATGACATTGACACCTTCAGCCTTCTGCGGTACCTCATTGAGCGAATAGCTCTGCGGAGCATCCTCCGATACAGCGCTTCCGTTTTCAATATCGCAGACAACAGCAAAGCTCCAGTAAGAAGGATCGTACTGTATCGCAGCTCCGTATCCGTTTGCTTCAAGCCATGCCAGAGTGTTTCTGTAAGCCCTGTTCAGAGTGATACGGTATTCTTCCGATCCGATGATACGTTTCTTTGTACTAGCTGCAGCAGAAGATGTTATCTCGCTTATAGGCTGGATATTTTCTTCATCGCTTTCTTCAGGTTCTGCGCCGGCCTTGACATTATATGTCACTTCCAACACACCTATCGAAGGCATTTTGTAGTTGTTTTTTATATCCTCATACGTCATTTCACGCATGTCTTTTTCAACAGCAGCCATAAGACCCTTCACCTGAGCCGCGTCGGAGCACATCAAGCTTTTTTCCATCAAACTCGTACCGTAAGGCGTGTCTGAATCATACGCGCCCGAAGCGATATTTATATACTCCACGTCTTCCGATGCAGGCAGCTGATCCACCGCGTACTTTGAAAATACGCCTGTATCTGCTAATGCCTTCATCTCATCGCTGTTAAGTATGAGGTACGCAGGAACATCATAGCTTCTCGATTCAACTGTCTTCCGGTCTTCTCCGCTTCCCTTCAGATAATTGAAGCTGACATATACCATGTCCTCATATCCACCGATCTCATATCCGTCGTAGTCGTTTATGTCATTATTTGCTTCTTTAACTTCTTTTATAAGAGCCTTGTTTTTGATTATGAATCTATGAAGATCCATAGCAGCCGCCTTCGCGTCATCATCTTCGACTATCGCGCTGTCGATCATTACATTGTTGACAGTATATGGCATACTTACTCTTATGGCATCGGCGTCTTCTTCTATATGTGTCTCATATCCCGTGACGTTAAAGTTCAGACCCGCGAAGAACATAAGAGCTATCACAAGATATCCGCCCATGATCATTACGGTCTTTTTGTTGAACACACGTACAGTCTTCATGATGACCATTCTGACTATGAGCATACCGAGTATGGCTCCTGCTATATATCCGATCGTCGTGGCCGCCTTCGATCCTTCAAATACACTGTCGAAAGTAAGTCCCAGAGCCGTCATGCCCAGGTAGCCGAATATCAGCGTAACGAGCACGTCTACAGCCTTAAACACGATACCCTCAGAAGCGCGCTCAAGCTTTCTCTTTTTATAGAGGAACATAGCCAGCGCGTATATAAGTACTACAAGCACGATATAATACACATTTTCACTCGCTGAAAGGAATTCTCCCTCACTTACATTGAGCGCCGGAGACATATGCATTATAGCTTTGCCGATCCAGTCAGGATGAACATATCCGAAAAGATATGTGCTAAAATACTCAGTGAGCAGCCCTGTGCATACAGGAGCAACCGCGTTGAAACCGAGCGCCGCTATCGCATGGTGGAATGAAGTGCCTGTGACCATGCCCGCAGCTATGGATACAGCCATTATGAACATAGCTGTAAGGAATGATTCCCACATCCACCTGAGAACGCTCACCCTCGCAAACAGATCTGCCATCTCGCCCGCTGAACTGTAATACTCACTGTTGTAGTACACAGGATGCGCTATGATAAGAAGTATTATTCCTGTAAGTACGATAGGCAGCGCTATCAGCAGCACGCACGATACCGTATGGCTGTTAAGAAGCGTCGCACGCGTAAACGGCTGCGAGTGAACCGCTATCACGTGTCCCGAGTTGTGAATATATCTGAACACGAGAAGTACCGAAAGCACCGACATCCAGATTATATTTAACATATTAACTATATATCCGCCATGAAGCAGGTTATCCACAAAACCGGCGAGCATATCATTTCCATACCCATTTACACCTGTGTCTCTCATGTACATAAGTATAACGAAGATGCTGCTGAAGAAGTAAAACATGAATCCTATCAGCGGAACAGCCCAGAATCTTCTGAAATCGTCCTTTATCACAGAGAACGATACTTTAAAATATGATGTCGCTGATTTCATAGTTCTCACCTCCCAGTTCATATATGAATATCTCTTCGAGCGTGAGCGGCAGCATATCAAATATAAGCGGCCTGCCCGCATCGAGAGTCTTTCTTACAAAGTCCTTTTCGTTCCTTACGATCAGCAGATCCACGCTTCCCCTCTGTTCGTGGTGCAGAACGTTAAGGTCTTTAAATTTCTCTGAATGATCGCCGTCCTCGCTGTAAGCGACCTGTATTTTGTGTATATCGGACTTGAGCTCGTCAAGATCGCGCTCGATCTTCATAACGCCCTTATCGAGTATGCCGATGCAGTCGCATATACCTTCCATCTCACGCAGATTGTGCGACGAAACGAGGACCGTCATGCCTGAGCCGGAAACATCTTCTATAACATACTTCCACACCAGCTTTCTGATGATAGGATCGAGACCGTCTATAGGCTCATCGAGTATAAGGTACTTCGGATGCGTACACATAGTCAGTATGAAAGCCGCCTGCTTCTGCATCCCCTTTGAAAAGTTATGTATCCTTTTCCTGCTCTGCAGGCCGAACTTTTCGACCATCGCATCGTATCTTTCCTGATCCCACACAGGATAGACAGACTTGTAGTACTTTGCCGCGTCCTTCATCGTAAACGTAGCCAGATAGCTCAGATCGTCAGGGATATACCCCAGCTTTTTCTTGAGCTCCGCATTTTCATAAACAGGCTCGCCGTCAAACAGTATCTCCCCTGAATCCTGCCTCAGCACTCCCGTCAGATGCTTGATTATAGTCGTTTTACCCGAACCGTTCGTACCGACAAGGCCGTATATCGAACCGCTCTTTACGTTTAAAGACAAGTCATTCAGCGCATGATAATCGTCGAAGAACTTGTTTACATTCTTTACTGTGATCAACTCTGAACACTCCTCTCCTTGTAGATCCCATCGATTTTTTTTATGATCTCGTCAGCCGTTACGCCGAGATACATCAGCTCCCTTATAGCTAAAGTAAGTTCTTCCATGATCTGCTTCACTCTCTTCATGTCTATCTGCTTTTCCTCGCGCGCGGCGACAAAGCAGCCAAGTCCCGTTACCGTGTATATATACCCCTGATGCTCTAATTCCCGATACGCCTTTTGAACCGTATTAGGATTCACGGTAAGAGTTTTCGAAAGCTCCCTCACAGACGGAAGCTTCGATTCTGCAGGCAGGACACCCGTAACTATCAGTTCCTTGACGTCATCAATGACCTGCTCATAGATCGATTTTCTGCTTTTCAGATCTATCTGAAACAAACCTCATACCTCCTTCCTCGATCAACTTAAATGAATAAAAGCCAGCGATCCTGACGTGCGCCCGGCGCACCGCATGCCGCGCCGCGGCCCATAAACCTTACAAACGCCGCCGCGCAGCTCCGTAAGAAATAAGCCTCCCGGCCCGGCGCGTCCTCCGGACCCGCCCCTCGCTGTGTTTATAGTGTACTATCATTCATAGTACACTGTCAACACTAAAAAGTCTTAACATTGACTTAAGATACCTTAAGAAAACGTTAAGACTAAAACCGATCACATAATTCAAAAAGACATCCGCCGGATCTTACTCCGACGGATGCCTTCCTTTAGATTAATGGTAGATTCTTAATTGAGCAAAAATTTTCTATATGAATTTTTGTTATCTTCATTACGTCTCCTTCGTAAACATCTTTCTTTATCAAACCACGTAATCAAATAATTGTGATATCCAAAATCTACTCTTTCCCTTTAAGAAAGAATAATATGCACATTACTCCATTTTCAAGTACGGTCTTAAATGTTTTATCAGTACATGTACTTTTGTCCCCGGTGCCGAACTTGCCGGAGTTTTTCCTTCATTCATTGCATCCAACCGTTCAGCATTTGCTATTGCAAAATCCATGAAAGGCCACAAAATTCGGAACATGTCTGTCCTTCCCTTTGAATATTCTCCCTGTCCAATGTTCTTTAACCATTCAGATAATTTGGGCCAGTAATCGCTTCTATGAATATCTGACTGGAAGAAACTAAAATGTAATAAAAACCAAAGTTCTATGCACTGATT
>CAKQOE010000044.1 GCA_934255545.1 uncultured Clostridia bacterium | reverse complement strand
AATGGAGCTGGCGAAGAGAATCGAACTCCCAACCTGCTGATTACAAATCAGCTGCTCTACCGTTGAGCCACGCCAGCGCATCAAGCACTTGATTATATTAACACTTTTCAAACAAGTTGTCAAGCATTTTTTAATTTATTTTTTCAAGTTCTTAACCTGATCGCTTCAGCAACGCTTATGTTTTCAACATTTTCGTGCGTCAGCTTTTATATATTACAACAATCATGTGCCTGTGTCAACATTAAATTTTAATTTTTCCCGACTTTTTTTCTATCTTTATTTTATCGCCGCTGCATGCGCCTCCTGTCATTTCTGACAATGCCTTCAGTATATGTTCTGTAGACTCCGGATCAGACTGCAGCGTGAGCTTTATATTTTCTTCAAACGCTGAATCTGTTATTTTGAAGAGCCCGCTCTGCTCCATATTCTGTATTTTTCCATAATAACTGTAATCAATACCGAAGCTTATCATGTCAAATTCACGCACCTCGCAGAGACCTGCTGCTTCGAGCGCAAGTCTGGCCGTACCTGTATACGCACGTACTAATCCGCCTGTCCCAAGCTTTATACCGCCGAAATAGCGTGTTACCACTATAACTACGTTAGTTATGCCCTCTCCTGCAAGAAGATGCAGCATGGGAGCTCCTGACGTGCCTGAAGGCTCACCGTCATCGCTTGCCCACTGCAGCTGCGACTTTTCTCCTATTATATATGCAGGCACGTTATGTGTAGCGTTCTTATGCATCGTACGTATTTCTTTTATAAAAGCCTCTGCTTCATCTCTGCTTTCTACAGATCTTATATATCCTATAAATTTTGACTTTTCTATTATCTGCTCGGCAGATGCTTCTTCGGCTACAGTTTTGTAATTTACCATGTTATTCTACGCTTTCAAGATCATCAACGAAATATTCTGACAGTCTGTTATAATCAGCGGGATCGAGCTCTGCTTCTATATATGTGCCGGACCCTGCATATTCGACACGTCCTACATTGCATTTTTCCATAAGATATGACGACACTGAGCCTTTATCATAAGGTATCAGCAGCTTTGCCTGACGAAGATCTGAAAATATATTTTTTCTTATAACTTCTTTGAGCACATCTATATTATCTCCATATTTTGCAGATATGGTAATGCTTTCTCCATCAACTAACGGGATCCGGGACGGATCGTCAAGCTTATCTATTTTATTGAATACTGTTACGCATGGGATATCTCCGGCGCCTATCTCTTTAAGGACTGAATACGTCACATTCATATTGAACTCGTGATCGTCAGCCGATACATCGACTACATGAAGGAGCAGGTCTGAATAAGTGACTTCTTCGAGAGTACTTTTGAATGCTTCAACAAGCGAATGCGGCAGTTTGCTGACAAATCCTACAGTGTCAGCCAGTATGAACTCGTGATTTGAGTCAAGCTTTATCCTGCGCTGCGAAACATCAAGCGTCGCAAACAGCATATCCTTTTCAAATACTGATTTGTCCTCGCGGTCATTTCCGCGCAGGAGCGCGTTCATTATTGCTGATTTACCTGCATTTGTGTATCCTACGAGCGATACGACCGGGATCTCTGATTTTTCGCGCCTGCTGCGCTGTACCTCACGCGATCTCTGCGCTTCTTTTATTTCCCGTTTTATCTCATCCATACGCGATTGTATATGACGTCTGTCTGTTTCAAGCTTTTTCTCGCCCGGTCCTCGAGTTCCTATGCCGCCTCCTGTTCTCGACAGCGATCTGCCGAATCCCATAAGTCTTGGCAGTCTGTATCTGAGCTGCGCATACTCTACCTGAAGCTTTCCGACGCTTGATGTCGCTCTGTCCGCAAATATATCGAGTATGAGTATCGTCCTGTCAAGCACTGTGACTCCGACAGCACCCTCAAGGTTTCTGAGCTGCATGCCTGACAGTTCATTATTGAATATGACAGTATTTGCGCCCATATTGCTGCACATTTCTGCAAGCTCTTCGACCTTGCCCTTTCCTATATATGTCGCTGTATCCGGTCTTTCCCTTGCCTGAAGCATCTGTCCGAGTATTTCTACGTCTGCTGCTTCCGCAAGTCCTTCCAGTTCTTCCATAGAAGCTGTTATATCTTCTCCGAAACTGACTCCGACAAGTATCGCTCTGTAAACATGCTTGTCGGTAACTTCGTTATTTTCATTAAATTCAAACATGATATTTCCTTATCCGTTAAAATCGATCCTGTTATTTATACTAATATAACGCAGCGCCACACTGATCAGGCGAGCCTGTAAGTGCTATACTGCGAGTTAAATAATGTACGAATGCTCAAATAACATTCTTCTGCTGCACGCGCCGGCGCGTGATACATTTTTGTAAAATATTTCTGCTAGCTTACAAAATCTGAAATATTATCTTTTGGGATATTTGCATATGTGTCAGGAACGCCTCCGACTATTACGCTTTCGGCTGCCAGTACTGTATTTTCAACATGTATATTTTCGGCCATAAACGGAGCCATCACTCGTGCCTCTGTATTTATGACTATGTATACCTTATACTTTGTCTGGTTTATGCCCGCATCCTCAAATTCAGTCTTATAACCGATCTCGCTTACTGAAACAGGCATTATATCGAATTTTACCGCAGGTGTCACCTGCGACAGAAGCTTGCTGCGTAGCATCGTCCCGATGCTTACCCGTATAGTCTGTGCCACGCCGTCATGTATATCGCTGTTTACTTCCATAGCTATCTCGCTGCCTATGCGATTTACTGCATCTGTATTCAGTGTCACCATGGAAACTCCTCCATCGTTGTTCATGACAGGCGTTATCACGCCGTGCTCCCGGTCTCCGTATTCATCTTCAGATGACTCAAGGACTTTATAAACCGAATGTATCACTACGTTTTCAACGTATTCGCGCATTTTTATCTCAGCTGCATTTTCAAGTGAAACGCCTATTACACTTTCCATAGCCATAAGCGTACGCCAAAAAAGTACTATTATCACTATAAATATAAACAGTTTTCTGAATTTTTTAAAAAACGTGCATATTTTTGAAAAAATTTTACATGCTCCGCAAAATGCCCGGACATTAACGCCACCTGATCTTGATGAGATACGATCTCTGTTTTTTCTCCGATAAAACATGCCCTGCGAAATACGCCTTTTTTTCTTCTTACATGCTCGTGCGGCTCCTGACCTGTTATTAATATTATCATATTTACCATACATAATAATACCCCCGATTTTATACAATATGAAAACCGGGGGTATTATGCTACTTTGACCGTATATACTTACAGCAGATCTGCACTATAATATATATCTGTCCAAATCGTCTGAATTTACCTTATCTGCAAATTTTTCCTTTACATATGCACCGTCTATAATGACTTCTGTAAGTTCAGGATCAGGGAGTTCAAATGAAATATCTTCTGTAAGCTTTTCCATTACAGTATGGAGTCGGCGTGCTCCCATATTTTCATTTGTTTCATTTGAAATATATGCGATCTCTGCGATCTCATCAACTGCATCATCTGTAAACTCAACATGAACGCCTTCTGTTTCAAGAAGGAGCTTATGCTGTGTTATAAGCGCGTTCTTAGGAACGGTAAGGATGTTTTTGAGATCTTCCTTTGTAAGGCTTTCTAGTTCCACTCTGATCGGGAAACGTCCCTGAAGCTCAGGTATAAGGTCTGTAGGCTTTGAAACGTGGAATGCTCCCGCTCCTATAAAGAGCATGTGGTCTGTCTTTACAGGGCCGTACTTTGTATTTACTACACTGCCTTCTACTATAGGAAGTATATCGCGCTGGACACCTTCGCGCGATACGCCTGGACCGCGTCCGTAGCTTGAATCATCAGCTATCTTATCTATCTCATCTATAAATACGATACCGTTCTGCTCTGCATTTTCAACAGCTTCAGAAGTTACCTGATCCATATCGAGAAGATTCTGAGCTTCCTGGTCTCTCAGTATCTTTCTTGCTTCACTGACCTTGACTCTTCTCTTTTTTGTCTTTTTAGGAAGAGCGTCACCGAAAATACTTCCTATGCTTATGCTCATATTTTCGTTTCCGCCAAGATCGATCATATTTGACCTTGTATCAAGGACATCTATGTCTATCATCTGGTCTTCAAGAAGACCGTTCTTAAGCTGCTGTCTGATCTGTTCCTTAGCAAGCTGGTCTCCGCTTTCCTCTGCAGGCTGTTCAGCCGGTGACGGCTGATTCTGGTTTGTATTTACAGGTTGGATGTAATTGCTCATGCCTGGTATATTGGCTAAAAACGCGAATGGATTGTCGCTCTGATTTCCGCCGAACGGGTTTGCGTTATTCTGCGGTGCTGCCTTTGGAGCCTTTTTCTTAGGCATCATGGCCTCAACGATCTTTTCTTCTACTATCTCGTCTGCCATTTTATATTTTTCTTCCATTTTCTGCTGCTTTGTCAGCCTGACGGAAGCTTCTACAAGGTCTCGGATGATAGAATCAACATCGCGGCCTACGTAACCTACCTCTGTAAACTTTGTAGCTTCAACTTTTACGAAAGGCGCTTCCATTATCCTTGCCAGACGTCTTGCGATCTCTGTTTTACCGCAGCCTGTAGGGCCCACCATGAGGATATTTTTAGGTGTTACCTCTTCACGCATCTCATCTGACAGCTGATTCCTTCTGTGTCTGTTTCTGAGCGCTATCGCTACTGATTTTTTTGCGCTCTCCTGACCTATTATATATTTGTCTAATTCTGCAACGATCTCCTTAGGAGTCAGATTATAAAACTTTCCCATTTATTTCACCTCCTAAAGTTTTTCTATTGAAATATTAGAGTTAGTATATACACAGATAGATGAAGCTATCTCAAGTGATTTGCGTACTATGTCTTCTGCAGAAAGATCTGTGTTATTGTAAAGTGCGTTTGCTGCTGCATATGCATAGTTTCCGCCTGAACCAATAGCTACGAACTGCTGATCAGGTACGATCACCTCGCCGTTTCCTGATATTACCAACAGCTCTTCTTTGTCTGCTACGATCATAAGTGCTTCGAGATTTCTCATGCCGTTGTCGGAACGCCACATCTGTGCGAGCGCTACAGCAGCGCGCTTGAGATTTCCTGCATGCTCTTCGAGCTTCTTTTCAAATTTTTCAGTAAGTGTGAATGCATCGGCAACTGAGCCTGCAAAACCTGTGACTACTGAATTCTTGAATATTTTTCTTACTTTTTTTGCAGTGCCCTTCATGATAGTGCTCTCGCCCATCGTTACCTGACCGTCACCGCCGATGCATACTTCATCACCGCGCTTTACTGCGCAGATAGTAGTTGCGTGAAACTGAATATTTCCCAATTTTTACCTCCAACTATATGTAAGCCTCTCGGCTTATTTTTCTGAATCTTTTACATCCTCTTTGTATCCGCATTCAGGATCGGTACACTTAAGTACGTGAGCTGACTTCGTCTTTTTCTCCGTCATAAGCGACCCGCACTGAGGACATTTTTTATTTACCGGCTTATCCCAGAATACCTGGTCGCATTCAGGATATCCGGAGCATCCGTAGAATATCTTTCCTCTGCGGCTCCTTCTCTCAACGAGCTCCTTGCCGCACTTCGGACATGCCACACCGAGCTTTTTCACTACCGGCATAGTCGTTTTACATTCAGGATATCCGGAGCATGCGATAAATTCGCCGAATCTTCCATGCTTCTTTACGAGCGGCCTGCCGCACACCGGGCACATCTCGCCTGTAGGCTCATCCTCTATAACTACCTTCTCTATGGATTCATCTGCGACCTTAAGATCCTTTTCAAATCCTGCATAGAAGTTCGATATAAGCTTGTGCCAGTCTGTTCCTTTGAGTTCAACATCATCGAGCTGATCTTCCATGTATGCTGTAAATCCTGCGTCAACTATCTTTTTGAAATACTCTGACATAAGATCATTTACAAGAAGTCCCAGCTCTGTAGGAACGAGCTTTTTCTTTTCGCGTGTAACGTATTTTCTTTCTGTAAGGGTACCTACTATAGGAGCATACGTACTTGGACGGCCGATATTTTTATCTTCGAGTTCTTTTACAAGTGAAGCTTCTGTATATCTTGCCGGAGGCTGCGTAAAGTGCTGTTCGCCCTTTATGCTTACATTCTTTACCTCTTCACCCTGTTCAAGCGGAGGTATCAGAGTATTTTTATCTTCATCGGATTTGTTATCATAAACAGCAAGATAACCATCGAATCTTATCTTTGACCCTGTGGCTCTGAATGTGTATCCGTTGCAGTCAATATCTGCGCTGACAGCGTCAAATACTGCATTTGTCATCTGACTTGCTGTAAACCTGCACCATATGAGATTATAAAGATTATACTGTTCTTTTGTAAGCGAATCTTTGACCATATCCGGTTTAAGTGTCGGATCACTCGGCCTTATCGCTTCATGTGCATCCTGTACATCCTTTTTTTTATTAGCATATACATTTGTTCCCAGATACTGATCCCCATAATCAGAGATTATCATATTTTTTGCAGTTTCTTTTGCCTCATCCGATATGCGTACGCTGTCTGTTCTGATGTAAGTAACAAGGCCGACAGTTCCGCGTCCCTTTACATCAACACCTTCATACAGCTGCTGCGCTATCATCATTGTGCGTTTTGTATTGTAGTTCAGCTTGTTTGATGCTTCCTGCTGCAGGCTGCTCGTCGTAAACGGCGGCATTGGCTTTTTTATTCTTTCTTTTTCTTCTACCCTTGCTACCGTATACTTTCCACCGTCAAGAACTGATATTATATCATCTGTCTGAGCAGCTGATGACGGTCTTATTTTCTTTCCATTGTATTTTACAAGTTCAGCCTTGAACTTCTTCCTGCCTTTTTCAAATACAGCGTCCACGCTCCAGTATTCTTCCGGTACGAACGCCTGTATCTCTTTCTCGCGGTCACACAGTATTTTAAGAGCCGCCGACTGTACGCGTCCTGCGCTCAGTCCGCGGCGGATCTTGCGCCACAGCAGAGGACTTATCTGATATCCTACCAGACGGTCAAGTACGCGGCGCGCCTGCTGCGCGTCTACAAGATCGAGGTTTATAGGTCTTGGATGCTTTACGGCATTTTTGACTGCTGTTTTTGTTATCTCGTTGAATTCTATACGGCACGGCGTACTCGCATCTATGCCGAGCAGATACGCTATATGCCATGATATTGCTTCACCCTCACGGTCCGGGTCGGTAGCGAGATAAACTTTTGATGCAGCCTTAGCTTCTTTCTTAAGCATCTTTATCACATCTCCCTTTCCGCGGATGGAGATGTAATTAGGCTCGAAGTTCTCTTCGATATTTATGCCAAGCTTGCTTTTAGGGAGATCCCTTACGTGACCTACGGAAGCTACGACCTTATATCTGCTTCCGAGTATCTTGCCGATAGTTTTAGCCTTCGACGGAGACTCCACTATAACTAAAGCTTTTTCCTTCATAACTTGCCTTTCATAAAAAAGAGTTCACCTTACAAAAGTTGATTATATGTGCATTGAACTTACTTTGCAATAGATATTTTTCCCATGCTCGTTATTAAAAATCCTTTTATTTCCATTATACTTACAAGAGAATTCACGTCAGAGACGCGCTTTCCGCATTCTGATGCTATAAGATCTGCACTTACTTCGGTATTTTTTCTTACGATCTCATAAATTATTTTTTCATCTTTTCCCAGTTCTGCTGAGATCTCAGACGGATCAGCTGTTGATTCTATGCCGAGCGCGCGTATGATATCCTCAAGACACACTATCGGAGTTACGCCGTCCTGTATAAGCTTATTGCAGCCTATAGCCAGCGGGTTTGCTATGTTGCCCGGCACTGCCATAACTTCACGCCCCTGTTCGGCTGCGCAGCCTGCGGTTATGAGCGATCCGCTTGAAAGTGCAGCCTCAGCTACAACTGTTATTTCCGAAAGACCGCTTATTATACGGTTTCGCTGCGGAAAATTTGCAGGCCGCGGCGGTGTTCCCGGCGGGAACTCTGTTACTATCAGTCCGTTTTTAATTATATCAGAACGGATCGTCTGGCTTCTTTTCGGATAACATATATCTATACCGCAGCCAAGTACTGCTATAGTTTTTCCTTCTCCCTTTATCGCTCCCTTATGCGCTTCTTCATCGCATCCCATAGCCATACCGCTGACTGTAACTATACCGTTTCGGGCAAGAAGTCTTCCCGCCCCAAAGGCTACCCATTTTCCGTAACGGCTGGGTTTTCTCGATCCTACTACCGCTACGCACCGTTCATTCAGGAGCGATACATCTCCGGCGCACCACAGGCGCTGCGGCGCTTTGCTTCCGAGAAGTCTTAGCTGAGCGGGGTACCGCTCGTCGATCATGCTTATTTCTTCAAATTTTTCTTCCATTATATATATCCCTTTTACCCATTATGGTAACTAATATTCATATAAATCCATGTCATGCACAAATACTTTCTTCTGCGCATCTTCATCCGTCGCCGGATGTCATGATGTTTTAAGCATATAAAAATATATATCTTTAGCTGGCAGATAATAATATAACTTTATTTATCTGAAAATCTCCTTTTCGCATTTATACGATATCGCCTCCGCGATATGGCAGATATCGATACGGCTGCTTCCTTCCAGGTCTGCGAGTGTACGCGATACGCGCAGTATCCTGTCATACGATCTTATGCTTAGCTTCATCCTGTTGTATGCTTCGTTGAGCAGCTCCGCTGCCTGCGTGTCGAGCATACAGTATTTTTTTATGTGTTCGGGCTTCATTTGCGAGTTAAAGCTTATATTATCATACCGGAAGCGCTTTTTCTGAATGCTGCATGCGCGTTCTACATCTGCGCGCAGTTCGGCAGATGATATCCCTTTGCTCCTGTTTTTTACATCCTCAATGTCCGGCACATGCAGATTTACTGTCATGTCTATCCTGTCTAAAAAAGGCCCTGACAGCTTTGCTCTGTATCTTGTGACATCTCCCGGCGCGCATGTGCATTCATTGCGGCTGTCGCCATAAAAGCCACATGGACACGGATTCATAGCACATACAGTAAGAAACTTTGAGGGAAATACTATTTTTCCTGAAACGCGCGATACGGCGCACTGTTCATCTTCCATTGGTTTTCTGAGTGATTCTATGGCCGCTCGTGAAAATTCCGGCAATTCATCCAGGAAAAGTATGCCAAGATGCGCCAGTGTGGCTTCGCCTGCTTTTATGGGACGTCCTCCGCCTATAAGCGCTGCAGGCGATACCGTGTGGTCAGGTGCTCTGAACGGTCTTTCTGATGCGAGTGCCTGTCCGTCAGGCATATCGCCGTAAACGCTTTGTATTTTTGTTACTTCAAGGCGTTCTTCGTATGTCATAGGCGGCATTATAGAAGGGAGCCTGCGGGCAAGCATTGTTTTTCCGGCGCCCGGGGCGCCGATCATAAGTACATTATGCATTCCTGCAGCTGCTGCCTGAAGGGCTCTTTTGGCACTCTCCTGCCCTGCTACGTCTGCGAAGTCATGTGATGCGCTATGATCGTTTATAAACGCTGACGGGTCAAATATAACGCGTTTGAGTGGTTTCTCATCTCTTATGAACTCTATGACGTCGCGCAGCGTCTCCGCTGGATATATATCTGCTCCATCTATAAGTGAAGCCTCTGTCATGTTTCCTGCCGGTATTATTATCCCTGCTGCGCCGCAGTCACGCAGACCTGTAAGCATCGGCATTATCCCTTTTACCGGATTCAGCTTTCCATCAAGTGCAAGCTCGCCAAGGAATGCGAATGAATTGGCTCTGCTTTCTTTTCTGGCTGATGATTCGAGTATGCATACGGCTATAGGCAGGTCAAAGTGCGTCCCTACTTTTCTTTCGTCAGCGGGGGACAGGTTTACTGTTACTCTCTTATCAGGAAAGCTGAATCCTGAGTTTGCTATCGCTGTCCTTACTCTTTCCTTTGACTCGCGTATAGCTGTATCCGGGAGTCCTACTATATTGAGCGACGGAAGGCCGAACGCTACATCTGATTCTACTGTGACTTCTACGGCGTCAAGGCCGTGCAGCGTACTGCTTTTTACTTTTGAATACATGTTTTTACCCCTTTTTATTTTGCAGCTCACGCTGCGAGTGCGTTCTTTATATGACGTATATAATATTTTTTCTTTATATAAAGTACTTCTACTACCTCTATCCGCGCGCTGTCGCAGTTATGTCTGTAACGCCCCATATATACAGACGCAGCGCGCTTTATGTGCTCAAGCTTCCTCCGGTCGACAGCTTCGCACGGCATACCGTGCCGCAGTGAAGTGCGCGTTTTCACTTCTATAAAGCACAGCGTGCTTCCGTCTACAGCGATTATGTCTATTTCTCCTGCTCTGCATCTGTAGTTTCGCTGCAGTACCCTGTATCCTTTTTTATCCAGATAATCTACTGCTCTGTTTTCTCCTGTTTTCCCCAGGTCCATCGTTATCACCCCTGTATTTTCTTTCGTTAAAATAAACTTTTGTTCGTTAATACTAACAGTTTATTTATTTAATGTCAATATTTTGCTGTAATTTATAGTAATATTTTTAATTTACAGGAATCAAGAGCATAAAAAAAAGACTGCACGGTAATTGCCGAAACAGTCTTTTACAAGAACGTATACTTTATTGTAATCAAGTCAGCATTTTCGTCAGACATATACTTTGCTGACTTTTCTTATGTCTGCAAGTCAGCATTTTCATCAAACAGCTGCTTTGCTGACTTTTCTTATGTCTGTAAGTCAGCATTTTCATCAAACAGCTACTTTGCTGACTTTTTTTGTGCCTGCAAGTCAGCATTTTCATCAGACAGCTGCTTTGCTGACTTTTTTTGTGCCTGCAAGTCAGCATTTTTATCAAACAGCTGCTTTGCTGACTTTTTTTATACCGGCGAGTCAGCATTTTCGTCAGACAGCTGTTTTGCTGACTTTTCTTATGTCTGTAAGTCAGCATTTTCATCAAACAGCTACTTTGCTGACTTTTTTTGTGCCTGCAAGTCAGCATTTTCGTCAGACAGCTGTTTTGCTGACTTTTTTTGTGCCTGCAAGTCAGCATTTTTATCAGACAGCTGCTTTGCTGACTTTTTATTACATCTTCAGGTAGGGACTTGTATGATTCTATAGTTACAAGAACGTATACTATTTTAAGATCCCCACAACATTATCCAGTATAACATCTGCAGCCTGTGCTTTTGACATCTTTTCATATGTTGTAAGCGAGCCGTCGGATGCTTTGATTATTGTAATGATATTTGTATCATGGTCAAAGCCTGCGCCCGGCGCAGAAACGTCGTTTGCTACTATCATGTCGAGATTCTTACGCTTCATTTTGTCGCGCGCGTACGCTTCCAGATCGTTCGTTTCTGCGGCAAAGCCTACAAGCACGTGGCCGCCCTTTTTCTTTCCGAGCGTCTCGAGTATGTCAGGATTTTTGGCAAGCTCTATAGAAAGCACTCCGTCTGATTTTTTTATCTTGTGGTCGTATTGATTGAGCACGTAATAATCTGCAGGAGCAGCAGCCTTTATAACTATGTCAACATCATCAAAAACACCTTCACATGCATCGAGCATCTGTTTTGTAGTCTTTACATCTATACGCTTTATATCGTCGCTGCATGTAAGATTTACAGGGCCTGATATGAGCGTAACGTCTGCTCCTCTCCTTAGCGCGGCCTCTGCTACAGCGTATCCCATCTTTCCTGAAGATCTGTTGCTTATGTATCTTACGGGATCTATGTCTTCTACGGTAGGACCGGCCGTTACAAGGATACGGCGGCCGGCCAGGTCTTTTGCCTCATCCTTTTTGTCGCCGTGAGGCGTCGTCACGCTGTCTGCTGCATTTTCTGTTTTGTTATTTATTTCATCGAGAAGTCCGATCACGAAATCAACTATTTCTGCCGGTTCGGCCATACGGCCTTTTCCTACGTCACCGCAGGCGAGCAGACCTGAATCAGGCTCTATGAAGATATAACCGAGCTTTTTAAGTCTGGCAATATTTTCCTGAACGATCGGATTTTCATACATATTTACATTCATGGCAGGCGCGAAAACTATCTTTGCCCTTGACGCCATTACAGTGGTGGTAAGCATATCATCCGCTATGCCGTTGGCTACCTTTCCTATAACGTTTGCTGTAGCAGGAGCTATCAAAAATACATCTGCCTTTTGCGCCAGTGCGACGTGACCTACCTTCCACGCTTCCGGCGCAGCAAATGTGCTCGTAACTACAGGATTTTTTGAAAGAGTCCTGAATGTCAGCGGGTCAACGAACTCGCATGCGTTTTTTGTCATTATGACATCTACTTCTGTATCTTCTTTTTTGAGTCTGCTTACAACATCTGCGGCTTTGTAGCATGCTATGCCGCCTGTAACGCCGACAACTACGTTTCTGCTCATTTTTCTTACCTTTTCTTTATATTTTAAAAAGACCCGGCCTCAGTCTTTTCGCATACCTGGAGCCGGGCCTTGTGGATAATGTTTCTTTTTCTGTTTAAGCCTGTATCGAGATCCAGAACTAAGCTTCAGGAGCAGCTTCCTGAGCTTCACTCTGAATTTCTTCAGCTGACTCAGCTTCTTCGCCAGCATCGCTCACTGCAGATGCTTCTGCTGCGTGCGCTGCAGCCTCAGCAGCGTTATGAGCGTCCATATAATGCTCGTGCTCTATCTCAAGAGCCTCCTGCTCTGTCTTGAAGCTTCTGCTGTAAGTGATCTTGTCCTCAGCTATTTCCTCTGTCGCGATAGAAACAGGCTTGTTTATAGCCGGATCGTCAACGAGTACAGGCTTTCCGTCTATGATATCTCTTGCTCTCTTTGAAGCCATTGCAACGAGTGTGTATTTGCTGTCTACCTTTGTTCTGAGTAAATTGATCGATGGATATAACATTATGCATTCTCCCCCTTATACTTTTCAAGCAGCGACGCCGCTTTTTCATCTATCCTGTGGTGCTCGGCATTCATTATTTCTCTTACCGTTTCCACTGCTTCTTCCAGATCGTCGTTTACGACGAAATAATCGTACTTATCTATATAAGCTATCTCTCCCATCGCCTTGCTCATGCGAAGCTCTACATCGGCCTCTGACTCAGTTCCGCGCGTGTTTATGCGTTTTCTGAGTTCATGAAGCGAAGGCGGCAGTATAAATATAAAAACGCCCGAATCGTATGATTCCTTTACCTGCATAGCGCCCTGAACGTCTATCTCAAGTATAACGTCGCATCCCTGCGCCAACTTGTCGAGAACAGGCTGCTTCGGTGTGCCGTAATAATGTCCGTGCACGCCGGCGTGCTCAAGAAATCCGTCATTTTCGACTCTTTTCAGGAATTCGTCATCAGTAATGAAGTAATAATGAACTCCGTCGATCTCGCCCTCACGGGGCCCGCGTGTCGTCGCCGACACAGAAAGACTTACATTTTCAGATGAAGCCATTATTTCCTTTACGATGGTGCCCTTGCCTACAGCTGAAGGACCTGAGATCACAAATAATCTGCCCTGCGGCATTTTTCTCACCTCTTGTAAATATGTCTCTTACTCTATATTCTGAACCTGCTCGCGTATCTTTTCGATCTCGCTCTTTATCGCAAGCACGCGGTTCGTTATCTCAAGGTCATTTGCCTTTGATCCTATAGTATTTGCCTCTCTGTTCATTTCCTGAACGAGGAAGTCGAGCTTCTTTCCGTCAGGCTGAGAGCTGTTTGTTATGATGCTTTCAAGCTGCTGTATGTGGCTGGCAAGCCTTACAGTTTCTTCCGTAACGTTTACCTTATCCGCAAATACCGCCGCCTCAAGGAGTATACGCTCCTCTGTAGCGACGATGCTCCCGCCTATCATTTCAGTTATACGGGCTTTGAGCTTTTCCGCATACTCGTTTACCGTCTCAGGCGAACGCTCTTCTATCTCCTTTACAAGACCGGCTATCATGCCGCCTCTCATAAGTATGTCCTCTGAGAGCTTTTCACCCTCTATGCGCCTCATTTCGTCATGACGCTTCACTGCGTCTGAGACTGCGCTGCAAAGCAGGCGCGTTATCTCTTCTTCGTCCTCTACGTCAGGAACTGATTTCAGAACGTCAGGCATGGATGCTATATACTCGAGCCTTATAGGATCGTCCATGCCGAGCGCGCTCTTAAGCTCGTTCAGGCTGTCAACGTACTGCCTGGCTATAGCGGTGTTGAGCTTTATGTTTACATCATCATCGGCAGTATTTTCGACCATTATCGAAACTTCTATCTTGCCGCGTCTGACAGTTTCCTTTACAGTGCTCTTTATCTTTTCCTCTGCGAACGAATACCTGCGCGGCATGCGTACGCTTATATCGCAGTATCTGTGATTTACTGATTTTATCTCAACAGTAATGACGCGCTTGTCGTCAGTATACTCGCTTCTTCCGAAGCCTGTCATGCTCTTTACCATGATTTAAGATATTCTCCTTTGAATGTCAGTACAGCCGTTCCTTCCATATATATCATGTACGAACAGCCATCATCATCCGACGCGCCCGGCGCGTCCGAAAGGCGCTCCTGCGCCTCTTTTTTATCATCTGTTCCTGCCGGAGCATCAGCTGTGATGTCAGAAACTGTTACTGTCACTTCGCCTCCCGGCATTATCACTTTTATGCGGTCAGAAAGACCTTTTTCAAAATGAGCCGCAACTGCGCTGCTGCATGCTCCGGTTCCGCATGCAAGCGTTTTTCCTGCGCCGCGTTCCCATGTGCTGCACAGTATCGTACTTTCATCCCGGATCTGTACAAAATTTACGTTTGTCCTCTCAGGTGCAAACTCTTCTGAATACTCCAGGTCGCGTCCGTGAGCGCATGCAAGTTCATCAAGCGCTTCCATGCCGCCTTTCGGACATGCTCCGTCATTATGCTGTGCATCGCTGAATATAACGGCGTGCGGCACGCCGAGGTGCATGGATACCGTTTCAAACCCGCAGCTTTTCACGTTTCTTTTGTCGCTGAACGTTCCCATATCTACTCTGACTCTTGTAACAGACGGAGTTTTTTCAAGCACCTGTATGTGCTTTACGCCGTCACCTGTTTCTACTGAAAATTCAGTTTTTTTAACTATAGAGTGATCAGTGACGAACTTTGCAAAGCAGCGTATGCCGTTGCCGCACATGGATGCTTCGCTTCCGTCAGCGTTATAGAAATCCATCTTTACATCAGCCTCGCCTGATGGCTCGGCAAGTATAAAACCGTCTGCGCCAACTCCGAAACGCCTGTCACAGACATCGGCGGCAAGTGCCGGTATGTCTGATGCAGCAATTGAAAGATCCATATTGTCCGCGATAACGAAATCGTTTCCGGCGCCCTGGTATTTACAAAATTTCACTTACTTTTCTCCTGAAATATGTTATCATTAACGTTGCAAAAACGGTTGATGCGTGTTTTTGCATATTCATGTTATTATATAACTTAAACAGCTTTTTTACAAGCTGTTATTCGATAAAGCACACATGAAAGCATCGTTACCGATCACATGAAGGAGGCGATATTGATGGCATTCGACGGAATGGTCACCACAGCGGTGGTTTCCGAGCTTAATGACAAGCTCCTGAATGGCAAGATAGACAAAATATACCAGCCTGCGGCTGAGGAGATAATACTTAATATTCACTGCGGCCGGGAAAAATACCGGCTTTTCATTTCTGCAAATACGAGCCATGCAAGCATATACCTGCTTGATGAAAACGGAGGCGGAAATCCGCAGAATCCGCCCGCATTCTGCATGCTGCTGAGAAAACATCTGCAGAGCGCCCGTATACGCGAGATAAGACAGGTAGATTCAGAACGTATAGTTGAGATATACACAGATGCGATAAACGAGCTCGGATTCAATGTAAACCACAAGCTCGTCATCGAGATCATGGGAAAACACAGCAATATACTTCTCATAGACATAAAAACAGGCAAGATACTCGACTGCATAAAAAGGATATCAGGAGACGTGAACCGTTACAGGCAGACACTTCCGGGCCTGACGTACATTGCTCCTCCTTCCCACGACAAAATACCTTATTTCGGGCTTTCTTACGACGCTTTTCTTGAAGCGTGCGGCGGAGAGGGGGGCCTCGGACAGTCTCCTGAAAAATCACTGCTGAAGGGCATACAGGGCATCAGTCCCGTCATGGCGTCAGAGCTGTGTTTCAGGGCTCAGGTGCGCATAGCAGGTACAGACCGTGAGCTTGCGCCTGCCATATATGATGAGCTCATGGATGCCGTATCAGATCTTAAGAGCGGACGTTTTTACCCTGCCGTGTACCGCGACCAGTCAGGCTCTCCGCAGGAATTTCACGCGCTTGAGCTGACGATGTACGAGAATGAGTATACCGCAGACCGTAAGGATTCTGTAAGCGAAACGTGCGCTGCATACTACGACGGCCGTTCTTCTACTAACCGCATACGCCAGAAAGCGTCTGATATGTACAGGACTGTTTCATCGGCGCTCGACAGGCTGCTCCTCAAAAAACAGCGTTTAAACGAAGACCTGCTGCAGGCCGAGGATTCTGATAAATACAGACTTTACGGAGAGCTTCTAACTGCTTCGCTCCATTCCGTCCAGGATGGACGCAGCTCTGCTGAAGTTCTTAATTATTATGACGGAACTACTATGAATATTCCTCTTGACCCGCGCTTCACGGCAGCGCAGAACGCACAGAAATACTTCAAAAAGTATGGAAAATTCCGCACTGCGATAGTCGAAAAGGGAGTACAGCTCAAGGAGACTGAGCAGGAGATCGCATATCTCGACTCCGTGCTTACATTTATAGACAATGCGCGTACTGTTGACGATCTTGAGGACATCCGCGCGGAGCTCATAGAAAACGGCTTTCTAAAGAAGAAAAACGCCCGCGAGCGCGACAGAAAGCTCAAGCTCAAGCCTTACGAGTACCATACGACAAGCGGAAAACGCATACTCGTCGGCAGAAACAACCGCGAAAACGACCTGCTGACATTCAAAAATGCCGGTTCTCGCGACATCTGGATGCATACGAAGGATATTCCGGGTTCACATGTCATACTGTTCACTGAGGGCGAAGAACCGACTGAAGAGGATATCTTTGAGGCAGCGTCCATCGCTGCATGGCACAGCAAGGCAAAGCTCTCAGGTCAGGTCCCTGTAGACTACGTACGTGTAAAATACGTCAAGAAGCCTAACGGCGCAAAGCCCGGCTACGTAATATTCACTAATAATAATACAGTCTACGTTACTCCGGCCGACCCGGCGGCCGCACAGCCTGAGTCAGAAAAGTCAAAATAAACATCATAAAGGCATATATTACATTTTATGGAAATAATTAAAAAGGTTTTCGGCGAGCTGCAAAATAACGTATATATCGTGTACGACAGCAAAACGCTTGAGGGCTATGTGATAGACCCCGGCTACGAGGCAAAAAAGCTCGCCGATATAATAAAAAAGAGAAAACTGAAAATAAAAGGCATCATACTCACGCACTTTCACTACGATCATGCGGGAGCATGCTCTGAGCTTTCAAAACTGGCCGGAGGGCTTGAGGTATACATCCATGCACGTGACGCGAAATATCTTAAATTCCGCCCGGAGCACAAGATAAAGGACGGTCATATTTTTGAATTCGGCAGCGAGCGGCTTGACGTCGTTCACACGCCGGGGCACAGTCCGGGAGGCATATGCCTGCTCGATCGCCGTGGCCGCAACGCATTCACAGGTGACACCGTGTTTCCGACAGATACAGGCTTCATAATATTTGAGGGCGGTGACGCCGCGCAGATGGCAGAGTCCATTCAGAAGCTTGACCCATTACTTACTGATGATTACATGATATGGCCCGGCCACGAGGATAATGTGAGCATGGCTTACGTACGGGAGCACAATAAAGAATACAGCTATTACCTGCGCGGGCTCCTGCCCGCCGACTGGCCGTCATAAAAGGACATGAAAAACTCCGGAGCCGGCATATGATGCGGCAGTTCCGGAGTTTTTCTTTTATCACTTCAGCAGGGATATCAATTCATCCCGGCTGAGCTGCGCGAGGTTTATACCGTCAGCTGCGCTGACGATGCTGTCTGCGAGATCCTGCTTTGCTTCCTGCAGCTGCTGGATCTTTTCTTCTATTGAATTTTTAACTATCATTTTGTAAACTGTCACTTTTTTTGTCTGACCTATGCGGTGAGCGCGGTCAGTCGCCTGGTTCTGCGCTGCTACGTTCCACCACGGGTCGTAGTGTATGACTATGTCTGCACCCGTCAGATTCAATCCGGTCCCTCCTGCTTTAAGGGATATCAGGAATACGGGTACCTTGTTTTCATTGAAGGCGCGTACAAGCTCAAGGCGCTCTTTTTTAGGCGTCGCGCCCGTTATCATATAAAACTCT
>CAKQOE010000043.1 GCA_934255545.1 uncultured Clostridia bacterium | reverse complement strand
TTTAGTCAGTGCAGCTGTTTTGCTGACTTTTTACGCGCCTGCTGGTCAGCATTTTGGTCAGTGCAGCTGTTTTGCTGACTTTTTCTGTACCTATTTATCAGCAATCCTGAAGCCTATATTTAGGAAAAGTATACTTTTCTGTAACTGCATATTTAAGCCTGCAGTACAAGCGTCACTATATCATGTATTATCCCGTTTTTTTCTGTATCCGCGGCATCGGTGTGCGCGGCGCTCTTTATCGCATTCCGGAGCGCATCGGCATCCAGACTGCAGCCTATTATGCTTTCCGGGACTGATGCCAGCAGGTCTGCGTCAAGGGCGTCTGAGCTTACGACTGCGTCGCTTATCACGCCATTTTCCATCGTAAATGCCACAGAGACCTCGCCCCAGTCAAATCGTTTATTCACAATACGCTCTGCGTCTATCACCCTGTTGTAAAGCCACTCAGGCGAAGAAAATTTCTTTTTAAGCTCATTTATATCAGGTCCGGCAACGGCCAGGCCGTTGATATCCTCATCTGATATTTCTGTGATATCCATACCGTAAACTTCAGAAAACGCTTTCTTCATAGCCTCACGGACCATCACAGGAGTCAGCCCGGGATGAAATTCTGAAAGATTCGCGACTCTTGAGCGCACAGACTGAACACCCTTTGACTTGAGCTTTTCAGGCGACGGCTTCAGAAAAACACTCATCCGGTCGAGTGCGACATCTACCATCAGCGTTCCGTGGTGATAACATACGCCGCCCGACTCATAGTAAGCGTGGCCGGAAAACTTGCGGCCCTCAACTGTTATATCATTTCTTCCTGTTTTTTCTGCATGTATACCGAGCAGCTGCGCAGCCTTTATTATAACTTCCGTCTGCTTCGCGACATCGTAATCTTCTTTTTTAACAATAAATGTAAAATTCTGATTTCCCATATCATGGTACACCGCACCGCCCCCGGACAGGCGCCTTGCCGGCGTTCCGCCCGCGCCCGTAAGCTTCGCAAGGCGGCACTCGTCAAATATATTCTGATTTCTCCCGACAACTACAGTATTTTTATTCTGCCACAAGTACAGAACGCACTCGCCCGGCCTTACATACTGCATGAGCCACGCTTCCGTAGCTATATTTTTCCACGGCTGCGTCGAAGCAGTTTCGTAGACACTCAGCTTATCTATCATCCTGTTTCACCGCTCCTTTCCTTAACATCCATAAATTACAGACTTGTTCTCGATACAGTCAGGGCGGCTGGCTCGATCTGCCATCCGCCCGTGAGTTTTATTGCATATTTTTATATTTAAAATACATACCTGACGATCGGCTTTCTCGCTGCTGCGACTTCATCAGGACGTCCTATTGCGCAGCTGTGCGGCGCGTCTGTCACACTTTTGCTTTCATTCTTCGCTTCTTCAAGTATTTTTATAAGCATATCAGCCGCTTCGTCAAGCGTTTCAGGAGACTCTGTCTCTGTAGGCTCGAGCATGAGAGCTTCGTGAACGATAAGCGGGAAATACATCGTAGGCGGATGGATACCGTAGTCAAGCAGGCGCTTTGCAACGTCGAGCGCTGACACGCCTGTTTCTTTCTTGAGATGCTCGAGCGTCATTACGAACTCATGCATACAGATCCTGTCATACGCCATGTCATAATGCGCAGCGAGACGCTTCATCAGATAGTTGGCATTGAGCACCGCGCAGCCTGACGCTTCCTTTATGCCGTTCTTTCCGAGCGTCAGTATATACGCAAGAGCCTTTACGATCACCGTGAAGTTTCCGTAGAAGCTGCGTACCTTTCCCATAGACTCCTCTGTCCTGTACATGCTGTAAACACCGTTCTCACAGCGGACGCGAGGCGAAGGAAGGAATTTCTCAAGGAATGCTCTGCATCCTACCGGACCGCTGCCCGGACCGCCGCCGCCGTGCGGCGTTGAAAACGTCTTATGCAGATTTACATGGACGCAGTCAAATCCCATATCTCCCGGACGCACTCTGCCCATTACGGCATTAAGATTTGCTCCATCATAGTAGCACAGGCCTCCTGCCTCGTGTATGATCTTCGTTATCTCAAGTATATTGGGGTCAAACAGACCTACAGTATTTGGATTTGTCAGCATAAGGCCGGCGGTATCCGGACCGGCTGCGGCTCTGAGTGCGTCGATATCTACGCCGCCATCAGCGTTTGACGGAACTGATATGACCTTAAAGCCTGCCATTGCAGCAGATGCAGGATTAGTACCGTGCGCTGAGTCAGGAACTATTATTTTCGTTCTTTCTGTATCTCCGTTCGCCTGATGGTAGCGGCGTATAAGCAGAAGTCCTGTGTATTCGCCGTGCGCGCCTGCAGCAGGCTGCAGCGTTGCGGCATCCATTCCCGTTATCTCGCA
The DNA here is from genome assembly GCA_934255545.1 of uncultured Clostridia bacterium. Classification (GTDB taxonomy): domain Bacteria; phylum Bacillota; class Clostridia; order Peptostreptococcales; family Anaerovoracaceae; genus CAKQOE01. The sequence continues at coordinate 16,588 of CAKQOE010000043.1, read as the reverse complement.
CAGCAGCTTTTCAGTTTCGTAAAGGACTTCCAGAGCGCCCTGCGCTGACGACTCGCTCTGAAGCGGATGTATGCCGGTAAATCCCGGAAGAGCCGCAGCCTCTTCATTTACCTTAGGGTTGTATTTCATCGTACACGAGCCGAGCGGATAAAATCCGTCATTCACGCCGTATGTCTGTTTTGCGAGCTCTGTATAATGTCTGCTTATCTCAGTTTCTGACAGTTCAGGAAGCTTCGGCGCATCGCTTCTGAGAAGCGCGCTGTCGTACTCATACGCAGGCGTATCGCACTCAGGAAGTATATCGCAGTGCCTTCCGGCGCGCGAGCGTTCAAATAAAAGCTTCATTATGCCTGCACCTCCCCTGCTGCTTCATCTGTATTTTTTTCAGCTTTGTTTTCTGTTATCTCTATAATGACCTGTACCAGATCGTCTATTTGCTTTTTACTGTTTTTCTCTGTGCAGCACCACAGGATACCGCCGTCAACAGGCAGTCCCGGAAGTATGCCGCGCTTTTCGATCTCTGCGCATAATTTTTCCGCATCAGCCGGACATTCCGTCAAAAATTCATGGAAGAACGGTCTGCCGGAACGCAGCTTAAATCCCGGTATCGCGGATATTTTTTCCGCAGCGTAATGTGCGTGCGAGGCGCACGTTTCAGCAAGCTTTTTCATTCCTGCAGGTCCCATTGCAGCCAGATATACAGATGCCGTCATGGCGCACAGCGCTTCATTTGAGCATATGTTTGAAGAAGCCTTTTCACGCCTTATATGCTGCTCCCTCGCCTGAAGCGTAAGGACAAAGCAGCGGTTTCCGTTATGGTCTGTCGTCTGTCCGACTATACGCCCCGGGAGCTTTCTCATCATATCGTGCCTGCACGCCATATATCCGAGATACGGACCTCCGAAAGCCATAGGCAGTCCGAGAGGCTGGCCCTCTCCGACTGCTATGTCAGCGCCGTACTCGCCCGGCGTCTTAAGGAGTCCGAGAGATACAGGGTTGCAGCTCATGATGACCTTCGCACCGACTGCATGAGCAGCATCGGCCACCGCGCCTGCGTCTTCGATCACGCCGTAATAATTAGGCGACTGTATGAGCACGCACGCTGAGCTCTCATTCAGCGCAGCGCCGAGCGCATCCATATCTGCGGCACAGTCTCTGGCCGGTATCACTGTCACTTCTACGCTGCGGCTCTCGCAGTAAGTCTTAACTACTTCAAGCACCTGAGGGTCTACAGTCTCAGGCACTATAACACCGTGCTTCTTTCTGTCCTGGCACATGAAAACAGCTTCTGCCGCCGCAGTCGCCCCGTCGTACACAGAGGCGTTTGAAACATCCATGCCTGTCAGCTCGCATATCTGCGTCTGATACTCAAATATCGACTGCAGTACGCCCTGGCTTATCTCTGCCTGGTAAGGCGTGTACGCCGTTACAAATTCTTCCTTAGATGTCACCGACTTTACTATCGCCGGTATATAGTGGTCATATGAACCGGCTCCGCGGAATATGCTCCTGAAAACAGTATTCTTCGCCGCTGTATCATCCATACGCTGAGCCACCTCGAGCTCGCTCAGTCCCTCCGGTATATCGAGCTCCTTAAGCCGCGCCTCCTCAGGCACATCCGCATACAGCTCGTCAACAGATGATATGCCGACCGCCTCAAGCATCGACTGCTTTTCTTCATCTGTATAAGGTACGTATCTTCCCATTTCTGATTCTCCAATATTAATAAACGATATTTTTCAATAAAATGCTCACAGGGCTTCGCCCCGGCGGCCGTCACCGGCCGGGCAGGCTGACGCCGTATCCTTAATTCTGTTCAGCCTCGCAAAGCGCGTCATAAGCAGCTGCGTCAAGCAGCTCTTCTGTTTCTGTAACGTCGCTTATCTTTATGAGCCATGCGGCATACGGATCCTCGTTTATGAGCTGCGGAGCGTCGAGAAGCTCTTCATTCACTTCTGCAACTGTTCCTGACGCAGGGCTGAATACGTCTGAAACTGCTTTTACAGATTCCACGTCTGAGAATGCAGCCTCGACCTCTACAGGATCGCCGACTTCCGGAAGATTTATAAATACGATGTCGCCGAGCTCGCTCTGCGCGTAGTCAGTAAGGCCGACTACGAGTACGCCGTCCTCTTCCTTTACCCATTCATGTGACTTTGTGTATCTGAGTTCTGCAGGTGTGTTTGCCATTTTGTTTTTCTCCTTTTGTTTAATATGATCAATGTTTGATAATGAATATACTTTTATTTTCGCCGGCCTGGCCGGCGTTATCTTCGCGGCTATTTGCTGCGCTTGTAAAACGGCATAGGAACTATTTCAGCCGGGATGCGTCTGCCGCGTACATCAGCTTCAACTACCGTTCCTACTGCAGCTTTGTCAGCGTCTATCATTGCCATCGCCACCGCGTGGTCTATATGCGGGCAGAACGTGCCTGACGTTGTTATCCCTGCCTTTTCATCCCCTATGTAAATGTCCTGATGCTCGCGGATTATGCCGCGTCCTGTAACCTTAAGGCCTACGCGGACTTTCTTTGGCTCTCCGCGCGCTATGAGGGCTTCCTTTCCGATAAATTCCGGCTTATTCATTTTCACTGCCGAAGCAAGTCCTGCCTCTACAGGGCTTATCTCGTCATCGAGCTCATGCCCGTAAAGCGGCATCGATGCCTCAAGCCTCAGCGTATCACGGGCTCCGAGTCCTGCAGGTATGAGGCCGTACGGCTCGCCTGCCTTCCTGAGCGCCTTCCAGAGCTTTTCGGCGTTTTCTGCTGCCGTGTAGATCTCATATCCGAACTCGCCTGTATAACCGGTGCGCGATATCATGCACTCCATGCCTTCTATATAAACATCTTTTGTCGCAGTGTAATACTTCTGCGGCAGCTCACCTGAAGTCACGAGTCCGGTGAGTATATCGGCTGAAGCCGGCCCCTGAAGCGCAAGCTGCGCTACGCTTTCCGATATATCCTGCGCTTCCGCTCCCGGCACAAGGTTCGCCGTCATATGCGCAAAGTCTTTATCCTTGTTTGCCGCATTTACAACTACAAGATATGACTCCTCGCCAAACTTGTAAACGACTACATCATCAACGCATCCGCCGTTATCGTTGCACATTACGCTGTAACGCACGCGTCCTTCCTTCATGTCTGTAAAATCATTAGTCAGCAGATGGTTCAGCGCCTTGAGCGCTGCCGGACCGCTTACTGTTATCTCTCCCATATGCGATACGTCGAACAGGCCTGCCTTTTCTCTTACAGCCTTGTGCTCTGCTATGACGCCCGTCTTATACTGTACAGGCAGAAGATAGCCGCCGAACGGTACTATCTTTCCGCCTTCTTCGACATGTATGTCATAAAGCGGCGTCTTTTTTTCAGTCTGAGTGTTTTCGCTGCTCATCAGAACCTCCTTTTATACACCGTATAGGTGTATTTATCATTTAGCTATTTCCTGTTTATGTAATATTTTGAATAAAATTACATGATTTTATTAACAAAAAAAGACACAAACAAACATGCAGCTTTTAAACTGCGTGATATATTCATGCCTCTGTTCAACGACCTGAAAGATTCTCAGCGCCTGTACGCTGATTGCTTCTTCGGTGTCACCTTTGACTTTCCAGAGTAGCGTCGGAAACCGGTCCTTTTGCCTGAGAGTTTTTCGCCTTGCACCTTCGGCTCTGCCCGCGAGGGCAGCATCTCCCGGCCTCGTCATACGCCCCTTATTCGCCGGTACGTTAACATTGCTATTAATTGTTAACGTCCATTAATTAAGCAACATTATAGATTAATGGATTTCACGAATCAACCTTGTATCAAAAAAATACAGTATTCTTAACAATTACACACCTGCGCGCGTCGCCGCGCGATACATGAAAAAGTCGTTTTACATATTTTAATATATTTATACGTTATTGTAACTATTGTTATTACAAAGATGCTGCAGAGCTGATGAACATACGGATAAGCGGAGCGTCGAAGCTGAATGGTGATGCTTTCCACGAGGTGAACAGGTCCAGTAACGTCAAAAATATGTTTGAGCGGAACGCGCGTAAGCGCATATGTTGGTTGAATTTTCTGAAGGAAAATTCATTCCCTGCCGCGAGTTATTTTTGACAAAAAGTCCTGTGAACCGAGCGGAAAAAAGCATCCCATTCTGCGACCGCGGAGTGTTCCGTATGTTCATCAGCAATCCCGCATCCTGCATTTACAATAAAGTATAATTTAAAAAATTATTATGCCAAGATGCTCCAGAAGTATCTTTACGCCTATAAATATAAGTATGATGCCTCCGGCGATCTCAGCCTTCTGCTGGAAACGGCCTCCGAAAACGCTGCCTATCTTGACTCCTGCGGCTGAACAGACAAATGTCGTTATGCCTATGATCGTTATAGCCAGCCATATATTTACATTCAGGAACGCAAATGTTATACCGACAGCGAGGGCGTCTATACTCGTAGCTATCGCCATAACAAGCATAGTCATAAACCCAAACGACGCGTCTGCGTCCGCATCCTCTTCATCTTCGCTGAGAGCTTCCTTTATCATTTTTCCGCCTATGAAGGCAAGAAGCACAAACGCTATCCAGTGATCGAACGCTGTTATATACTTATAAAATGCTGAACCCAGCACAAAACCGAGAAACGGCATGAGCGCCTGAAATCCTCCGAACCACGCGCCCGCGATGCACATATGCTTCAGCCTTACATTTCCCGTAGCCAGTCCTTTACAGACTGACACTGCGAACGCGTCCATGGAGAGCGCGACGCCAAGCAATATTAATTCTGCAATACTCATAGATCTGCTCCAATTTAAACCTCAATATACCTTATACTTCCGATCCGCGCTTTATGCCACCGCACAGCCGGACTGCGTTTCTGCAGGTGATCCGATCCACCCGTGACACAGCATTAATGTATATAATAACACAAGGGAGGCGCATCTGCCTCCCTTAATAGTATTTCCGATAAATATATTTTAGAACAGGCTGCGCCGCCTGATACTGCTGTCTGACCGGCATTATTACCTGCCTGACATTATGATCTGTACAAAGTGCGGTACTTCTATCCTGAAACGGAATCCAAAAAGATCACTGAGATCAAGCATTGGCATGCCTATACTGCTGAACCGGCCGCTGCCGAACGGATCGTTTGCATTGCTGCCAAACGGATCTCCACTGAAATCATATCCCGGTCTGATCCCGTTTGAAGGTGTTTCCGTGCCGCCCTGTGACGGTCTCTGCTGGCTCTGCCCGCCGTTCCGGTCATTGCCATCGTTTTTACTGCTGTCTGACGATGGCTGCGAGCTTATGCTTTCGTCATCTCCGTCACTCTGCGTGCTTCCTGTTACAGCGTAAGCGACTGCTGAACCGCAGTCGAGTATACCGCCTGAAACTGTTTTTCCTGAAAGCGCTGTATCCGTTTTTACAGTAGAAAGCAGGATGTTTTTCGTATCTGCAAGCGTCAGGTCAGCGTTAGAAGAATATACCATAGCAGCTGCTGCAGTAACGAAAGGCGCTGCCATGGATGTACCTGTCATGTATGCGTACTTTCCTCCTGCTGATGTACTTATGATATCCGTCCCCGGAGCGCCGATATCTACTGATGAAGCGCCGTAATCAGACGAAGCGCTGAGCGTTTCGTCGGCTTTTATATTTGCAACAGTTATGATGTTGTCAAGATCGTATGATGCAGGATAGCTTGGTTTTTTATCTATATCTATACCGCGCCCGTCTTCTCCGCCGTTGCCGGCTGCTACTATGAACAGCATCTTTGAATTTTTCATCGTCCTGTAAAGGACCTTGTCATTAGTGTCTGTTCCGAGGCTCAGATTGCATATGGATGCGCCGTTTGCCTCTGCATACTTTATGGCAAGCGCAAGTGAGAGCGTTGTTCCCTCACCTTTCTCGCCGCCTAAAGCCTTGAGCATCATTATTTTTATATTGTCGTAATCAGCAAGTCCGGCTACACCTTCTTCATTGTTCTTTTTAGCTGATATAGTTCCAGCGCAGTGCGTGCCGTGCGCGTCTGTGGAACCTGTATAGACATAGTTGTTATTGTCATAGAAATTCCAGCCGTTAATGTCGTCAACATATCCGTTTCCGTCATCGTCTACGCCGTTTCCCGCTATCTCGTCAGTATTTGTCCAGAATGAGCCCGTAAGCTCTGAATGCCGGTACTGAACGCCTGTGTCTATGAGCGCTATGACTGCCTGACGCGCAGGCGTGTAGTATCTCCATGCTTTTTCGGCGCTTACGTCTACGCCGCTCTTTGACTTTAATGATGTTCTGTATCCCTTAAATGTCCCATTGTTTGAAAGCGCCCACTGTGCTTTTGCATACGAATCGTTTGTTATCGTCTGAGTGACTGCTTCGTTTTCGTATGAAAAATTAGGCTGATATGTATCAACACTTTCGTCAGCGTCGAGCGCTTCAAGGCCTGCTTTAAGATCGTCCTGTGAATCGTATTTCTTTACTTCGAGGCTGCCGTCGTTGTACATAACAAGTACTTCGTTGTTTTCATACTCGTCAAGTGAGTATTCTATGCTGTTGAGTGCTTTTTCCTCTGCTGCGCTCAGATCTGTGGTGAATTCATCGCCGAGCGATATGTCAGGCTCATCTGCAGAATCATCTTCCGTAATGCCCGAAGCTGTCTGATCTGCTGATGCGCTGTCTGTCGCCGTCGCCGGCGAAGTATGGCTGTCACCGGTGTCATCGGCGCTCTGCGCTGAGTCATTTGCGGATGCAGTCTGTCCCGCAGCGGCGGCTGCCGCTGATATCACGCTTGCGCCTTTTGATGTATTTTTTCCGTCAGCAAATGCTGTCGGCACGCTGCATATCAAAAGAACTGCAGCCATAACAGCCGCAGCTGTCCTGAATTTTCTGTATGTTTTCATCTATCCGCCCCCTTGTCATTGTCCATTCCATGGTCTATACACAAACTTAACAGAATTCACACGAACTTACAAGACGAACAGGCGTTTTTTCACACAAAATTCAAAAAAGCCCTGTCCTCAACACATACAGCAGAGAACAGGACTATATATTTTACAATAACATATACATTATTGTAAATACGGGGACGCCGATGCCGGCGGCTGATATACGGAACGCTCCGCGTCGCAGAATGGGATGCTTCTAACAGATTATTTTGAATCAGTTTTTGTCAAAAATAACTCGCGGCAGGGAATGAATTTTCGGTGAAAATTCAACCATTTTATGCGCTTCCGCGCGTTCCGCTCAGACATATGAAGCCCTGCCCGTATCTATGATACGGCGCGCAGGTCTCATACAGAAATTGCGCAGCTTTAGCTGCAATGCAATTTTTCAGTTTTTTGACGTTGCGGCTGCTTCAAAATAATCTGGAAGCATATCCATTCTGCTCCGAGCTCCTCTTATCCATATATCAGCCACCGGCATCGGCAATTTCACAATAATAAAAATTACCAAAACGTATACTATTTCGCTATCAGCTTTTCCGCCATAGACTTCATATCCAGGCAGCTTGTTTTCTGTACGCGGTCTTTCCAGATATCCGGGAACGCAGATGCGCCTGAGTATGCGCCGCATATGTTGCCGCAGATAGCGCCGTTCGTGTCAGCGTCATCGCCGGCGTTTATAGCCGCAAGCACGCCGTCACGACCGTTGCCCTTTACTGCATAGAATGCGCCGAGGGCCAGAGGCACTGACTCATAAGCAAACATGCTCGCGCCAAGCACGCCTACGATCTCATCAAGTATAGCTCTTATGCCTGCATCTCCGGCTTCGTCAACGATCCTCTCTACAACACGGATCCTTTTTGCAACTGACGGAGCCGTTATCTCTGCTCCGCGAGCCTCGCCGTAAAGCGCGCCCTCATAAGCCGCATTAATCACCTCATTCACGCTGTATCCGCCGTGCACGCCTGCAGAAACAGCAGCAGCCACAGCGCACGCAGCAGCCACAGCCGGCCTGCTTCCGTGGCTCGGAAGAGATGACGCAGCCGCAGCCTCAAGGCATTTAGCCATATCATAGTGATACTTTACACCGATAGGCGCCACACGCATAGCGCTGCCGTTCGTATTGCCCGCGCCTGAAGTCTCCTTAGGGTCGCGTCCTTCTATAAGGGCTGTCAGATAACGTCTCGTAGACGGCCCGATAACAGTACTTTCAAGCATCTTCTGCTCTATCGCCCACTGCTTCATAGCATTATTGAAGGCAGCCTCCGAAAAACCGCCGTTTTCAAGGAGAACATTGCATATGATAACGCTCTCCATAGTATCATCAGTTATCTCTGCAGCCTGCAGGTTGCCGTGATAGCTCTGCACATCCTTTTCAGGCTCAAGAAAATCATTTATATAACCGTACGCCTTTTCTATCTGCGCTCTTGTCATAAAAGACGCCGGCATACCCATAGCGTCTCCGATAGCGCCTCCTATAAGCGCTCCATATGCTCTGTCCAGCATATCTTCCTCCTTAAATATTTCTTATTCCAAACAAATATTAAGTTAAATCAATTAATAAATATATCACAGCCGACGGCTCACGCCGTCACGATACAGCTGTCTAAACTACAATGACCAGAAACCGTGAGGCCCGTCCGTCTCAACAGTCTTTCCCGCGCACTTTGCCGCAAGCTCTATCGCCGCGTCAAACGGCATATCATACATCATAGAAAACAGCAGCGCGCCCGCAAAGCTGTCTCCCGCACCTGTGGTATCAACTACATTTTCAACCGCAGCCGGCTTATACGTAAAGCTTCCGTCAGGCGAGTAAACAGAACCGCCCTCGCTGCCATTCTTCACTACAGCAGTCTTTCCGCGCACAACATACTCGCTGAGCGATGTAAAATTATTGAGATACTCAAGCTCTACCGTGTTAGGTGTCATAACATCGCTTATACGTATCATCCTGCCAAGCTGTCCATCGTTTATAGACGATACGAGCGGACTTGGGTCAAACAGTATCTTAGTTCCCTTAAAATGAAGATACTCCAGCGTCTGAAGCACTCTCTCAGAATCATCGTTCAGCAGATAATATCCTGTAACTCCCGCTACAGACGGCACTTCTTTTTTTATACGATCGCTCAGTTCCTGAGAAAAGACACCTTCTGCACCCTTGCTAGTCAGGAATGTACGCTCACCGTCCGGTTCGAGAAATACAAGGCACTTTCCAACCTTGCCCTCTACCTGCTCTATAAATTTTGTTGAAAGACTGTGCCTTTTCATATAGTCCATAAGATTTACAGACGACGGGTCATCGCCCATACCTGATATGACGTGCGCCTTACCGCCGAGATTTTCTATCGTCACGGCCATATTTACAGCGCATCCGCCCGCCATCATCTTCTCTGCTGTTATGAATCCATCCTGTCCGCGCTCCGGGAACGCGTCTATCGCGTAATAGCAGTCCATTATAAGACCGCCGAAAAGATAACATTCATTTACCATTTTTATCAATTCCCCTGTTTTTACAATAAAACACTTTCACATTTAATACATATGCCAGATCGTTCAGGCGCCGGGCGCCTGCCTGTCTCAGCTGTGGATCTGTTTATTATTGTTATCGTTATTTAAGCTTTTTTGTGGTCGAGCTTTATAAGAGCTTCCGGCTCCCATGCCACAGCTACAGCCTCTCCGCGGCTCACGCCTGCTGCTGAATCAGTTCCGCCCATTTCAGCCTTTACGCTTATGCCGCTGCAGTTTACGGTGCATGACATGAGATTTCCTGAGTATATAACGCTTTCAACTACGCCGTCTATAGCGCCTGCTGCAGGCTTTTCACCGTTTCTGTAGATCTTTACCTTTTCAGGTCTGAGCGCATAATGAACGCTTTCGCCGGCTTCAGCGCCTCTTCCCGGTACAGTGACCGTTCCGTCAGCAGTCTTTACAGTTATCATATCTCCATCGACTGACTCGACATCACCTTCAAAGAACGTAGCCTTTCCAAGGAAGTCTGCAACGAATCTGTTCACAGGCTTTTCGTATACTTCGCGCGGAGTTCCAAGCTGTTCTACGTTTCCGCGGCTCATTACTACGATCTTGTCTGAGAGCGTCATAGCTTCTTCCTGATCGTGAGTTACGAAGAATGTAGTTACCTTGCTCTCCTCAAGTATCCTTCTGAGTTCTGTCTGCATCTCTACTCTGAGCTTTTTATCGAGCGCTGAGAGGCATTCATCGAGTAAGAGTACCTTAGGGCGTATAACGAGAGCTCTTGCGAGAGCTACTCTCTGCTGCTGGCCGCCTGAAAGCTGCTTAGGCTTTCTTGACGCGAACTCGTCCATATGTACGGTAGCGAGCGCTTCCTGAACGCGGCCCGGTATCTCGCTCTTAGGCACGCCCTGCTGCTCAAGGCCGTAAGCGACGTTCTGCGCTACTGTCATGTGCGGGAAGAGCGCATAGCTCTGAAATACCATACCGATATTTCTCTTGTTTACCGGTACCTTGCTTACTGACTCTCCGTCAAACAGCACATCACCGTCGTCCGGAGTTTCAAATCCGGCTATCATTCTCAGTATAGTTGTCTTTCCGCAGCCTGAAGGTCCGAGGATCGATACGAGCGAGCCGTTTTCTATATCAAGATCTACATGGTCAACTACTGTGTTGCTGCCATATACTTTAGTGATTCCTTTTAATGTAACCTGTGACATTTACTTCTTATTTCCTCCTACCATAGATTTGAGGTTTGAACCCATTATTATGCCGACTATCGCGAGGCATACCAGTGAAACGCCGATGATTATAGTTGATATCGCGTTTATTTCCGGCGTAAATCCGAATTTTATAGATGTCTGGATCTCGATAGGCAGCGTTGAAACTCCGTTCGGCATAAGGAAATAGCTTATAGCGAAGTTATCGAAGCTTATCATAAAAGAGAGGAAGCCTCCGGCTACCATAGCAGGCGCTATGGCAGGCAGCGTTATGCGCCTGAACGTAGTCCACGCGCTCGCGCCGAGAGACGCGCTCATTTCTTCCAGAGATTCATCTATGGAACTCATTCTTGCTCTTAAAACTAAAAGAGCGTACGGAAGAGAAATTATCACATGCCCCGCCAGTACAAAGAACATGTTCTTTGAGAATCCGAGCTGGCGTATCATGAGCAGCATGGAAAGTCCGATTATCAGCCATGGGATGCTCATAGGCATCATTACGATGCTGTTAAAAAGGCCGTTCAGCTTTTTTGACAGGTAACGCTGGCCGAGAGTGAACAGCGTCGCAAGTATGATACATATTATGCCTGTCACCAGAGCGAGCAGCAGCGAGTTCTTTGCCGCTGTTATGAGGGCGGTGTCGCCCGCAAGCTCCTGATACCATTTCATTGTGAAATGTATAGGGAGCGAATTATATCTTGATTCATTGAAACTCAGCACCATGAGTACGATTATAGGAACGTACAGGTAAAGCAGTACAAGTATCACGAGAAGCTTGCTGAGTATTCCTGTTTTCTTTTTCATTACTCAGCCTCCCACTTGCTGCCTGCTTTGTTGAGCGCGGCCATGCTGACTATAACTAACGCGAGGAGCAGGAACGCTATCGCAGCTCCGAAGTTCCATCCGTATATCTCAAAGAACTGGTCTTCGATGACTGTACCGATAACTGTACCGTCTGTTCCGCCGAGTATGCGCGGCTCGACGAATGTACCGAGGCACGGAACAAAAACGATCATTATTCCTGATATTACTCCCGGCATCGAAAGCGGGAATATGACTTTTCTGAATGTAGTCAGCTTTGATGCGCCGAGGCTCGTGCTCGCCTCTATGAGCGAATCGTCAAGGCGTTCGAGCGCCATGTATATGGTAACTACCATATATGGGAAAAATGCGTGCGTAAGTCCTATTACAACTGCAGCCTGCGTATAAAGTATGCCGAGGCCGTCAGGGAAAAGTCCGAGGCTGTTGAAAAAGCTGCTGAGTATGCCGCCGTCCTGAAGGAATATGAGCCAGCTGTACACTCTTACGAGCTGATTTGTAAAAAACGGGATAATAACGAGTACAAGTATTATGTTTTTAAGACCTTTTAATTTTTTTGCCATTATGTAGGCAAGAGGGTAAGCTACTACAAGGCTTACAACTGTTACGAGAAGGGCGTTTACTATCGTCTTTCCCGTGAGCTTGAGGTACATCGCCTTCTGGAAGAAGCGCGCGTAGTTCTCAAGCGTAAATGCGCCTGTCGCATCGCTCTTGAAGCTCGTTACGAACATTATGATCAGCGGTACGAAGGCAAAAAGAAACAGGACCAGCATAGACGGCCATGTCATGATTTGTCTTTTGTTCCTTTTCATCGGTTCACCTTTTAAATATTTGCTATAACATTTTAAAATGCATGACGCCTTTCTGTTGCCTGCGAAATATACGTAACGCTTGAAGCCCTGCCCGTATCTTTGATACGGCGCGCAGGTCTCATACAGAAATTGCGCATTTTACGCAGCTTCAGCTGCAATGTAAAATGCGACAGCGTAGTCTGCGCAGCAGACGTAGGAAGGCAGCATAGCTGCCTGTTGCGCAGCTTTAGCTGCAATGCAATTTTTCAGTTCGTGGTGTAAGGAACTTCAACTACACTTATCCGTATATTCTTCGGCATTATCGGGCGTCTTTTTGTAAAAAATAAATTTAAAATAAAATATACTATACAGGAGGCTGCCGTCATTCAGACAACAACCTCCCCGAAAATTCAAATGATTATATATCCTGCTCAATTATCTGACTAAATCATAAACATTTAGATAACAGACGGGTGCAGGATTTTTCCTACAGGATTAAGAAGCTTTTACCTCAGTCCACAGCTCATTCCAAGCCTGCTTAACTTCATCAGTTCTGTACTTCATGAACTGGAGTCTGTTGAGTGATTCTTCGTCCATGCCGCATGCTGCTGCGTATTCCGGATCGATGGCTTCAGCTGCTGACTGGTTTGCAGGTGAAGGGCCGCCCTTGTTTGCTGCCCAGTCGTACTGAACATCCTTGCTCAGCATGAAATCGATGAACTTGTATGCGAGATCCTTGTTCTGTGAGTTTGCAGGGATTCCCCAGTTGTCTACCCAGCCGATAGCGCCGTCTTCAGGAACAACATAACCGATAGGCTCGCCTTCGTTCTTCATTGTAGCGCTCTGACCTGACCACATGAGGCCGACCTCTACCTGACCTGCAGCAAAGAGCTTGGAGAACTCATCGCCTGTCTGCCAGTAAGTCTTGTTGAGCTTCTTCTGCTCGATGAGCTTTTCCTTTATAGCTTCGAGGTCTGAAGGATCGTTAGGATCCTGACCGAGTACCATAGCTGCTACCATTACAGCGTCGTTATAGTCGTCACGGAAAGTGATCTTGCCTGCAAGGCTCTCGTCAAAGAGGACGTTGAGGCTTGTCGGAGCCTCTGACATGAGCTCAGTGTTGTAAGCTATGCCTGTAGAGCCCCATACGAACGGAACAGCATACATCTGACCGTCCTCGCCGAAGCACTCTTCCTGTGTCTTAAATCTTTCAAAAAGACTGTCAAAGTTTGTAAGCTTTGATGTGTCTATCGGCTCGAGAAGTCCTGCCTTTATAGCTGCAGGAAGTATAGAGCAGTTAGGCAGACAAACGTCTATCTCACCTGCGCCTGAAGTCTTGAGCCTTGTAAGAAGGTCTTCCTCACTGTCCATGTAAGTGTTTACTATCTCGCAGTTGTTTTCTTCTTCAAACTGCTTTACATAATCTGCGTCGTCTGAAGCATAATCCTTCCAGTTTACAACGTAGAGCTTAGTCTTTTCTCCGCTGTCTCCTGCAGCTGAACCGGAATCGTTTCCGCCTCCGCACGCAGTCATGGAGAACACCATCGTAAGAGCCACAGCTCCTGCAATGACCTTCTTAAAAATGTTCTTTTTCATTTCATTCTCCTTTTCCATGAAAAAATGGTTTCCCGTATGCTGTTTTTTTTCATACTTATTTTATTTTAGCATTTATATCCTGGTTAGTCCATTGATTACTCTAATATTCTCCTCATTATTTTCACCGGCCGGGCCGGTGCAGGCCTTAATTATCAATTATTTATTCGCTGACGCGTCATTTTTCGTATTTGCAATGATATGTCGTATCAATAATATATCCACGCATTAATATATTATTACAATACTACATAATGCAATAATAAACGGATACCACTCGCTGCTGCCGTCACCGGCAGATATGTCTGCGAAATGATATCCGTCTGTAAATTTTTATTATTTATATATTTTCTATATTTTCTATATTACTCGTCATCCTTAGTATGCTTTATATCAGGCTCGTCTGATTCATCGAAAACATAATCCTTGCCCGGAAGGATAGCGTTGAGGATGATACCTGCAAGCGAACCTGTAGCAAGACCTGAGAAGCTGATAGTTACAGCGCCTATAGTGAACGCGAGAGCTCCTGCTTTACTGTAGTTTATACCTATGGCAAGTACGAGGATAAGCGCTGCGATCAGGATGTTTCTTGACTTGCTGAAATCTACCTGATGCTCTATGAGGTTTCTTACGCCGACTGCTGAGATCATGCCGTAAAGAACCATTGAGATACCGCCTACTGTAGCTGCAGGCATGCAGCCGATGAGCGCGGCGAACTTAGGCGAGAACGAGAACAGGATAGCGAAGCATGCAGCAAGTCTGATAACTCTTGGGTCAAATACCTTTGTGAGCGAGAGCACGCCTGTGTTTTCACCGTAAGTAGTGTTTGCAGGAGCGCCGAAAAGTGACGCGAGGAGAGTTGCGAGACCGTCGCCGAGGAGCGTTCTGTGAAGTCCCGGATTTGCTATATAGTTTCTGCCTACTGTTGATGATATAGCTGACATATCACCTATGTGCTCTATGATAGTAGCGAGCGAGATAGGAACGATAGTGATGATCGAAGTTATGAGGAGTGAAACGTCAGTATCACTGAATATCGAAAATACTGTGTTGTTCCAGTGGATAGGAAGACCGATCCATGCTGCTTCTTTTACTGAAGTGAAATCAACGTTGCCTGTAACTGCTGCTGCGATGTATGAGCCGAGAACGCCGAGGATGATAGGTATGATCTTTATCATGCCCTTGCCCCAGATGTTTGCAGCTACTACGATAACGATAGCTACGAGAGCGATCCACCAGTTTGTCGCGCAGTTATTGATGGCTGATGATGAAAGGTTGAGGCCTATAGCTATGATGATAGGGCCTGTAACGATAGGCGGGAAGAATCTCATAACGCGGCTGATACCGAACGCTCTGAAAAGACCTGCCAATATAAAATAGATTAGCGAAGCGCACGCTACGCCGAAGCACGCGTAAGGTAAAAGCTCCGGCTCCTGGTTAGGCGCTATAGCGAAATATCCTGCGATAAATGCGAATGAAGAACCGAGGAATGCAGGTACGCTGCCGCCTGATATAAGATGGAACAGGAGTGTTCCGAGTCCTGCGAAAAGCAGTGTCGTAGATACGTCGAGACCTGTAAGTACAGGTACAAGGATAGTCGCGCCGAACATGGCGAACATGTGCTGAAGTCCGAGTATTGTGAACTTCGGAGCGCCGAGCGTTCTTGCATCATAGATCGGCTCTGTTCCGACCTTTTTCTTTTCTGTGTTGCTCACGATGATTCCTTTCTTTTTACAAAACAAATTACATAAATCTCTATATAAAAAACAATAACGTATACGTCTTTATAAATGACGCCCTCACGGGCGTCCTGAGCTGTCGTTTTACTTAGTACCGAAGATCCTGTCGCCCGCATCGCCTAAACCTGGGCAGATGTAAGCGTTTTCGTTAAGGCATCTGTCCTGCTGCGCTACGTAGAGCTGTACGTCAGGATGCGCTTCTGTGAACTTTTTGATGCCTTCCGGAGCTGCGATGATAGCCATGAACTTTATATTTTTTCCGCCCTTTTCTTTTATAAGGTTTACCGCGTCTACTGCTGAACCGCCTGTTGCGAGCATAGGGTCTACTACTACTATAGTACGCTCTTCTATAGGATTCGGGAGCTTGCAGTAATACTCGTGCGGCTCATGAGTTTCTTCATCTCTGTACATGCCTATATGACCTACCTTTGCTGAAGGTACAAGAGCGAGTATGCCGCTGACCATACCGAGGCCTGCTCTTAAAATAGGAACTACTGCGAGCTTTCTGCCTGAGATGACAGGAGAATT
Source organism: uncultured Clostridia bacterium (assembly GCA_934255545.1). GTDB lineage: Bacteria > Bacillota > Clostridia > Peptostreptococcales > Anaerovoracaceae > CAKQOE01. Next base: position 504 of record CAKQOE010000043.1, on the reverse strand, counting down.
GCATGTTTCTATAGGAGTCTTTATCTCTACTTCTTCAGTCGGAAGATCTCTGAGCGCTTCATAACCCATGAGCATGGCGATCTCCTCTACGAGGCTTCTGAATTCGTTAGTTCCCGTTGTTTCGTCTCTGAGTCTTGAGATCTTGTGCTTGAGCAGCGGGTGATCGAGAATAATTACGTTGTCTGACATTTTTTAATTCCTCCGTTTTATGTTTGTTGATAAATCAAGTTTTAATTTTTGCTTTCTGCATGAGCATGGCCCCGGGCCATGCCTGTCCGGCGGTGACGCCGGCTCCCCTTTGAACCTTTACATAGCATCTGTTTTTTCACATGAAAAAACGGCTTTCGGCAAAATCGCGCCGGAAACCGCTAACATTACCTTATTGATTTTAGACTAAAAGGTTATGCAAGTCAAATGGTAAAATATTCGGGAGTTTGACAGTCAATTAATAAAAAAATCTTCATGAGCGTTGCAAATGCTTAATTTTTTTGTCAATTTTTTAAA
>CAKQOE010000042.1 GCA_934255545.1 uncultured Clostridia bacterium | reverse complement strand
AAAATATCTGTACTATGTTGTTTTCAATGTGCTGTCCGATGCGTTTTCAGCAGCGAACTTTTATATATTAGCATAACCGATAAGTTATGTCAATACCTATTTTTTATTTTTCTTAAGTTCTTTTCTTTAAAGCAATCAGCTTTCAGAAGCGAACTTATTAATATTAACACAGCTACAGCTGCTTGTCAATATGTTTTTTCATTTATTTTTAGAAGTAATCTTTAAAATAAATGGCGGAGAGGGTGGGATTCGAACCCACGTGGGCTTGCACCCAAACGGTTTTCAAGACCGCCTCGTTATGACCACTTCGATACCTCTCCATATATAATTGTAAGATGGTGACCCATCGGAGATTCGAACTCCGGACACCTTGATTAAAAGTCAAGTGCTCTACCACCTGAGCTAATGGGTCATCATAATGGAGCTGGCGAAGAGAATCGAACTCCCAACCTGCTGATTACAAATCAGCTGCTCTACCGTTGAGCCACGCCAGCATATTATAATGTATCAAAATCCCACGCTGTAAATAGCATTTGCACACTGCAAAGTGTCATTGTTTTTTACGAGCGAATCGAGTATTGATTATACTATCGAAATATAAAACTGTCAACAGTTTTTCTGAAATTTATTTTATTATTTTCTTTGTTTCATTATTTATGTGATCACATCATATATGTTTTCACATATGCGTGCCGTGAGGCACGTCATTTAAAGCTGTTTATTTATTGCAGCATAATTCGATAAAGCTCTTCAGTATCTTTGCGGTCAGACCCCATATTGTGTAGTCGCCATATTGATAGAAATATACTTTTTCGCTGCGATTGCGCCATTTGTAATTACGACCGCCCACTATTCGCTCATACGGAAAATCCGATGGCGGTGATATAATGCTTTCTACTGTATATGACTCAGGTCCGTTTTTACAGAGCCATGACAGCGGTATCGTGAATATTTCTGCAACTTCATCTATGCTGAATGTTCCTATATATTCTTTTAATTCGGCTGCAAACGGGTATACCGCTAAATGTTCCATATGAATGTAGTCTGATGCGCCAAGTATCGTTATATTTTCGCATGGTATCAGAAGTTCTTCTGATGTTTCTCGCAAAGCTGCTTCCACAGGCGTCTCGCCTGCCTCTATCACGCCTCCCGGAAAGCATATGTCACCCGGCTGATGCGGTATTGCAGAAGAACGTTTTTCAAAAAGGATCGCAGGGCCGCTCGTTTCCTCTATGATCGGAATACATACTGCTGCCTGAAGACAATCATTTATGCCGATCACTTCAGGTTTATGGCTTTTTATCATGTCGAGAGACATGCTCCTGTTTTTTTCTGTATTCGCTGCGGACATTTGCTTTGCTCCTTTTTAGTTATGATGCTGCCAATAATGTACTTTATTTATATATTATATCCGATCCTGGGCTGCATCTTCATTTAAAAACGCACTTTATTTAATTTTTTTATTTGCTGCGCGCATTGCAATTGCAAATTTCATATGATATTCTCGAATATTTTTAATTTTTTAGCACTCTGGTGTTTAGAGTGCTAACCGCGAGGTATATATAAGGTGTAAGCAAGGATGAGGCTTACGGGAGAGCTTAAAAGAGTTAAAAGAAATATTCGAAAAGAGCTTAAAACAAAATTTTAAAAACATTGTTAATTTTATCCGGATCCGTCAGGAACCGGAGTGAATATGACTTCCAGCCATTGCAGGGCCGAGGCCATTAAAGTGGATCTGCATCGGGTCAAAAGACCGGCAGACTTTAACTGAAAAACTGCACTGCAGCTAAAGCTGCGCAGTTTCTGTATTAGACTTGCGCGCCGTATCAGAGATACGGGCAAGGCTTAAGAGGAGGTTTTTTATATGTTATCTATGTTACCTAGAACTAATAATTTTGGCATGAGTTTATTTGACGATATGAACAGTATGTTTGATACTCCGTTCTTCAGAAGCGCACAGACTGCACCTGCTATGAAGACTGATATCAAAGAAAAAGACGGTCTGTACCTGATGACTATGGATCTGCCTGGTTTTGATAAGGACAATATCAAGATCGAGCTGAAAGACGGTTATCTGACAGTTACAGCAGAGCAGAATGAAGAAAAAGAGGAGAATGAAGAAGAAAAGGGCGGCTACATTGTCCGTGAGAGAAATTACGGCAGCTGCAGCAGAAGCTTTTATGTAGGCGACCACGTTACTGAAAATGATGTAAAGGCTGCTTATAAAGACGGTGCTCTTCACCTGTCATTCCCTAAGGAAGCTCCTAAGGAAGTTCCTGAAACTAAGTATATCGCAATAGAATAATTTCCGATAAGTATTTTTTCAACGGCACCGCAAGGTGTCAGCTTACAAACGGGAATCGCGGCGGCTTGATTGCCGCCGGTATCTAATTCATTTTTTCGGGATCGGGCATTATGCCGGTCCCGTTTTTTATGTTATAATCAATGCCTGCGCCGGCGCAGGTATGCTTTGTTTTATTTATTTATTATTTGCTGTATATCTGTAAAATGCCTGTCGGAGTACTGTTAGCAGGGATATGTATATTATTCCAATCATGGAGGTCTATTATAATGAAGCTTTATCTCGCTCCTATGGAGGGGCTTACAGGGTATGTATTTCGGAATGCGTACCATAAATATTATGAGCCAATGGATAAATATTTTACGCCGTTTGTGTCACATCTGGGGCTGAGTCACAGAGAGCTTGAGGACGTGCTCCCGGAGCACAATACGGGAATGTATACTGTGCCTCAGATACTTACGAACAGGGCGTCTGATTTTCTGAGTATCGCTGATAAGCTGGGGCAGATGGGATATCAGGAAGTTAATATTAATCTCGGATGTCCGTCCGGCACTGTGATAAAGAAAAAACGCGGAGCCGGTATGCTTTCTGACCTGCCGATGCTTGAATCGTTTCTGACCGAAATATATGAGAAATGCACACTTAAAGTTTCAATAAAAACGCGTCTTGGGATGGATGCTCCCGAGGAGTGGCCGCTTATACGTGAGATATACAGTAAGTTTCCTGTACATGAACTTATTATCCATCCTCGCGTGCAGAAGGATCTTTATAAAAGGCCTGTAAGACCGTGCTGGTTTGCTGACGCGCCGGGCGCGTCCTCGTGGCAGGCTGATCATTATGGGAGCATTCCTGTATGCTACAATGGTGATATATTTACAGGTGAAGGATTCGAGAGATTTCTGGGAGCATTTCCGGATACGTGCTCCGTTATGCTGGGACGCGGGATACTTAAAAATCCTGAGTTAGGCGGTATAGTCCGCAGGCTTTGTGATGAGCATGTCAATAAAAGATCTGTCGGTGCGTCTGCAGTCAATGACAGTGAGATCTTTGGAACTGTCGCTCCTGTATCAGAAAACATAACATATATATTTCATGCTCCCGATCATATTGCTGTTGAAGGCGAATATCTTCCTGTCAGTGATCGCGAACGTTTCAGGAAATTTCATGCTGCTTTGATCGATGGATATCGTGAGGTAATTGACGGCGATAAAAATGTACTCTTTAAAATGAAAGAGCTTTGGTTTTATGTCGGACAGAGCTTTCCCGATGCTAAAAAGGAGCTCAAGACTATAAAAAAGGCTCAGAGCCTTACTGAATATAAAGGGGCTGTAGCTTCTATACTGAGAGATCGATAGTCACGGGATCCAGTTTTTACTGATCACCGGAAGTATTTATTTTGCAAACTGCGTAATAAAATGAAAAACTCATCTAAGTGTATAATATTTCCATTTAGATGAGTTTTTCTTTGAGAGTTTATACAAAATGATGGGTATTTGCTATTGTGTTAATTTATTACAGCCAATTTTCTTTTATTATAAACTGATTTCTTTCTGCACCTACTGATATAAGATGTATTTTACAGCCTATAAGTTCTTCCAGTCTTTCTACATATGCTTTTGCGTTTTCCGGGAGTTCATCATATTTTCTGCATCCTGATATGTCTGCATTCCATCCCGGCAGCATCTCTACAACAGGTGAAAATGCTTCAAGATCCTCTGACGGATCGAATTCTGTTATGTCATTTCCATCTTTTGTATAGGCGGTTATGACAGGTATCTCATCCATGCCGCTCAGCACATCGAGCTTTGTAAGCGCGATCTTATCTGCATTCTGGCATTTAAGACCGTATCTGCTTGCTACTGCGTCGAACGGTCCTACGCGGCGGGGACGGCCGGTAGCTGCTCCATATTCATTGCCTGCTTTTCTGAGCTTCTCCTGCCATTCTTCCGGCATGGCCTTTTCTGCAGTGAATGGTCCTGCGCCTACGCATGTTGAATATGCTTTGAGTACGCCTGCTACATGATCCAGAGTTTTGTCCGGAATACCTGCGCCTATAGGACCGTAAGCTGATATCGTCGATGAGCTTGATGTATACGGGAATATTCCGTAATCTATATCTCTCATAGCGCCCAGCTGCGCTTCCAGTAAAACATTTTTTCCGTTTTCAAGCGCTTTTTCCAGTAAGCTCCCTGTGTCTGTGATATATTCTCTGAATTTTTCTGCCTGCTCCTCGCACCATGACAACAGCGCAGGATATGACATAGGCTCCTGATGATAGCAGCCTGCCAGCTCCAGATTTTTTGCTTCAAGCATCATCTTTAATCTTGAGTGTGTATTTTCTTCATTTAAGTGAAGAAGGTCGCCCATCCTTAATGTCTTCTTTCTGTATTTGTCGCTGTATGCGTACGCTATGCCTCTGCGCGTCGATCCGAATGCTGAGCCTGTCTTTTCCAGCCTGCTTTCCTCAAGCTCATCCTGTATGCGATGCCATGGCATTGATATCGTCGCTCTTTTTGATATTTTCAGGTTTTTCGGTGTTACTTCTATTCCTTTTTCTCTTATCTGAGCTATTTCTCTGCTGAGATGTTCAGGATCTACGACCATTCCGTCACCAAGTATGCAGACTGCTTCCGGGTGGAGTATTCCTGACGGAAGGAGATTCAGAACGAATTTTCCCTGTTCTGAAACTACTGTATGTCCTGCGTTATTACCTCCCTGGTATCTGACAATTATATCTGCCTTTTCTGCCAGCATATCTATGACTCTGCCTTTGCCTTCGTCTCCCCAGTTTATCCCTGTCACCGCTGTAAGCATTTTATTTTCTCCTTTCTGCGATACACGCAGCTAAATCCGTTCATATATTTATGTTTTAACCTTATTTCCTGATCATGTGCAGTATCTGAATGTCTTGTCCGTAAGTATCCTTGCAAATATGAGGCCAAGCGGCAAAGCTATTATGATAAGCAGCGCTGCCGAGAACCATGAAACGGCATCAGTCAGTGACATTATTCCGAAATTATATATCGCTCTGTAAAGGTAAAGTCCGGGAACCATAATAACTATCGAAGGAACTGTTACCGATATCCTCGGATAGCCGTTCGTCCGCTTTATAAGTGATGCCAATACACCTGCGGTAAGAGCGCCTGCAAACGCTGCAGCCGCCGGCGGCATGCCTGTAATATCTATCAGTTCAAGCCTGAGCGTATTAGCTACACTTCCTATAAGCGCCGCCGTAGCTGCCATAGGAACAGAGCTGTTAAACATCATCGAGAATCCGAATACTCCGCAAAAGCTTGTTATCAGTCTGAATATGAGCAGTAGCATACCGCTCAGGTCCAGCTCTACAAATTCTACAGGTTTTAAATGAAGAGCCATCGCCATTATCCACGCAAACATAGTTGCTACCAAAATAATGATAATTGAATATGCAAGTCTCTCGATCCCCGAGCGCAGATCGAGCTTCGCCATATCGATTCCGCTGGTAATAAAAGGAAATCCGGGTATTATAAAAAGCATCGCGCAAATATATCCTGCCTCATGTACCGGTTCTATACCAAATATTCCCTCAGACATATACAGACAAGCTGCGTAGACAAGGCATGCCGCAGAAACGGATGCAGCTACATTAAGGAACAGCGTAAAATGCCTGCTTATCAATTTCATTCTGAGAGTATTTCCGACGCCTGCTGCTATAAACGCAAGTATCATCTCTACCGGGCCTCCGCCAAGCAAAAATGTAAATCCACAGCACGCCAGCGCTGCCGCCAGTCCGAGCTTTAATGGTGAATACATACCGTGAAGCGACTGTATCTCATCAAGATGCTGATGTATGTCTTCTCCTGTCATATGGTCTTTCTCCTGCGTGAAATTATCTACAAATTGCTCAAGTCTGTACAGCTTTGATGTATTTACACCAGTATTTGCCAGATTTAATGACTGCGAAACACATTCTCCTCCGTCAAAACAGTTAAATACGATAGACATCAGACCTATATCTACGGTGCATGTAACACCCAGCTCTCTTGAAAGCCTGTTCATAGACATCCTGACTCTCCATGCTCCTGTACCGCATGACAGCATCATCAATCCGGTGCGCCCTATAACAGAAGCTTTTTCTACCAGTGTCGCTTCCGTTACAGGTATTTTCTTATTATTTTGCGTATAATCGTGCCACGGTATGTCCATATGATTTTTATCTATCATCTCAAAATGCGACTGTGACACGTTGCTTTTGATGTTATTCCCTGCCATAAAGAATCGCCTTCGCTTTCTTAACAGTACGTTTCAAATTTTTTGAAAAAATATGATCCGGTATAAGCACTGCCATTTCATCATATCTTTTGCCATCCTTTATAAGTGCTCCCTGACCGTAAAATACGAATGCTCCCGGTATGCTTTTTTCAAGGCTGCTCATAACATCCCAGATGTCAGCATATGCCTGAGCCTCACTTTTTTTAGATTCCAGCGTGTCACTGAACGGGCGAACTAAAAGCGCGCCATATGCTCTGTCCACTACGTCCTGCTTAACATCCGTACCGTTTTCTCTGTAAGAATGCTTATAACGATAGGCTCTCGCAAAATATATATCATCCGCGGCGCCTGTTTCATTAATATCGTTGTACACTTCCAGAAAATGTTTGTATTTTTTATCAGAAACCATTTTTTTGTGCTCCGGCAAAAGTATTCCGCTTTCATCAGTCATGATAAGCGGATTTTCTTTTCCGTCAGCATTAAGCCGGTAAGGTATTATAGATGAATTTCTCATAAGATCAAACACAGTGCTCCGGCATATTCCCATAAGCAGCGCAGACAGATCTCTGTTATTGTATGAGCTTAACAGCATCTCCGCAAATTTTTCAGGAGACAGCGGGTCTTTTATATCTTCATCGGATAGATGATCTGAGAATGTATCCTGCAGTCTTTCGCAAGACCACGGATCACTCAGGATCTTCTGAAACAGAGCTTCTGTGTTTTCTTCCCTGGAAAATATAGTTTTTTCTTCCATTTTACATACCTGACCTTTCTTTTAATTTCTCATTTCGGTCAGATTATACTATTGATATTAAAATAAGTAAAAACTATAATTGATATATCTGCAATAAGTATTTGATATAGAGAGGGCGACAATGGACGTAAATTTTGAATACTATAAGATCTTTTACTATGTAGCTAAATATCACAACTTCACAAAAGCTGCACAGGCTCTCGGCAACAGCCAACCTAACATAACAAGAGCGATGAACTCACTTGAACAGCAGACGAACACTACGCTGTTCATCAGAACGAACCGCGGAGTCCGCCTTACACCTGAAGGCGAAAAGCTGAACAAGCGCATATCATCCGCAATGGCGCAGATATTCGCAGCCGAAGAGGAGCTCTCCGAAAGCTCCGGTCTTTCGCGCGGCGTAGTCTCTATAGGCGCAAGTGAAACAGCGTTAAACATATTCCTGCTTGATAAGCTCCGCTCATTCAGGATGACTTACCCGGGAATAAAATTAAAGATCTTTAACTATTCAACTCCGCAGGCGATAGAATCTGTAAAAAGCGGTCAGGTAGATTTCGCTGTAGTCTCAACTCCAGCAGATGTTCACATGCCGTTGAAAATGACTGTACTTCGATCTTTTCGCGAGATCCTTGTAGGCGGCAGAACATTCACAGCCCTCGGAAGCCAGGAGCTTTCTATAGAAGAGCTGCAGGATTATTCTTTTATATGCCTCGGACGTGAAACAACAACATTCGAATTTTACAAACAGCTTTTTCTCTCGCACGGTATAGAGCTCGACCCTGACACAGAAGCTGCTACTACCGATCAGATCCTCCCTCTCGTAAAATGCGAGCTTGGAATGGCCTTCATCCCGGAAGCCATGGCCGCTGACGCCCTGTGCAGCCGCGAAATAGTCAGGATCCCGCTGCGTCAGAATATTCCTGAAAGAAATATCTGCATGGTATACGACAGCCATCATCCGTTGAACGCCGCAGCCAAGCAGCTGAAAAGAACAATACTTGAAGATATAAACAATATTGATGATCAATAAATAAGACCCATACAGATCCCGCGCGTCACCGCGCATTGTATGAGTCTTATTGAATATACATAAAATTTTAAAAATAATTATTTATTTAGTTCTTCAAGAAATGGAAGCATATCGGCTGCGTTCCTCAGTATGTAATCGGGAGCATCGTTTTTTGTAACTTTTTCCGGTGGAAGCGCCATGCTCCAGCCTACAAGCACAGATATGACGCCTGCGTTTTTTGCGCAGCCGAGATCCATTACGGTATCGCCTACCATTACTGCTTCCTCAGCTTTTTTACCGAGCTTTTCGAGCGTTATGTTTATCGGCTGCGGATCGGGTTTGTGCTTTGTGCAGTCATTTGCTGTTATTACTACGTCAAAATATCTTTCCAGACCAAACTTTTCTACGCCCTGCATCGTTGTATGCTTCAGTCGCGAGGTGACGAGCGCAAGTGTATATCCTGCATTTTTTAATGATTCCAGCATTTCCGGCACTCCCGGGAACAGCTTTATGTCGTTTACGAAATTATCTGTCTGGTAGCTTCTGTAAATATCGATATATTCTTTTACCGTATCGCCTTCCGCTCCGAAAAATTTCTTCATCGACAGTTCCAGCGGCTCGCCGAAATGCTCGAGCATAAGCTCTCTGTCTGCATCATGGCCGCGGAGCACGTTAAATGTGTAGTTCCACGAATTTAATATTATATCGTTCGTGTCCATTATCGTGCCATCGAAATCGAACATGACTGTGTTTACTTTTTTCATACGATCCCTTTCATATATTATATTTTTATTATATTTTAAAATTCAAGTGATTTAGGCGTGCGAGGGAACGGAATAACATCACGGATATTGGACATGCCTGTCATATACATGATGATGCGCTCAAATCCCAGGCCGAATCCTGCGTGTTTCGCTCCTCCGTACTTTCTGAGGTCAAGATACCACTCATATCCGCTCTCATCCATATCAAGCTCTTTCATGCGCGTGCGGAGCACGTCAAGACGTTCTTCTCTCTGGCTGCCGCCTATTATCTCACCTATGCCGGGAGCGAGCAGATCTGCTGCGGCCACTGTTTTTCCGTCATCGTTCATACGCATATAAAATGCCTTTATGTCTTTTGGATAATCAGTTACGAACACAGGCTTTCTGAATACCTCGTCCGTAAGATACCGCTCGTGCTCCGTCTGAAGATCTATGCCCCACTCAACAGGATACTCAAACTTTTTATCTGCTTTTTTAAGGAGCTCGATGGCTTCTGTGTATGTTATCCTGCCGAAGTCGGCAGCTACTATGCTCCGCATTCTTTCCAGTACGCCTTTTGATACGAACGAGTCAAAAAATTCCATTTCTTCCGGAGCATTTTCAAGCACATACGAAATAACGTACTTTACCATGTCTTCTGCGAGCTGCATATCATCGTTCAGGTCGGCGAACGCTATCTCAGGCTCTATCATCCAGAACTCTGACGCGTGGCGCGCCGTATTTGAATTTTCAGCGCGGAACGTCGGTCCGAATGTATAAACATTTCTGAATGCAAGCGCGTAGACCTCGGCCTCCAGCTGACCGCTCACTGTCAATGAGGCAGGCTTTCCGAAAAAATCCCTGCTGTAATCTACCTCGCTGCCGCCGGCGGCAGTCGGGATGTCAGCCAGATCAAGAGATGTTACATGAAACATTTCGCCGGCGCCCTCGGCGTCGCTTCCTGTAATTACAGGCGTGTGCACGTAAACAAATCCGCGTTCCTGAAAAAAACTATGGATCGCATATGCTGCAAGCGAACGTACCCTGAATACTGCTGAAAATGTGTTGCTGCGAGGTCTGAGATGGGCGATCTCACGGAGGAACTCCATGCTGTGGCGTTTTTTCTGCAGCGGATAATCAGGATCGGACGCTGCCTCAAGGATGATCTCCCTCGCTTTTATCTCAAACGGCTGCTTTCCTTCGGGCGTCAGTTCCAGCTCGCCTTTTACTGTTATCGCTGATGAGAGCGTCAGCTTTGACACTTCTGCAAAATTTTCAAGGAATGCCTCCTCATAAACTATCTGTACGGATCTGAAAAATGTTCCGTCATTCAGTTCTATAAATCCAAAAGCCTTTGACGTTCTGTTTGTACGCACCCAGCCTGACAGCTCTACTTCGCGGAAGTTTTCCGCGAGATCGTGATCGCTGCTCCTTCTGTAAAGGGTCCTTACATCTGTTTTCATCAGTCTTCCATCTCCTTACGGTCTACAAGATAGCCTTTTTCCCTCAGCGCTGACTCTATAAGGTCAAGTGTTTCGCGACTATCGGCTTCTACTGTATGATAATGGTAATTTGAAGTCACTTTCATAAGCGGGCTTGATTTTCCTGCTTTTATATCATTCATAAATTCAGTTATATTCCGTCTTGAGCTGATATTCAGCGCCGCTTCCATGCGCCCGTAAACACGGTGATTTACTACTACATCTTTTATTTTGCCGCCAAGATCAACTATAGCCGTCAGCTCATCCTCCATCTGTTCCTCAGTGTGGCTGACTTTAAATATGCGGCTGAGCCCGGAGGGCTCGTTCAGTATATATCCGCGATTCGTTGATATTATCTCGTGCCCGGCCGCTCTGATAAGCGCTATGTCCTGTACGACTACCTGGCGGCTGACTCCGTATAACGCAGCGAGCTTAGATGCTGAAACAGGCTTGCTGCTTTCTTTTATTTTTTCCAGGATCTGTATCCTGCGTTCTTTTCCATCCATATTTCTCTTTATCTCCTGTAATCTTTCAGGAAAAACGGATTCAATACCGTTTTTAATTGTTACCGAATATTCTAACACAAAAAAATATTATTCGCTACGACAACCGGGCGTCACCGCCCGACCATTGATAAAACAGTATGGCGCCGGTGCCGCAGGCAGTATGCCCGCGGCGTCCGGCGCCTTTTTTATGTATATGTATATGTTGAAACTTCTATCACAGCTCGAGCTTAAGGTCGTTTTCCTTTATCCAGCCGCACTTTCTGAGCGGAGCTGCAAATATCACCGTGAGCACAGCCGGGAGCACGAAGCATATAAGGAGCAGGCCTGCCCAGTCCATCGGTGTAACCGCAGCTTTGCTGCCGGCTGCGATATCATTCAGCCAGCCTGTGTAAACGCCGATCTGGCCTACAAGACCGCACGTTCCCATGCCTGAAGCAACAGCTGCACCGTTCATCTGCATGTGGAAAATGCATGTTGCCAGCGGACCTGTAACTGCTGATGCCAATGTCGGCGGTATCCAGATACGCGGATTTTTTACTATATTTCCTATCTGAAGCATCGATGTTCCTATGCCCTGTGCAAAGAGTCCGCCTATGCCGTTTTCTCTGAAGCTCATAACTGCGAATCCTATCATCTGCGCGCAGCAGCCTGCTACTGCGGCTCCGCCTGCAAGGCCTGTAAGTCCGAGCGCTGCGCATATGGCTGCGCTGCTTATAGGGAGCGTGAGCGCTACTCCTACGAGTACGGAAACTATTATTCCCATAAATAACGGCTGAAGCTCAGTTGCCCACATTATCGCTCCGCCTACGGAGCTTGCCGCTGCGCCGATGGACGGCGCCCACCATGCACTCAGGAGCACTCCGACGCATATGGTAACGAACGGTGTAACTATTATGTCCAGCTTTGTTTCTTTTGATACGAGCTTACCGAACTCTGCTGCAAATATCGTAACGACAAAAACTGCAAGCGGGCCTCCGGCGCCGCCAAGCTCGTTTGCTGCCTGGCCTACTGCCGCCAGAGAAAACAGTACAAGCTGAGGAGCCTGCAGAGCATAGCCTATAGATATCGCCATAGCTGCGCCTGTAGCTGCTTTTGCATAGCCGCCGACTGTGACAAGCATCTCGATACCTGCCTGCTCGCCTATGGTTCCTATGATAGTACCTATAAGCAGCGATGCAAAAAGTCCCTGCGCCATAGCTCCAAGCGCGTCTATGCCGTAGCGTTTTGCTGAAAAAATGATGTTTTTTCTCTTCAGAAATTCTTTCATAATACTTCTCCCTGTTTTTACGTATCAGTGTCTTTTTATGTGTCTTGTCACATAAGTTGATACATAATAAAATAATACTTTTTTTTGATATAGTCAAGTATTTTTTACGTTAGCTACAAATAAAAAAGGAACCTGACACACTGCCGGTTCCTTTTTTGTTTGAGATTTTGAGATTTATTATGGAGATCTTTTGACGGGATCTCGGAGACCGTTGTAATTTTCAGTTTGTTACATGAAATTTTATGCCGCTTTGCCATCATTATGTATGACGCTGCGCGCTTTACGATCCATACATATACACGTCATGCGTTTGCGTGTTTTATGTATGGGGTTCCCGATTTTAAGCTATTCTAATATAAGTGAGAGGCTACTTTATAAATTCTTTTATTAAAAATCGCTCAATCAGTATTTTGTTGCTTTTAATATTAGCAACTCATAACTTTACTTGTTTTATTCGAAAAAGTAACTACACATTTAGAACCTTTATATCCTTCACCAGATACTCTTATACGATAAGAACCATGTTCACTTAATTTATAGTTTCTTTCAAATGATGCAATTCCACAACTATCCATAGTTGCTTTTACATCCCTCCATGTTTTAATTACCTTATACCCTGAGCTTGAATATTTTTCTAAAACTACTCTTAATATAAAATAATCAACATCATCGTTTTCAGCAGAGATATTAACTACTGATGCTGACATATATGGATCAGATGAATTATTAAATCCAAATGCAATAGCAATTGACATAGGAATTGCATATCTTGGCGATAATAATTCTGAATCTATCCTTTCATCGATCTTAGATTCAGCTGCAACACTTAATATTGATGTAAATATCATTATGATAGAAATTGCCATCAATAAAACTCTAATATATTTCAAAAAACACCTCCTTGCTCACCTCTCAATATATAAACAAAAATAAAGGTGCTTTTTGTGACATAATTTAAAAAATATTATTATATTTTTTTACTCCATTAGCTACATCGACTAAATTTGTTGCAGTAATAGACATATCAAAAGAAATCAACTGTATTTCAAATTTATCATATTCCCAATAAAGCTCATTTTTACCCTCACTTCCTCTAAATACTGCAGATTGACCATTTACAAACATTTCAATATTATCACTATTATCGGAATCATTATATAATTCCATTCCTAGATTTGGGTAGTACATCATAGCAATTTTAATATTAGTATTAAAATTTTTAAATACTATCTTGTTATAATTACCCGCTTCAACACTTTCAACCTCATACCCATCCGGCAAAACACTGGGATAAAGTATAAACCCGTCACGCTCGATTATCTCATTGGCTTTAGCTTTCAGCGTTTCGTCTTCTATAACGGGCATGTTGTTGTAGACTGTGTCGACGAATTCTACGCCGACGTCTTCGCGGGTCGGTGAAAATATCGTATCGTAAAGCTTGAGTCTGAAGGCTTCGGCCTGTGGGGCTTTCCATATCATGCCGCCTGATATGACTGCAAAAACGGCTATTACGGCGGCTGCGGAGCGTATGCGTTTCATGCGGCGGGCGCGCTTCTGTTTTCTGTTTTCAAGCTCAGCCTTTGCTTCGCATGCTGCTAGGTAGTCTTCATTTATCCTCCTGAGGCGCTCTTCCAGTTCAGGCGGCATCTCTACATCTGCCATTTCTGACATTATACGGTCGTAGCTGAATTCCGATCCGTCCGGATCGTCAAAAATGCCGTCAGGCTCTTTGCTTCCTGCTCCGGCGGTGACGCCGGCACTGTCGTTGCCATTTATTGCATTTGAATCTTCATTTTCATGTACGCGGTCTGCGCCGCTGTCATCGTATTCATTTACAGTCTTGCTTATCTCGCTCTGCAGCTGCCTGAAAAGCTCGTCATCCATTTCGTCCGGAAGGCTTTCCAGGAGTTTTTTCTTAAGGTCACTTCCTTTATCTTTCATAGTGTGTCTCCTGTGTCTGCTGCGCGCTGCTGCCTGTCATGCGCACCGCGCCGGTCATACCGTTCAGCTACACGCTGAGCAGCTCTTCTGTCATGTCGTAGTGCTGTTCTATCGCGTGCAACATCTTTTCAGAGTTTTTCTCCGTAAGGCCTGAGAATATATCCTCGTGGCACTGCCTGAGCCTGTTCTGGGCTTCTTCATCGGCGTTTCTTATGACGCGGTCCATCATCTCTCTGTAGATATCCGTAACTGCTTCCATTATGATGATCCACAGGTCGTTTTCCGTTGCCTGTATGAGCAGGTCGTGGAACGCTTTATCCGCGTCAGCCAGGCGCTTTCCGCGCAGGTGCTTCATCTTGTGCAGCAGGTACTCCATCTCCTGTTTAGATGCCTGAGGCAGTGTTTTTCTAATGAGAAGCGAGCATACTGATTTTTCCATCTCGCGCCGGAAAACGCACACATCCTCTTCAGATATGCTTCCGAGAGCCAGCATCATTTTTATAGTCTGTTTTATAGACTGACCCGCTTTTCTTGTAACGTAATTTCCGGAGCCGCGCACGCTTTCTATGAGTCCCATACCCTGCAGGATGCTCAGCGCCTCTCTTGTGGAATTTCTGCCTATACCGACTTCCTCCGATATAGTCCGTTCAGCCGGCAGACGGCTGCCTTCTCTGAGAGTTCCGTCTTTCATCAGCCCGTAAATGTAGTTTATGGCTTTCTCGTATTCAAGCGACATATTTCCGCGCATACTCACCTCTATCTTCTCAGTTATATCTGTCACTCGGGCGTTCTTTGTAAAATGTATCCAGCAAAGTGCCCTGATACCAGTATTTTAGCAGACTTTGAGCATGTACGCACGCATTTCCGCTGCCCCTGCTCCCAATTTTCGACACACAATAAATATTTATGATCCTTAATTGTAATTTTCCGTATCAGCGGTCTTACCGCTGCGCATCGAGCAGGTCGATATAAGTGCTGACCATTTCGACTGCGCCCTGAACGCCAAGCTCTGTCACATCTATGCACAGGTCGTAGTTGTCAGCCATCCCCCATACTTCATTTGTGTAATATTTATGATACGTTCTTCTTCTCTGATCCATCTCCTTTACGAGATTATGTGACTTTCTCGCAGGAACATGGTACTCTGCTGCGGCATTTTCCTCGCGTTTTTTTATGTCGCCCTTCAGAAATATCGAAACAAGGTTTTCATGGCCGCGGAACGCGTAATTTCCGCATCTTCCGAGAAGTACGAAATCATCATCCCCCACTATGCCGGACAGCGCTTTTTCAGGCACTTTGTATGAGCTTCCCGGATCTTCAGTCTTTGAGATAGTATAAAGCAGCGTATCTGCCGGTACTTCACCGTAAAAGCCGGGGTACTTCTCATAAAGCCCCTTCTGCTTTGCCATGTCTTTTATGGCTGCTTTATCGTAATAAGGGATACCGTACTTTTCTGCGAGAGCCTTTCCTATCTGGTCGCCCTCGCAGCCGCACTGTCTTGCAACTGTGATTATCATATTCTGCCTCCTTATCAAATAAATACTACATCAAATATATAATATACTACATAAAGCCTGCGAAAACAGATGACAGGACTACTGTCATGATCCCGGCCACTGCTATGGCAAGGCTGCTCATCGCACCCTCCACTTCGCCGAGCTCTATGGCCTTAGCCGTACCTATAGCATGCGCTGCAGAACCGAAAGCCAGTCCCTTTGACATCGGCTCTGTTATCCTGAATATCTTGCATATAGCTTCGCCCATGATGTTTCCGAGCACGCCCGTAAGCACTATGACCGCAACTGTTATAGTCACGTATCCTCCGAGCTCCTCAGAAACGCCCATGCCGATAGCTGTAGTTATAGACTTAGGAAGCATCGTTACATACTCCCGGTGGTCGAGTCCCATGAGCTTTGACAGTACGAATACCGTCAGAAGGCTCGTTACGACTCCTGATGTGATGCCGAGTATGACAGCCTTGTAATTTGCCTTAAGCAGGCTCCACTGCTCGTAAAGCGGTATAGCGAGGCACACCGTCGCCGGTGTAAGGAACCAGCTAAGGTACTTTGCGCCTGCATTATATGTATCGTAATCTACGCCCGCGCAGACGAGCACGATTATCGTAAACGCTATAGATATAAGCAGCGGATTGAATATTCCCAGCTTAAATTTCTTTTTTAACACCGTTCCCGCAAAATACGCTATCAAACTGAGCGTCACTCCCGCAAACAGCGATTCCTGGAAAAAACCGTTCATTTTATCTTTTCACCTCCGCTTCAGCTTTCGCTTTCTTTCTGTCTCTTCTTATAACTATCTGCGATGACCAGCCCGTAGCGATCATTACCGTCATGATCGTTACTACGGTTATCACAGCTGCCGGTACGAGTATCGGTGACAGCACGCCCCATGAGGCCATAAGGCCTACGCCTGCCGGTATAAACATGACAGGCATTATCTCTATAAGGAACTTTCCGACCTCGCGGACTGAATCTATGCGGATCCAACCCGTCATGAGCCCTATGAAAAGCAGCACCATGCCGTATATGCTTGCCGGCACAGGTAGCGGAATAATGTAATGCAGCAGCTCCCCGACAAACGAAAGCGCTGCGATAAGTAAAAACTGGCGTAAATACTTCAAAAGAATTCTCCTTCGATCGATTTAACAAACTTCAATAAATGCGTATAAGACGCGCGCCCGGCGCGCCTGCTGCTGCCTGACATAACGGTCACACCCGGACATTGCTCCGGCAGCTTTTTCTAAAATAAAAAAACACCGTAAATTGGTAGTACCAATCTACAATGTTTTTTATTATAGCACCTGCCCGGCAGGTGTCAAGAGAAAATACGCTCAAATTCGTCTGAACCTGCTGTCATTATCCATTTATAAAGAGCTGATGCGCCTGCTGCGAAGACCGCTGCGCATACAGCCAGATACAGTTGCGCCGGTATTATACTGCTCAGCAGGATATACAGACCTGTAAGTACAGCCATGGCTATCCATCCGCCGAACATGACAGCGGCGACGCTGAAATTCTGTTTTACTGCAGCTGTTTCGCTCGTCCAGCTCATATTGGGATTTTTTATATTCATAGCCAGACCGAACTCCGCGCTGAGCGTTCCGAATGCCAGAACGACGATAAGCATCAGCACAGCTGTTATCAGGCCCGGCCTGAGAAGTATGCACAGGCAGGCGATGCATATGACAGCCGGTATGTCCGTAACTATCATATGAAGGCGAAGCTTTGCGCGCAGTATGTCCTGAGGACGCACAGGCATTGAGCGCACGATCCACAGGCTCGAGCCTTCCATCGATATAGACGGCGCTGATATGTTGTTTGCAGACATCATCATGCAGACAGCCATCGCAGCCATAACTGTAAGCGCGGGACCGCTGCCGCCGAACTGCGCTGCAGCGTTGATGACATATCCGCCTTTCAGGATGCAGGCCGCTGCCGCGATAAGCATAAATACTGTACCCATCGCGCAGTTCAGCATATAAGTCGAGCTTGCAGCAAAGCGCCTGAACTCCTTCTGAAGCAGCGCCGCCTGTACGCTCTTTACTCTTGCGCCTGAGGCTTTTTCTCTGTAAACGCGGCGCGACGCTCCTCCGGACGACGTTGCAACAGCTGAAAATGTCTTTGCCATAACATAAAGCACGAGCGCTGTAAGCGCTGCTGTTGCTGCCGTCAGGACTGCAAGCGATTTCATGTTTCCTGCTGCTGCGTCTCCGATGAAGTACAGCGCGCGGGCGCGCGACATTACAGCCGAGCTTATTGATGCAGCATTTGCTACGAGCGACTTTATAAGCTCATTTGCTCTGAAATACAGGACGTAATACGCGCCAAGGAAGGCCAGCGACAGCACTACCGTCACGAGGCTCTTGTTTCGCAGCTTTGACGATACTTTTGCTACGGCCCATCCGAGCGCGCAGGCGAGTACGAACACGAAAACGCTTAAAAGCAGCGCAAATATTATCGGGCCGGCGACGGCCGCAGGTGTTATGTCTGTATTTATCAAGTATATTATGATTGCCGGTATGAATACGATCATGCTGTACATAAGACCCATAAGGTAAACACCCGTCAGACGGGTGAACAGTATGTATCTGACCGGTATCGGCAGGGAGAGCAGCAGGTCGTTGTCTTTTGCCTGATAAAGGCTTGAGTACGTGTTGAAAACGCTTCCGAACAGTCCCAGGGCTATGGCCGCTGCCGCCATTATAAGGAAATACATCCACGACATGCCAAGTCCTATAAGCGGTGACAGCATCCACGACATCGCAAGGAATAAGCCTCCTATCACAAAGACCATGAGTATCGCAAACAGCGCCATCGATACCATTACTGCCGTTCGTGAGCGTTTTTTCCCTGTTTTTCTGCTGTGGAAAAATGACTGATTTATTTCCATCATCTGTTTTTTTAGCAGCGTATTTAACATTATCAGCCCTCCAGTTCAAGAAATACTTCTTCAAGCGATGTATCGCCCTTTACTTCTTCCATCGTCCCGGCTTTTATGAGTCTGCCGTTTTTTATGATCGCCACTTTGTCGCACAGCTTTTCTGCTACCTCAAGCACGTGCGTTGAGAAAAATATAGCTCCGCCGTTGTCGCAGAACTCGCGCATCATGATCTTCAGCTGGTGAGACGCTTTCGGGTCGAGGCCTACGAACGGTTCATCCATGAGTATGAGCCTCGGCGTATGGACCCATGCTGATATTATCGCAAGCTTCTGCTTCATGCCGTGAGAGTAAGAGCTTACCGGCTCGGCGAGGTCGGCTGTCAGACCAAACATTGCCGAATAACGATGTATCCGGTCGAGTCTGTCGGACGCGTTTACGCCGAAAATGTCAGCTATAAAATTAAGATACTGTATACCTGTCATAAAATCATATATGTCCGGGTTATCCGGGATATACGCTATGCGGTGCTTGCACTCAAGCGGATCCTTTTTTACTGATATGCCGTCAACATATATCTCGCCTGCGTCAAAGTGAAGTATTCCGGCTACAGCCTTCAGCGTCGTAGTCTTTCCTGCGCCGTTGTGGCCTATGAAGCCGTATATCTCGCCTGCGTTTATTTCGAGTGACAGATCGTCTACTGCTTTTTTAAATGCGAACGATTTCGTGTAATGTTCTATCTTAAGCATGGTTCCCATATTTCTGATATCCTCCTTTTGATACTTTTCTTATACCCTTTTGCTGCCT
Organism: uncultured Clostridia bacterium; assembly: GCA_934255545.1. Taxonomy (GTDB): domain Bacteria; phylum Bacillota; class Clostridia; order Peptostreptococcales; family Anaerovoracaceae; genus CAKQOE01. The sequence continues at coordinate 550 of CAKQOE010000042.1, read as the reverse complement.
TTTGAATTTTTTTGAGCTTAATTTACAGGGGCCGGGCCCTGCTGTTATCTGAATATTATACATGAAAAAAGCCTGCGTCAGAGCGATTTCATATGATCTTAACATCATTTTAAAATATCGCTCATCAGCAGACTTATGTATATTCATGTTATGTAATTAAAGCTTATCGAACCGTTTCCGCTGTTCCTCGCCGTAAAGGAGCAGGAGCGCGGTATTCATTTCCTGATCACCGCTTTCACCGGCAGTTTTCATAACAGTTTCCACAATGCAGGCAGTGCTCCTGCCGGATGACAAAAGGTGTTCCTTCACTGTCAACTGTTGCAAATGCAAGCACTCCCACCAGTTCCATTTTTTCAGACATGTTGCTAGATCCATCTGTTCTCCATTTATTCTATAATTTTAATTCTTCCTGATCTTCTTGGTTTACTTTTCGGCTGTTCACCGTCTATATATCCTAATATAACAAATCCCTGACATGTGTATCCTTCCGGCACTCCCCATTCGTCCATCAGTCTTCTTCCTTCTTCCGAATCAAATGTTTCATAGCCTC
>CAKQOE010000041.1 GCA_934255545.1 uncultured Clostridia bacterium | reverse complement strand
TTCTTTAAAGCAATCAGCTTTTAGAAGCGAACTTGTTAATATTAACACAGCTGTAAGTGCTTGTCAATATATTTTTTCAAATCATTTATTTCTAAATTAAATGATTTGAATGCTGACATTTTTTGCGCGTCAGCTTTTTTATGATACCAAGTCATACTGTATCTGTCAATAAAATTTTTTGTTTTTTTCATATTTATTTCACATCATCTTAATACGATGATCTTTCTGAATGGTATTAATAAACATATTATTGCTGTTTTTACCTTAATTTTGAGGTGTTTACCGGTGTTTCAGTTTGATTTTATGTATAAATATTTTTTTACAGGTAATGTTATTTAAAAGATGCCGCGGCTTTATCCGTTTGGTCTGCGGCATTGTTCGCGCGCCGGGCGCGTGCAGGTTTTGGGATCTTATTCATTTATGCTTAATGCTGTATTGGAGGTCACGTTTTATTTGAGGGGGCGGATCTATGATAACTACTTTTCTGAGGACTATGATACTTTATATACTCGTACTTTTTTCTATACGTACTGTCGGGAAGAACGGGCTCTCTTCTACTGATCCTTTTCAGATCGTTATGATGCTTATGATAGCTGAGATAGCCTCTATACCTATCGAATCGCCTGATTCTTCTATATTTAACGGCATCGCGGCGATAGTGATGATACTTTTTATATATGCTCTGTCGGAGTTTTTTTCAAGTAAAAGTGAGAGGTTTAAGCTGATCATAAACGGTAAGCCGGCATTTCTGATAGATAACGGAGCTATAAATTTTAAGGAGCTCAATAAGAATAAAATAACTGTTACTGATCTTATGGAGATGCTGCGCCTTAAGGATGCGCCGTCTATTTCTGATGTTCTTTATGCATGTATAGAGACTAATGGGGAACTGAGCGTTGTTCTGAAGCCTGAAAAGTGTCCTGTTACACGCGAGGATATGAATATGTCTGCCGTTTTTCTCAATATGCCGTGCATTCTTGTTTCTGATGGCAGTATATATGAGGATAATTTTACCGGTGCCGGTGTAACTAAGGAACAGTTTGAATATTCGATGAAGCTGAATGCCGTTAACAGTGTTTCTGACATACTGTTATGTTTTTGCGATGAGAAGCGGCAGCTTCATTTTTATGTAAAAACTGATGCTTCAGGTACGTCCGGGAATTTTATATCGCCTAAAAGCTGTACTATAAACAGTTGATGCCGGCACCGCTTGATATGCAGTGCTGCCTGGATGCAGATGTCGGATCGTTTGTGCGCTCTTAAAAGCAGAATATATGAAAGGACTTGATAAAATGAGGGCTCTTGTTACTACTCTTATAATGGTTTTGATACTGCTGGCCTGCTGGGGAGGGTTTCTTGTATATACAGACAATACCTCTGCTGTGCTTTCTGATCATATGGATGATGTATACGGATGCGCTGCCGGCAGCGACTGGGAAGGTGCTCTTAAGGCATGCGATGATTTTCTTGAAAAGTGGAACATGAACAGTAAGGTATATGCGATATACATGGAAGGGGTATGTGTTCATGATATAGAACTTTCGGCGAAACGATGCCGCGGTTATATATTATCAGAGGATGCTTCGCTTGTCATGGGAGAATCTGCCAGTATACTTGCGCATATAAGCCTTATGCGCGACAGTGACAGGGTCAGTTTGCGTAATGTTTTGTAATTCGGAGCATGGTATGGTTACAGAAAGTATACGTTATTGTAATCAAGTCAGCATTTTCGTCAGACATCTGTTTTGCTGACTTTTCTTGTGCCTGCGAGTCAGCATTTTCGTCAGACATCTGCTTTGCTGACTTTTCTTATGCCTGCGAGTCAGCATTTTCGCCAGACAGCTGTTTTGCTGACTTTTCTTGTGCCTGCGAATCAGCATTTTCGTCAGACATCTGCTTTGCTGACTTTTCTTGTGCCTGCGAGTCAGCATTTTCGTCAGACATCTGTTTTGCTGACTTTTCTTGTGCCTGCAAGTCAGCATTTTCGTCAGACATCTGTTTTGCTGACTTTTCTTATGCCTGCAAGTCAGCATTTTTGTCAGACATCTGTTTTGCTGACTTTTCTTATGCCTGCGAGTCAGCATTTTCGTCAGACAGCTGCTTTGCTGACTTTTCTTGTGCCTGCGAGTCAGCATTTTTGTCAGACATCTGTTTTGCTGACTTTTCTTGTGCCTGCAAGTCAGCATTTTCGTCAGACATCTGTTTTGCTGACTTTTTCTTACATCTTCATATAAGGGCTTGCATGATTCTATAGTTATAATAAAGTATACTTTATAAAAAAAACTGTTTCTGCAATGGCTGATATGCGGAAACAGTTTTCTGGTTTGCTTTTATCGTGCCTGTCAGCCGGGAAAACCGTGTAAGCGGATGCTTTGAGGAACTGACAGGTTTCGTTTTGTATCAGGTTTTGCCTTAATATGTTGATGTGGAACGCAGCTGCGGGATGCGCGAAAGACCTTTGCCCCATATTATTTCTATAACTATGACGTAGACCGAAATATTTATCATACACTTTATGATGCGTCCCGGAAGTATCACAAGGAAGGCGTCTCCGTACATCATATGGAGCCACAGCGTGTCCAGGCCGAGATTAAGGCATATGCATACGATCGCTGATGCAATTATTATACGTGCAAGGCTTGTTTTATTGTTATAAAGCAGGATACCGAAAACTGCGCCTGTAAGCGCTGCTGTCAGAGTGAATCCCGGAAAATACGCGGCAGACGGATAGATGAGCATGCCGAGGATATCACCGACTGCTCCGCATATCAGGCCCCATACAGGTCCGTATGCTATACCGGCTATAGCTATAGGAAGGAATCCGAAACCTATCCTCAGAAACTGAGTCTGGATAGACAGGAATCTTGTAAGGATAACGTCAAGCGCTATAAGAAGCGCGACGCATACAACAACAGTAAGATAATTATTTGATTTTGAGCGCATAAAAAAATCCCTTTCTCTGAAATGTACTCACTTAAACAGATGCTGCGTAATTGCAGACATCATAAAATCGGCACACAAAAATGGTGCGGGTATACCGCACCATAGAGAAAAGGCTCAATGATGCAGTAGCGGACGCAATAACGCACCGTAAGCTCAGCGAGCTTTTCGTCATCAGGCAACATCCCATCCTGAAGCACTCCAGACCGTCAGATATCAAGCATCACGGCAAATTTTACCGTAAGCCTTGAATATCAGCAGGTCAACGCGCATTATTTACTCTACGTGACCAAGTGTACCACATAGTATGATTGGCGTAAACAACAAAATAAGATTTTTTCGTTTTGCTTTGCTAATATTTTTGCCAGATCAGTTATGCAGTATTTTAAGTTATTCTATTATCTCGTACATCGTCGGCGATGTCTCTTTTGTTACGTGCTCAAGGAGCTGAAGTACGCGCGCTTTTACTTCTCCGTTGCCGAAGCGTATAAGTATGATATCGCCCGGTTTTACTTCGCTGCCCGGTTTTGCCGGTTTATCGTTTATGAATACGCGTTCCTGTTCACAGGCATCCTTTGCAAGCGTCCTGCGCTTGATAAGGCGCGAATTCTTTAAAAATTTATCTATTCTCATTTATATCCTCCTGCCGGCGCTGCGCCGGATAGTCATTCGTTTTAATATACGCTGCATGTACGTCATCTGCCCGGCAGATGATAAAAATAAAGAGGCCGGTATAGACCCAGCCTCTGTGATATCAATGTATGTTGTATTGATGATTACTTGTTTACAGCGTCCTTGAGAGCCTTACCAGCCTTGAATACAGGCGCTGTAGATGCAGGGATCTCAATAGTTTCGCCAGGCTTTCTTGGGTTTCTGCCCTGTCTTGCTTTTCTTTCTCTTGTTTCAAAAGTACCGAAGCCTATCAGCTGTACCTTGTCGCCCTTAACGAGAGCTTCCTCAACGCTTTCGATAAAAGCGTTTACAGCTGCTTCTGCTTCCTTTTTTGTACCGTCTATCTTCTTTGCAACAACATCGATTAATTCTGCCTTATTCACGACATAACCTCCTTAAGTTTTGTCCGGTCTTGTGACCTGTATATATTTTATGTTTTGAGCACGGGTTTGAGCGTTCAAAACCTGTCCACTCATATATCACGCAACATTTTCACACAATTCTGATGCCATGTCAATAGAAAAGCCTCAATAAATGTTCAAATATAAAGGTTTTATGCATGTCTGCGATTGCGTTTTTTCGTGCTCCCCAATATAATATACGTATTTTGCCGCCGTACGCCGGCGGAATGGTGACGCGCCGGGCGCGTCGTCTAGCGTCTTTTTATTTTTGATGCCAGAGCCGCTAATTTCCTGCCTTTTGGAAGTGTCAGCATTTCTTCTTCTGTAATGCCGTTGAGGGCGAGGATCAGGAATGCGTACACTATCACGCCGGTGCCTACGCCTGCTATTGTTGCGAGCGCATTGCCAAGGACCCCATGAAGGACGCGGTATATGGACCATACTGCTGCACCCATTGCAAACGCTGATATTCCCGGTTTGATGTATGTCAGTGTAATGTCGAACTTTACGCCCGTATACTTTCTGACTGCCATGAGATTGAGTGAAGACGCTATGAGGTATGCGCATACAGTACCTGCAGCTGCGCCTTTTACATTTATCGCCGGGATGCCTGTGAGTGTATATGTTATTATGACCTTGAACACGGCTCCTATGCAGAGATTTTTAACAGGGATGAGCTGTTTGCCTATGCCCTGGAGCATGCCTGTGAGCGTCTGCACTGACGAAAGGAAGATAACGCCTACTGCGAGTACTGCGAGGCATCCTGATGCGCTTGCTGCGCTTTCTGCTTCGGCAGGGTAAAGAAGGAGCATGATCGGCTTCGCGAGCACGAAGAGTCCTACTGCGCACGGGAGTCCTACGAGCATTGCTGTTCTGAGACCGAGAGTTACGTTTTTGTTCATCATTTCTCTGTCGTTTGTCTGATGCGCTGCCGCTATGGCAGGTACGAGGCTCATGGCCATGCTCTGCGTGATGACCTGCGGGAAGTTTATGAGCGGAGCTGCAAAGCCCGACAGCTGGCCGTAGAGGTCGTTTGCTTCTTCGCCTGTAAAGCCTGTCGCCGTGAGGCGTCGCATTACTATCATAAGGTCTATATTTGTCATGATCGGCATTATTGCTGCGCCTATCGTGATAGGTATCGCGATAATGATTATCTTTTTAAGTATATCGCCGGATGCTTCCATGACTGCGTCTGCAGGTGAGACCGCGATGTTTGCCTGTATGGCTTTACGCTGTTTCATGTAAACTATGACTATGGCTATAAGGCCGAATATCGCACCTGCTGTAGCACCAAATGATGCGCCTGCTGCGGCATAATGAAGTCCGTACGGAACGAGTATGAGTGCGAGCGAAAGTCCGCCGATAACTCTGAAAAGCTGTTCAAATACCTGCGATATCGCTGTCGGAGTCATCTCCTGAAGACCCTGGAAGTATCCGCGGAACGATGCCATGAGCGGTACGAAAAACAGCGCCGGCGCGATGGCTCGCATAGCATATACAGCTTCAGGGCGCGCGTACATGCCTACTATGTACGGTGCTCCGAAAAACAGTATGGCGCTGCATACTATGCCTATTATGAACAGCAGTTTGAATGAGAGGCGGAATATACGGTACGCCTCTCTGTGGTTGCCTTCGGCTGTGCGCTCCGATACGAGACGCGCTATCGCTGTAGGTATGCCTGCTGTTGAAAGCGTCAGCAGGAGCACGTATACAGGATACGCTGTCTGGTAATATCCCATCCCGGTATCGCCTATGATATTTGCGAGCGGGATGCGGAAGAATGCGCCGAGGACTTTTATTATTATGCCCGCCACACCGAGTATGACGGCGCCTTTAAGAAATGTTTTCTTTGCCATATTTTATTTTCCCCGATTTTTCTTCGATATTCTAATTTGCATGTACCGATACCGGCCGTCGCCGGCCGAATCAGATGATCAGAGCCTTGAGAGGATATTTTTGCACGCAGCTTCTGTCTCGGCTATAGTCTTTTCTATGTCTATAGTCAGGAAGTCGCCGTCCCTGTAAAGGACCTTTCCGTCAGCCATCGTGAGGATCACGTCGCTTCCTGATGCTGAGTATACGACGTTTGTCGCAAGGTCGTGCACAGGTCTCATGTGCGGAGCTGCGATGTCGAGTACTATGAGGTCTGCTCTGTTGCCTTCCCTGAGTCTGCCGCAGTCGTGTCTGCCCTGAGCGAGCGCTCCGGCGTACGTAGCTGCGTGTATAGTCTGCTTTGGAGTTATGAGCGTAGGATCGCTGTGAGCCGCTTTGTTGAGGAGTGCGAAAAACTTCATTTCTTCTATGAAGTTCAGGCTGTTATTGCTGGCTACGCTGTCTGTGCCTATCGCTACGTTTATCCCCTTGCTGAGGAGCTTTGGAACATTGCATATGCCGCTTGCGAGCTTAAGGTTGCTTACAGGGCATGACGCTACTGTTACGCCCTTTCCTGCCAGGATCTCCATATCGCCATCTTCTACCCATACGCAGTGCGCTGCAGTAGTGTTCGTGTCAAAAGCGCCAAGGTCGTTCATGAGCTGAACAGGAGTCCTGCCGCCGTGACGCTGCTTGCACTCTTCGTGCTCTGACTTTGTTTCTGAGATGTGAACGTGCATGTTTATGCCGTGCTCCTTTGCAAAGTCGGCAGTTTCACGTATGCTCTGCTCTGTATTAGTGTACTCTGCGTGGATGCTTGCATCTACGAGGATCTTGCCATCGTCTGCGCCGTGGAAGTTCTTTACTAATTCTTCAGCTTCTCTGTATCGTTCATTGCCGATTATCGATCCTTCTTCAAAGCATGTTATGCTTCGCGAAATATTTGCCTTTGCTCCGCTCTCTATCACTGCTCTTGCCATATCCTCACAGAAATAGTACATGTCGCTTGATGAAACTATACCAAAACGAAGAGACTCGGCCATAGCGAGGAGAGTTGAATAATACACCGCTTCTGAGTAAAGTTTGTCTTCGAACGGGAATATCTTTTTGTTGAGCCAGTCTGAAAGCGCCAGGTTCTCGCCGTAGCCGCGCATCATCATCATAGGGCTGTGCGCATGTGCGTTGTAGAACGCTGACATCAGCAGCTTTCCTTTTCCGTCATACGCTTCACCGTAATCCTCCGACGGTCTTTCCTTACCGATATATTCGATGAATTCGTTTTTTATTCCGACATACATGTTGTGCCGGACTTCGAGTTCTTCATCAAGTATGGTAATATTTTCAAATAACATAAAATATGCTCCTTACTGCGCTGATGCGCATTAAATTACCGGCGTCGCCGCCGGCTTCTTTAAAGTGTATTTTTTTATGGTCTATCTCGTGCTTTAAGTGCAGGATACAAACTGTAAACTGCAACCGCTATTTTATCATAATGTATTTAAAAATCAATAGGTTTTGAGGCAGGTAACCGCCATGTAGATGCTATATCTGTCATTTACTTGATCAACATTTCTGACACATGCGCTGATGATGCTGCGCTGCTGTTGGATGTAGCATTTTCAGTCTCTGCTGTCCATTTGTTTACGAAATGCATCCCTATGAGGATCTCTGCGGCTATTATAACTACGAGTGCGATCAGGAGCATGAGGCCGCGTTTTTTATTCTTGTTCATTTTATTTCACCTTTTCAAAATCATATTATGGATACTTGTATTTTCATGCGCCGGCAGTGTTTCGGCTGCGGGCGCATATAGATATCATCTTATTATACGCTGCATATTTTTTCAACTGAAAATATATGCAGCGTGCGCGCGTACGCCGCGCGAGCGGACGCGCGGTGACGCGCGCTTCCTTAAAGCAATAACTGCATGCAGGCTGCCGGTACTTTCGACAGTTTGCATGCAGTTATCATTAGTAGGTTTTTATTTAAATTATGAAACTTGCTTGTGTTATGATCCAATCATTTGCGCAGACGTTTTTTAGACTCGAAATCTTTGAGCGAATCGAGGGCCTGCTTTGAAAGCGGGATGAGCGCTATCATGTTGAATATCGTCATAAGTCCGATGCCTACGTCGCCAAGGTCCCATACGAATGTGTATGTTGCGAGGCCTCCTATAAACAACATAACGAGCGCTACGACCTTGTAGGCAGTCTGTGACGCCCAGTTATCTCCGAAAAGGTACGCGACGTTTGAGCGCGCATAGAACAGTATGCCGAGGAACGTCGTAAAGCTGAACAGCCAGAGGACTGCGGCTATAAATATAATGCCTGCTTCGCCCATATGCCATGCCATGGCTGCCTGGAGGAGACCCATGCCCTCCTGCCCTGCTATAACGCTTTCAGGAACTACGAGCATTATGAGTGCCGTGCATGTGCATAGAAGCGTGTCTATAAATACTCCGAATGCCTGCATAAGACCGACCTTTGCGGGATGTGACGCTTCTGCTGCAGCTGCGGCGCATGGAGCTGAACCGCTTCCTGCTTCATTTGAGAAGAGGCCGCGTTTTACTCCGTTCATGAGTACGGCTCCGAACGTGCCGGCTGCAGCCTGTCTGAGGCCGAACGCTTCTGTAAATATATTTTTGAACGCTGTGCCGAGCTGGCCTATGTTCGTAAATATCATATACAGTGTAAGGAGTATGTATATGCCTGCCATGATCGGTACGAGCACGTCGAGGACTTTTACCGTAGCATTCTTTCTGAGAACTATGATCGCAGCAAGGATGACTAACACCAATACGGTGTATATAGGCGGTATGTTGAACGCATTTTCAAACGATGACGTTACTGAGTTGCTGACTACCTGGCTTATGCCGCACCAGCATATGAGGCCTGACAGTGCAAAGAGTATCGCGAGGATGCTTTTTTTAGGCGCGCCTTTTCTTTTTGAATTTATCCAGTCGTGTATGTAATACGCCGGGCCTCCGCGATATCCGCCGTACAGCGGGTCTTTTTCCTTATGCAGCTGGGCGAGCGTTGCTTCTATGAACGCTGTAGCTGAGCCGATAAGGGCTGTTACCCACATCCAGAATACAGCGCCTGCACCTCCTGCTGACACTGCCGCTACTACGCCTACGAGGTTTCCCATGCCTACTCGCGTCGCTGTTGATACGACGAGCGCCTGCAGCGCAGATATGCCGTTTCGTTTTTTCTTTTTTCCTGTTTCAGCGGTGTCCGGTGTATTTCCGGCCGGGACGGCCGCTCCTTTATCATCTGCTTCTGTGTCTTCCACATCTTCTGCGTCTTCTGCAGCTTCGGCGTATTTGCTCACTCCTGCGTGTTCGAGCACCGCCCGCAGCATGTCGGGAAACATGCGTATCTGCAGAAATCCTGTCCTTATCGTGAAATATATACCTGCCGGTACTAATATCAACACGAGAAGCGGCAGGTCAAGCGTGCCGCTGCCGGGCAGCGGTATGTGTATCCAGTCGCCCCACAGGAAATAGCATATTTTGCTTATAAGTGTGATTATAAGATCCATCATAAAACCTCATCTACTATATTTTCATTGCATCTTCCAAAATATGATTATATAGTAGAAACAAGTATTTGTTAAATTGATAGTATGCATAGTGTTAATCTAATAATTCGATAGTTATGAGCTGTGCGAGTCTATACGGTGTAATACCGATATCAGGGAGAATAGATAATGGATATAAAGAATCTTACTACATTTCTGCGTGTCGCCGACCTCGGCGGATTTACGCGCGCGGCTTCTGAACTGGGTTACTCACAGTCTACTGTTTCGTTTCAGATAAAGCAGCTTGAAGAGGAGCTTGGAACGCCGCTTTTTGAGCGCGTGCGCCACACTGTCACGCTGACTGAGCGCGGGCGCGAGGTCCTTATGTACGCGCAGCAGATCACAAAGCTTGAAAAAGAAATGAAAATGTCGGCGAGCAGCGATATGCCCGCTGAGGGTCTCGTGCGCCTGACGGCGCCGAGCTCGCTCGCGCCTATCCTGCTCGGCAGCGCGTATCCTGAGTTTCGCAGGCGCTATCCCGGTATCGCGCTTAAAATAATAGAGGCGGACACCCAGGAGATGTTCCGCCTTATAAACCATAATGAAGCTGATATAATGCTTACTCTTGACAATCATATATACAGCTCAGAATATATACTTTCATATGAATCGCAGATCGGCGTTCATTTTATCGCACAGGCAGGTCATCCGCTGGCGGATGCCGGGTCTGTAACGCTCGAAGAGCTTCTTCGCGAGCCATTCATGCTTACTGAGCGCGGCATGAGCTACAGACGTCTGCTTGACGAGCAGCTTGCGGCCAGGTCGCTCGAGATAACGCCTGTACTTGAGTCCGGTAATGCGTATCAGCTGTGCGCGCTGGTCGCGCAGGGCGTCGGGATATCATTCCTGCCGGACCATGTGACTGCTGACGCTGTCAGCAACGGCTCTGTCGTAACTCTTAACGTACCGGATATGGATATCACGATATGGAAACAGCTGCTTCATCATCGAAACAAGCTGCCTTCGCCTGCCATGAAGGCGGTAATGGATTATTGCATGGGAATATGATACGCGTTTTAAAGTCAAAAAATGTCCCCCAATACTCCTGAAAGCATGGGGGACGCCTGTTACTCACTCATATTTCTATTGTATTTTTTAATTCGATGGCAAGCTGATACATTCCTTCAAGATAGAATGAATCAACTTCATCATCTATAAGCCTGAACTTGGGCATAAATTCATCCGGAAAGTATTTTCTGCATTCCTGAAAAATGCTTTCCATCATCTTATTATCTATAACATTTCCTGCAAATATCATTTCGTCAGGATTAAGTACAGCTATCGCAGATGATATTGCCTGTGACATCACATGCAGCCCTTTTCCGTCCGCGATAAGCTGTATCTGCTCATCGAAGCTCATCCCATACGGAATGTATCCCGTCATACCTGCAAATCCGTTTTTTCCTTTTAATATTTTTCCATCCGTAACCGACGCTGTTCCGGGCAGGACATTCTTCATACAGTAAAAAAGTGTTAATGTTTCCTTATCGTATCCGAATTTTTTGTATGCTCCGTAAACTCTGTACTGGCAGTCATATGCTAAATAAATCGGTATGTCTGTTTTTTCTTTTATCATACTTTCTAACGGAACATTTTCAAGTTCCGGGATATCTGACAAACGTATTACCCCATTATCAACGATACTACTTATACCAATTAATATAATAGATATATTAGAATACAGAACTGTAAAATCAATTATCCTGTCAATAATAGTTTCAGCATCTAATTTTTTATAAGCACGCTTTTCATGACAAAGTCTATTTCCGAGCATTGAAAGCACTTCAATCCATAGTTCCCTATGCCCGTCTGAATTTATTTCCACCTTTACACACAGAATACTTTCATACTGTTCATTTATACGAAATACACTTGTACTTCGTCCTACTCCGTTTAACTGTCTTTTTTCACTCAAGACCTCACAATTTTCTTCCATTTCATTCAAGAGAGTATTACACGTAGCAGAGCTCAGTCCTATTTCAAGAGCCATACTTTGTTTTGTATGCTCCCCACCTCTCCACATTACAGACCTTATCTGATTTAAATTTAGCTTTCTTACATCGGATGAATCTATCATCATTTTCCTCTTTTCTTTTACAGCACTATTTATATTTGCACGCCAATTTATGAAGCAATTATTATATCATTCATATTGAAATATATTTTCAGAAAAATTTTTCGTTATTTTATTACAGCAAAAATACCTCACAAATTTCAATTTGCAAGGTATTTTAATAAATTTAAGTGTTGAAAAATTTAATGCATCATATATCCACAATCTATAATTAGCTCTGTCCCTGTAACTGTACGTGATTCATCTGAAGCTAGATATAATACACCATTTGCAATATCATCCGGTTCACATAAATGAGGAGCTAACGGACTCGTTACTTTTATCCGATTCCAAAGTGATGGTTCTGCATCATACGACTCCTTAAGCATAGGAGTCATTGTTCCACCAGGATGCAGTGAATTCACCCTTATATTTTCAGATGCAAGCTGATATGCAGCATTCTTGCTCAAAAGCCTTACTGCACCTTTTGAGGCACTGTATGCGGGGTCTCCTCCGTCAGCTTCTCCTGACACAAGTCCTCCTATTGACGATATATTTATTATTGAGCCACCGCCTGCAACTTTCATAAGAGGTATGCTTTTCTGTATTCCAAGCATTGTTCCTATGCAGTTTATATCGTAAACTTTGCGCATATCTTCTACTGTAACATTATATATATTCTTCATAGACATTATAGCAGCATTATTTACCAATATGTTTAGTTTACTATAATTATCAGTTATATAATTAATAATATTCTCCCAGTCTGCTTCACTTGAAACATCCTGCTTCAGTGCCGTCATCATATATTCAGGGTGCTCAGACTTCAGCACTGAAAACGCCTCTTCAACCTTTTCTGCATGCCATCCCGTTCCTATAACGACTGCGCCTTCTCCGGCGAGCTTTTTGGCTATTGCAAGTCCTATTCCCTGACCTGCACCTGTGACCAGAGCTATTTTTCCATCAAGTCTTTTCATATTTCACCTTCATAAATACAAAATCAGTTGTTTCCCAAATCATCCTTTAATTTATAGAACATCTGCATTATCAACTGGAATATCATTAATACAACAGGGATCAATACAGCACTTATCAGGATCCCGTTCAACACATGTTCACTCTGAAATGCATTAGGCACATATCCTATAAATGATAATATCTGAGCTGTTATAAAGCCTCCCACAGCGCTTGCCATCGATATACATAATGAATTAACACCGTTTATCAGGCCTATCTGAAGCTTGCCGTGCTTTTCATAACCGTGGTCTATAGTGCTCGGAAGGAGCAGATTAGGGAATCCGTAATGTGCGCCCTGTAAAAGACCGCATATTACAAATACTATAAATATTGCTCCAAAATGCATGGATGTTCCTGCATTTTGCGTGCCCATGAACTTGCATAAAATAAAGTATATGAGATTGGCTATTATGTTTAAGGTCAGCACAGCTTTAAAAGCATTGTTGCTGCCTTTAAACCATTTTATAAGTTTCTGTATTAGTAATGCTCCTGCAATAGCTGCTACTGTAAAAAAGCCCATCGCAACAGAATAAAAGCTGCCGTCCATGAAATAATATTTAAATGTATATATCATGAGACTGCCCTTTATAGTCATCAGGATATTCATCGCAAATATGCCTACAAGTACGATTATTGCAGGTTTATTCATTGCAAGATATTTTAATTCTTCTCGCAGGGAATATTCATGTTCATCAGTCTTTTTATCAGCTCCGATCTCTATCGGCGAGCCGTCCTCGTTAAGCTCATACTTACGCTGTATCGCCAAGTTAGCAAGCTGCGATGCCAGCGCAAGTAGTCCTACTGCCACAGAAGCGAAGAAAAATCCTCTGCTCTCATTTCCGCCGCCGAAAATATTTACCATAGGTATAAATAAAGCAGAAACGATTATAACTCCGATATTATAAAATACTTCTCTGAAGCCTATTATTTTAGCACGTTCTTCTACATTAACTGTCATATTGACAAGCTCAGCATTCGCAGGACCATATGCCATAGTATTCCAGATAGCTCCGTATGTTCCGTATGTCAATATCGCCCAGAATATCTTAAACCCGTTGCTCATATGCGCAAACGGTGCAAATATCAGCGTCAGTCCTATAAACATCGGTACGCACGCTATTTTGAGCCAGCCTCTGTACTTACCGCTTCTGAGCGTTACTTTATCTATCGTAACGCCCATAACAAAATCTGTTACCGTATCGAATACTCTTGAACCAAGCATTACAAAGCTTGCTACACTTGCAGCTATGCCAAACACATCAGTGTAAAAATATGTAAGGTAATAGCTGAATACGATAGGCGCCATATTGACGCCTAAACCGATACAGCTTGAATACACCAACTTGTCTTTTAATGGCAGTTTTCCATGTATATCCGGTCTGCTTCCAATTTTCATTTCATCCTCCATAAAAATCAAATGTCAGAGGTAAATGTATATTTATTTTACATCATTGCAGCATAACCGACACATACCTGGCTGCCTTTATGTAAAATACTCACCTTTTCAGGCGGTCTTAATTTTCAGCTTTATTCTCTGTTCCATAAACCTTCTGGTGAACAGGTTTGATGAAGAAGAATGTAGCAACACCTATTATTATCATTACTACAGATGCTACTATAAGGTTCATTCCTGCGCCGCCTCCGAAGATGCCTGCCATAGCCGGAAGTATATATCCGCACAGGAATACACCTGCGCCCTCGGCAACAGTTATAAGGCAAAGAGCTGTTGTCGCATATGATTTGCCGTCAGTAGCAAGACCTGTATATGTAGTAAGGCCTGAAACGAGGAAGAGATTGAATAACTGACAGAGGAATCCGCCTGCATAGCAGCCGATCGTACTCTGAGTCAGAGACGGGAGAAGCATCGTTACACCTGTAAGGATGAATGCGAGAGGCATGCTCCACTGCTTTGTTGCCTTTATCCATAATGCTACAAAGAAGCCTGCTATGCATCCTGCAAATGAGCTTATCGAACCTACGAGGCCTGCAACACTTGCATCGCCTATTGCTGCTTCGTTTATTATATAATCTGAATAGTTTACGAACCATGCATTCCAGAAAATTGCGCCTACAAGATATAACATTATAAATACAAGTACATATCCAGGCATTTTTTCTTTTTTCGTATTTATTACAGAACCTTCTGCACTCTGTGCAGCTTCGTTTTCTACAACACTCTTGTCTTTGTCTACGTTAGGGTATAATAAAATTGCAATTATAATAACGGGAATTAAAACGAATATTGATTTATATCCGTCACGGAAATCGCCGGTCTTCGCAAATATTCCGGCTAAAAGAGTAAATGCTGACATTCCGAGCATCATGATAGCGTTATGCCATCCAATTACCTTATCCTTCAATGCAGGAGGCGCGATTATAGTAACTATCGACGAATTGGCTGCCGGTATAAGACCTGCAGGTATACCAAGTGCCGCAGAACATACTATTACGCCTATTAAAGGCATTTTTACAAGTAATATAGCGAGTCCGCAAACTATTGAGATCGCAATACTTATTACAACTGACCATTTTCTTGTGAGAGCTTTCATTATTACCGGTCCGGCAAGCGCCGTAACCAGTGTTACAACTGTAGGAAGAGTACCTATAAGGACAGATACCTTATCCTGTCCGGGATATGCCTGATATATAAGTCCCAGCACGGCTATTGCAACGCAATACACCCATGCTACAAAAGATACGATAAATACAGCTGTCAGATTCGCCATACCATATTTCTTCATAAATGACTCCATTCCATTATTGTTAACAAGTGATGTAATTCAATATGTAATGTCTGCAGACGGAGCGGTACACCCGCCCCGTGTTCTGCAGCATGTTTCACAAATAATTTATATTAGAACTCCTGGATAAGCTCGTCCTTCCAGCCTACAACAGGATCTGCAACCAGATTGTCCTTGAATCTGAGAGTTTCGATATACCACTTACCGTCGATCTTTACATAGTCATCGTCGTAGTAACCCTGTTCAAGGAAGCCTGCGCCCTTACCCTTTGATTCATCACCGCTTCTGTAAGCACCAAAGAGATGCCAGTGACCCTTTGCATGAGTGTCATCGATAAAAGTGATGCAGCCGTTAGTAATATTGTGGCCGAGGCATCTTCCGTCCATCTGCTTCTGGAAGCCCTTGAATAATTCTATAAATGCATCTCTGCCTTCAGCTGCGCCCCATGGATCGTCAGGGTCGCCTTCCCACTTGATATTTGGTGAGAAAATAGTATCTATGAGATTGTAATTGTGGTCATCATTGCACATTCTTCCGTATCTTGCCTTTAAGTCATGGATAGCAATAATGTCTTCAATTCTTGTGATTTTTTCTTCAATTGTCTTCAGATTTTCAAAGCCAAGACCGCATTCATTTGTGAAATCATTCTTCATTTCGATTCTCCTTATCTACTTCAAAGACTAAAATTGTTGTTCTAAACTTTCCAGCTGGTTGAAAGTTTAAAGAGCTCTTTGCTTTTTTTATTATTAATTTAGAAATGCATCTAAAATAATAAACTTAAAATATTTTCTATAAGTGGCGACCTGTAAGGTAACCTGCTCTTATAGCTGCGCCTGCAAGTGCAGGCTCTTTTGCATCGCCTATTACCTTTACATCGAAGCCTTCTGCCTTGAGGCTCTCTGCCAGTTCGATGTTAGGTACGCGTCCTATTGCAAGTACTACTGTGTCAGCAGGTATTTCTTCATTATTTTTGCCTGCTACTACGACTGAATCTTTCTTTATCTCCTGAACTGATGTTTCTGTATAGAATTTAACACCATTATTTTTCATATCCTGAAGGAGGTCTTTTCTAGGAGCAGGACCTTCATCAAGCGCGATACCGTCTCTCATTTCTACTACTGAAACATTTTTGAATAATGACGCGAGATGATTTGATACTTCTGCGCCTACGAGGCCGCCGCCTACTACTACACAGTTGTCGCCTGTATTTACCTTGCCTGTAAGTACATCCTGAGCAAGAACTACATTTTCATTCATTACTCCCGGTATTTTTTTAGGAACTACAGGGGTTACACCTGTAGCAGCTATAACGACATCCGGCTTCTGCTCCATAACCATCTCTTTTGTTACATCTGTATTGAGTATTACTTCTACTCCAAGTTTATTCAATTCATGTAACTGCCAACAAAGGAATGCAGCAATCTCTCCTTTTCCCGGTGGGATAGATGCTATTCTATACTGTCCTCCTGCCCACTTTTCTCTATCGTATATTTTTACATTATGTCCACATTTTGCAGCTGCTATAGCTGCTTCCATACCTCCTGGACCAGCACCTATTACCATTACATTTTTAGGTGAATCTGTCTTTACTGTTGCATATTCAGGATCGCTTTCATGGCCGATAAGCGGATTCAACTCACATGTACCTCTACGACCTGTATCTATATGACCTACACAGCCATGAAGACAGGCAACACACTTGCGGATATCTTCAAATCTTCCTTCTTTAGCTTTATTCATCGTTTCTGGATCAGCAAGTGACTGTCTTGCCATACCTATAAGGTCAGCCTTTCCTGATGCAAGGATGCTATCCGCTATTCTAGTATCATTAATACGCCCTACCGTAATAACAGGTATTTTTACCATATCTTTAATTTCTTTGGCAAAGTCTACCTGATATCCATGTCTGTAATACATAGAAGGAATCATCTGATCATCAGTCGCATTTACTGCAATAGACACACTAAGGTAATCTACACCAGCCTTTTCAACGTATGGAACTATAGCCTTTGTATCTTCTATAGTCAAACCACCTGTAACTCTCTCATCTGCTGAAAAACGATATCCTACAATGAAATCTCTTCCACATTTACTTCTTACATCTTCGATGATTTCCATAAGGAATCTCATTCTATTAAAGAGATCGCCACCATACTCATCGACACGCTTATTTGTATACATTGAAAGGAACTGCGGTATCATGTATCCATGAGCTCCATGAAGTTCAACTCCGTCAAAACCTGCTTTTTTAGCCCTTAAAGCTGCGTCACCAAAATCTGCGACAGTTTTATGTATTTCTTCTATAGTCATTTCATGTGGTATTTCCTGATTATGATAAGGATCAGGAATAGCTGAAGGTGCCCATGACTGCTTGTGTGCAAACTGTTCTGCAGACTGTCTCCCCGGATGGTTTAACTGAGCAATTACAACCGTATCATATTTATGAATTCTGTCTGTCATGTCTTTAAATCCTGGAATATGATCATCTTTCCACAGACCTGGTATCCACTGATACCCTTTAGCAACCTCTGTTACAGCTATATTTTCTGTACAGATCATTGCAAAACCACCCTTTGCTTTTTCTTCCATATATGCAGCATATCTTTCAGTACATGTTCCATCCTCTTCACAAAAGTTCATAAGCATAGGAGTTACAACGCAGCGATTCTTTAACGCTTTTCCATTGATCCTTATAGGCGAGAACAGGTTATTTAACATTAACTTTTCCTCCTTTATTTAAATACTTCAAATTCATAGTTTATTAATATTATGTTTTATCTAATATTTTTTAAAACCATTATATTAATTGATGATTTTATATGCACCACTCGACCTGTTGTTTAAATTTACTTTTTACATCTAAACTTCGATGGTGCTTTTTCTTTTCTATGAATAATTTGTATATTAATTATCACAATATTTATGTTCCATTCATACCAATATTCTTTGATTTTTTATAACAATATTTTTTATTTAACATTAATATATGCAAGCTTATACTTTGTATGCAAATTTTATTTTGTATATTATTTATGCTATTTCCAAAACAAAACTAACTTATACAAATAATTTAGCGTTGACCGTTAATTAATTTATATGTATAATCATCTTAGTTTTATATAACTATATATTTTAAGCATAACAATATATTTTAAAGATCAGGTGATATGTATTATGAAAATTGACACAACTATTAACGAAGATTACTCCGAAATCATACCTTATAACTACCCTGACTATAAGATTTTCTTCGGTACAGAAGCTTTATCATACTATTCAAATAATACAGTTCCATATCACTGGCATGATGATGTTGAATTCATAATTTCTTTAAAAGAATCTATGATATTTAATATTAATGGAGAACTGGTTCACTTATATGAGGGAGAAGGAATATTTATAAATTCTAAGCAGCTTCATTATATTTTTTCTGACCATGGTGGAGACTGTGAGTTCGTATATGCTGTAATACACCCCTCATTACTGTGTATTTCATCTGAAATACAAAACGATTATATTTCACCTGTAATATCAAGCAATTCAGTTCCATACCTTCATCTCAGCCCTGATATTACATGGCAAAACAACATTATTGAAAACATAAAAAAGATACATTCTTATGAATCTATAAATGGTGCAAAACTTAAAATACAAAGTCTTTTTTATGATTGCTGGTTTGAACTTTATACGCATATGGATTTCAATAAACACAAAAATCAAGCTGATAGCTATCATATTTCCATATTAAAACAGATGATTTCATTTATACAAAACAATTATACTGAAAAAATAACACTCGCTGACATAGCATCCGCTGCAAGTATCGGGAAAAGCAGCTGTATCACACTTTTCAAAAAATATATAAACACTACACCTATGATGTATGTCATAAATTATAGATTAAACAAAAGCCGTGAACTGCTTAGAAAAACTGATCTGTCTATCACACAGATAGCGTATGAAACAGGATTTTCCAACTCAAGTTATTTTGTTGAAACATTTCATAAACACTATAATTGTACTCCTAAAGAATATCGGTCAAAGCACGCCATTTAAAATAAAAGGATACCCATATTCAACTTATCTTGCTCATATAACTGCTCACATTTTCAAATATTGTTATACTTTAAATATATATTTTACTATATTTTTATATTTTTATCATATTTTGTTGCTATTTTAATCATGATTTTTATTTAATTTAAAGAATTATGTTATATGAAACAGGAAGATTGTTATAGCGGGTTTTCATTAATTAAAGTATTATAATAACAGTTGTTCTAATAGTAATTGTGATATACAGCTTTAATATTCAAAGAGGAATCCGCTTATATACGCGCTTTTCCTCTTTGATATAAAAGCCCCATAATAATATATTTACAACTATATTTAAATGCAAAATAGTGAAACACTCATTTCAAATAGCCAATTTATCTAGTTTGGTTACCTTTTCTTAAAAATCAGCTAAGCAGAAAAAGACCTTTGGATTTTCCCTAAAGGTCTTTTTCTATATTTTACATCTTTTCTGTCAGCTGACGGCAGCAGTCTGACATCATTTTTACAGGTTTACAGTTTTCCTACTTCTTTTTTCGTAACATCGGAGTGCAGGGCACGCATACGAAGGACTTTTATACCGTTTAATTCTGTAGTGTATATACCTGCGTAACCGCTTGATGTTATTTTTTCAGCGATAGCGCTGTTCAGCACAGCTGTCTGCCCTTCTGTCAGACCAGCCGACCTGTATCCGAAGTTTACTATAGCGAGGCGTGCCGGCGATATGATTTCTGCGAATGGATCGTTTTTTATGGCTGCTTCTGCCCATTCTGCGGCCGTCACCGGCCGTGCATTGCGGGGGCGTACCCCCCCCCCCGACCCCCCCCCCCCGGG
>CAKQOE010000040.1 GCA_934255545.1 uncultured Clostridia bacterium | reverse complement strand
CGTTTTTGTAATACGGGGACGCCGATGCCGGCGGCTGATATACGGAACGCTCCGCGTCGCAGAATGGGATGCTTCTAGCAGATTATTTTGAAGCAGTTTTTGTCAAAAATAACTCGCGGCAGGGAATGAATTTTCGGTGAAAATTCAACCATTTTATGCGCTTCCGCGCGTTCCGCTCAGACATATTTTTGACGTTGCGGCTACTTCAAAATAATCTGGAAGCATATCCATTCTGCTCCGAGCTCCGCTTATCCGTATATCAGCCACCAGCATCAGCAGTTTCACAATAATAAAAGTTACAAAAACGTATACGTTATTGTAAAATAAAAAACGATACAAAATGTCAAAGCACTCTGTACCGTTTATAAGCTCAATTATTAAATTTAAATACAACTACTTCAGCCGAATGACTAAAGATCCTTAAGTATCTCCTCATCTTCAGGAGAAATATCGATATCATCGTCATCGTCAAGCTCTGCTTCAACGACTTCTATATCGTGATCATCAATGCCTACGCTCTCGCGTTCAGCTTCAAGGTTCGCAATATCCGTATATGCAGCGTCTATATCGGAACATAATGACTCGATCTTTTCATCGAAAACGTGACCGTTTTTATACTGCTGATATACGTACTTGCCGATCTCAAACTTTAAAGTTCTGATATCCTTTTCTTTTTTCTTGATATTCATCATGAGCTTGCTAGATTCAGCTATCTCGCCTGATTTCTGAGCAACTGACTTGCCGATATCACTTAATTTGTCTAAAAAAGCCATCGCGTAAAACCTCCTGATCTATTTGTATTATATTCGTCATAATAAAAAGTGTGAGCAAACCTGTAAGCCGAGTTCTGTATTAAACGATCATCTTTCTAGCCGTATCGTCGCCGATACGTTCAAGCAACCTACCATACCAGGCAGCGACGGGCAGCCGCTTTTTATGCCAATTCTTGGTCTTGCTCCGGGTGGGGTTTACATGGACGCGCCCTGTTACCAGAACGCCGGTGAGCTCTTACCTCACCTTTTCACCCTTACCGCTTGCGCGGCGGTATATCTCTGTTGCACTTTCCCTGAAGTCACCTTCGCCTGACGTTATCAGGCACCCTTGCCCTGCGGAGCTCGGACTTTCCTCGTCACACGTTACCGGGTGACGCGATCGTCTGGCTTACTCACATCTTTATTATATTATACCATTTTCGATCTGCATACAAATTACAATTTGATTAAAAAAGCACAAAAACAGTACTTTACGATAAAAAATTCCCATACGCAGCTGACCAGCCGTCTGCTTTTTTATCTGAACGGATCTATATTAGTTTCCGAAGGAAATACCTCCACATCGTCTAAAAGATGCTTTTCATCGAGCGCGTTTATAAGCAGATGCGCCATATTGCGCGAGAAAAGCACTTCAGTGCCGTAATGACCCGCGTCAACGACGCAAAGCCCTATATCATCCGCATGACGCGCGTCATGATACTTAACATCCCCTGTTATATAAACGTCAGCGCCGTTCTCATAGGCCTCGTCTATAAACTCAGCACCTGCGCCTGTACAGAGCGCGACTTTCTTAACATGCTCAGGAACAGGACCTGCTACTCTTATCTCAGCGTCAGGGCATATCTCCGCGACATCTTCGATGAAATCGCCAAAATATACAGGCTCTCTATATATGCCGTAACGACCCATGCCGCATCCGGGATGTCCATCGGCAGGCTCCATAGGAGTTATATCTTTCAGATCAAGCTGCTCTGCCAGATCCTGATTGGTACCGTGAGATGCAGAGTCAAAAGCAGTATGAGACGAATAAACACTTATGCCGTTTTTTACGAGCTTTACTATCTGACCTCCGACTATATTTTCTGCGTCGATCTTATCCAGCTTTGAAAATATGAGCGGATGATGTGTCACAACGACATCAACGCCCTTTTCTACAGCTTCATCTACTACAGCATCACTTATCTCAAGACATGTCATGATATTTCTGATATCCTTTTCAGGATCGGCATTTATCTGTATGCCGCTGTTGTCCCAGCTCTCCTGAAGCTCTTCAGGCGCTATTTCGTTTATTACAGAGATAAGTTCTTTTATATTCATTACGGATAACATATCCTTTACATATATCTGCTGCATGTCTCAGCCATCTTTTTTATGTCTTTAAGCCTTTTTTCTGTCAGCGCGAGCTGACGCTCTGAAGCTTCGTTGCGTCCGCTCTCTTTTATGGAATTTATTATTCCTTCTTCTACCTGAACGCGTTTTTCAAGGTAATCGCACACTGTGTCATCAGCATTTGCCAGATACATGCACGGTATTTCCATGGAAATATCCTCCGAAATGCCGAGCAGATCTTTTAAGGCTGTCGCTTTTTCGACGCGTCCCGCGTCAGCTTCTGTCACGCGCTCATTTCTGACAGCGCAGAGTATTTCGCTGTATTTTTTTCCTTCTTTTACCACGCGCTCATTTACTATCGTAAAATCACGCAGGACCGAGCATATCCATCTGCGCAGCTCATCTGAATTATTACGCGGCTGAAGTATGAGCTTTTTGAGCGAACGCGTCTTTGCGATATCATGCGACAGTATGTCGCGTATGAGTATTCCGCCCATTCCTGCTATTATTACAGTGTCAGCCTCGCCGTTTTCAAGCACCTCTATGCCGCTTCCGAGGCGCATATCGAGTTTCGCTGCATTTTCATGCTCCAGGTAGACGGCAGCGTTTGCAGCTGCTCTGTCGAGAGGTCCCTGATTTACATCGGCAAGTATGACATCGCTGCACCTGCCGTTTATAAGCAGCCAAAGCGGTATATATCCGTGATCCGTGCCTATGTCGGCTACTGTCTCACCGTCGCCCACAAGGTCTGCTATGACCTGCATACGGTCTGTCAGTTTAAGTTTGTTCTTATGCATCGCTACACGCACCGCCGTGCCTACTCAAGATAATCCTTGAGCTTCTTGCTTCTGCTTGGGTGTCTGAGCTTTCTCAGAGCCTTTGCTTCTATCTGTCTTATACGCTCTCTTGTAACGTCGAACTGCTTTCCGACCTCTTCAAGAGTACGCGCGCGTCCGTCCTCAAGACCGAATCTCAGCTTAAGTACCTTCTGCTCTCTTTCAGTAAGAGTGCCGAGCACCTCAACGAGCTGTTCCTTGAGCATTGAGAAAGCCGCAGCTTCAGCAGGAGCAGGAACGTCATCGTCCGGTATGAAGTCGCCGAGATGACTGTCTTCCTCTTCACCTATAGGCGTTTCGAGAGAAACAGGCTCCTGAGCGATCTTGAGTATCTCGCGCACCTTCTCAACTGAAATATCCATTTCTGCAGCGATCTCTTCAGGAGTCGGCTCACGTCCGAGTTCCTGCAGGAGCTGTCTTGATATCCTTATGAGTTTGTTTATAGTTTCTACCATATGAACAGGTATCCTGATGGTACGAGCCTGGTCGGCTATGGAACGAGTGATAGCCTGTCTGATCCACCATGTAGCATACGTACTGAACTTATAGCCCTTTCTCCAGTCAAACTTGTCAACAGCCTTTATCAGACCGAGATTTCCCTCCTGGATAAGGTCAAGGAAAAGCATTCCTCTTCCTACATAACGCTTTGCGATACTTACAACGAGACGCAGGTTAGCTTCGCATAACTTTTTCTTTGCTTCCTCATCGCCAAGCTCCATCCTCTTTGCAAGCTCTATCTCCTCCTCAGCTGACAGCAGCGGTACCTTTCCGATCTCCTTGAGGTACATCCTTACAGGGTCATCTACAGCGATGCCCTTTGCCATGGAAGCTTCAAAATCTTCTTCGCTCTCTTCGGCAGCCTTGAGGTCAGCCTTATCATCTTCATCCAGCTCATCAAGATGATCGTCAAAATTTTTCAGATTTATGTTGAAATCCTCAGGCTCAGTCTCTGAAACGATCTCTATGCCGTTTGTCATGAGTGTTTCGTAAAGCTCATCCATCTGATCCTTGTCAAGTTCTACAGTATCGATCTGATCCGATATTTCCTTGTATGAAAGACGGCCCTTGCCCTTGCCCTTTTCAAGCAGGACGTTTATTATCTCGACCTTCTTCTGTTCGATGTTCAATGCTTCATTTTCCATTATAATATTTCCTCTCAGTTTATTTTAACACTCTGCAGCTCCGACTGTATGCTCTTAAGCTCATCCATGAGCGACCTTATCTGCTCCGGCTCATTTTCAGGCAGCATATCGAGCATTTCTATTATATTTTCATAACGTTCCGTCAGTCTGTCTGTTTTTATCTTTCTTTTAAAATCAGCAAGCATCTTATCGCTGTTCGTCGGAAACGGCAGTGACCTGACTATATCGCCAAGCACAGCCGCGTCTGACGGCTCAAGAGAGTCTGCAGCCTTTTTAAGATCTATCTCACTGTCCTCTTCCCAAAGCGCTCTCAGCATATTGTATATCCTGAAGCATACAGGATCGGTAAAAACAGATTCGTATTCTTTTATTTCGTTTATGTATTCTGAATTAACAGTTATAAGCTTTATGAAGTTTTTCTGCAGCATGATATTTCCTGCATTATCGCCTTCTGTACGACCGGTCTGCCCGCTGCCCGCATCATTGTAACGGCTCGAATACGGTCCTGATCTGTCAGGCCCCGATCTGCCCTGAATGATACCGTCTCCTGACGTCCGCCCGGCGGACGCATTGTTTTCGCGCCTTATTGCACTCTCTGATATTCCGGTATCTGCAGCAAGCTTCTTTATATACACGTCAGCCTCGACCGGGCTCAATGTCGCAAGCACTCTGTTGACGTCCTTCAGAAAGTCTATAACGCCTTCCGTAGAAGAAAGATCGTGTCGCTGCTTTACTACGGATATCCTGTAGTCGGCATATGGCAGTGCTTCATCTACAAGCTTCATAAAAGCCAGCCTGCCATGCTTTTTTATGAATTCATCAGGGTCCTTGCCGTCAGATATATGCAGCACCTTAGCCTTTATGCCTTCCCTGTGAAGCAGCTCTATGCCGCGCAATGCCGCCTTCTGACCCGCTGCGTCCGCATCATAAGACAGCACGACGTTTTCAGTGTAGCGCTTGAGAAGCTTGCACTGGTTTTCCGTCAGCGCAGTACCCAGCGAGGCTGCGACATTCGTAACACCGTTTTTGTAAAGCGATACAAGGTCCATATAGCCTTCGACCATTATCGCGCAGTTATTTTTATTTATGTCCTGTCTGGTAAGATTTAAACCATACAGGTTGTTCTTTTTTGAAAAAACGTCTGATTCCGGAGAATTAAGATACTTCGGTCCGCGTTCTCCAAGATCTCTGCCGCCGAAGCCTATGACCTTCCCTCTCGTATTGAATATCGGAAAGATCACTCTGTTTCTGAATTTGTCGTAACAGCTGCCTTTTGCGTCATTACGGGAAGCGAGTCCCGCCTCGACCATAAGCTTATGCGAATAGCCTGCAGCAGACAGATGTCTGACGAGCGAATCCCAGGAATCATCGGCATAGCCGATGCCAAACTTTGTAATAGTCTTAGGGTCGAGCCCCCTCCGCTTCATGTATTCCAGTCCGGGATTTGCCTTTTCCGTCATATTTTTAAAGAAAAATCTGGCGGCGTCGCGGTTGAGCTCATATATCTCGTTCTTTCTGGACTCATTTCGGAACCCGAACTTGTCCATGTCTATGCCGTACTGCTCTGCAAGCTTTGAGACTGCCGTTCGAAAATCGATGTTTTCTATCTTCATGACGAAACTGATAACATCGCCTGCTGCTCCGCAGCCGTAGCAGTTAAAAAACTGTTTCGACTCATACACAGCAAAAGAAGGTGTCTTTTCGTTGTGAAACGGGCACAGTCCCTTATAGATGCTCCCCGCGCGTTTCAAAGTCACATAACGTCCTATGACATCAACAATATCGCACCTACTTTTTATTTCATCTACAATACTACTATTCAAAAGAACCCCCTTACCTGTCTATTAAATATTCGACGCGATAAACGAAATTCCCCTGAAAATTTTTAAAAATTTTTCACTTTTCAGTATTTTTTTATACGGATTCATTATATAATATAAGTTACGCCGGCATTGCGCCGGCGTTCTGTTTTATTTATTACAGCTTCCAGCCCTTCGGCACGAAAAGCCGTTTATACGTGCTTATGGCATATCTGTCTGTCATGCCTGCTATGTAATCTTTTACTACCTCTTCAGATCCGTAAATGTAAAGCATCTCTATATGCTCCTGCGGCATCTGCCCCGGATGCTCTATGAAATAATCATAAAGAGAGTATATGAGATTTTTTATCTTTTCCAGTTCCGTATCCTCTTTTACTATTTTATTTCTGTAAACAGCTTCAAACATAAAGTCCCTGAGCCTGTTCATATAAAAATCGCATTCCTCGCTCTGACATATATCGCCTGCGGCCTCGCTTGCTTTTATCATATCTATTATAAGCGTATTTACGCGTTCCCTGTTTGAAGCACCGAGGTGCTCCACGCAATCGCGCGGCAGATCCTCGTTCTTTATGATCCCTGCGCGTATCGCATCGTCGATGTCGTGATTTATATACGCTATCCTGTCGCTTATGCGCACTATGCGTCCTTCATGCGTAAACGGTCTGTTCGGGCCTGTGTGATTCAGTATGCCGTCTCTGACTTCTTCCGTGAGATTAAGTCCGCGTCCCTCAGGCCGCGATTCAAGTACATCGACTACTCTCAGGCTCTGCTCATTGTGCTTGAATCCGTCAGGATGCTTTTTATCAAGGAATTCTTCTCCATTGTGTCCGAAAGGCGTATGTCCGAGGTCGTGCCCCAGCGCTATAGCCTCCGTCAGATCCTCGTTGAGCGCCAGTCCGCGCGCTATGCTTCTCGCTATCTGCGCCACATCCATCGTATGCGTCAGACGGGTGCGGAAATGATCTCCCTCCGGTGACAGAAATACCTGAGTCTTGTGCATCAGTCGCCTGATGGCTTTAGAATGTACGATCCTGTCACGGTCGCGCTGAAATGCAGTCCTGACGGAGCACGGTTCCTCATGCTCCCGTCTCCCCTTTGACTCTGCTGCCTTTGCTGCGTGCTCCGAAAGCAGCTCATACTCCCTTTTTTCCTGCATTTCTCTTGTTATCATGACCGGTTTCCTCCCCTGTTGCGATGAATGGCTGCATTATGCGTCTTTTTCCGTCCTCAGCAAATGCATTTACGGTCATGACGATTATCGGAACTGATGCCGCGTCACCGCGGCCCGACGCGTGCATGACCTTCATACAGAATATCCATTCAGCAGTAACAAATATATGCTAATTTAATTAGATTATACTACCTGATGTATTTTTATGTCAATTTACATATTAAGGATACTTTTACGCCAAGAGATTTTATTTTCAACTTTATTTGATCACTTTTTAAAATTGTTGTCAACGCATTGCCAATCGTTTCAGATATACAGCTTTTTACTACTATTTTCCACACTGAAAACGTTGAAAAATAGCCAAAAGGAGGTCTTTTGAAGACCTCCCTCTGGTTGTAGGATTATGGATTTAAGAACTTATGTTTCGTTATAAACGTTGAAATTTCAGTGTTTATAGGACTTTTTGATTATTTATTGTTTGCTATAAATGTAAATAATTTTTTAAGTTATTTTACGTCTACATGGACTGAACTCCCCATACGGTACTTGTTTGTGTCTTCCTGGCAGTATGTGTAACGTGCGTTACGCTGACGCATCCAGGTCGCTTTTATCGACTTACGCTTTGCTACCGTCGATGTCGGCGCGCCTGTTATATCTGCAGCTTTGCCCTGGGTGTGACGCGATGCACTTGCGCCGCCCTGTTTGGCGTTCCATGTCTTGCACCTGAGGCCGCTCGTTATCGTCAGCGGGCCGCCGGCGGCTGCTCTCAGTTTATTGAGGCCGAGTATAAGGTTTATGTCTACTTCGGCCGGAAATCCTGTGCAGTATTTGCCGCCGCACTTGCAGCGGAACTCAAGTAATTTGAAGTACTTTGAGTTACGGCAGTTGTATGCGCTCCTGAGCAGTATATCCGTGTTTTTTCCGTATTTTCCATCTACATCGTACGGCTTTATGAAATACTTTGCCTGCAGGTCTGCATATGCTCTGCTTGTCATCCTGCCTTCGAGGCCGTCTATGGCTCCGTCGTAAAGTCCGAGCGCCTTAAGGCATCTCTGTCTGTCTTTTACTGTAAGCAGTGCCATCTAATCATCTTCTTTCGGGCATTCGTAGCATAATGCTCTTGTGCTGTCTGATACGCCGCTTGTTGTCGGGTCTACTACCACGCCGAGCGCGACGAGCAGGTTTATTATCACTGCTGCTGTTGATATTACAGAATCTTCGCTTACTGCCGGCACTATCTCGAATATTCCGAGCACCTGATAGACAAGCGCGACTACCGCGCCGATCAGCGCAAGTAAGGTGGTTTTGTTCTGCAGCCTGAGCTTCCAGTTTATCTTCATCTTGAAGCACTTCCTTTCATCTTTTGTACATTATATATGTACTTCTGCTGTAATAAATTTATAAGGAACGTTTCGGCGGCTCTGCCGCCCTGCTCAGCCGGTGACGGCTGCTGCTTTTGAAATATTCCTGTATTATTATTTATGGGATTTTGCTTGAATAAGTTCTTGAGACGTGGTAATTTAAATATAGATAGAAAAAGGATCTCCGCTTTTGGAACGGCGGTCAGTCCTTAATGAATTAATTGTCTGACCGTCTGATTCAGCAAATCAGGCGGTCGTTTCTATTTTCTGCGTATCTGAACGCAGAGAGCGATTATACTCACGATCAATATTCCGAGCTGGAATAAGTCAGAATATCTCTGTTTTATGTCTATCGTTTTTAGTAATTCTGCTAATTCCTCATACTGATTCGCTGTGATCCTGTCACATGCCAGGAACATAATACTAAGTAGTTCAAGCAAATTCCGAATCGTTTCCCCATATAGGCTTTTCTTCACTTTCTTCCATTCCAATGACCTTCCCCAGCAATATCATCGCATATCTTTTCATGCTCAATCACGCTCCTTAAATTTCTGCAATATAAAAACAGGTATGCTAATGCTGCAGGCGTCCTCTTCAGGACGTCCCGCGCGTATATCAGGATACCTGTTGTTATCTGTACTAAAAAAGCACCCTCGCGGGTGCCGTTTTATTATATCTGCCTTTGCTTTAATCCTCATCTACCATTGCAGCTAAGGCCTTTAACTTTTCCTTGACTTCATTGTTCAGTTCCTTAAAAGGGTAAAAAGCGCCAAGCCGTTGATATAACTCGGCTTGACGCTTTTTTAATGTTCTTGAAGAAGATAGTTTTCACGTATGCTGCGGAATTAGTTGAATCTGTAAATAAAATCGTATTTATAGAATAATTTTTTTGCTTGCTGCTTGATAGCTACTTGCTAACAATTTGCTTGCTATAGAAAAAAATTCAACAAAATTCATGGTGTTTTTTGCGATGTTTTTGTGAAAGCTGAAAACGCTGTAAGCATTGAAAAATCAAGTGTTTAGAACGAAAAACCGTGTACCCTTTCGGATACACGGTTTTTCTGTAGAATTATGGAATTATGAATATATAACTGTTGTGCTTTTTATATGTTATCCATTCATTTTTTAACATCAAACGCCGGGCGTTTGCTTTTATCTGCCATTATTCATGCCAGGCAGACGATCGTTGTAATGGATAACGTTTATTAATGCTCTACATACTGGAGAGCGTCTACGCCCTGCTGACCTGTGCTGACTCTTATGACGTTTTCAACATCTGTAATAAAGATCTTACCGTCACCTGTGCCGCCTGTGTAGAGTACCTTGCGGGCTGCATCTACTACATCCTGTACAGGTACCTTGCTGACAACTATATCAACCTTGATCTTAGGCAGGAGCTTAGTTTCAACAGCAGCGCCTCTGTACATTGCCTTGCTGCCCTTCTGAACACCGCAGCCGCTTATCTCAGTGACTGACATTCCCTGTATGTCAACGCCTTCAAGCGCATGCTTGAGTGCTTCGAACTTGCTCTTGTTTGTTATGATAGAAACATTTGATATCTTGCCTTCTGCATGCTCGTGGATAAGCTTTACAGTCTTTACTGCCTTCTGAGCTTCAGGTGAATCGCCTACAGGGATGTTGTCGAATGTAGCAAAGCCTGCATAGCTTGATTCTACTGCATGTTCCATTATATCAAGACCAACGATCTCTTCTTCTTCAGATACTCTTAAGCCGATAGTGTGCTTTATGATCTGGAATATGATAGTCATTGTAACTGCTACCCATGCGATAACAGCTATAACGCCGAGGCACTGTATGAGGAGCATGTGTATGCCGCCTCCGTAAAGAAGACCGCCGTCTACTGCAAATAAACCTGTAAGTATAGTACCGAATGCGCCGCATGAACCGTGAACGGCAACAGCACCGACAGGGTCATCTATCTTGAGCTTGTTATCAAGAAGCTCTACAACTACAGGGCAAAGGATACCGCAGAGGAGACCTATAAAGAATGCTCCGACAGGAGTTATCGCATCGCATCCTGCAGTTACACCTACAAGACCTGCAAGTACGCCGTTTAATGACATTGAAACATCCGGCTTCTTGTACTTTATCCAAGTGTACATCATCGCAGCCACACCGCCTACGGCAGCTGCCATGTTAGTGTTTACAAATATAAGTCCCATGTTTTCAAGGACATCATCGCCTGTAGCGCTTACTGTAGAACCGCCGTTGAATCCGAACCATGCAAACCAGAGGATAAATACGCCTAATGCTGCATACATGAGGTTGTGACCAGGTATAGCTCTCGCCTTACCGTCCTTGTCGTACTTTCCGATACGAGGTCCAAGGATGATAGCGCCTACGAGACCTGCAACGCCGCCTACCATATGTACTGCTGTAGAACCTGCAAAATCATGGAATCCTAACTGTGCGAGCCAACCGCCGCCCCAGATCCAGTGACCTGATATAGGATAAACAAGAAGGCTGATCAGAACACTGTATATGCAGTAAGCAGAGAACTTTGTTCTTTCTGCCATAGCTCCTGAAACTATAGTAGCTGATGTAGCACAGAATACTGTCTGGAATATAACGAACGCCCATGAAGGATAACCGCCCTCAACGCCGTAATCGCCGCGGATCAGCGGATCCGGTGTTCCGATGATGCCGAGCACATCAGTGCCCTGCATGATACCGAAACCAATGAGCCAGAAGAAGATAGTGCCGAGACACATATCCATAAGGTTTTTCATAATGATGTTTCCTGTGTTCTTGACACGAGTCAGGCCCGCTTCAACAGCACAGAAACCTGCCTGCATAAAGAATACCAAAGCGGCACCCAAAAGCACCCATATAGTATCTACTGATGAATACATAACAATTCCTCCTTACATACAAAACTGTTACAAGCAATAAATTCTTTCAGGAGCCAGGCTCCTGTCAGCGGTCGTCACCGACCGGCCGTGCTGCCACAGGCAGCTTCGATCCATTAATTCTACTTTATGAATCAGAATTTTAAAGTTATGATTTCGGGAGGATCCTCAAGGTCATGCCAGACGCACCGTCTGCTTCTTTGCAGCGGCTGCGCAGCGCCAAGGCTGACCGCCATAAATACGAAAAGGCGCTGCATTCCTTGAACTATCAAGGTCTGCAGCGCCTTTGCTGTATTTGATGTATAAAATATACTGCTATCTGTTCTCTTTGTCAATTACTTTTTCAAAAAACGTATACATTTTTTATTTTGTATACGTTTTTGTGCAATTCAAGACTGCTATTCTTCTTCGTACTCGAACTCATAATCCTTTATACGTACAGTATCGCCTTCTTTAAGGCCAAGTTCCTTGAGTTCAGCTATAGCTCCTTTATTTTCTACATACTTATAGAGATAACGCAGAGATTCCATATCATTGAAGTTTGTAGAGTCAAATATCTTCGTGAGCTGCTTGCCCTCTATAACGAAGGCACCGTCCTCATCATCTACATAAGTGTATATCTCTCTGTAATCAGGATCTTCATCATCCATGGAGAAGTCATAGAATTCGTACTGTTCTTCTTCCTCAGGAAGCTCAGCAAGAGCTTTTGCAGCTGCTGACAGAACTTCTTTAACGCCCTGATTAGTTGCAGCTGACATGAGGAAGAACTGATAGCCCTTATCCTCTACATGTTTCTTAAATCTCACTACGGTATCTTCATCAAATACCAGATCCGACTTGTTTCCTACCACTATCTGAGGCTTCTTCGCCAGCCTCTCTGAGTACTGAACGAGTTCATCGTTTATCTTGTCAAAATCCTCTACAGGATCACGCCCCTCTGACCCGGCGATATCTACCACATGAACGAGTACTTTTGTCCTGTCTACATGCTTAAGAAAATCAAGTCCGAGTCCCGTGCCTTCATGAGCTCCCTCAACGAGGCCCGGTATATCTGCCATTACAAAGCTGCTGTCATATATCTGAACTACGCCGAGATTAGGCGTTATCGTAGTAAAGTGATAGTTTGCGATCTTAGGTCTGGCACTTGTAGATACAGAAAGAAGTGTTGATTTTCCTACGTTAGGAAAACCAAGAAGACCTACATCAGCTATGAGCTTGAGCTCAAGGATTATATTCCTCTCTCTCGCAGGGCCTCCGGCCTCAGCAAAGTTAGGCGCCTGGCGAACTGAGTTCTTGAAGTGTACATTACCTTTTCCGCCTTTTCCGCCCTTTACTACAACTACACGGTCACCGTCATGAACAAGATCCTTCATGACAAGGCCGGTCAGCTCGTCTATAATAACAGTTCCGGGCGGTACTTTTATAACAAGATTCTCACCGTTCTTTCCGAACTTTTTCTTTTTCATGCCGTCCTGACCCGGCTCAGCTTCATACTTTTTCTTGTATTTGAAGTCCATCAGCGTACGATAGCTGCTGCTTGCTTCAAATATCACGTCTCCGCCTTTGCCGCCGTCCCCGCCGTCAGGTCCTCCTTCCGGTACAAAAGGCTCTCGTCTGAACGAAACAGCGCCGTTTCCGCCTTTACCCGACTTAACGTTTATCCTGGCTCTGTCTACAAACATTTTTACCTCCTTTCGATCTGTGGATATAAGCAGCCTGAAGAGGCATATTTATCCACACATAACTTTATATTCCTATATACAAAATCCGGGGCCGCTGCAATAATATCATAAATTGCGGAAACGACCCCGGATCATTTAATCATTAATTAAAATTCAAGAATTAAGCTTCGAGCGGATAAACGCTGACTTTCTTTCTTGACTTGCCTTCTCTTTCGAACTTTACAGTTCCTTCGACCTTAGCGAAGAGAGTATCATCGCCACCCTTACCTACATTTGTACCAGGATGGAACTTTGTACCTCTCTGACGAACGAGAATGCTTCCTGCGCTGACTACCTGACCGTCAGCTCTCTTAACGCCTAAACGTTTCGACTCACTGTCACGTCCGTTCTTGGAACTTCCTACGCCCTTCTTACTTGCCATAGACTTACACCTCCCTTATAAACAATGTATGTCTTCGCTGATATATAAGTAATACTTACTTAATTAACATATAATTTACTGTGATAAATGTCAATATCTGCTCTGGTAATTAGAGAGAAATTGATTCGATCTTTACCATAGTATATGGCTGTCTGTGACCCTGCTTCTTTCTATAGTCCTTCTTAGACTTATACTTGAAGATGATCACCTTAGGACCCTTGCCGTTTTCAACAACTGTTCCGTTTACGTTGCAGCCTTCGAGATATGGCTTGCCGACCTTGATGTCAGCGCCTTCTCCAGCTACGAGAACCTTGTCAAATACAACTGCTTCCCCAGCCTCAACATTCAGCTTCTCAACAGTGATAACATCGCCTTCTGTGACTCTGTACTGCTTTCCGCCTGTTTCAACTATTGCGTACATTCGATTTACCTCCTCTATCCGGTCTCGCCGTGAGGGCAGCGTTATGCTTTATGACCCTTTTCGTGCGGCTTACCGAACTATAATACTACATACAGGAGTAGTTGTCAATCAAAATTTTTAATAGAATTAAAGATATTATCTAAAATATCAACATCGAAAATGTCCCATACTGACTAATCAAGTATCTCGCCTGTCTCCGGGTCTATGATAGGAGCATTTTCATCTATCAGATCCATCTGATCTGCAATATCATCCGGTATATCGTTTTCATTCATAGATCCGACTGAAGCCTGTGCGCCGGATGACTGTTCGTCCTCAGCGTTTTCTGACGGAGATATCTTTTCTCTTATCTGAGCTTCTATCCTGTTTAATATCTCAGGATTTTCAGCCAGATATTTCTTTACGTTTTCTCTGCCCTGTCCTATCCTGTTGCCCTCATAGCTGTACCATGCTCCGGCTTTGTCTACTATTTTATGCTCTACAGCGCAGTCAAGAGCATCGCCCTCGCGCGATATTCCGTGTCCGTACATGATATCGAACTCAGCCTGCTTGAACGGAGGCGCTACTTTGTTCTTTACGATCTTAACGCGCGTGCGGTTTCCTATAAACTGGTCGCCCTGCTTTATGCCCTCTACTCTTCTGACATCGATCCTCATTGTAGCATAGAACTTAAGCGCTCGTCCGCCAGTAGTGACTTCAGGGTTTCCGAACATAACGCCTACTTTTTCTCTGAGCTGGTTTATAAATATAGCACATGTGTTTGATTTATTTATAGCGCCTGCGAGCTTTCTGAGAGCCTGTGACATAAGTCTCGCATGAAGGCCCACGTGACTGTCGCCCATCTCTCCCTGTATCTCCGCCTTTGGCACGAGAGCCGCTACAGAGTCTACTACTACTACGTCGAGGGCGCCGCTTCGTACGAGCATCTCACATATCTCAAGAGCCTGTTCACCTGTATCAGGCTGCGAAACAAGAAGTTCATTTATATCCACTCCGAGCTTTGACGCATACTCCGGATCGAGCGCGTGTTCTGCATCTATAAACGCCGCTCTGCCTCCGAGCTTCTGCGCCTCGGCGATTATATGAAGCGCGAGAGTAGTCTTACCTGATGACTCCGGTCCGTATATCTCTGTGATACGTCCGCGAGGTATGCCGCCTACGCCCGTAGCTATATCAAGGCTTATAGACCCTGTAGATATAGTTTCTATATTGAGCCCGGTGTCGTCGCCGAGCTTCATGATAGCGCCCTTTCCGAACTGCTTCTGTATCTGCTGGAGCGCTGCATCGAGCGCTTTTTCCTTTTCTGTCATATTGCTGTCATTTTTGACTTCTACTTTACTTTCACTTTTTTTAGCTGCTGCCATAGTTTATGATCCTTTCGTAACAACCGTACTTTCCAAACATCCGTTCGATGTTTATATAATACAACCTGACTTCCCCGCGGTCAAGTCTTTTTACGGCCAAAATCAAAAAAATGTTCGTTTAAAAAGCCATTTTCCAGTAAACATCTGTTTTCAGACTCCTCAATGCCTCCGGTACTATGTCCTGTATCATTTTAGCATATATTTTATTTTATGTAAATATATGTAATTAATTATTTTTTGCTTTTATTTACCATCCTGCTCGCCCGGTGACGGGCGCTCACCTCCGCAGCCGTGCGTTCATAATGGCTGCGAGCTGTATAAAGCCGCATCCGGCGGCGGCATTACATAAAATTTTTATTTATACATTACGGTATGTTTTACCTTACCTCTGTCATTTTTTTGCCGTTGATGATCCTCAGGATCATATCGAACGCTGACTGCGCCATAAACTCTCTGTTAAGCTCGCGCGTGCGCCCGCGGCGGTTATATTTTCTTGAATAAAGCTTTCCGTCAAACAGCACGCTTATGTTGTACATGCCGGGAGTGATGTCTCCCACCGGGTCGGGACCTGCAACGCCTGTTATCGCAGTACACATGCGGCATCCTGTTTTTTCATGCAGCTTACGCGCCATAGCGTCTGCGGCCTCGCTGCTGTAAAGAGTATGATCTTCCAGCAGCTCATCCGGTATCGCCATAAGCTCTTTTGCCGCATTTTCATCATATATGACGTATCCTCCTGAAAATACCTCTGATATCCCCGGAACATCAGCCAGCATGGACGCAAACTTTCCCGCAGTCGGTGACTCGCAGCATGAAATGCTTATGTTCCTTTCTATAAGGCGCTTTGCGACTTCCTGCTGGATCTCCAGGCCGTCCTGCGTAAATACGCTGTCACCGAGCACGTCCATAACGCCGCCGAGCATGTCATTAACAGCTGCAGCAGCTTCAGCTTCTGTCCTGCGCTTTGACGTTATCCTTACCTCTACAATACCTTCTTTTGCGTATGTGGCGATCGTAGGATCTGTCTGCCCGTCTATGAACGGCAGAAGCATCGTTTCCGTGAGCGATTCGCCCACGCCGAACACCCTGACCGACTTTGAGTATATGCACGCATCACTCTCAGCCATCAGATAAGGCTTTACAGACTCTGAAAACATCTTTTTCATCTCGCGCGGCACGCCCGGCATGCATACGACACGTTTTCCGTCTCGCTCGACAGCAAATCCGGGAGCTGTCCCTGCAGTATTTCTGAATATCGTTCCGCCAACAGGCACATACGCCTGCTTCATGTTATTTTCAGTATATATATAGCCTGTGCGTTCAAAATATTTTATAAGTCCATCAGCTATTTCATCATCTTTTCTGAGCTCGATGCCCATATACTCGCACACAGTTTCCTTCGTCAGATCATCCTCAGTCGGGCCGAGTCCTCCCGTTATGATCAGCATGTCGCAGTCTTCAAACGCAAATTTGAGCATACGCGCCAGCCTTTCAGGGTTATCCCCCATAGTGTAATGATACATGACATCTATGCCCATTTCATTGAGTTCCTGCGACAGATACGCCGCGTTAGTGTTGACTACCTTGCCGAAAAGCAGTTCCGTTCCTACTGATATAATTGCCGATCTCATAAAAAAACACCTTCTCACAAATCATTTCCAATAAATATTTTCTATCATGTAAATGTTATCTATCCCGGCGATGCGTCACCGCATCATCATTGCGGCTTTGCGGCCGCCGTTCTTATCATACCACCATGCCGCCGTTCACGCTCAGCACCTGCCCTGTTATATAAGAAGCAGCGTCAGAGGCAAGGAACAGGACAGCCTCTGCTGTCTCTTCCGGCTGCCCGATACGCATGAGAGGTATCTCATCGCAGAGCGCTTTCACGTCAGCATCGCTGAGTGACGCGTTCATTTCAGTATTTATCACACCGGGAGCTACGCAGTTCACCGTAACGCCTGACGGGCCTGTTTCCTGCGCCAGCGCCTTCGTAAAGCCTATAACGGCAGCCTTGGAAGCCGAGTATACGACTTCGCACGATGCTCCCGTTATGCCCCACATTGAAGATATATTTACTATCCTGCCTGACTTTCGTGACAGCATATGTGGCAGGAAATGCCTGCAGCAGTTGAAAACTCCTTTTGCGTTCACTCCCATTATATGTTCCCAGTCTTCCTCTGTCTGGTCTATGAGAAGCTTTATCTGAGCTGCGCCTGCGTTGTTTACGAGAACATCTACGTGACTGAAACGCTTTATGATATCGTCAGCCGTTTTTTTTACTTCTTCATATGACGCTACATCGCATTTGTAGCACTCTGCGTCTGTTCCCGATCGTCTGAGCTGCGCGGCAAGCGTCTCTGCAGCGGCTTCATCAGAATGATATATTATGGCTATACCGCTGTAGCCGGCCTCCGCAAACCTGAGCGACACCGCTCTGCCTATCCCGCGCGATCCTCCCGTTATAACTGCCGTCCTACTCATTTTTTCCATACTCCCCTCTGTCTTTTCCGCGCTGCGCGCCGTCAGGATCTGCACCGAGGCGTATCCTTATCGATTTAAGCTCACGCAGTATCATATTTAGCGTAAACTGTATGGATATAAGTATGAGTATTATAATTACCGCTATCATAAACGTAAAACCTGATGACGGAGATATCATTTTCATCCCTCCTGCACTGATATATTTAAATACCATTATACACAAAATAAAAAGATACGGGCACAAAAAAAGAGCCTCTGCCTGCATAATAACAGACAGCAGCTCATCTTATGGCTTTTCACCGCATTTTGCCGCGTCCGGCGCGGACATGAAAAAAGGACCGGCATTTCTGCCGATCCTGTTGATATCAGATAATTTACGCTTCTAACACGTTCTTACCATCATAGTAGTTGCAATTAGGGCAAACTCTGTGTGGTAACTTAGGTTCGTGGCACTGAGGGCAAATAGAAACTCCCGGCGCTGCCATCTTCATGTTCTGCGATTTTCTCATATCTCTTTTCGATTTAGATGTTTTCCTCTTTGGAACTGCCATTCAAAACACCTCCTTGCCGTTTAAAACTAACATTAATACTATACCAGTCAGGCAGCATAATGTCAAGAAATATTTTCAACAGTTTAAGCTGTTTTCGTAAAAACTACATTTCTGAAACGAGTCTTGCTGTATCTCTTGCGATAACGAGTTCTTCGTTTGTAGGGATAAGCATGATAGTAACTTCAGAATCATCAGTTGAGATGATAGTTTCTCTGTTGTGGTTTCTTTCCGGATCGATCTTGAAACCGAGGTTTGTAAGACCTTCGCAGATGTCTGCTCTTACAGTCGCGTCGTTTTCACCTATGCCTGCAGTAAATACGAGAGCGTCTGCTCCGTTGAGCTGAGCAAGGTAGTTACCGATGTAACCCTTTACTCTTCTTGAGAAGAGTCTCATAGCGATAGCAGCTCTTTCGTTTCCTTCATAAGCAGCCTCTTCTACGAATCTGCAGTCGTTGCTTACACCACTGACA
Organism: uncultured Clostridia bacterium; assembly: GCA_934255545.1. GTDB lineage: Bacteria > Bacillota > Clostridia > Peptostreptococcales > Anaerovoracaceae > CAKQOE01. The sequence continues at coordinate 2,473 of CAKQOE010000040.1, read as the reverse complement.
CCGAGGAAGCCTGACTTCTTGTTGAGGATATCGAGAACTTCGTCAGCAGAGATGTTGAGCTTGTGCATGAGGTAAGTAACTACAGAAGGGTCGATATCACCGCAGCGTGTACCCATTACGAGACCGTCGATAGGAGTGAGACCCATTGAAGTGTCTATGCACTTTCCGTATTCAACAGCAGCGCAGCTTCCGCCGTTACCGATGTGGCATGTGATGACCTTAACTTCTTCAGGCTTCTTGCCGAGTACTCTTGCAGCTTCCTGTGAAACGAAGAGGTGGCTTGTGCCGTGGAAGCCGTACTTTCTGATCTTGTAATCAGTGTAGTATTCGTATGGGATAGCGTAAAGATAAGCTTCAGGCGGCATAGTCTGATGGAAAGCAGTATCGAAAACTACAGCCATAGGAACGTCCGGCATTACCTTCTTGCATGCTTCGATACCTGCGATGTTTGCAGGATTGTGGATAGGAGCAAGGTCAGAGTTTGCGCGGCATGCTGCCATAACTTCGTCGTTAACGAGAGCAGAAGAAGCGAAGTCTTCTCCGCCGTGTACCATTCTGTGGCCTACAGCGCCGATCTCGCTGAGATCCTTTATGCAGCCGATCTCAGGATCAGTGATAGTCTTTATGATAAGCTCTACGCCTGCAGTGTGGTCAGCCAGCGGAACTGTCTTTTTGATCTTGTCACAGCCTGTCTTAGTGTAAGCGAAAGTAGATGTATCTCCTGAAAGTTCGATAAGACCCTTGCAGATGAGTTCTTCCTTATCTGTTTCGATGATCTGGTACTTCAGTGATGAGCTTCCGCAATTGATTACGAGAATATTCATTTTTTTCCTCCATTGAATAAATAAGTGCAGCCTTCATCTGATAAAAAGCATCATCAGTGACCGGACTGCATGATTAACATTATCATACTGTATAACTTACAATACACAACTATACATTATATTTAATTAAAACGAATACGTCAACAAACTTGTACAAAATAACTCATATTTTACATATCTATCCCGTTTTTCATTTTATTTTCTGCCTGCAGCGTACGGCACGAATCTTCTCTCGCGCCCCGGAGCGTCACCGCTCCCGTACAGCATGGCGTATACGTCTGACGCGCGCATGTCGTATTTGAGAACGCGCGCGGCTTCAGGCGAACGCTTGTCCAGTCTGCTGAGATTGCTGAAAACAGGTATAGCGGATGACTCGGACATCAGGCGCAGCAGCTTTCCTCCTGTCGGGCTGAATCCAAGCACTCTTGCGCAGTAAGTTTCACGCAGCGTCTCAAAATCAGTCGTCCTGAGATTTATAAGCAGGTGCATCAGCGTCCTGCTTATGCGCGCTCGTGTGTAGCGTTTGCTCTTAACAGAGTCTATGAGCCCGTCTATGTTTTCTGCGCCGCTTATACAGCTTTTAAGGCGGTTCTCAAGTCCTTCTGCAACGCCGTATACCTCTGCAAGCTCGCTTTCGTCTGATGTTATGATCTTGTATTTCAGAAGCTCGAACATATTTTTTTTGATCTTATCGCGATATTCTGCAAAGCTGAATCCTGAGCTTCGCTCATATCCTGAAATTATGCTGAATGAAGTATCCGGAACGAGCATTTCAGCTGCGCGGGCTCCGCCCGCATATACGGCTTTGCGCACAGCTGTGCCTGACGCTATGCGCTGTTCCTGCTTTCTTTCATGCAGCATCTCAAGCGATTCGCCATGAGCAGCTGATCTTCTGCCTACGATGAACGGTTTTATGCCTGAGCCCAGCTCATGAAGCGCCTTCATGTACTCTATGCCGAGAAGGTTATTTGGCTCGCGCAGCACTGCTGCTGTCTGAGCGCCGTATATTTTTTCTACTGAGCGCGTGAGCGCCTCCGGATATGACACTCCGTTTTTCATTTCTTCCTTTATATATGCAGACGATCTGTCGTCTGTTCCCGCGGCGGCGCGGGCTGCTTTTTCAAGCGCATCCATATCGTCTGTTTCTGCGCCGAATACAAGAGCATCCACACAGCTGATGCCGTTAAGTATGCCTGCTGCTCCGCGCGCGAACTCATGGCTGCTGTTGCACGCGTATATATAAGGAAGCTCGATCACGAGATCTGCGCCGCCGTCAACCGCCATCCGCACGCGGGCGTCGCGGCTGAAAAACGTAGGCATGCCGCGCTGCGTAAAGTGTCCGCTCATAACAACGACTATCGCGTCTGCGCCCGTCATCTCTCTTGCTTTTTTTATATGATAACTGTGCCCGTTATGAAACGGGTCGTACTCAGCTATTATTCCTGTTACTTTCATTTATATATGATTCTCCGCATATGTTTTATTTTACATTCTTATCCATTTGAAGTTTATTCTTCAGATACATTTTAAGTTAAGCGCGTCCTGCGTCAATATAAAGTCATAAAAAATATTATTTTATACGTTTTTGTAACTTTTATTATTGTGAAATTGCCGATGCTGGTGGCTGATATACGGATAAGCGGAGCTCG
>CAKQOE010000039.1 GCA_934255545.1 uncultured Clostridia bacterium | reverse complement strand
AAGGTTATGCAAGTCAAATGGTAAAATATTTTTTATGCGTTTATCTGCGATTATTTATCTGTCGCCATAATGGAACCTGCACGTGGGTCTTTGATGTCTGAAAACGAAATTGCTAAACTAAGCGCTATGGACGGCACCACCGCGACTGCCGACAGCCTCGAAAGCGATTTTGGCAGCCAATATCGTAAGATCGGGACATGATATTTTAAATTTTTTTGAAATATTATTTTATCCTGTCTTGCAGCCGTCACCGGCTGGACTTCCGGCGCTCCGGGGCGCCGAATACTCGCGCGGCGACGCGCGCTGATATCTTTATCAATAGTTTTGAGCTTTCTTATTGCTATTTTATTCCAGTTATAGTAATATACGTATATCAATTGATATTTCTATTTTTTGTTATCTAAGGCGTTTTATGTAAACAAATGAACTTACTCAAAAAATCTGAGATCCTGGTTTTTATACAGAAAGGCGGTTTGATATGGGATACGCAGATACTGTAACTAAAGAATACATGCGCAATAACGCTGTGTTTGCTGATGCGTTCAATTACCTGATATACGACGGCGCGCAGGTGATCACGCCAGAACAGCTGCACGAGCTCGATACTACTGAGATAGCTATACCTTTCAGTACTGAAAATGTTAAAAATGATAAGCATAACGCTGTTCAGGATTACAGAGACATTTTGAAGTCTGCCGTGGTCATGCAGGACGACAGCATGGCGTACATAATTTTAGGTATTGAAAACCAGACTGACGTGCATTATGCTATGCCTGTAAGGAATATGATCTATGACGCTCTCCAGTACGGGCGTCAGGTGTCGGATATCGCAGCCGAGCACAGGAAAAACAGGAAGCAAAAGAATTCAGAAGCTTCAAAGGCTATAGAAGTTCAGGACGTTCCTGCAAGGAAACACAGCAATGCTGAATATCTTTCCGGCTTTTGCAAAGACGATCGTATAACTCCAGTCATAACTCTCGTGATACATTTCGGTGCGGATAAATGGGACGGACCTTTGTCTCTGCATGATATGATGGAGCTGGATGATCCGTGGCTTATGAGATTCGTTCAGGATCATCATGTGCACCTTATAGAACCTGTTGCGATGACGGAGGACGATCTTCTGAAATTTGCTACGAGCCTGCGCGAGGTCATGGGATTCATAAAATATTCTAAAGATAAAAACAAACTCAGGTCTTTTATACACGACGACCAGCGTATGCTTATAGAAGTCAACGCGGCGCACGTTATACAGGCTGTAACAAATACGAAATTTAAAGTAGATGATGATTCGGGGGTGATCAATGTGTGTAAAGCTATTGAGGATATGATTGCTGATGAAAGGTTGGCTGGTATTGCTGAGGGCAGAGCTTCCGGTATCGCCGAGGGCAAAGCCTTCGGTATCGCCGAAGGCAAAGCTTTCGGTATCGCTGAAGGCAAAGTCTATGCTCTTGCCGGACTTGTAAGGGACGGTATTATTTCATTAAATGAAGCCGCCAGGCGTGCTGATATGTCGCCTGCTGACTTTGAGGCTGCCGCTAAAAAGAGCATAATATAGTGGTATAGTTACCGCAAAGATACTATTACGTATTTTCAACGTTTACAGGAGTAAAATTTATGAGTGACAATGCAAATGCGAGCATCGCGCTGAAGGATCTTCCGGCGTGCCCTGTAGAAACGACGCTGACGCTCATCAGCGATAAATGGAATGTGCTTATACTCCGCGACCTTATATGGGACTGGGGCGAGGGCTATAAAAATAGGTTGGCTTTGCAGTAAATTATTTAAAAAGTATTTTATTTATATACTTATATTTTAATATACAGATCCTATAAAAAAACGACCCTTAGGCATATCACTTACCTGAGGGTCGCTTTATTATTCGATCATGTTGATGTTTTGCTATTTCGCCGATCTTGCTTTCCTGTCCTTGGCAGGCGGCGCGTCAGCAGAACTGCAAAACGCGGCTATCTGCTGACAGACGTGAGCAGCTGCTCGTCAGTCGTCTGCGTGTCGGCGTTATTTCGTTTGAGGGCGAGCATCGACTGGTCAATGCCTTTTATGAGGACGTTTATTCCTTTATTTACCGTAAAGCTGATGTCAAATCCGTTTTCCGACATCATTACAGCCGCGAGGTCATCGTAGTCGCCGTGAGGATATGATATGGCGTGGACAGTTCCGCCCATGCCTGTTTCTATCGTTTCGCGCTCGCGGGCGCAGTCCTCGTTCATCATAGTCATGTAATCTGACTCAGACTCGCCGTCTATCCTGAGAACTGTATCGCGGGCTGTGCCGCTTTCCTCATAATCCGCCCACTGATGCAGATCATAAGTATGGCTCTGTATCTCCATAACGCCTGACTCTATCATCTCGCGGCCCTCTTCAGCAGTGAAATGCGGCGTTATATCGTAGTCAGTATCCTTGTATTTCGTTGAACCGACCGTTGAGCCTACAGCAAATATCACAGCGTGCATATTATACTTTTTAAGTATCGGATACGCATACTCGTAATTGCTCCTGTAGCCGTCGTCAAACGTTATCATCACAGGCTTTTCAGGAAGCGGCTCGCCCCTTCTGACGTAAGCCTCGACCTGGTCGAGCGTTACAGTGTTGTAGCCTGCGTTTTTGAGAGCCGTCATCTGGCGCTCAAACGCTTCAGGAGTTACTTCCGTAGACTGCGACGCGCCTTCTTTTATGTGATGATAAGTTATTATCGGCAGGTCTGTCGTGTAATCAGCCGTGTCGGCTGCACTTGCGCTGCGCAGCTTATTAATGCATTCTTCAACATTTTCAGGCGTTACATACATGCCAAAGTCGTCAGGGATATATATCGAATCATCATCAAATATACGCGCCAGCGCCATGCGTCCCACACAGTTTCTGAAATGCGTAGCATCGTAGAAATATCTCGGCTCAAAGCTGACAGAGCTGTACGAAAAATCCCAGAATGGTGTAACGTCCGCCAGGCGGCGCGTAAAATCAGCTATTTCTTCCATATCGAACTGACTGTAATACTCATGATAAACAGGAGCCTGGACTACCATGAAGTTTATGCCGCGCTCCTCGCACATATCTTTTATGCGGCTTATACTGTCGAGCGTTCCCTGTACGGCGCGCTCGCTCATTTTATGCTCGCCGGTAGGGTAATCTTTAAATACCGGATACGCCTCAAGGTACTCGTCCATATCGCCTATGCTTTCAACATCGCGCACCTTTTTGTCATACGCGCCCGTCTTTTCGTTGAACACATCAAACGACTGCGTAAGGTAAGTATCCTTCATCATCGCCTTCACCTTGTCGAGCGCGTGGCGCGGATCGGCTGTCAGGAATCTCCAGTCAAATCTTGCTTTATCAAGCTTGCTGCCTCCCGTAGCATCGGGCGACATCGAGAACGTCAGCGGGTTTGATTCTGAGTCGTATTCGAGCGTGTTGTCTATATATACGTTCACAACGAGATTTTTCACTTCGTAATTATCCGCGAGCCATTTCGACATATTTTCAACGTCGAGCATGTCGGCTCCGTACATTATCATATTATAAAAATCTGCTCCGAAATACCTGTTGAGTTCATCTGTAGTGTACGAGCTCGTTGACGAGCACCCGATTATATATGAATCGTATTCGTCGTGGTGCTTTTCTATATACGTAGTCTTGGCAGTTCGCGGGTTGAGTGTCATCTCGTATGACGGCCATTCCATAAAGCTTCCTTTAAATACGCCGAACGGGTCGGCGATAAGGTTAAAGCCCATTACTGCCGCGGCAAGGACAGCGACTGTCGCTGCAAACGTAAAAAACCATTTTTTTGAAGTCATTCGCGCGTCCTCCCCTTAAAACTGCTTGTAGATAAAATCTGATGAGATGTAGTCGCCGCGCATTATACCGAGCAGCAGCAGGACTATGACAGGCAGCACTGCTGACATGACCTGGACAGCGGCGCTCTTTTTTTCCAGCGCTTCGCGGATGTGTCCGCCCTTTTCCTGGTACCACTCGACGGCGATAAGCACAGCCATGCCGAGCACTATGATGCTCATGTCATACACTCCGAGACCGAGTGTAAATATCTTGCCGTTTATGAGGTCAGCCGGATGCGTATTTGTGAACGTCTGCTTCATCATCCATACTGCGGTCAGGAAACGCGGAGCTCGCGTTATATATCTGCCGAAAAATACGATGATGCACGTTCTCGCCGTCTGGAACACTCTGTACCACGGTGCTTTGTCGTCTATGCCGAGGCGTGTTTTTATCTTTTCGAACTGCGGCGCGAGCAGCAGCGATGTCGTTATGATGGCTCCGTTCCAGAAGCCGAACGCTACGTAGCGGCAGTTTGCGCCGTGCCATATACCTATTACAAAGTAAATTATAAATGTCGCAAGCGATGTCGGGATTATCTTTCCGAGCTTGCCCTTTATATGTTTTCTGGTAAATTTACCAAGCTTTCCAAATGGCTTTGACAGCGCTAATGGATAAAAAAGGTAATCGCGCATCCACGCGCCGAGCGTGATATGCCATCTTCTCCAGAAATCAGTAAGAGAAGTAGCGAATATCGGTCGCCTGAAGTTTTCCGCCATGTCGATGCCAAACATGCGCGCGACACCGCGCGTTATGTCTATACCGCCTGAAAAATCGCCGTAAAGCTGTATGCAGTACATTAAAACGCCGAATGCCTGTATAGAGCCGCTGTATGACCACGGATGGTCAACGACTGTATTTACGATGACCGCTGCGCGGTCGGCTATTACCATTTTCTTAAAGTATCCCCACAGCATCAGCTGTATGCCGAATTTTATGTTCTGCCAGTCGAGCTTCTTTTCCGAGTAAAGCTGCGGCGCGAGCTGGTCGAAGCGGCTTATCGGGCCCTGTACCATCTGCGGGAAAAACGAAACGAACAGAAGGAATTTTATGAAATTCCTCTCAGGCTCATACTTTCCGCGGTAAACGTCTATCACGTAGCCTACTGACTGGAACATGAAGAACGATACTCCGAGCGGCATGAGCAGCGATATGGTCGGTACCTGGGCGCTCTCAGATATCCTTGAAGCGAGCGGCTGCAGGAGCTCTGCCGTGAAGTTCCAGTATTTCAGTATATACAGCAGACCGAAATTCGCCAGGCACGCGACAAGGACTATGAGCCTTGAGTTTCGCTTGCAGCGGGCTGCTGTCTGTTTTTTGATCTCCGGCGCTGTGTCTTTTGGCAGGCTTTTGCGCACACTGTGAAAATGCGCCAGTCCGATGCCTGACGCATAAACGATCCCTGCTGTATACAGGACGTATACAAATGTTTTCCAGCCTCCGGCGCAGTAAAATATAAGGCTGGCTGCGAGCAGCACGAGCCACTGCATACGGCCCGGCACTCTGTAATATATCGCCACGGCGAGCGCCGTGAGGACTAAAAATGCGGCTGATGTAAACGCCATGGCTTACTCCATGTGCGACTGGATGAGTTCCCAGATGGCTTCTGCTGAGTTGAAATTCTCCGGAACGATGTCGTCTACGCTTATCTGTACGTCAAATACGTCGATGATCTCTGAAACGATGCCTACGATATCGAGTGATTCAAGGATCTCGTCGTCTACGAGCGCTGTCTCGTTTTCAAAGTCTACTCCCGGACAAGCTTCTGTTAATATCTGCATTAATTCTTCCATTTCTGTAATTTCCTTTCATTTAATAATATTTTTTCTTCATTAATATCCGTAATATCCCGCATCTCGGCGGCTGCCCGGCAGCCGTACGGGGCGCATGTATTCATTCAGCGCATGTTATATTATATAGATTTGGCTGTATTTATCAATATGGAATTCAGGGCGCCGGTAGGCGGAATGACATGCAGATCGCTCCGCGGTCACAGAACGGGATGCTGCGCACAGCTCGGTTCGCGGTGGTTTGATTCAAAAACAACTTGCGGCAGAGTAAGAATTTTTCCTAACAGAAAAATTCAACCATTTGATGCGCATCCGCGCGTTCCGCTTCGGACAAGTTTTTGAATCTGCCGCCTACGGCGTCAGTGCAAACCGCCTTGCTCACCTCGCTGGCAGCATCACCGTTCTGCTCCGACGCTACGCTCTTCTGCATGTCATTCCGCTTTTAATGCGCCTTTTTTGTAATTTATAACCTACTGTTATATATCATAACTGATGATCTGCGGCCGTCTTCTGTGAAGCCGCAGTCTTTGTAGGCGTTCAGGGCAGGGGCGTTGCCGCTGCCTGTCCATACTGTTGTTTTCAGGTCTCTGCATTCATTCAGGAATGCGTTTATGAGGGCGGCTGACAGGCCGCAGCCGCGGTAGTCCGGGGCTATGGCCAGGTGTTTTATTTCGGCTGATTTTTTTGCGGCCGCGTAGTGAAGGAGGCCGCATGGGCGAGCGGCCGGGAGGCGGCTCGCGTTTGGGACAGCGGCCGTTAGGCGGCTGTCTGGGGTTTGCTGTGGGACAGCGGCGCCGGTGAGGTCTTCTGCTTCAGCTTCTGAAGCGGCGCGGCTGTCGTGGACGGCAAACAGCATGAGGATGTTTCCGGCTGCTGCGTCTGACTGCAGTTCGTCATCCTCGGGGAGGCAGCCGATTATTGGACTGAAGCTGCTGTGGAGCAGCGGCCGGATGGCGGCTGCGTCTTCTGCCGTTGATTTTTTTACATAAAATATAAATTTACTGTTTTCTTCTTCCCTGCTTTCCACTTTTTCAGGTGAAATTTCTACAGCATTTTCTGCATTTTCATCAGGTGCGCCTGCCGGTCTTGACAAGCGCACGCGACTCAATACCTCTTCAAAACCGCAGCCTGCAAGGTACTCTACTGTTTCCTTTAGCGCCGTGTCGCGTTCTCGGAACGCGGTTTCTGTTACTATCTGCCTGTCCGGTGACGGACGCTCCTGCTCTCCCTTACTATTGCTGCATCCACCGTGTATGTTCCAGCCTGCCGCGCTTATTGCTTCGACTGCCTCTGCCATGTCGAGCGGGCTGTCTGTATCATTTATATAGTAATTCAGTTTTATATGCGATGGCCTGTTTCTAAGTATTATCAGACCCTGCGGCGTTTCACCCGCCATCAGGCTTCCATGCGATATCTCGCGCTCGTACTCTTCTCTGCTCATTGCGGTGTTCGTCCGCACGCCTTTTTTCAGGTTCGCCGTTATCAGCTCCGATATCTGCTCGTATTTTTCTATCAGTTTAAATTTATTGTCCATTTCAATTATTATATTATTCAATCATATTACGATCGTTCACGTCGTTCCGGCCTCGTTTCATACGATCATTTTTTTATTACCGGGTCACACGGCATTATTCCGCGTTCTCGACGTATATGCGCTTGAGCTGAGGCCTGTCGATCTTGCCGTTTGCGTTGTGCGGCATCGTGTCAGGTTTCTTGTAAATATTTGGTATCATGTACTTCGGCAGCATCGCGCGCGCTGACTTTGCAAGCTCTTTATCGTCTATAGCGCCCGTAAACACGCAGATTATACGGTCTGCAGCAGCGTTGAACACGCATGCGATCTCGTCAAGTCCCGCGAGCCCCGAAAGCGTAGTTTCTATCTCGCCGAGCTCTATACGATAGCCCATGTGCTTTATCTGCCCGTCTTTGCGCGACACAAATCTCAAGTCGCCGTTCTCATCCTCTACGGCGATATCGCCGGTGCAGTATACGATCTCAGGGTAATCGTGATTTCTCGGATCCTGTATGAATGACGCCTTCGTCTTTTCCCACTCGCCGAAATAACCCCTGGCAAGTCCGCTCCCGCGGACACATATCTCGCCCGGCTCGCCCGGCTCGCACTGGCGGCGCTCGTCATTAAGCAGAAAAACTTCCTTGTTTGCGCACGCTCTGCCGACAGGTATGACCTCGCTGTCATCAAACTCGCGCTCTATAGGATACCATGTGCAGTCTACAGTTACTTCTGTAGGCCCGTACAGATTTATATATCTGACGTCAGGCATCGCCCTGCGCCATCTGTTGAGCTGCTTAGCGTAAAGCGCCTCGCCGCCGAGCATCGCAGTCCTGAGCGTACTTATGGTTTTTTCTTCCAGCACGCCCGAATTCGCTACCAGATGAAACGCGGATGTTGCCCATACGAGCGCCGTCACCTTCTTTTCTTCCAGAAATTCCATCAGAAGCACCGGAAACATAAATAACTTTTTAGGTATTATATACGATGTCGCTCCGCATTTCAGTGTCGTGTAAACATCCTTCACCGACAGGTCGAAATAAAACGGCGCCTGGTTTCCCATAATATCATCAGCTGTGAATCGTCCCGCTTCGGTAAACCATTCCGTAAAATCTATAACGCTGCGGTGCGATATGACGATTCCCTTTGGCTTTCCGGTAGAACCAGATGTGAATATAGCGTAAACAGGGTCTGTATCAATGCACAAATCCCTGCGCGCGCCCAGCGCGCGATCATCCTCTTCACACTCAAAGCCGTCAGCCATAGCGATCAGCTGCGGCGCAGGCGCCGCTTCATTTCCACTCATTTCTGCCATAAGCTTTTCAGCCGTCTTCCTGTCTTTTTCTGCAAATATTACTGCCGCAGGCTTCAGCTGCTCTGCTATGGACACCATCCTCGCCAAAGGCATTTTATTGTCAATAGGCGCATAAAAATTTCCTGAGCACAACACGCCCATAAACGCAGCTATCGAAACAGCTGTCCTGTCAGTCATGACCATCACAGGCGCTCTGCGTCGATCCGTTTTCTTCATTATATACGTCCCCAGTGAGCGTGCCATTTTCAAAAGCTGCGCAAACGTCAGCGACTCCTTTTCATCAGCAAACGCAACCTTATCAGGCAGCTGCTCCGCCGTCCTTTCAAGATATTCAAGTACATTTCTCTGCATCATTTTCTTAACGACCCCCTTGCAGTTCTATCTGCGCTAAGTTTTATTTTACATGATAACATGAAGCGAAGTGTATTACAAACAGCACGCAAAAATACCCGGAAAGGATATCCTTCCCGGGCGTATTTTATGCTATTTAAGCACCGTACCGTCAGCCAGAGTTATAGTATGGCCATTAAAGTTTATAGTTCCGTTGTTTGTAAGGCTCGTCAGAGTACAGTCGCCTGTGAGCGTCCATGTGCAGCCTTTTTCGACAGTTACAACTGCGTTATCGTCAACGGCTGTGCCGTTGTCCGCATTGTCTGTTATATTTATCGTTCCTGTGAAGCTGCTGCCGTTTTTAAGCGTCATGTTGAGCTTTGATATGGTGTCAACTATGATATTTCCGCTGAGCGTCTGCGCGTCTGCTGTAAATTCAACGTCAGCTCCGTTGCTGCCTGCTGTGCCCCAGCCGTGCGAGCCTGAGTTGCCGCATATTCTCATCAGGTATCCGTCGGCGTCGTTATTTACTATATTTACTCTGGAAAGGTTTATAGTGCTCTTAGTGTTAGTCACGTAGAACACATCACCGTTGTTTGACGTGAGGGATCCGCCTATCATTGAAAATTCAGATGTTCCTTCTTCTGCGTCGCCCGACATCGACTGATATATCATTACATTGTGAACGTTTTCATCTGAGCTTGTGCCCTCAGTATCGCTCATATTTCCTGTAACGTCGCAGTTTTCGAGGTCTATCGTATTCTGACCTTCAAGCACGAGCGCTTCTGAGTTGTTTGCCGTCAGAGTCGCGTTCTTTACTGTTATATCGGCTGTAGAGTAAACTGCAGGAGAATTGTAACCGTTGCTCGTGTACGTTCCGCCGTCAACGTTGACAGTACCGCCTCCCCTGTCTGAGCGGATAGCAGCCGATGAATTTCCCGACGTATCTATCTCAAGGTCTGACGCGTTCGTAGTTCCGCCTCCTGCTGTCTGGATGCCGCCTGAATTATCCGCCGTAGTCGTTATCTTTGAATCAGATATGTTTACAGTCGTTCCGCTTCCGTAGCTGAATACGCCGTTTCCGTTCTGAGCAGAGGATGATACTGTCGCTTTCTTTATAGTCACGTTTGCGCCGTCAGTAGCCAGAAGTGCCGCATTTGCTCCATAAAAATCGCCGTTTTCAGTATTTGAAGACTTTCCGCCGCTCTTATTCACTTTTATGCCGTTTAATGTCACTTTTGAACCTTTTACTCTGAGAGCGTTTTCATCATCGCCTGTTGACTCATACGAAGTATCACTGACCTCGCTGTCCTCGTCTATTGTATTTGCACTCGTTCCCTGCTCTGCTTCAGCTGATCCTGCGCCGTCCGACACGTCACTCATTATTTCTACTGTAACAGCCTTATTGTCATCATCAAATGTCACCTTGAGGATATCGCCCTCTTCAATGTCGGATAATTCAGCTTCCTCTGAATCCTCTGTTATCTCTGCGTCAGCCAGGCTGACGACTGCTGTTTCATCGCCTGCAGTGAATGAAGCCGTTCCCGGACGAGCGCCCGGCGCTCCACCACTCGGTGCTCCGTTCTGAGCGTCGGAACTGCCATCACTGCTGCTTCCGTCTGTGCTGCCTGACGGCTTTTCAGGTGGAGTATTAGTACTGTCCTGGCTGCCGCCACCTGATTTTCCTCCTGTGCTGCTGTCGCCTGACGGCTTTGCCGGAGGTGTCTTTGAATCGCTGCTCTGCGAGCTTGAATCGCTCGAACTGTCGCCTGACGGTTTTTCAGGCGGTGTGCCGCCTGCTCCTGTGCTGCCGTTTGTATTGTCACTGTTCTGGGCATCAGGGCTATCGCCTGAAGGCATTTCCGGCGGCTGACCCTGTCCTCCCTGACCATTATCATCAGACTCAGTCAGTTCACCGAGCTGCAGCGTGACTGTCGAACCGTCTACCGACGTTACCTTTCCTGAAACTGTCTCACCCGAATAGTCCGTTTTTGCGCTGCTTCCGCACGCTGTTATTGATAAGATAAGCGCTGTCGCGCATACTGCTGATAATATCTTCTTCATCTTCATTACTGCCATCTCCTTTTTATATCTTAAATGTTCATATGCTTTATCTGAACTTGTGAGACCATTATAGCCACGCTCCGTGTCATTTTAATGTAATAAATATGAAGTATCCGTGTATTGATTTTATGCGGATATGACAGTTTTGTGATGAAAATGTCAAAAATACCCTTACGCGCAAGCTGTAGCTGTTTCCACGTAAGGGTATCATTGAAAGGAAATTATGTTTTGCTCTTTTAAAACATTTCTGTTAATGAAAAAACGCTATATTTTTCAGCCGCCGGGCGGCTGCCGAATCGAGGTCATTCATACCTTTATCTTATTGCATCCTTCATAGACTTAACATATTCATATATCGCCGGAGCGGCGCCCGCTCCCTCTTTTGCGATTATTCTTACTATAGCCGAACCGACAATAACACCGTCAGCATACTGCGACATATTCTTTGCCTGTTCCGGAGTGCTTATGCCGAATCCTATAGCTGTAGGCGTGTCAGTCGCTTCTCTCGCGAGCTTTGTCATAGCGCCGATATCCGTAGTGATCTCGCTTCTTACGCCTGTAACGCCCATCGAAGAAACGACGTAGAGGAAGCCCTTTGCTTCTGATGCGATCTGCTTTATACGCGCTTCCGATGTAGGAGCGATCATTGAGATAAGATCCATCTCATGAGCCGCGCATATGTCTGCGAGCTCGCCCTTTTCTTCGTACGGCATGTCAGGGATTATGATGCCCGCTATGCCGACCTCCTGACAGCGAGTGCAGAATTTCTCGTATCCATAGTGGAACACAGGATTGAGATACGTCATGAACACGAGCGGAATGCTAACCTTTTCGCGGACGCGACCGACCATCTCAAATACCTTATCTGTCGTAGTTCCGGCGGAAAGAGCGCGTATGTCTGCCTCCTGGATGACAGGGCCCTCTGCGATAGGGTCTGAGAAAGGTATGCCTATCTCTATCAGGTCTGCGCCCGCCTTTGCCATTTCTACTATAAATTCTTCTGTTTTATCAAGTGAAGGGTCGCCTGCAGTCAGGAACGCGACGAACGCCTTTCCGTTTTCAAATGCTTTGCTTACCGGTACTGTCTTACTCAACTAAATCAACTCCTCTGTAACGTGCTATAGCTGCAACATCCTTATCGCCTCTTCCTGAAAGGCATACTATGATAATATCGTCCTTGTCCATCTGCGGCGCGATCTTCATTACGTGAGCAACCGCGTGAGCGCTCTCTATCGCGCATATGATGCCCTCTGTGCGCGCAAGGTACTCAAACGCGTCTACTGCTTCATCGTCCTTGATCGGCACATACTGAGCGCGGCCTGTATCATGCAGGTAAGCGTGCTCCGGTCCTATGCCCGGATAATCGAGTCCTGCAGATATAGAGTAAACAGGAGCGATCTGACCGTACTCGTCCTGGCAGAAATATGATTTCATACCGTGGAATACGCCGAGTGAGCCCTTTGCAATAGTAGCTGCATGAAGCTCTGTGTCCACGCCCTTGCCGGCTGCCTCGCAGCCGATAAGCTTTACATCCTTGTCATTTATAAAATTGTAAAACATTCCCATAGAATTGCTTCCGCCGCCTACGCATGCAACTACTGCCGCAGGGAGCTTTCCTTCCTTTTCGAGTATCTGCTCGCGCGCTTCCTTGCTTATTACACTCTGGAAATCTCTTACAATAGTCGGGAACGGGTGAGGGCCCATTACAGAGCCGAGCACGTACAGCGTGTCGTCAACTCGATTAGACCATTCTCTCATAGCTTCGTTTACTGCATCCTTAAGCGTCATAGTTCCCGTAGTAACGGCGTTTACCTTCGCTCCGAGGAGCTCCATCCTGTAGACGTTGAGCGCCTGTCTTTCTGTGTCCTCTTTTCCCATGAATATCTCGCACTCAAGGCCGAGCAGCGCTGCTGCTGTAGCCGTTGCTACGCCGTGCTGTCCTGCGCCTGTTTCTGCGATAACTCTCGTCTTGCCCATCTTCTTTGCGAGGAGCACCTGACCGAGTACGTTATTTATCTTGTGCGATCCTGTATGATTCAGATCCTCGCGCTTGAGATATATCTTTGCGCCGCCGAGGTCCTTCGTCATCTTTTCTGCGTAATAAAGCAGTGACGGTCTGCCTGCGTACTCTCTGAGCAGCGTATCCAGCTCTTTTATAAACTCCGGATCCTTGCTGTATTTTTCGTAACTTTCTTCAAGATTGATTATTTCGTTCATCAGCGTTTCAGGTATGTACTGACCGCCGAAGTCTCCGAATCTTCCTTTTGACATTTTCTCCTCCTTGCATCTTACGTTTTAACAATATTCGTTCTATTCAATAACTATATTCTTTTTTTATTCCTGCAAAAATACTTCTATAACTGCGCCGGTCTTACCGGCCGGCTCCTCTGAGCTTGTCGAGTTCTGCTTTCTTATCCGCGCTCCGCATCAGCGTTTCGCCTATAAGCACCGCGTTCGTGCCGTTTTGGCGGAGCACGTCTATATCTTCAGCTGTTTTTATTCCGCTTTCAGATATGAATATGATATCTTCCGGTACCATCGCCCGGTAACGTGAGCTGTTATTAATATCCACCGTGAAATCCTTAAGATTTCTATTGTTTACGCCGATGATCCGTGCTCCTGCCTCGAGTGCCGACTTTACCTCATCTGCATCGTGCGCTTCAACTATAGCTGACAGCCCCAGGCTGTCGGCTATATGTATGTATCTGCGAATAGTTTCAGTATCAAGTATCGCACATATCAGGAGCACCGCAGACGCGCCTATGACTTTTGCTTCATATATCATATACTCGTCTACAGTGAAATCCTTGCGGAGCACCGGTATGGATACCGCTTCTGCTATCTCCGTCATATAAATGTTATCGCCTTTAAACCAGTATGGTTCTGTAAGCACTGATATTGCTGATGCTCCCGCTTTTTCATAATCTATGGCTATCTGCCTGTACGGAAAGTCCGGAGCTATCAGGCCTTTTGACGGAGACGCTTTTTTTACCTCGCATATAAATGCTATGTCATCAGCGTTCCGCAGCGCTTTTTCAAACGGAAATCCTGTATCAGCGTTCATGCCTTCCGCTTTTGCCTTCATATCCTCAAGTGATATCCGCTGCCTGGCAGCGGCTGCTCGTTCTCTTGTCTTTTCTGCTATTTCATCAAGTATCATTTTTTCGTTCCTGTTGTTGTACAGCTGATGTTATGCTGCGGCATTCGTCTTAGCTGCGAATTCTTCAAGCTTTGCTTTAGCTGCTCCGCTGTCTATAGCTTCAGCTGCAAGTTTTACGCCCTCTGCAAGGCTTGCAGCCTTTCCTGAGATGTATATTGCTGCGCCTGCGTTAAGCAGTACAGCATTACGTCTCGGGCCCTGTTCTCCATCAAATATCGCTCTCGTTATAGCTGCATTTTCCGCAGGATCGCCGCCTACGAGATCAGCCTTGCTGCATCTTTCCATGCCGAAATCCTCAGGCTTTATCTCATACGAGCTGTACCGGCCGTCGTGGAATTCGCATACTGCTGTAGGAGCACTCATCGAGATCTCATCCATCACGTCTTCGCCGAAAACTACCATGCCGTCCTTTACTCCGAGCTTTGTGAGGACTCTCGCCATAGGCTCGACTAACTCCTTTGAGTAAACGCCCATGACCTGCTTGGTATTGAACGCCGGGTTTGTCAGAGGTCCGAGTATGTTGAATACTGTTCTGCATCCGAGCGCGCCTCTTACAGGAGCTACGTACTTCATGCTCTTGTGGTATACCTGCGCGTGCATGAAGCAGATACCTGTTTCGTCGAATACCTCAGCCATCTTTTCAGGCTCAAGCATGATATTTATTCCGAGAGCTTCGAGCACGTCTGCAGCTCCGCATTTTGAGGAAGCAGCTCTGTTTCCGTGCTTCGCCACAGCTACACCTGCTGCAGCGGCTACTATAGCGCTCGTAGAGGAAATATTGAATGTATTTGACTTGTCTCCGCCTGTTCCTACTATCTCAAGCGCCTCGCGCTTGTGTTCGAGCCTTGTGGCATGTGCTCTCATCGAATCAGCACAGGCAGCTATCTCTTCTATAGTCTCGCCCTTTGTACCGAGTCCCATAAGGAACGCTGCTGTCTGAGCTTCATTAGTTTCTCCGTTCATTATCTCGTCGATGCATGCTCCCGCTTCATCATATGTCAGGTCCTGACCGTCTCTTAACTTTGCTATCGCTTCCTTTATCATAACATTTTCCTCCTTTTAGATTTCAGTGCCGTGTATCAAAACAGCTGCTTTATTGTGCAGCCGCAGCGGCTGCATTTGTATGCTTTAATTTTCGATCGTTAATTTTTCAATATTATTTAATGCTTAAAAAATTTTCAAGCATCACCCTGCCGTCCGGCGTAAGTATCGACTCCGGATGGAACTGAAGTCCGTATACGTCGAGGTCTCTGTGGCGGACAGCCATTACCTCACCATCATCTGTCCTCGCAGTTACTTTCAGTTCCTCAGGTATAGTATCTTCAACAGCTGCCAGCGAGTGATAACGTGCTCCCGTTATTTTTTCCGGAAGACCTCTGAATATCTTATCTGTATTATCCACCTCTATCACTGACTGCTTGCCGTGCATCAGCTGCTTCGCATAAGAAACTGTCGCGCCGTATGCTTCGCATATAGCCTGATGACCAAGGCATACACCCAATACAGGGATCTTACCGGCGAAATACTTTGCAGCCTCCTCACAGACGCCGGCGTCTGACGGGCGGCCCGGTCCCGGTGAAAGTATTATATGGCTTGGGGCCGCTTTTTCTATTTCCTCTATCGTCATTTCATCATTTCTTACGACCTTTATATCAGGATCTATAGAGCCGATGAGCTGATACAGGTTATATGAAAAGCTGTCATAATTATC
The DNA here is from genome assembly GCA_934255545.1 of uncultured Clostridia bacterium. GTDB lineage: Bacteria > Bacillota > Clostridia > Peptostreptococcales > Anaerovoracaceae > CAKQOE01. The sequence continues at coordinate 6,072 of CAKQOE010000039.1, read as the reverse complement.
TATGAGAAGTATCATCAGTCATCGACCTCCTGTCCTGCTTTAAGTGCATTTACGACTGCCTGTGCCTTGTTTATGCATTCCTGATATTCACTTTCCGGTACACTGTCCGCGACTATTCCCGCACCCGACCTTACGAATACTTTGCCGTTTTTCTTGAACGCTATCCTTATCGCTATGCATGTATCGAGGTTTCCGGTGAAATCTATATATCCGATAGCGCCTCCGTATATGCCGCGCTTGTTGTTTTCAAGCTCATTTATTATCTCGCAGGCTCTTATCTTAGGTGCTCCCGAAAGTGTTCCCGCAGGGAGCACGCATGATACCGCATCTACTGCGTCCATATCGTCTCTTATCTGACCTCTGACCGTAGAGCCTATATGCATAACATGTGAATAACGTTCTATCGACATATATTTTTCAACTTCTACTGTTCCGAATTTACTTAATCTGCCGATATCATTCCTTCCCAGGTCTACGAGCATATTGTGCTCCGACAGCTCCTTAGGATCTGCCAGCAGCGATCTTTCAAGCTCTGCATCCTCTTCCGGAGTCTTGCCTCTCGGTCTCGTGCCCGCCAACGGAAATGTATGAAGTTCCCCGTCTTCAAGCTTTACAAGCGTTTCAGGTGATGCTCCCGCTATTTCCACATCCTGTCCGCTGAAGTAGAACATATACGGTGAAGGATTCAGCGTGCGGAGCACGCGATATGTATTGAGAAGGCTTCCTTCAAAATCAGCATCCAGCCTGTTTGAAAGAACTACCTGGAAAATATCCCCTTCGTATATGTACTTTCTGGCCTTTTCTATCATCTCGCAGAACTGTTCCTTATCAAAAAGTCTTCTAAAATCTGACTTCAGCACTCCCGGCTGCGGGGCAGCCGCTTCTCCGTTCTTTATTATATTTATTATGTCGTCTATATCATGGAGAGCCTTGTTATAATTTATCTCTATCTCATTTTCACTGCCATCGATCTTTACGTTCGCTATAACTATTATCTTCTGTCTCAAATTATCAAACGCGATGACCTTATCGAAAAGCATCAAGTCAAAGTCGTTGAAATTTTCCTGATCATCCGCGTCAAGTCTGAGCTTCGGTTCTGCATACTTTATGAAGTCATATGAGAAATATCCTACGAGCCCGCCTGTAAATGTCGGCATGTACTCGATCTTTGGACTCTTGTTTTCACTTATTATATTTCTTATATATTTTCCAGGCTCAGCAGTTTCGATCTCTATCGCCGTACCGTTCGAGATCTTAAGCTTCCCGTCTGTGCATGTGATCTCAAGCTTCGGGTCAAATCCGAGGAATGTATATCTGCCCCACTTCTCTGTATTTTCCACGCTTTCAAGCATATATGTGTGCTTACTTACTTTGAGAAGTCTCTTCAGGACTTCCATCGGCGTCCTTATATCTGAAAGTATCTCTTTCATGACAGGCACTGCTTTGTATGCTGCGCTGCTGTCCTCGGCGTATTTCTTTACTTCTTCAAGCGTCGGTCTGAACATATTTACATCTCCCTCCATTCGACTTTATCGGATTTTATCATCTAACTTTGAACCCTGATTTTGGAGTTCCTCCGGTTTTTACTTTCCTGCATTACCGCTGTTATGCTGATGCGCTTTACTGTCTTGAACCGTTTTCTAAACAAAAAACCCGTCCTCAGCAGATCTGTCTTAAATCGATCTGTCAAGGACGGGTCTGAATAATCTAAACCCGCGGTGCCACCTTGTTTCACGGATGTCCGCGCTCTCAGCAGGATACCAACATATCCCCGGCAACTCACGCGTGCCCTGCGTCATGGTATACTGTAATTCGCCATGCCCTCTGCGGCCCATTATGACAAGCTGTAACTGCCGGATTCACACCATCGCCGACTCTCTGTAAGCACATTTCTCATCTTTACTCCCGCATCAACGGTTTAATTCATCAATGTATTAAATTTTTTCTTAAGTTGTGCTTATTATAAGCCTATAAAAAGACTATGTCAATCATGTTTTTCTGTAAAAATGATTTTATTTTCTGTAAATTTATGTAACGCGTTTGTTTTTTATCATTAATGTGATCCCTGCTCCCATAATAAATAACGATATCACCTGCGAAATGCTCAATGCTCCCACAAAGCCTCTGTACGCGTCACCGCGTAAGAATTCAAGCAGAAAGCGTGTGATTCCATAGCATACGAGCCATAAAGCAGTGATGCTTCGCCCGCGTTCTCCGCGAATTGCCATACATGCCATGACAACAAAAAGTATAAATTCAGCTCCAGCCTCCATCAGCTGCACAGGGACAAGCGGAACTCCGTTCGGCGCTATCGGTGATCTGTAAAATGTTAAACCAAAATGATCCGCTCTTATTCCGTAGCAGCATCCCATACAAAAACATCCTATACGACCGAAAGCATGTACCAACGGCAGGACAGGCATTACCCAGCGCGACATTTCATCTGTATCGATACGCGCTATATGACAGTATATCACTGCCGCAGCTACAGCCCCGATAAGGCCGCCATAAAATACATATCCACCGTAAAAATATTTCTGAAGAAATTCTCCTGAAAAATATCCGGGATCTGTGATGAGTTTTATCAGGTCTGCTTTGAATCCATCTGCAATAGTCAGTATATAAAGCAGCTTTGCACCTGCAAGCGCGCCAACAGACGAATATATCAATGTCAGTTCGACATCTGCCTGCTCTAGCTCTCTTTTTCTTTCAGTAAGCTTTACCCAAAGCGCAGCACATAACGCTCCGGTGATCATCATAATGGAATAAACAGGAACTGCTTTTCCACATATTACTATAAACGGAAACATTAAAACATGTTTATCCCCATCATAGATGAAGAAACGCCCGCTGCGCCCATGATTCCTACGCATGCAACGCATGCCACAAAGAAAAGAGCTCCTCCGATGACGCTTATAACCGACAGTATAAAGCCTGCAGTCCTTATAGAACCATTAAATCCTGCTTTTTTTGAATTAGATGCAAATACAAGACCTATCACACCAAGCACGAGTGAAGCAATGCTTGTATAGCCAAATATAAAGCATGCGACACCGATTATACCAAGTATAAGGCTTGTTACAGCAGCATTTTTCCCCGGCTCATCCTCACTATTTCCATTTTCTGCATTATAACTTCCCTGACCGGCATTTCCTGTACCATACGTGCCATATCCATTAAACTGTCCGGCTCCATTTCCTGCATTTGTTCCGTCGCCTGTACCATAAGTACTGTAACTGCCATTGCCTGCAGCCTGGCCGAATGAAACAAACTCTGCATCATGTACTTCACCTGATGTAGTCTCATTTAAATTCCCGCCTGCATCCCCTGAATTAAAACCGGCATCTGCTCCATTATCCATACTGTCAGCAGGATCAATATTCATATCACTATTATTATTCATATTTTCATCCATAATTTTCATACCTCTCTTTTTAATTGATCGATAACCTTCCGCAAAACACGTTCTGCGGCCCGGCCGCAGCGCTTTTTTCACTTTAAAACAAATACACATAAATACATATTTATTCGTGCTTTAATTTTATCAGAAGCACTTTTAACGCACAACATAAAAGTAGAAGCTCAAAAACAACCATGTCTTCACGATCAGTTTTTATTTATCCGTCAATACGTACAATACAAAAAGACCTGAACAGCATTACATAATCTGCCCAGGCCCTTTAAATAACCGCATTATATCCATTTTAGCGCTGTATCGGTCAGACGATCCTTAATGCGCTATGCTTTAAAAGCAGTGTGAAGATATATTATTTAAACATATCATCGCCGCTCTTAAAGTCAAAAGCAGGATGGCAGTCAAATTTAACTGCGCCTACCCATATGCCTGGGCCTACAGCTTCCTTTACCATAGCAATACCCTCATATCCAAATCCTGCGCAAAGCTCGATGGCAGTACAACCCTTAGCCACGAGTTCCTTAGCTGCTTCACAAGCCTGCTGATAATTAGAGCAGCCGATAACATTCATGTTTATCTCTGATGACGGAATAACAGCTCTCTGCTGCGCCGGATCAAGACCGCCTGCTACATATATAAATCCACATTCAAACATAAAAAGCCTCCATTAAATAAATCATACTTACTTTAATTTAATAAATTTAAACCAGCTTAACTACTATCATATACGGATATAACTGCCATTAATAGTGTCCAGCTTTAAACGCTTACACATGTAATATAATATACATATAACATATATGTCAATACAAATATTTCCTTAATAACACTGGCAATCTCAACCTCCATATGATAAACTCTTTAAACCATCGCAATTTTCAAATATATACTTTATTGTAAGTACAGGATGCGGTACTGCTGATGAACATACGGAACACTCCGCGGTCACAGAATGGGATGTTGCATTCCGTTCTGTTCATCAGCTCTGCAGCATCTTTGTAATAATAGTAGTTACAATAAAGTATACTTTATCGCATTTATTACATAATTTTTCCAATTAAGGAGACAATATGATCTACGATATTATCATCATCGGCGCCGGTGCATCCGGCCTGTTTGCTGCTTCAAATATAAAACTTTTACATGGCCAACACGGTCTCATTCTCAATAAGGCTCCACGCCCGGGTCTTAAGCTGCTCATGTCAGGAGGCGGCCAGTGCAATCTGACACACGCAGGTGACATACGCGAATATATCACACACTATGGACAAAACGGCAAAAAGATCCGCTCTATCCTCTATTCATTCAGCAATATCGATACATGTGAATGGTTCAGCTCACACAATCTTCCACTCATAACACGCAGCGACGGCAAAATATTCCCAAAAAGTATGAACGCAAAAGACGTCCTTGATCTGCTGTTGAAAACATCGTATGCAAACGGATTTCAGATATTAAACAGTACCGCAGCAACAAAAATACATCCAATATCATCAGAAAATAAATGTACCGAGACCGATGATACGCTGCCTCCCGGCAGCCGGGATATCTTTGCTGTTACGACCGAAAAAACATTACCAGGCAGAATGACAGAAACATACCGATGCCGCAGTCTTCTGGTAGCATGCGGTGGATCGTCATATCCCACTACCGGCTCTGATGGTTCAATATTTTCTGCCTTAAAGGATATAGATATAAGTATTGAAGAGCCTCAGCCGGCACTGGTACCACTTAACACAGAAAATTACCCCTATACATCGCTCTCAGGAACTGCCGTTAAAAATGCCTGTGTAACAGTTTATGAAGGAAAACAACGCAAAAAAAATTCACCTTCAATAACAGGAGATATACTATTTACACATAAGAACTTTTCCGGCCCCGCTATACTTGATATATCCAGATACACAAAAACAGGGATGACGTTAGAAATAAACTGGCTCCCCTCTACCAGATATGAAAACATAAATGCAGAACTTAACAGCATAAGAAATGGCTGTAAAAAGAAAACTGCAACCGTACTGCACGAATATCTTAAAAAGTACGGCATCTCCGATGCCCTGACAAAGATCTTACTCGACCGCACAGAAGTTTCACCGGACTTAAAATTTACAGATCTGCCCGGAAACAGCCTGAAGAAATTCATCGAATTACTGATCTCAGACTGCTTTACTATAAGCGGTACATCAGGATACCGCATTGCAATGGCGACCGCCGGCGGTGTAAAACTTTCTGATATAGACCTTAACACAATGGAATCAAAAAAATATAAAAATCTATATTTTACAGGAGAAGTTACAGATATAGACGGGGATACAGGCGGTTATAATCTCCAGTATGCATTTGCCTCAGCATACCGTGCCGCAGCTAATATAAATAAAAGCCACATATCATAATTACAAAAAACATAAATGCCTGCAGTAAAGTAAACTGCAGGCATTATATATGGTGACCCCATCGGGAATCGAACCCGAGTTACCGCCGTGAAAGGGCGATGTCTTAACCGCTTGACCATGGGGCCGTATTAAGTTTAATATTTTTGTAAAAAACAGCTTGCATAGCATTTACCATGCAAGCTGTTTATAAACCGGCAATGTCCTATTTTCCCAGGCAGCCTCCCGCCAAGTATCTTCGGCGCTGGGGAGCTTAACTTCTGTGTT
>CAKQOE010000038.1 GCA_934255545.1 uncultured Clostridia bacterium | reverse complement strand
AATGGAGCTGGCGAAGAGAATCGAACTCCCAACCTGCTGATTACAAATCAGCTGCTCTACCGTTGAGCCACGCCAGCATATTATCTAAAAATGTATTTTCATGTTTTTTCGTCGTTTTGTTTTCTTCAACCGACGAATTGTTATTATACGCATGTTAATGCATAATGTCAACACTTTTCATAAACTTTTTTATTTTTATTTTTCTGCACAGTAAAATATATGTCTGATCGCTGATATTTTTCGACCGCCGGACGGTCGCTGAGCCGGTGCGTTTTCAATGATATTACGTACCGGCATGTACCATTTTTCTGACTCTTGTTTTATGTATTTCTATATTATTTATTGATTTTCATCTGAGAATATCAGGATACCGGCGAAAAGATCCGGATCTGTGCCCTCACCGTGCAGCACGGTCCCTCTGCTTGTGCAATTTACGTATACGCCGTTTTTATTTTTTGCTTTATATTTTATATTGTGAAATTTTTCGCGTCCGTTGAATATATCTTCCATATCATTATGGTAGCGTTCGCGGTCTTCCGGGTTGATAAATTCTTCCCATATCATGAAGGCATCGTTTATATACTGTCCCGGAAGGTCGAAATTTGTGATAAATGACCTCGATACGCGTGTCACGTTTGTTTTAAGATTACATAGATACAGGCAGTTTCTGTCGTCGGTCATAGCAAAAGCTTCAAATATACGGTCAGTAAGGCCTGTCTTATCCATTCCGTCGTCAAAGGCTGTCATTTTAGGAAGTGAGCCGTGTTTCATTTTCCATTTTTTATCGTACATGTCATGGTCTGCGGCATGCATTACGTCTGACAGACTTTCGTATTTCGATCCTGACATTTCATAGCCTATGGCTATGCTCATATCATAAGGCTGTTTTTCGTTAAGCTCGGCGCATCTATGCCTTACATTTTCTATTTCACGTTTTATATTGTCTTCAGGAACGCTGCGGTACAGGGCAAGGAACTCATCGCCGCCGAATCTGTACACATGGAATGCCGATCTCATATTTTCAAGCAGCGCTTTTGCCGCCATACCTATGTACTCATCACCGATCTGATGTCCGTAGTTGTCATTTACTGTTTTCAGATCGTTTATATCACAGAATACAAAGCCAAGCTCATTTTCAGCCATTTTTCCGGACTTGAATTCTTTCTCAAGTATTTTAAAGTCCTCTTCAAACGCATTTCTGCTCCTAAGGCCTGTAAAAAGATCAAGCATGGCTTTTGCCCTCATCGTTGCCTGCGGATTTTCCATGGTAAAAAACACTCCGACCATTATAAGAGTGAGGCATGCCCCTGTGAACTGCAGCTCAGGCAGATACAGCTGTACGGCTTCTACCAATATCATAGTCGCAAGCATCGGATACAGTGTTATGATAATGTGACTGTCAACGCTTTTCCTCTTAATGAAAAGCATTATCGCGCTCCATGTCAGGAAAAAGAATGCCAGTGCAAATGTTGCAAGTACCATAGGGCCTGTGGCATAATCTGTAACTTCTCCATCTATGTGTTCAAACGGAAGGATGAGTATTATCCATATGAAAAATACTTCAAATATTGCCGAATATTTTTTGTATATCTGCGTCCGCTCTGCGGACAGGCATAACTGTACTGTATATATGAAGAACTCGCGTGCAAAAAGAACTGCTGAAATGCACATGACCGACAGCACGCTTTTCATTATGCCTGAATGATAATGATCATTTCCGCAATTTAAAATGAGGACTTTACACATGTCTGATATCACATGGATCATCGCCGGGAACCACAGTCTGTAAAATGTTCTGCTGTCTTTTCCGACATTGTAATGTATATTGCTTATAAACAGAAATAACAGTATAATAATGCATATAAATTCAGCTCGCAATATAAGTATATTTCCTATCATAAATCATCAAGCCCCACTTTTTCATACTTCAGCTCATATTTCATGCTGAAACGGAATCGTTTTCTGCATTATACCATCAGACAGTTACATAGAAGTTACAATTTTTTGTATGTCTTATTTTATTATTGTATCATTATTTAAAATAATATTAATGTCATATATTTATTTTTATTGATTAAAAATACTGCAATCATTGACCTTATTCGACTTTTTGCGACATGTGCGTATTTTTACATTGTCATTTTTTAACAACGAAAATGACCCGGAGCGGGATCATTCCGGATCATTTTCAGCATATTATCATATGTACTATGTGAAATTTTTTATTTTATCAGGAAATTTATCGTATGACGTATCAGCTTATGCTGACAACCTTGTAGCCTGCTTTTTCAACTGCGAGACGCAGCCTGTCGTCATCCACAGGTTCTGACATCTGGATGTGCGCCTGCTTTTTGCGCAGGTTTACTTTTGCTTTTACGCTGTCTATGCCGTTAAGCGCATTTTCCACTCTGGCGCTGCAGTTACTGCATGTCATGCCTTCTATGATCATGTCCTTTTCAGCTACTACTCTGTCAAGCTTCTTCTTTTCAGGCTTTACGAGTCCTGCATCACCTCCGCAGCATACAGCGTCACCCTTGAAATGTTTCATGGATTTCATAAGAGCTGCGATAAGTATAACGGCAATTATGCCTCCGATAATTATATTTATCATGTTTTATCACCTCTGACTAAAATATTTTCTGACGGTCTATCGAGCGCCGGCGCTCGCTGTTTAGCGAACAAAATTCAGTTAACGTAAACTAACTTCATTCACGGCTCATTATACTATTAATTTTTCAGCTGTCAATTATCCTCTGCAAGTATATTATGATTTTATTAATATCTTTTACTGCTGCGCGCGTCGCCGCGCGAAAATGTATGCTGCCTGCTTAATAATTTTACGCGGATGTATATTTTTTATTATCTGACAGTAATGCATGATCGAGCTGCATATTAATGTTGCTTTTTTGACGCGCGGAGCCGTCGTATTTTTATTGAGTTATTTTTGGCTAACTTTTTTCGTAAAATCTATTGACAGAGACATCATTTCACGGTATCATTCGCATTAGTTAGTTGATACTAACCATTAACTGACTTAATTTATCGAAAGGATATACAGGTCGATCATGTTTGAAAAGCTTCTGATAGAACAGGCCGCTCCGACGCTTGCCGGGATAAAGCCTGCAAGTCTTTTTCCGTACTGCGCGGACAGCCTTGAGCATGCCTTTAATGAAATAGCAGAATGGGACAGAAAACTCTCGGTTTCGGGCATAAGGATCATGGCGCTGTGCAGCTGTGAGGAAAAAAACAGAGTCCTTGTTTATTCATACCGGATAACAGCTTTAAGTAAGCTGCTGTCAGACGATGATACGATGGATTTTCTTGCAGGATGCGGTTACGATACCTGTGATCAGAGCTGCGAAAATATGCTCAGGCAGCTTGCTCTGCGTACCGGATGTGTTTCAGGCATGCCTCATGAGATAGGGGTATTTCTGGGATATCCGCTTGAGGATGTAGAGGGGTTCATAAAAAACAACGGTAAAAATCACAGTTTCTGCGGATACTGGAAGGCCTACGGCGATCCTGAGGAGGCAATGAAGCGATATACGCAGTTAAGAAAATGCAATGATGTGTATCGCAAGCTGTACAGCAGCGGGCGCTCTGTCATGGAGCTTGCCATAACGGCATAATATACATATATTATCGACCTTGAATACGAAAGGAGTTTTTACAATGAAAGACGTTGCAATAGTTTTCTGGAGCGGTACGGGAAATACTGAGAAAATGGCTGAGCTCGTTGCTGAGGGGGTAAAGAACGCAGGCGGCGAGCCTCATATGTATCAGCCTTCACAGTTCACTACTGAGGAAGCTGACAAATATACTGCCATAGCGTTCGGCTGTCCGGCTATGGGTGACGAGGTGCTTGAAGAAGAAGAATTTGAGCCTATGTACAACAGCATCCGTCCTCTTCTGAGCGACAAGAATGCAGGCCTCTTCGGCTCATACGGCTGGGGTGACGGTGAATGGATGCGTCAGTGGAAGGATGACTGCGAATCTGCGGGATGCCAGCTCGCGTGCGAGCCTGTAATGGCTAACTATGAGCCTGATGATGAGTCTTCTGCTGCATGCAGAGCTCTCGGTGAGGCGCTTGTCAATATCCAGGAATAACAATAATACGGGGAAACTGAAAACGAAACAGAACGATAATTTTATTTAACAGCTTTAATTGTTTCACTTAACAATTTTGTTGCAAATATCGGTTTATTACAAAGAAAAATATTTTTTGACATTTTTGTGCCATTCAAAAAAAGGGATGCCCTGTTTCAAGCATCCCTTTTATCTTAATATTTATCTGTCGTTTGTCTGTATAGATCTTGCGTTTACGCATTTTCGCCGGCGGGCCGGCGCTGTGCAGTCATCCGTTTTTTACAGATTGTCCACAAGATCCTGTTCTGTATTTTCGTCTGAGAAACGGTGCTGAGGTATGAATTTCCAGCTATCCGCGTCTTTCTTTATCTTTCCCAGTACATACGCGCTGTGCTTTGAAGCTTCTTCTTCATATACGTCACTGTCGTTTCTGTATATCACTTTTTCATTGTCGGAATCCTTGAGCTGAAGGAAGAAATTCTTTACTTCTCCGAATGTCTGGCCGTATTTGTTTCCATCGTAAATAAGTGTAAATATCACGATTTCCCTAAGGTCTGCAGGAAGCTTTTCGATGTTTATCTCTATAAACTCATCCTCTCCCTGCTTTGATCCTGTACGGTTGTCAGCGCCGTAATGAACAGATTCGGATCTATCGTGCTTCTTTCCGTAAAAAACAAGCTCGTCAGGTGAATCGTTGCGTCTCAGAAGTGCTGCGACATTGAGGTCGTGCGCGTTTTTTGATGTGCCTGACATGTGCTCCTCAGCTATGCCCTTTATCTTTTCCGCAAATGTCGTCTGCGCGGGATCCCAGCCTATACCTAAATGTAAGTTCTTTCCTTCAAGTGTTAAAGCGATGCTGTCGCCCTGTAATTCATAAACTGACATGATCTGATGCTCCTTCCATATACCAGTGTACAATTCATATGCATGGCCATAGACATATGAGATATTTTATAATTTTCAAAGCATTAATAGTCATACATATACACGTTTTTTGATTTGTCTATAATTAAAGGATATTAGCGCAAAGCTTATATGTCAAGTTTTAAATATAATATTGTCAATATCCAGGCATAAAAATACTACGGGGAAACTGAAAACGAAATAAAACGATAATTTAAGGGAGCATCTCGGCGGTGCTCCCGTTTTTATGTTGATCTTTCTTTTATTTTCGGCAGACACAAATACAGACCGGAGCCGATGCTCCGGTCTGCTGATCATCATTTAAATTTTTAATTACTTGTGAAGCGGATGCTTGTCGCATAATTCCTTTACGATAGCGCGCGCTTTATCGTGAGCTGCTTCATCTTCAGGATTGTCGAGTACGAGTGATATAGCTTCTACTGTCTTGAGGACGTCTTCTTCCTTGAAGCCTCTTGTAGTCATGGCAGGTGTGCCGAGTCTGAGACCGCTTGTTACGAACGGGCTCTGAGGGTCGTTAGGTATAGTGTTCTTGTTTGTCGTGATATTTGCGTCATCGAGGAGCTTTTCAGCCTGCTTGCCTGTAAGGCCCTTGTTTACGAGCTTTACGAGTACGAGGTGATTGTCTGTACCGCCTGATACGAGCTCAAAGCCATGCTCTGTGAGGCCCTGAGCGAGCGCCTGAGCGTTTTTTATCACCTGTTTAGCATATTCCTTAAACTCCGGCTGAGCAGCTTCATGGAAGCATACAGCCTTTGCTGCGATGATATGCATGAGCGGGCCGCCCTGTGTGCCAGGGAATATAGCCTTGTCTATAGCCTTTGCGAACTCTTCCTTGCACAGGATCGCGCCGCCTCTAGGTCCGCGCAGAGTCTTGTGAGTAGTAGTAGTTACGATGTGAGCGTGCTCTACAGGGTTTGGATGGCAGCCTGCAGCTACGAGACCTGCGATGTGAGCCATATCTACCATGAGGATAGCGCCTACCTCGTCTGCGATCTCTCTGAACTTGTCTGTCTCGATAGTTCTGGGATAAGCGCTTGCGCCTGCTACGATGAGCTTTGGCTTGTGCTTGAGCGCGAGCTCGCGCACGTTGTCGAAATCTATTCTTTCTGTTTCAGGATCTAATCCATATGAAACGAAATTATATGATTTACCTGAGAAGTTTACCGGTGAACCGTGAGTGAGGTGTCCGCCGTTTGAGAGGTCCATGCCGAGAACTGTGTCACCGTAGTTGAGCACTGCCTGGTACACTGCTGTATTTGCGTTTGCTCCGCTGTGAGGCTGAACGTTTGCATGCTCAGCGCCGAAGAGTGCCTTAAGGCGCTCTATAGCGAGTGTTTCTACTTCGTCTACGAATTCGCAGCCGCCGTAATATCTCTTTCCCGGATAGCCTTCTGCGTATTTGTTCGTAAGAGCGCTTCCAGCTGCTTCCATAACCGCTCTGCTTACGAAGTTTTCAGAAGCGATCATTTCGATCTTTGTTTCCTGTCTGTTCATTTCGCGCTTTATAGATGAGCTTATTTCCGGATCGTCTTTGTCAAGATATTCAAAATACATTTCTTTCCCCTTTTCATGATGATTTTATTTTCGAAAAATGCGGTACCGTCTGCGGAAGTCAGATGCAGCGTACAGCTCGGTATATTTTATCACAGCAGCTGCGCAAATAAAAGCCGCATGCATTTCATAGTGTAAATAAATACATTTTTGTTTTAATGCGATCTTGTTTTTACGCAATGATGCGGGCGCGCGGGTGCGCCGTCATGCTGTCTGCTCTTGTTCATTCATGCCTTCAAGACCGCATACACGGAGCATCGGCTTCAGGAATATAAAGCTGAAAAGTGCTACTGCTCTGCCTGTAAGAAGCATGGTAAGTACAGTTCCGAGGCCTATTCCTATAAGGTGTCCTGCGAATATCATGCCCACGGAACACGATATGCACAGATTCAGCAGGTCGAAACAGTTTTTTGTAAAGCCCATACTTTTTTTTATGACTACAGCTATCTCATTAACTATACCGTCACCCGGATTTGGCACGAAATCAGTCCTTACGCTCATTATGATGCCTATACCTGTAAGTGATATGGCTACTGCAAGCATAAGAAGTTTTTCCCATATATATGAGCCGCTTTCCGGCAGTATCATGTCAAACAGATTCAGGAATCTTGTAAACACAAGGCTGAGCGGAAGCTGCAGTATAAGATCCAGCGTTATACGGCGCATAAGAACTGCCTGTATGATAACAAATATCGTATATACTATAAATGTCATATTGCCGAAATTAAGGCCCCATATCTCTGATATTGAGTAAGGAACGGAGATTATCGGCGATACTCCCATGCCTGTTTTTGTGTTCATTGTTATGCCGCAGGCGAGTATTATAAGCCCTGCTGCATATATAAGCAGACGGAATGCCATCTGTTTTTTGTTTATGTCTTTTTTTATAAGCTCTTTCATGACTTTTACCGCCTCGCTTTCATTTAATTGATTTTTTAATTTTATACTGTGCGTATATCTGCTTTTCAGCCGGGACGGCTGCTCCGTGATATTATTGAATCATTATTTCTGTTGCATGTACGGGTCCCGCTTTATCGCAAATGCAAGCTGCAGCGCCATTGCAGCCCAGATCACCGGTTCGCAGATTATAACGCCCCAGTAGCCCATTACCGGGTTGAGCAGAGCTACGAATATTATCTTGCCTATACATTCTATGATGCTCGCCGCCAGCGGGATGACCTTTCGCCCCAGGCCCTGAAGGGCGTTCCTGAGGTTGAATACTATGCCTACTATCGGGTAGAACGGGACGTTCATCCTTATGTAAAGTGCGCCGGTATTTATGACGTCAGGTTCTGAGGAGCCTGATATGAGTTTTATTATCAAAGGCGCAGTGAACCATATAAATATCGTTATGACTGCCGCGTAGCCGAGCGACAGGAGGTTTACTGTCTTTATTCCCTTTCTGATGCGCTCGCGGTTTCCCGCGCCGTAGTTCTGACTTACGAATGTCGAGAACGCCAGTCCGAGCGTGTTTGGCGGCATCATGCAGAAATAGCTCAGCTTTCTGGCTGCCGTGTGACCCGCTATTATCAGCTTTCCTAGACCGTTTACTGAATATTGGAGTATGACAGTTCCGAGTGAGACTATGCACATCATGAAGCCCATCGAGAATCCCTGCCCGGCAAGCTCCTTGTATATCCACGCTTCTGATTTAAAGTGCTCGCGACCCGGTATGAGCATCCTGCATCTTTTCAGCAGGAATATTATGCAGAGGACCGCCGATACGCCCTGCGATATGACTGTGGCTACAGCTGCTCCGAGTATTCCTATGCCGACGCATTTTATGAAAAATATGTCCAGGAATATATTAAGTACTGACGAGAATATAAGGAATACGAGCGGTGTCACGCTGTCTCCGACAGCTCTGAGCATGCCGGCGCACAGGTTATATACAAACATCACGCCTACAAACATCGTCACGAAGCTTATGTATGAATACGCTTCGTCTATTATGTCTGACGGCGTATCAAGCAGCTTCAGGAGCGGATAAAGTCCGACATATGATATGAACATTATAGCTGCTGTCAGGAATATCCCGATAACTATAGAACCTGCTACTGCCTGCTTGAGTCTTTCTCTGTCGTTCATACCAAAAAATCTTGCTGCTACGATCGACATGCCGTTCCCTACGCCGAGCGCAAAGCCTACGAGCAGCTCATAAACTGCTGATGTAGAGCCTATGGCGGCCAGTGAATCGTCACCGAGGAAATTTCCCACTATGACTGTATCTACAGTATTGTAAAGCTGCTGGAAGAAGTTTGCCAGCATGAGCGGCAGCGCGAATATAAGCAGCGATTTTAATATATTTCCCTTTAAAAGATCTGCTTTTAAAATATTCATTCTATTTTTATTCAATTCCCTGTTATTAATGTATAAATACGGTAAATTTTCAGTTTTGTGTTAAATTTAACAAACGGGCTGCCGGTGAGGATATATGCAGCCCGCAGGCGCGCGGCGACGCGCGTTATGGCAGCTCTGCTGCCGTGGTCTGCTTTTCTGATCCTTACCGTTCCAGCCCCTTTGCCGTCTGATCATCTGCTTAGGCATCTGACCACGTTTATGATCTGATTTTTTAATCTTTATAAATTTTCTTAAACTCTGTGTAGCCTTCTTTTTCGAGCTTGAGGATCTGCTGCTTCACGTTCTTTTTCATCGGCTGGATGTTTACAGTCCTGCCTTCTGAGCGTAACTTGGCAGCTTCTGCGAATACTGCTTTTTTCTTTTCGATATCGGCATTTTTGTCTACAAGTATAGCGATATTGTCGCTGTTTACTTTAAGACCGTCCTCGAGCTTGTCTCTGAGTATGGTGATTATGCGCTCAAAGCCGATGGAAAATCCGCTGGCGCTCACGTCCTGGCCGCTGAACTTTCCTATCATCTTGTCGTAACGGCCGCCGCCTGCTACTGAGAAGCTGTACTCGTCAAGCGTTATCTCGAATATAGGGCCTGTGTAGTAGCCCATGCCGCGAACGAGCGTCGGGTCGAATACTGCTGAAACGTTGTCGCCTGTCATTTCCTGAGCGCACGTAATGATCTCTGCTATATGCGCAGCTGCTTCATCGCTGAGGTACTTGCTGTCGATACGGCTGCAGAATTCCTCACATGATACATCGTCTGTATTGTCGTATATGCTGAGATATTTCTTTACTACTTCTTCAGGATAGCCGTTTTCGAGCAGTTCCTTTTCTATACCGTCAAGGCCGATCTTGTCGTACTTGTCGAGCGTTATGAGGACTGAAGGAACATCTTCTTCTGTGAAGCCTGCCTGAAGCGCGATAGCGAACAGGATCTGTCTGTCATTTATATGAACAGTGAAATCCTTGATGCCTGCTTCTGTGAATATCTTTGTAAGCATGTCGGATGTCGCTGTTATAAGCTCTATCTCTGCGAGGTTAGAGTCGTCGCCGAGTATGTCGATGTCGCACTGAGTGAACTGTCTGAAGCGGCCCTTCTGCGGGTTATCGGCTCTCCACACGCTTCCGATCTGAAGTGCTTTAAAAGGTGCAGGAAGCTGTTCTCTGTTATTTGCGTAGTATCTTGACAGAGGTACTGTGAGGTCGTATCTCATGCCGTTATCGGCGTACTCGTGCTTGCCTGCGGCGATAGCCTTTTCAAGGTCTCTTCCTCTCTTGAGGACTTTGAATATCAGCTTTTCGTTGTCGCCGCCCTGCTTTGATGTGAGGTTTTCTATGTGCTCCATCATAGGTGTTTCTATCTGCATGAAGCCGTATTTGGCGTATGTTTCTTTTATCATGCCGAGCACGTGCTCTCTGAGGCGCATATCGGCCGGAAGCATGTCTGCCATACCTTTTACAGGTGTTTTTATGAATGCCATACAGCACTCCTTTCGCTGGTAATAAATGAATTGATAGCTGCGTGATGCGAGGCCTCACGACCACAGGAGCAGCTACGCTGTTTGTTTTTAAGTTAAAAAAACAGGCCGGAATCTGCACATTCCAGCCTGTTCGTTTGTTCGTGAATTAAGATATTCTTCATTTCCAATTCTGGAAATTTTTGCGTATTATTTATTTTTGCCGCGGCTGCATCCGCGGACTTTTCAGGCGGTGACGCCTGCTTTTTATATATTTATTATAAATTAAATGGTTAAACTTTTTAATTATTTAGCCATCTGCTTAGCTACTTCTTCAGCGAAGTTTTCTTCCTTCTTTTCGATACCTTCGCCTACTTCGTAACGAACCATGCCAACTACTTCGATGTCCTTACCGATCTCCTTGGCTACGTTCTTTACGTACTGAGCAACTGTTACTTCATTGTCCTTAACGAACTTCTGGTCGAGGAGGCAAGTTTCCTTGAGTTCCTTCTTGAGACGTCCCATAACCATCTTTTCGATGATCTCCTGTGGCTTACCAGTGTTTTCGTTGAGTGCCTGCTGGAGAAGGATGTGCTTTTCGCTTTCGATGAACGCAGGATCTACGTCAGCCTCGCTTACGTACTTAGGGTTCATTGAAGCTACCTGCATAGCTACGTCCTTACCTACTGTTGCTACTTCTTCAGCTGTAGCTTCTGTCTTGAGAGTTACTACTACTGCTATAGTGCCGCCACCGTGGATGTAGCCAACGTTCTTTGTTCCAGGAACTGCGATCTTCTGGAAACGACGGATGTTCATGTTTTCGCCGATAGTAGAGATCTTGTTTGTGAGAGCTTCCTGAACTGTGCCGCCTTCCTGATATTCGAGAGCCATGAAAGCGTCCATATCAGCTGCGTTGCCTGCGAGAGCAAGCTTTGAGAGGTTGTCAACGAAACCTACGAATTCTGCATTCTTTGCGCAGAAGTCTGTTTCTGAGTTAACTTCGATCACTGCAGCTTCTGTAGCGTCATCATTGAATGCGATGCTTACGAGACCTTCTGCTGCGATCCTGCCAGCCTTCTTAGCTGCCTTTGAGAGTCCCTTTTCTCTGAGGACTTCAACTGCCTTGTCCATATCGCCGTCAGCTTCAACGAGAGCCTTCTTGCAGTCCATCATACCTGCTCCTGTCATTTCACGGAGCTCTTTTACCATAGCTGCTGTTACTGCCATTTATTTTCCCTCCTTGTAATAGGGTCGAGTTTAACGGTCTGCGGCGGAGCCACTGTTCATCCCGCGAGGGATGCTGCCTGTCCGCCGTTTTCCGTTATCTGTATCAACCGTTTTAATTATTCTTCTACTGGTGCTTCTTCTGCTTCTTCAGCCGCTTCCTCTGCAGGAGCTTCAGCGTTTGATTCGCCCTGACGGCCTTCGATAACAGCGTCTGCCATCTTGCTTGCGATGAGTCTTACTGCTCTGATAGCGTCATCGTTTGCAGGAATTACATAGTCAACATCATCAGGGTCGCAGTTAGTATCTACGATACCGATAACCGGAATGCCGAGGATCTTAGCTTCCTTAACAGCGATCTTTTCCTTCTTAGGGTCTACTACGAACATTGCAGCAGGCATACCCTTCATTTCCTTGATACCGCCGAGGTACTTTTCGAGCTTTTCAGCTTCTGCTCTGAGCTTGAGAACTTCCTTCTTTGTAAGCGCGTCGAAAGTTCCGTCTTCTTCCATAGCCTTGATCTCGTTGAGCTTCTTGATTCTTGTAGCGATAGTCTTGTAGTTAGTGAGCATACCGCCGAGCCATCTTTCGTTTACATAGTACATTTCGCATCTTTCTGCTTCTTCCTTGATAGCAGCGTGAGCCTGCTTCTTTGTACCTACGAAAAGGATAGGCTTGCCTGTAGCTGCAACTTCCATCATGAAGTTGTAAGCTTCGTCAACCTTCTTTACTGTCTTCTGAAGGTCGATGATGTAGATGCCGTTTCTTTCTGTGAAGATGTAAGGAGCCATCTTAGGGTTCCATCTTCTAGTCTGGTGTCCGAAGTGAACACCTGCTTCGAGTAACTGTTTCATTGAAATTACTGCCATTTTATTTCCTCCTGGTTTTTACCTCCGTCCCGTTCATCCTCGGCAAAAGCCGGAACACCATTGCACCAGCACCAGTGCCGGGTCTTGGGACGTGCGAATTTCAGCATGTTTTATTACATGCGGTAAATATGATACTACAATATTGATTTATATGCAAGTGTTTTTTAAGTAGTTATGGCATTATATTATCTTCGTGCACGCCTTCGGCGCTCATTTTCATGAGCAGCGGGTCTGTTACGCCGTTGAGTTCGAAGGCTTTTTGACGGTCTATGCATGTGCCGCATGTACCGCATGGTTCGTCGCCGCCTTCGTAGCAGCTCCATGTGAGTTCGTACGGTACGCCGAGCTCGAGGCCGAGCTTTACTACTCCGGCTTTGTTCATTTCTACGAACGGGGCTTCTATTGTGAGCTGTTCGCCGCTTCCTATATATACTGCGTCTCGCATGGCGTTGTTGAAGGCTTCGCTGCAGTCAGGATACGCGTTGCCTGCGGCGTCGTCGCTGTGGGCGCCGTAGTATATGACGCTGCAGCCTTTTGAGAGGGCTATGCTTGCGGCCGATGATATGAAAAGGCCGTTTCTGAACGGTACATAAGTGTCTACAGGTGATCCGTCTGTTTCCGCTATCTGGTCTGCGTATGACTCGTGCGGTATGTCGTGGTCAGACTGCTTGAGGAGCGAGCAGTTGCTGTACCGGAATATAGGCGCAAGGTCAAGATATATGTGCTCTACGCCGTAATACTCAGCGATCTTGTTTGACGCTTCTATCTCCTTATCGTGCTTCTGTCCGTATGATATGGAAAGCGCTACCACGTTTTCTTTTCCGAATTTTTTTACTGCGAGGGCGAGGCATGTCGAGCTGTCTACGCCGCCGCTTGATAATACTAATGCTTTCATTTTATTTCGCTTCCTTTTTCTTTTTTCTTTTTTCTTTTATTCTGACGCTATCATATGTCGGCCGCCGGGCGGCCGCTGCGTTATTTGTTAATTAATTTATTTATTATTGCCGATGAATTCGAGGTATTCGTTCTTTCTGAGGCTCACCTTCTGGCCTGACGCGTATATCTTGCCGGTGTGCTGCCCCTTGAAAAGGCTTTCAGCTATGGATGGCTCTTTTATGACGAATCCGTCAAGCTCGTCAACTCCGTAATCGAAAAGTATCGGAGTGAGCGTCGTTACAGGACCTACGAGGCCTACAAACGCATCCTTTGCAAGCTCAAGCATCTTTGGCAGTCGTTTATCGATAAATGTAAGCGCGCCTATGAACACGAAATCACTGCCCGGTATGAGGTACTCAGCCGCCTGCTCCGGGTAATCGCCGCGGTAAGGAACGTTTTCGATTATGTGCAGATCGCAGACCGGCTGGAAAAGCTGCTCAAGATATGGAAAATGCCCTACTACTACGACTTTTTTGCCGCGCACAGCCTTCTGATACGTAATGAACGGGTCCGCGTTCCTGTCCTCTGAGTGAAGGCTGTTTGTAAGCTCAAGCCCATTTGCCGCCGCAAGCTCAGGCGAGTTGTAGTACGCGTTCATCGCCGCGTGGCCTATCGCCGCCTCGCTTATGTTCCATGACTTTATAAGCGCTGCCATCTCGCGCAGCGACATATCGAGCAGGCCCTTCGTTACCAGCTGCGGGCGAGTGTCGTATTCGTCTCTGAACTCCGACAGTCCGACCTGTCCGCGGCTTTTTACTATGACGCCGTAATGCGTCGTTATCATATCATCTACCGGCAGATCGTCCGGTATCCCTTCTATCAGCGCATCGTAAATTGATTTCATAATAGTTATTTCCCTGCTTTCTTTCCAATAAATGTATATAGCGGGCCATCACAGCCGCCCGACCTGCGGGCCGGCTCAAAAAGCCCGGTAAGCAGCCGTCACCGGCTGACCACTCGCGCGCCGCAGCGCGCGTCATCACAGCGTGCGTTCCACGTTTTCAGGCGTTATAAGCTCCCCGCGGCGCAGCATATTGCGTATATTCATTATAGTATTATCCAGCTTTTCTATCATTTCCTGGCTGGCGCGTTCCTCGTCTGACGTTTCTATGACCTTTGATATCCCGCCGTTTTTTATAACTATGCGCTTATCCGCGCTCAGCGCGAGCAGAGGGTCGTGCGTAGACATAAATACTATTTTGTCATTTTTTGCAAGTATTTTTATAGCCTGTTTGCGGTCGATGCCTGCATTTTCTATCTCGTCTATCAGAACTATCGGTGATGAGCTCATATAAGCTGTATCTGCTATCATAAGCGCGCGCGACTGACCGCCTGAAAGCTGCGTGACTTTCACATCATCCGTAAATTTTTCACCTACAAGCTCATTTGCACACTCAAAGCAGCGGCTTACTATAGCGTCAGGATTCTCACAGAAACGGCTCTTTGCGTGAATTTCCAGAAATTCCCTTACGCTGAGATCCATTACAAAATTCATGTTCTGTGAAAGCTGCGCCACCAGATGGCCCTCAAGCTCGAATCGCAGATCGTCGTCCGGAAATTTACCGTCTATCTTTATGCGGCGTCCCGTCGGAGTATCGCCCTGCGCCATGCACTCTATATCGCCGAGCAGGCGGCTCTTGCCGGAGCCCGTAGGTCCGACTATGCTCAGCACTTCGCCGCTGTGGACTGTAAGCTCTGTATTTTCAGGCGTTCCGCTCTTATCGCGTCCGCCTACTACAGTTATGCTGTCGAGATGAGTTATAACATCCTCCGGTGATGACAGCGTGCTCAGGAAATCTGCAAGC
The DNA here is from genome assembly GCA_934255545.1 of uncultured Clostridia bacterium. Lineage (GTDB taxonomy): Bacteria > Bacillota > Clostridia > Peptostreptococcales > Anaerovoracaceae > CAKQOE01. Next base: position 8,552 of record CAKQOE010000038.1, on the reverse strand, counting down.
TGCTGAAGCGCGTCATCTGCGTCAGTGCCGAGCTCTTCTATCCAGTCCTGTCCGTCACGGTCGGCGCGCTCTATGGCATCTGCCAGAGGAAGAGACGTGTCGAGAGCTCCGAAGTTCATGTTTGCGAGAAAATCTTTTACTATAGGATACTTTTCAACTAATTCATCAACAGGAGTGTATTCCGCTATATCATAAAAATCTGTCATTATTCTTTCCGACCTCCTGTTTCTGCGGCCGCGCCGGGCGCGGCGTCATGATGCGGCGCCGGAAATTCCATTTTCTTCATCATTCCGTTCTGGAATTCCTCGCCTATCCGCGTCTCGCCTGTGCAGTATGAGCAGACTGACGCCGGTGTAGTGAATCTCAGGCGCATATCGCTGAGATCTGTTATGTCTACTGCGTTTTTCAGGTATTTTGCGAGCATGAACGCGCCCTGGCCTGTTATGCCGTTTACGAATATGATCTTTGCCTTTGTATTTACCTGGCGGACGTTGAACTTGAACACTTCACGCTCAGCCTGAGATACGATGTCGCCTTTAGTTATGACGACACAGTCAGCGAATTTCAGCATCGGCCCTATCTTTCTCGGCGTATTTATGCCTGAAAGGTTATCTATGACGCATACGGCCGGTATCTCGCTTATATGAGGGGAGCATCTGTTGCACAGACCCGCGCTTTCCGTTATGAGCATGTCAAATCCGCTCTGAACGCCCCATTTTACTGCGTCGTTTATGTTGCTTATAAAAAAATGATCCGGGCAGACTTTTCCGGAAAACCCTGTAACTATCGGCACTCCGGCCTCTTCATAACGCTCGTGGTCGAACGATGTCAGACAGTCAAATTTCACAGCTCCTATTTTTTTTATGCCGCTTTCACGCAGCACTTCTATGAGCTTTATAATGACCGACGTTTTTCCCGAAGACGGCGGTCCTGATATCGTTATCAGTTTCAATGTGATCTCCTCCGTTATATATCAACAAATAAATAAATGCATAAGTATGCGCGCGTCACCGCGCCAGAGAACGCGCAGCCGTCATCGCATGCGCGCAGTCTTTATCAGTTACATATTCTATCACGAATGTTTTTAATATAAAAACAGTTTATACAAATAAAACACAATATGCAAAAAGACACCGCCTTTGTGCGGTGTCCTGCCAGTCCGGTCAGCCGGTGACGGCTGCTTGTCTTTGATTTTATTCATTTACATTTGCTGCATCTGCGGAGCATTTCCGGGGAAATATTTCCTGACGGTTTTTTTATGCGTATGCTTCGGGATGCGCTACTGTTCCTGCGGTTCGTATCCGGAAAGGTCTTTTACCACTTCTGCAGCGATTATCAGGCCTGCTGTGGCCGGTACGAATGCGTTGCTTCCGGGTACCTGTCTGCGGTCGAGGCATGTTCTTGTCGTTCCCGGCGGGCATATGCAGTTTGCCTTGCAGTCTGCTGTCGGGTCGCTGCCGCAGCCCGGTTTTATCGCAGGCTCCTTTGAATACACTACTTTCAGGCTTTCTACGCCGCGGTTTCTCATTTCTTTTCTCATAACGCGCGCGAGCCTGCATATAGAAGTATCATATATGTCAGCAACTTCCAGTTTTGTAGGATCCATTTTGTTTCCGGCGCCCATACAGCTTATGACCGGTACTCCGGCCGCCCTTGCCTGCATCATGAGCTCGACCTTGCCTGTTACTGTGTCTATGGCGTCAACTACGTAGTCATACTGCGAAAAGTCGAACTCGCCGGCCGTCTCCGGCATATAGAATGTTTTATAAGCCGTGACTTTACAGTCGGGATTTATGTCGTGTATGCGCTCCTCTGCTACGTCTACTTTGTATTTTCCTACAGTTTTTCTTGTCGCTATTATCTGTCTGTTGAGATTTGTCAGGCATACTTTATCGTCATCTATGATGTCGAGCGCGCCTATGCCGCTCCTTGCAAGCGCCTCAACAACATATCCGCCCACTCCGCCGACGCCGAAAACAGCGACGCGTGAACGGAAGAGTCTGAACATTTTTTCTTTGCCGAGCAGAAGCTCGGTCCTTGAAAACTGATCTGGCATTTATTTCCTCCATTTTATTTTTTATCAAGTGTCTCATTCATACTGCCTGTACGATATCCGGCAAGATCGAGCGTTACGTAAGCAAATCCGTACTCTCTGAATCCGTCGTTTATCTTTTTTCTGATATCGGGCTGCGTGACGCGCTCTATCTCCTCCGGCAGTACTTCTATACGTGCGAGCTTATCGTGTATCCTTACCCTTACCTGGCGGAAGCCGAGGTCTATCATAAGCTGCTCGGCGCGGTCTACCATGCCGAGCTTTTCTTCGTTTATAGTTTCGCCGTAAACGAATCTCGATGCGAGACATGCAAATGACGGTTTGTCCCACGTCGGCAGGCCGAGCTGCTTTGAAAGCTGTCTTATTTCTTCCTTATATAAGCCTGCGGCGCGCAGCGGGCTTTTTACTTCAAGCTCTGCTATAGCCTGCAGTCCCGGACGGTAGTCACCCATATCGTCCATGTTTGATCCCTCTGCTACGTTTTCAAATCCTTTTTTCGCCGCTATATCCATCATCTTTTCAAAAAGCTCATGCTTGCACAGATAGCAGCGGTTCACAGGATTCTGTCTGAATCCGTCTATATCGAGCTCCTCTGACTCGCAGACTTCATGAGTTATACCGTTCTCGCTGCAGAATTTTCGTGCTTCACGCAGCTCTCTTTCCGGAAACGAGCACGATGACGCCGTTACAGCCAGCACCTTGTCGCCAAGCACGTCGTGCGCAGTCCTGAGAAGGAACGTAGAGTCCACTCCTCCTGAAAATGCTACTGCGACACTTCCAAGACTTTTTATGTATTCCTTAAGGAGCTCATATTTCTGTTCGAGAGTCATGTTTTCAGTATTTTCCTGCTGCAATTCGATCTCCTCCGTTTTATTATCCTTAATATCCGGTTCTGCCAAAATATTTCATATACTATACATTATTGTAAATACGGGGACGCCGATGCCGGCGGCTGATATACGGAACGCTCCGCGTCGCAGAATGGGATGCTTCTAGCAGATTATTTTGAAGCAGTTTTTGTCAAAAATAACTCGCGGCAGGGAATGAATTTTCGGTGAAAATTCAACCATTTTATGCGCTTCCGCGCGTTCCGCTCAGACATATTTTTGACGTTGCGGCTGCTTCAAAATAATCTGGAAGCATATCCATTCTGCTCCGAGCTCCGCTTATCCGTATATCAGCCGCCGGCATCAGCAATTTCACAATAATAAAAGTTACAAAAACATATACTTTTCTGTCTGCCATATGCCAATTTTTATCATCATGCGTCCGTCGCCGGACGAGCGGCATGCTTCATAAAATACCTGCGGCAGTTACCTACCAACATTGTAGGTTTACAAGTCCATCGCTTATTATATTTTAGCCCGGCACGGCTGTCAACAGGCAGCGCAGGCAGTTTATCCTTATACTGCATCATGTCCCAGTCTTTCGATCGCGTACTCCATAAAACGTTTTACCGCCGGCGATGCACCTGATCTTGATGGGATAGCTATTCCGAGCGTTATGCTTGAAGGCGGATCCAGCGGCAGTTTTACAACATCACATACTCTTTTTTCTGTTATAAGGTCATTCATGATGCTTACACCGAGTCCCTGCTCGACCATGGCCATCGCAGCAAAATTCTCGAGCGTAGTAAAATGGATATTAGGCGTCACATTATACTGTCTGAACAGCGCGTCCACATCGGCATCCCGGCCCAGCGCCGGCATTATGATGCTGTCCTGCTCGCATCGCTTTACAGGATAGCTTTTTTCACCCGCCAGCGGGTGGTCTTTCGGGAGTATTGCCAGCATCGGGTCCTCTGCAAGCGTTATCCATTCATGACGCATCGGCTCCTGGCGGCTTACAAACGCTATATCGGCCGTTTTCTCATCGAGCCAGCCCATTACCTCCTGCCATATCCCTTCCATGAGCCTTATCCGTACTCCGGGGTAATCCTGCTGAAAATCTCTTATCACTGCCGGCAGCCAGTGTGTTGCCATGCTCGAATATGCTGCTATTGTGACGCTTCCGACAAGTATACCGTTTATCTCAGAAGCTATCTCCTCTATCCTGCCCTCCTGCGCCAGAAACTCCCTTACTGCAGGCATTATCAGCGCTCCGCTCTCTGTAAGAGATACGCCTCTCTTAGTGCGCCTCAGTAGAGCAAAGCCGAGTTCATTTTCAAATGCTGTGACAAGCTGGCTGACCCCTGACGGAGTGTAATTAAGCTGTTCAGCTGCCCGCGTAAAGCTGCCTGCCTCTGCTGATACCATAAACGCCCTGCATCTCGCTGTTTCCATACGGTCATTGCCTCTCATTTCTTTTTGTTTTAAGTATTACTTAAATGCTTCTGAATAATCTTAAGTTTTACTTTTATGCAGTTTAATCTTACAATAAAGCAGTGCACAAAACAAGTATAGCATTAAAATGAAAGTGATCTTCGTGATCAGAGGATGAATTATGATCTGCCGTAATAAACTAAATGAAATGGTAACAGCTCCAGCGCATACATCTGCAGTAAATGCAATAGATACATCAGGATGCGTCGGCCCGGCCGACGGACAGGCCGTAAATAAATGGCGCCATCTGAAAGGAAGCAGCGTCGGCCTTATAAGCAGCGGTGAGCTTCAGATACTCAGCGCCGGTATCATATGGGGAAGCATAGGCATATATGTAAAATTTATGCAGTATGCCGGCGCTGGAAGCGCATGGTGCAGTTTTCTGCGCGTCGCTTTTGCCGGTATCATAATGCTTACAGCAGTCCTTGTCAGACGCGGGGCGTCTGCTATGCGCATCAGCCGCAGGGAATTATTTATATGCGCGCTTTTAGGGCTCATATGTCATGGCATTTATAACATATTTTATAATATCTCAGTCATGCAGACCGGTGTTTCCATGAGCGCTGTGCTGCTCAATGTCGCGCCTGTATTTACCGCCGTCATGTCTGCTGTTATGTTCGGCGAGCGCATCTCGCGGCGTAAATGGCTGCTGCTTGCTGTCAATATAGCGGGATGCTCGCTTGCTGTCACGGGAGGCAGCGCTGACTTGTCAGGGCTGCCGGTCTTTGGGCTCATATGCGGCATATGCTCCGGTATATGTTATGGTATGACGGCTGTTATAGGCCGCCTTGCTTCAGGCAAAACGGATGCGCTTGTTATAAGCGCTTACAGCTATATATTTGCAGCCCTGTTTTTATTTATATGGATATTATTTACAGGAGCCGACTGTGTTGTGAGCGCGCCTGTATTGGGCTGGGGTTTCATATACGCACTTATACCTACAGCGTTAGGCTATTTCCTTTATTATCGCGGAGTCAGCGCAGTAAGCGAAGTCAGCCGCGTACCTGTGCTCGCATCTGTTGAATGCATAGCAGCTTCACTCATAGGCATTGCTTTATTCCATGAAAAAATAGGATATATGAACTGGCTCGGAATAGCTCTCGTCATTATCTCAATAGCTTTCATGAATCTAAAAAAGCCTGTTAATAACTGACATTATTGTAAAAACAGCAGTCTGATATATCTATTTGACCATACAGGCTGCTGTTTTTATTCTATCTATAACGCAGCGCCGTATCTTTGATACGGGCAGCACTTCAGGGCGGAGCATAAGCTCCGATACGCTTTAGATAAATATCTGATCTTTATCTATGATATCTTTAAGGCCCGGAAACGGTGAGAGCGATCTTTTAAGTATGCCGTGTATCTGCGCTATGGCTATCCCATAGTTCGTGATCGGTACGCCTGCTGCGCATGAGCGCTGTATGCGCGATCTCATCTCACGCTCTGTAAGCATACATGCTCCGCAGTGGACTACGAGAGCGTATTCAGATGGATCGTCAGGAAACTCTCTGCCAGATGTGAACTCGTACTCAAGCTTTTTTCCTGTATAGCTGTCTATCCATCCCGGCAGCTTTACCGTTCCTATGTCGTTGCACTGTCTGTGATGAGTGCAGCCTTCTGATATCAGCACTTTGTCGCCGTCACACAGCCTGTCGAGCATAGCTGCGCCTTTTACCGCTTCTTCCAGTTCTCCTTTATAACGCGCGAATAATATGGAAAATGATGTAAGCAATATATCATCAGGTACTACAGAGCTTACTTTTCCGAACGCCTGAGAGTCGGTTATGACCATTTTTGGCTTTTGCCTGAGCGATGCAAGCGCTGCGGCAAGCTCTGTTTCCTTTACTACTATGTTTATGGCTCCGTTGTCGAGCACGTCACGTATCATCTGCTGCTGCGGCAGTATCATACGGCCTTTTGGGGCTGATTCGTCTATCGGCGTTACGAGGACTATAATGTCTCCCGGCTCTATGAGGTCGCCGACGAGCTGTTTTTCATTTTTCTGAATTCCGGCGATCTTTCCGATAAGTTCTTTTAATTCATAAATATTTTCGCCTGTTTCTGCGCTTACGCGGATAATATTCTGTGCATCCTGCTCAGCCGGGACGGCTGCTGTCATACTCTGATCTGCTGCAGGCAGATCGCTTTTATTCATTACTATTATATATGGGATATTCTTTTCTTTGAAAAGCGCCTCCAGCTCTTTGTCCGCCGGCTGCATGCCCTTTGTTGCGTCGACTACCAGAACTGCTATATCTGTGCTGTCGAGCGTCTGCTTAGCACGCTTTACACGCATCTCGCCGAGCTTACCTTCGTCGTCTGTACCCGGTGTGTCTGTTATGACTACCGGTCCGAGCGGAAGGAGCTCCATTGCCTTCTGTACGGGGTCTGTCGTAGTTCCTTTTATATCGGAAACGAGTGACAGCTTTTGCCCTGTTACAGCGTTTACAATGCTTGATTTTCCTGCGTTTCTGAGCCCAAAAAATCCTATATGGATACGTTCTGATGATGGTCTTTCGTTAAGTCCTGCCATGATAAATACTCCTTTTGGCGACGGCCCGGCCGTCGTGCTTCCCGCGGATGCGCCGCGGATCTATTTACATTTAATGTGATTTTAATATGATCTACTCGATCGGTTTTTCAAGCCATTCTACTTTATATGTTTTACCTGTCTGCTCGCCGGCGTTTATCACGTACTGTTCAAGCAGTTCCTTTGCGTTGTTTTTAGCCTGTGCGAGCATCCCCGCGTCTGCTTCTGCGTTTTTCTGCATCGTTGCCTGCGCGTCAGCAAACGCTTTATTTTTATCCTCTGCTGTTATCTTCGTGAATATGCCTTTGTCTGCAAGCGGCTCGCTCATAGTATCTTTATCGGCGCTCACGCTCAGGATCTTTGCATCCGGTACATATATACGCACTATGCCCTTCCTGTCAGGCTCATTGATCTGTACATCGCTTACGTCTATACCCACATCGACAATGCCGTCGTACTCTATCCAGACTTTTTTATAGCCGTACTTGAACGGCCTGTATTTGAAAAGCCCCTCAGCCTGTTTTTCATATTCTGCCACATCATGATAATAGCATTTGAGAGTCGCAAGCTCACATATTTTATCTACGGATGCGATATCCGCTATTTCATGCGTTTTTTTATCTGCACCGCCTGAATATATCGCTGCTGTTAAAACGAGCGCTGCTGCAAGCAGCAGGACAGATATTATCATATTACGTAAGAATATTTTTTTATATTCACTGCTCTGCGCGTTAAAAATATTTTTAAATTTCAGCAAATCAGATCACCTCTTTGATTTTAGACTATGCTGCCCTTTATATGCTGATGTTTTTCTGAAATAATGTATTTATTTCATATTATTTCCACACTACAGTATACCCATTTGCGTCCAGTATGGGATATATAAGGGCTTCGACGATGTCTTTAAGATTTTCACGCGCTGATCTCATCAGCTGCAGCGACTGAGACGCCTCTGTTTCAGCGTCCTCCTCGCATGCATTCAGTACATCTTTGAGATCTGCTGTCGTATTTTCCGGTATAAATGACAGTTTTTCTTCATCTACAGTGCATGAGTTTATTTTTATTTCAGGCAATACAGGTGTGACTGTCTTTTTTTCATTGTCTATCTCAAAACTGATATCTTTCATGTCTATGCCTGCATTTACCTTTGCATCGTATTTCACATTGCATTTTACTGTATTGCCGTCCGGTCCATACACTTGGGCTATTCCGTTATATGTAAACTGCGCCGATGAAAGCTCTGATGCATCTGTCACCTGCGTCAGCATGGCTGACGATACTGTGCTTTCTTCGCCTTTCTGAAATATTGATGAGCCCTTCAGCGATATTATTAATACTATGAGCAATATAAGTATTATGAACGGTGATCCGAGTACGATCTTTCTTTTTATCGTCACCGGCCCGCTGCCTCTTTTTTCATGTTTTTCTGTATTCATTTTACTGCCTTTGTGTTGCGTATGCCGTCATTTTTCTGCCCTATCCTCATTTTAACTTCAAATGTCATCCCCCTATGCTTATTTGCATAAACTTCAATCGTCCCGTCATGGACCCGCACGATCTCACGCACTATCGCAAGACCAAGCCCCACACCTCCAAGCTCCCGGCTTCTTGACTTATCTATCCGGAAGAACGGTTCAAAGATCTG
>CAKQOE010000037.1 GCA_934255545.1 uncultured Clostridia bacterium | reverse complement strand
TTATATTTTCCTTTTCCGTGACCGGATACCGGTTCAATAATATCTGCCTGCACCAAATTGGAAAGAAGTTTTAAGTCCTTTGTAGCTAAAATCTTTCTCCTGTGAAAAATCATATTCAAGTGTAGCTCTCAGTTCGGACGCACTACCGTACATAACGGTTGCCCCATCAAGTACCCATTCTTTCTTATATCCAGTTTTCCGTTTCTGACTGCTGACAGCCAAGTATGAACGGTTCCTTCCGGAACGCCTAATTCTTTAGCGGCTTTAGCACTATCGATTTCTTTTGCAAGCTTAACCGCTTGCACTTTGTACTCGTGATCGTATTTACGTTGACCTCGTGCCATAGTTTGGCCCCTCCTTATTCTCTTGATTATACTATGAAATCCTTGAGAATAGGCTGTCAACTTTATTTATACACCATTTGAGATATCTCCGCTCACAAAGAAGAAGCCTTCAAACACTTGCTAACACCTTGCACTGAGATAATCAAAAAAATTCTTTCCTATAAAGAAGCCTATTTTTCTTCTCGCCTGCAATAAATTTTTTTCGGATCTGCTTCCGGCAATACTAAGTCTGCCCTGTTCATATTCTGTAAGCCCGAGGATAATTTTAAAAATTGTTGTTTTACCTGCACCGTTTTTTCCGATAAGTCCGTAAATTTCTCCTTTACGAACATTCAGAGACACATCGTTTAAAACCTGATGGGAACCATAGCTTTTTTGAACATTTGATAATGTTATCATATCCATCTGCGTTTCTTCCTTTCGTTTTGTTGCCCTCATTATATGGAAAAGCAGTGGTTGCCACCACCAACTATCACGTAAAACATGGATTACATTGCAGTTTACATCTGTATTTTTTATCATTTTCAGGCAAAAAAGCCCTTTGAGAAAAGGATTTCTCCTCTCTCAAAGGGCAAGTTGAAAAATATTAATTTATCTACGTGTTCCGTCATCATTGAAATGTTTTTGCAGAGCTTTCTCTGTCGGATAAATGGATACAATCAAAATAATACATTGAATTGTTACAAGAATTCCCCCTACGACCCCGATCGTATTTTCATTACTATGGTATAGCGGAATATGTATCAAAGCAGATGGTATGATCATTAACCATCCTATTTTCCACCAAAGTTTTCCACAATAGTCGTGAGCAAATTTCCATGTATCCATATTTTTCATCGAACGAGTTGTTCTGTAACCTAACATACCATTTATATGTTTTGGACAATGTTTCCACATCATTCTTCCACCAACGATCATAACAACTGGAGTTAATAGATCACATATTAACATAAACCACCAAAACCACATAAAATCCACCTCCTAAAATTTTGATCTGCATTTCAATTCATTTAAGAAAATGGGCAACTCCGATTGGAATTGCCCACTCATTGCACTGATTATGCGATTTTTTCTTGCTTGCACCGATTTCTGCATCAAATGATGTAAGTTTGATGTAAATCGCTGTTTTTTTAGTTTTTTATCAAATGAAGTACGTCACGTTTATTTGGTAAAACGGTACATCTTTACATCATCTTAATAGAGCTTAGCACCTGCTGGGATTCTGTCATTTACCATCAGAAGGTTCAGTCCTTCGTGACCATCTTCCTCATGTACTGCCGAAATCAGCATACCCTCGGAATCAATTCCCATCATCTTTCTCGGTGGCAGGTTCACGATAGCGATCGCTGTCTTGCCAACCAGTTCTTCCGGCTCGTAATACTCGTGAATACCGCTTAAGATCACACGGTCTTTGCGTTCTCCGTCATCCAGTGTGAACTTCAGAAGCTTCTTGGATTTCTTAACTGCTTCACATGCCAGGATCTTAACTGCACGGAAATCAGATTTTGCAAACGTCTCGAAATCTACCATTTCTTCAAAGATCGGCTCGATCTTCACGTTGGAGAAATCAACCTTCTCAGCAACTTTTTCTGCAGCTGCAGGAGCTGCTTCGGAAGTTTTGGAAGCCTTCTTGTCAGCATCCAGGGACTTCATTGTCGGGAAGAGGAGTACGTCTCTTATGCTCGGTGAGTTAGTCAGGAGCATAACGAGGCGGTCAATGCCGTATCCGATACCGCCTGTAGGAGGCATGCCGATCTCAAGAGCGTTGAGGAAGTCTTCGTCTGTAGTATTTGCTTCGTCATCGCCTGCAGCGAGAGCTGCTTCCTGTGCCTTGAATCTTTCTCTCTGATCGATAGGATCGTTGAGCTCTGAGTACGCGTTCGCCATTTCACGGCCGTAGATAAAGAGCTCGAAACGTTCTACCTGCTCAGGGTTTGAAGGCTTCTTCTTTGTGAGCGGAGATATCTCAAGCGGATGATCCATGATGAATGTAGGCTGGATAAGCTTTTCTTCAACGAACTCCTCGAAGAAGAGATTCAGTATGTCGCCGCGGAGGTGGCGCTCTTCATACTCAACATTCTTTTCATCTGCAGCCTTTCTTGCATCCTCAAGAGTATGGATCTCGTTAAAATCTACGCCTGCGTATTCCTTTACCGCGTCTATCATAGTAAGTCTTCTGAACGGCTTTCCGAGGTCTATCTCTACATCCTCATAAGGGATGACCGTGCTGCCGCATACAGTCTGAGCAAGGTGACGGAACATCTCTTCTGTAAGGTCCATCATGTCGTTATAGTCAGCATAAGCCTGGTAAAGCTCCATAAGAGTGAATTCAGGATTATGTCTTGTATCAACGCCTTCATTTCTGAATACTCTGCCTATCTCGTAAACTCTTTCAAGGCCGCCTACTATAAGTCTCTTAAGATAAAGCTCAAGAGATATCCTCAGCTTTACATCCTCGTCAAGGGCATTGTAATGAGTCTCGAAAGGACGAGCAGCAGCACCGCCCGCGTTGTGAACGAGCATAGGAGTCTCAACTTCCATAAAGTCCTTAGCATCAAGGAACTTTCTGATCTCGCTGATGATCTTGCTGCGCGCGATAAATGTCTTCTTTACATCAGCGTTCATGATAAGGTCAGTATATCTCTGACGGTATCTTGTATCGGTATTTGTAAGTCCGTGCCACTTTTCAGGCAGGATCTGAAGGCTCTTTGAAAGGAGCGTTACCTTCTCAGCATGAACAGATATCTCGCCTGTCTTTGTCTTGAATACGTAACCTTCTATGCCTACGATGTCTCCGACATCAAACTTTTTAAAGTCAGCGTATTCATCAGTTCCTATGCTGTCACGAGCTACATATACCTGGATATTTCCCGGCTTGTCCTGGATATTACAGAAAGAAGCCTTACCCATAACTCTCTTTGACATCATACGGCCTGCTATAGCCACATGCTTCTCTTCGAGTTCTTCAAAGTTTTCCTTTATGTCAGTGCTGTGGTGAGTTACAGCAAACTTTGTTATCTGGAAAGGATCCTTTCCTGCCTCCTGCAGCGCAGCGAGCTTCTCGCGTCTTATCTGCAGGAGCTGGTTTAAATTCTGTTCTTCAGCCATTTATTTACTCTCCTGTCTGTAAAATTTATTTATGTAAATTTTTTAATTTTATTCAAATTCTATCCGAATATGCCTATTCAAAACTGAAGCGGCCTCGCGGCCGCCACATACTATTCTCTTGTTATTTCAAGTACCTTAAGTGTAACTACGCCGTCAGGGATCTCGATCTGCACTTCCTCATCAAGACCTACACCGATCAGGCCTCTGCCGATAGCTGATTCATTTGAGATCATTCCGGCAAGCGGATCTGCTTCGTTTGAGCCTACGATCTTGTATGTTTCAACTTCACCTGTCTCCATGTACATTACTTTGACCGTATGACCGAGGTTTACTCTGTCTGAAGTGATCTCAGATTCATCAAGGATCCTTGCGTTTCTGATCATCGCTTCGAGTTTCATGATACGCTCTTCGAGTTCTGCCTGCTCGTTCTTTGCTGCATCGTATTCAGCGTTTTCTGAAAGGTCTCCGTAAGAGATAGCTTCCTTCAGACGTTCAGCGACTTCAAGTCTTCTGACTGCTGTAAGTTCCTCATGCTCTGCAACTAATTTGTCATACCCTTCCTGGGTAACTATCATTTCATCTTTAGCCATTTCTGTACCTGTTTCCTTTCTGATCTATGAATGTTCGAGCCTGTCTATCGCTTCATATATCGCGTCAGCGCTTTCCAGCTCGTTTATTGACCTTCGGAGCGACGTTGCTCCGTGCATTCCCTTTATATACCAGCCTATGTGCTTTCTCATAAGCCTTACTGCTACATATTCGCCCTTTTCCTCAAGCATGAGACCGAAATGTTTTCTGACTGTATCAAGCTTCTCCGATGTTGTCGGTATATAGTCAGCGCCTTCGTTAAGCGACTTGAATATCCATGGATCTCCGAGTGCTCCGCGCGCTATCATAACAGCATCGCATCCCGTTTCTTCAAACATGGAACGGCAGCTTTCGCAGTCGAATATATCTCCGTTTCCTATGACAGGTATGCTCACCGCTTCTTTAACTGCGCGTATGATGCTCCTGTCTGCTTTGCCGCTGTACATCTGGGCCCGCGTGCGGCCGTGTACGCATATAGCTGAGGCACCTGCCGCCTCTATGCGCTTTGCATTTTCGACAGCGTTTATCGAGTCAGCGTCCCATCCCGTCCTGATCTTTACAGTGACAGGTTTTTTGGCTTTAAGAACGACAGCCTCTACCACTTTTGATAAGAGCTCAGGCGTCTTAAGCAGTGCCGATCCGTCTCCGCCCTTTACTACTTTAGGTACCGGACATCCCATATTTATGTCTATCATGCAGTTTTTTCTCCCGGACAACGCCTCAGCAGCGTAAGCCATGGCGCCGGGATCAGAACCGAATATCTGATATACCACAGGAAGCTCATCATCATATATCCTGAGTAGCTTTTCAGTAACTTTATCATTGTAATAAAGGCCCTTTGCGCTTATCATCTCAGAGTATACGGCGCCTGCGCCGAAGCTGCGGCATATGCGCCTGAACGGCGCATCGGTGATGCCTGCAAGAGGCGCAAGGAAATAAGGGTTTTCAAACCGGATCCCGCCTATCGTCACGGTCTGCAGACCACGATGTACGTCCGGGGCTCCGGACGCCGGTTCCGGCTTGTTTATTTCATTTTTCATATTCAATATATTATTTATTAATCATTCTCTGCACGCATTTCTATATTTTCGCGGCTCGAATTGTTCCTGTTTCCGAAATTATTTTTGTTTTTCTCGTATATGATCTGAAGGCCTTCAAGAGTCAGGAGCCTGTCAACGTGGTCTATGGAATCTACGCCATGCGATATCATAGTTGCGAGACCGCCTGTAGCAACGACTGTGACCTTGCTGGCGTCGCCGCCGGTCATGTTGTGGTACTCTTCCTTCATTTTTCTGATTATATAATCAGCTACACCCATGTGACCGTATACGAGGCCTGACTGCATGCTTTCGATCGTGTTGCGGCATATAACGTGACCCGGTTCTATGAGCTCTACTCTCGGCAGCTTTGCTGTCTTTTCAAAAAGCGCGTCAGATGAGATCTTTATGCCCGGAGCTATAGTGCCTCCGATATATTCGCACTTTTCAGTTATGCAGCAGAATGTAGTAGCAGTTCCGAAATCTATAACGATCAGCGGACCGCCGTACTTGTGATATGCTGCGACAGCGTTTACGATCCTGTCTGCGCCTACCTGCTTAGGGTTGTCATACTTTATGACCATACCTGTCTTTATACCCGGGCCCACTTCTATGGCGCGGATGTTGAAGTACTTTATCGAAAGATGCTGTAGTGTGTAGGATATCGACGGAACTACCGTTGATATGATTACATCCTTAACGTCTGCGGTGTTCAGGTTGTGATACTTGAAGAGCTGATTTATAAGCATGCCGTACTCATCGGCGCTCTTGTCTTTGTCAGTCTCCATCCTCCAGTTCTGAATAAGCTTCTTTCCCTTGAATACTCCCAGTACGATGTTTGTATTTCCTACATCAAATGCCAGTAACATATTTTTCCTCCTTACCCTGCGCACTCCATTTCGGATATCCGGGCAGTCCATTTTGATCGGCTGCCCGATTACAGGCTGAAAGGCTGCAGACGGATACACGCTGCAGCCTTCCGCCCATCCGGACCGGATACGCTAAGGTAGTTCAATATTATATTTGTTATTTATTATTACCATTTTTATCGCTGTCTGAACGCTCACTGTTTCCGGATCTGTCAGCAGCATTATTGTCTGAGGCGTGTCTGTGTTCAAACACTATATCCTCCGGCCTCATATGCTCGATGCGCTTTATCATCTCATCATGCTCTCTGGCCTTTGCCTCCTGCCTTCTGCGCTCTTCAGCTTCTTCTTTTTCAGCGATCTCGCGCTGGCGGGCTATCCTGTCAGCTTTTTCACTTGCTGCAGCTCTCGCTTCGCTCACTATCTCCTCGCGCGACTTCTCGCCTGTATAGAGCTGTTCGAACTGTTCTGCGTTCAGAGTCTCAATATCGAGCAGCGTCTCAGCTATGAGAGTGAGCTTATCCATATTGGCCTTCAGGAGTTCTTCGGCCTTTGCGTAAGCATTATCTATAAGCTTCTTTACTTCCTCGTCTATGACAGCCGCAGTTGCTTCAGAGAAGTTTTTACGCGATGTGAAGTCCTTTCCGAGGAATACCTCATCTGAATCGCTGTAGTTTACAGTACCTATACGTTCACTCATACCGTACTTTGCAACCATGCTGCGCGCGATAGATGTCGCTCTTTCTATGTCGTTGCTCGCGCCTGTGCTTATATCGTCAAGAACGAGCGCCTCTGCTACACGTCCGCCGAGAAGATGGATAAGCGAGCTTTCCATCCTTTTCTTTGACTCAAACGATCTGTCCTCAGTAGGAAGGAACATAGTCATACCGCCTGCCATTCCTCTCGGAACGATAGTTACCTGATGAACAGGATCTGAGTTTGGAAGGTTCCTGATGAGAACTGCGTGACCTGCTTCATGATAAGCAGTAAGCTTTCTCTCTGCCTCGGTAACAGTGCGGCTCTTCTTGGCAGGGCCTGCCATTACCTTTGTTATGGCTTCTTCTATTTCTTCCATGGTTATAGACTTGCCCTCGCGTCTCGCCGTGAGGAGAGCTGCTTCATTGAGGACATTCTCTATATCAGCCGGTGAAAATCCCGGAGTCATGCGCGCAAGAACGTCGAGCTTGACTGAAGGATCGAGCGGTTTGTTATGCGAATGAACTCTGAATATCTCTTCTCTGCCTGTAACATCAGGGAGTCCGATAACGATCTGGCGGTCAAATCTGCCCGGTCTGAGCAGTGCAGGGTCAAGAACGTCAGGACGGTTAGTCGCAGCAAACACGATAACGCCTTCATTAAGGCCAAATCCGTCCATCTCTACCAGCATCTGGTTAAGAGTCTGCTCACGCTCATCGTGTCCGCCTCCGAGGCCTGCGCCTCTGCGTCTGCCTACGGCATCTATTTCATCTATAAATATGATGCTCGGAGCGTTTTTCTTAGCCTGGTCGAAAAGGTCTCTTACGCGCGAAGCGCCGACACCGACAAACATCTCAACGAAATCAGAACCTGATATGCTGTAGAACGGCACGCCCGCCTCGCCTGAAACTGCCTTTGTAACATAAGTCTTACCTGTTCCCGGAGGACCTACAAGCAGAACGCCCTTAGGTATGCGGGCTCCGAGCTCTGTGTATTTTTTAGGCTTCTTGAGAAAGTCAACTATCTCCTGAAGCTCTTCCTTTTCTTCTTTAAGGCCGGCAACGTCATCGAATGTGACCTTTTTGCCGTCATCCTTGTAAAGCTTTGCCTTGCTGCGCCCGAACGACATAGCTTTGCCTCCGCCCTGCGCAGAATTCATGAAAAATATCCATATCGCCACAAATATAACTATAGTTATCAGATAAGGCAGCATGGAAATGTACCACGGCGTTACTTTAGGCTTTTCGCTTGTAACTACAAGCTTGCCCTCGTCCACCTGCGGCATGATGTATTCACTGTTCACCGACATCAGCTGTATGCTGGACGGCGCGTACGCATGGATCTTTGAACCATCCTTGAGCGTTCCCTCCATGCTTGTATCTATCAGTGTCAGTTCCGTCACATTGCCCTTCTGGAGCTCAGTTACGAATTCTGAAAATTCTATCTCTTTAACTTCCGGCTCCGCCTGTGTCTGCGTGTACATGTATGCCATACCGATGACAACAAGGAATATCAACGCGTAAACGAGCAGAGTCCTGTACCATTTACTCTTCAATTCAGACCTCCTTTGAAATGGATTTTCGCACCGGGCTGCAAATACCCAGTATCATTGTATTTTAACATAGAGATTTTCAATATTCAATAGAAAGAATCAGCTTAGTCTCTGTATTTACAGGGCATTCGGACGACACCTCGCGGCCTGCCGCGATGACCCTGCCGCCTGATACTATCAGCAGCACATCGTCACGCAAATGCTTTGGTATCCTGCGGTCTACAAAGTAGTCCTGAAGCTTTTTGGAGCCTTTCATCCCTAACGGGCTTATCCTGTCGCCCGGCATCCTGTTTCTTATAACAACGTGCTCTTTTGCTTTTACAAGGTCAAAATCAAGATTCAGTAAGACGCTCCGCTGCGGCATATCTGCGACGCCTCCCGGCGTCAGGCTGCCGCGGCCGCCTTTTCTGCAAGCTGCTGAGTCTGCTGCAGCCGCGGCGGCGGGCGCGACACGCATCCTTATCTCGCGCCCGCGGAATACGATCGAGGCGCTGCCCGTCTTTTCCAGTTCGGGGACGGGCAGCGCTACAGCCGCAGCGGCCCCAACATCCTGCACAGCCGCTGCCGCTTCCCCATAGGCGCGCCTGAGCATCCACAGCTTCCCATAAGAAACACGCGCATAAAACCCATCGGCCAGATCAGTTTCCTTGCCTTCTGCGCCGTTCTCCGCCAGACGCAGCGCCGATTCAAGATTTACAGCGCTCATATTCTGCGCCATGCCTGCCCTGGAAGCGCATAACATTATAACGCGCTTCGCAACAGCACTGTGAAGCTCCGTAAACCCGTCGAGCCTCAGGCTCGACTCCGCCTTGTTCCAGCGCGCGTGAGCGCGCGGCTCCTCATCATCTGCATACGCCATAGCCTCTGACATTATATGATCCTCATCCTCGCGAGCCTGCGCACTGAGTCTTACAAGCGCATCAACGATGTTTGGATTAAATTTCTCCTTCATCATAGGCAACAGCTCAAGCCTTATCTTATTTCTCGTATATATCGCTTCTTTGTTTGTACTGTCTATACGCGGATGCAGCCCGTTTTCCTCACAGTAGCGCTCTATCTCATCGCGTGACAGGTCGAGTACCGGTCTTATCACGACCCCGTCCGCCCTGATAAAATCAATACCTGCAAGGCCCTTAAGCCCAGTCCCGCGCATAATGCGCATCATCACAGTTTCAGCCTGGTCGTTTCTGTTATGCGCGACAGCTATCCTTGCCGCACCCTTCCTGCGGCGTATATTTTCAAACGCCCCGTAGCGCAGCCTGCGTCCTGCTTCCTCAGTACCTTCACCCGTTTCTGCTGCTATCTTATTTACATCGTATTTAAACGATACAAAATCAGCGTCAAGCGACTCAGCCAGTGCCCGCGCAGACTCCTCGTCACCGTCGCTTTCCTCGCCTCTCAGCCCATGATTTATATGGACCGCCGTTATATCCCCTATCTCAAGCTCTTTCCTGAGCGAGCACAGCGAATGAAAAAGACACACAGAATCCGGCCCGCCGGAAAGCCCCACAACGACCCCGTCACCCGGCTCTATCATGTTATATTTTTTTATAGTATCCTTTATTTTTTCCAAAATATTCTGTTTCATAAATATATCGACCCCTGAATGCAGATTATTATACTTTATTGTAACTTTTATTATTGTGAATTTGCCGATGCTGGTGGCTGATATACGGATAAGCGGAGCTCGGAGCAGAATGGATATGCTTCCAGATTATTTTGAAGCAGCCGCAACGTCAAAAATATGTCTGAGCGGAACGCGCGGAAGCGCATAAAATGGTTGAATTTTCGCAGAAAATTCATTCCCTGCCGCGAGTTATTTTTGACAAAAACTGCTTCAAAATAATCTGTTAGAAGCATCCCATTCTGCGACGCGGAGCGTTACGTATATCAGCCGCCGGCATCGGCGTCCCCGTATTTACAATAAAGTATACATTTTTAACATACATCCGCGATTCCATTCACGCGCGATATGACGCAAAATGCCGTCTAAAGCCGCATCATGCAGTATAATGTCGGCAAATGTCAGCAGAAAATGCGCTTCATATGAATAAATTGCAGATATCATAAGAGATGTGAAAACAAAACGCGAAAAACAGCCACCGGCAAAGGAGGCCCATATGTTCTTCAAACGAAATATATTAACAGAAAGACAGCCGGCCTACGGTGTGCTCACCGGCGCGTCCGGTCTTCCCAAAAACATAGGCATATCAGGCGACAACTACATGTGCCGCAGACTGCCCGGATCTCGATTCGCTGTAGCGATAGCAGACGGCATGGGTACAGGCCGTGAAGCATCAGAATGCAGCAGCTTCCTCCTTGACAGCCTTTACCAGCTCCTAAAAGTCGGCATAGATCACGAATCAATTATGAGCACACTCAATAAAGCTCTGCGCCTGCGCAGCACCGATGAAAGCTTTTCCACGCTCGACCTTGCAGTACTTGACCTGAACAACGGAATATGCCGCATATACAAATCCGGAGCCGCACCGACTATCGTAGAACGCCGCGGCATGACAGGCATCATAAAGCTCCCGTGTACACCGCTCGGTATACTCGAACGTCCTACGTGCAGACATATATCATTTGAAATAGAACACGGCGACCGTTATTTTTTCATGACGGACGGCGTAAGCGAAGCCATACCTCCCGACGACGAGCTTTCCTGGGCCCGCAGCCTCGTACTCGAGCATCCTGACGACAAGCCCCGCCTCGTTGCCGAAAGACTCATATGGGGCGCGACACTGCGCTACGGACAGGAAGAACGCGACGACATGACAGTCGTAGGACTTGAAATACTGTAATATCACGTATACGGTATACGAATACATCGCAGCAGCACGCCGCGTCCCCGCGGCCCTCATGTGAGCGCGAGCTCACGCAGCCCGTATCCTGTTACTTTATTCCGAATATTCTTTTTGCAGTATCCATAGTGGCAGCAGCCACTTCCTCAAACGTAACACCCTTGAGCTCAGCGATCTTCCTTGCCGTATATTCAACAAGTGAAGGATCGTTCCTCTTGCCCCTGAACGGTTCCGGAGTAAGATACGGTGAATCAGTTTCAACGCACATGCGGTCCAGCGGTATAGTCTCTATGACAGCCTTAGCCTTACGGTTTTTCCCGTACGTCACAGGCCCCGCTATCGAAAAGAAGCAGTTTTCTTCCTTCAGCAGCTGACGCGCCATCTCCGCGCTGCCCGAATAACAGTGGAAAAGGACCTTTATATTATCAAACGCCTTTTCATCCTTCAATATATCAACTACATCGCCGTGCGCCTCGCGATCATGTATGATGATCGGCTTTCCGAGCCTTATCGCAAGACGTATCTGCTCTCTGAACCAGCGCTGCTGGACATCGTGAGGCGTGCGGTCCCAGTAGTAGTCGAGCCCGATCTCGCCTATGGCTACTACTTTCGGCTTTTTAGCAAGCTCCTCTATGACAGCGAGCATCTGCTCATCCATAAAGCACGTTTCCTGCGGATAATATCCCACAGCGGCGTATATCCAGTCATACTTCTGCGCCAGCTCTATCGCGCCGGTCGATGTTTCCAGGTCTACGCCCGGATTTACTACATAAGATATCTTATCTGCATGAATGTGTTCCAGAAGCTCGTCGCGGTCCTCCGCGAATTCTTCTACATCCATATGAGCATGAGAATCAAACAGCATAGCTCCTCCTATAAAAATTTTCATATACAAACGAAGACGGCTGCCGCTGCGCGGCAGCCGTCAGGCTTTTACAATATATCTTATCTTACGCCTTCACCTGAAGGAGCGTCAGTAGTAACAAACTCAAGCTTGTCGCCGTTATCTGCAAAGAGGATCATACCCTCTGACTTTTCGCCGCGCAGCTTTGCCGGCTTAAGGTTAGCTACGACTACAACATGCTTTCCTATCATATCTTCAGGAGTGTAGTGAGCAGCTACGCCTGATACTATCTGGCGTACTTCGTCACCGAGCTTTACCTGTGACACGAGGAGCTTGTCAGCCTTAGGGTGTTTTTTGCAGTCGATTATCTCGCCTACCCTGAGCTCTACCTTATCAAAATCATCTATAGTTATAGGCTCCTTATGAGCAGGCTTTTCAGGCTCTGCAGCAGGAGCTTCCTTTCCTGCGTCCTTTGCAGCCTTTGCCTTTGCCTTCGCCATCTGTTCAGCAGTCATGGCTTCAAGCTCAGTTATTTCCTTTTCTATATCAAGTCTTGGGAATATAGGCTCGCCCTTGTGTACTTTCTTGCCTGCCATCTGGTCGAATCTCTCAGTATCAGTCCATACAAATTCATTTTCATCTGTACCTATCTGAGCGCATATCTTTTCAGATGTATTGTGAAGGAACGGATTTATAAGTATTGATATGATCTTTATGGATTCAGCGAGATGATGCATAACTGTATCAAGGCGGTCCTTAGAAGCAGGATCCTTTGCGAGTACCCATGGAGCTGTCTCATCGATGTACTTATTTGTACGTCTGATGAACTTCCATATTTCTTCAAGCGCCAGGTTGAAAGCAAACTTGTCCATATACTCTTCTACGCGTCCTGCTGCAGTAGTTCCCATCTCGATAAGGTCAGCGTCAGGTCCTTCATTTCCGTGAGGCTCAGGAACTGTACCGCCGTTGTATTTCTCGATCATGGCTACTGTTCTGCTTACGAGGTTTCCGAGGTCGTTCGCGAGGTCGAAATTAAGTCTGTTGAGCATAACTTCATTTGTGTAAAGTCCATCCTGACCAAACGCGTACTCTCTGAGCAGGAAGTACTTGAGTGCATCTATGCCGTATCTTTCGATAAGCTTCACAGGGTCTACTACATTTCCTCTTGACTTTGACATTTTGCCGCCTTCAAGCAGGATCCAGCCGTGGCCGAGAACGTGCTGCGGAAGCGGAAGGTCGAGAGACATGAGGATGGCAGGCCATATGATAGAATGGAATCTTACGATCTCCTTGCCTACGAGGTTTATACCCGGCCAGTACTTGTCAAACAGCTCTGTATTTTCAGGATATCCAAGCGCTGTGATATAGTTTGTGAGCGCGTCGAGCCATACGTATATTACATGCTTTTCATCGATAGGCACCTTTATTCCCCAGTCAAATGAAGAACGCGATATGCAAAGGTCCTCAAGGCCCTGCTTAACGAAATTTATCATTTCGTTGCGGCGGGCTTCAGGCTGGAGGAAGTCAGGATTATTTTCCAGCAGATCGAGTATGCGGTCCTGATATTTTGACATCTTGAAGAAGTATGCTTCTTCCTTTGCCTTTTCTACAGGACGGCCGCAGTCAGGGCACTTGCCGTCAACTGCCTGCACCTCTGTCCAGAATGACTCGCACGGAGTACAGTAAAGCCCTTCGTATTCGCTCTTGTAGATGTCTCCTTTTGCGTGCATCTTCATGAATATATCCTGCACGCGCTTTACGTGTCTCGGTTCTGTCGTACGGATAAAGTCATCATATGAGATCTCCATAGTATCCCATAATTTCTTTATTCTTCCTACTACTTCATCTACGTATTCCTGCGGAGTAACGCCGTTCTGCTCAGCGATCTTCTGTATCTTCTGACCATGCTCGTCTGTTCCTGTGAGGAAGCGTACGTCATAGCCTGTAGCGCGCTTGAATCTCGCCATAGCGTCTGCCATTACTGTGCAGTAAGTGTGGCCTATATGAAGGTCAGCACTTGGGTAGTATATAGGTGTTGTTATATAAAATGTTTTCTTGTCTGCTGACACCTGATCCAGCTCCTTTCATAACTTTTATTACGTTACAGCGGCGCCCCGGATGGGGCGCCTTTATAACTTACACCGGTATATCGTCGGCCGGGCCGACTGAAGCCCTGCCCGTATCTCTGATACGGCTTGCAGATCTCATACAGAAATTGCGCATTTTTCGCAGCTTCAGCTGCAATGTAAAATGCGACAGCGTAGTCTGCGTAGCCGACGTAGGAAGGCAGCATAGCTGCCTGTTGCGCGGCTTTAGCCGCAGTGCAATTTTTCAGTTCCGTATTTGCTTCAGAAATAATTATCTTAATTAGTTCAGCTTGCTGTTGTCCTGCGGAGTTATCTCTGCGTTTTCCTTTATGAACGCTACAGCTTTTACCATGCGGAGGTCCGCTGTAAGAGCTTCCTTATGGTCAGGGCCGAGCTTTTCTTTTATATCTTCAGGAGTAGTCTTGAACTGGTCTGCCATGAGCTGAATGCGTTCCTCGATATCCTGATCGTTTACCTGAAGATCTTCTGTACGAGCGATAGCTTCAAGGACGAGTCTTGCCTTTATGCCGTTTTCTGCCTTTGGCTCGAGCTGCTTGCTGAGCTGTTCTTCTGTAAGGCCTGTAGCGCTGAAGTACTGTTCAGGGTCGATACCGCGCTGCCTCATAGCCATCTTCCATTCATTTACAAGGCTTGCAGTCTCTGCTATTATCTCATCCTCAGGCACTTCCACGTCTGAATCAGCAACTACTGCGCCTATAAGAGCGCCTTCAAGCTCTATCTCGTTCTGAGTCGCCTTCTGCTCTTCGAGCTTTTCCCTGAGGTCTTTTCTTACGTTATCGTCAAGTACAGGGATGTGGACCTCTTCTATCTTATTTACCTTTACCTTAAATAAAGCGTCCTTGCCTGCGAGAGCAGGTGCGCCGTAATCTTCAGGGAACGTAACATTAACGTCGATCTCGTCTCCGACAGAAGCGCCCACGAGCTGCTCCTCAAAGCCCGGAATGAATGTGCCTGAGCCTATTTCGAGCGGATAGCTGTTTCCGCTGCCCCCCTCAAACTTTTCACCGTCAGCATAGCCCGTGAAGTCTATGTTTGCAACGTCGCCGTTCTTTATCGGTCTGTCCTTGACTTCTATTCTCTGAGCGAACACTCTTGCCTGCTGGTCATAGAGCTTTTCAAGTTCTTCGTCAGTTACCGCTGATGAAGGTCTTGATGCCTTGAGGCCCTTGTACTGGCCGAGCGTTACCTTGAACTTTGATTCATTTGACATTTCTGTTATCCTCCTGAAATTATCGGTAATATATATAATTCTACATTATACTATGAAAATGCGGCTTTCTGAAAATAATAATTAAAAAATATAGTAAAAAGGCTTTCGACCGTCGCCGGTCGGACAGATGTCAGAGATATGGGCTGGATGTTGTCAGGGCTTCAACTGAAAAATTGCACTGCGGCTAAAGCCGCGCAATTTCTGTATGAGACCTGCGCGCCGTATCAGAGATACGGGCAGGGCTTCAAAAAAAGTAAAAAACAGCCGATGGCCGCGGCTGCTTTTCAGGGGACGGGATAGGAAAATATTCCGTCGAGTTATATGTTAAGAGTGAGTGAATACGCGTAATGAGATTTTCGGACATATGATTTAAATTTCTTATGTCCTCTCCTTACAATACTCATTATACGCATATCTTACAATCAGTACATGGTCCAAAAAGTATACTTTGGGACATGCACTCTCTTTTCTCTGATACCACAGCCGTTTTTGCTCTATCTTCTTGTTATTTTTCTGTATGCCGCTATTGCGTCTGCCTTTTTATTTACGCCAAGCTTTTCATATGCAGCCGCTGTATGTTTTTTTACTGTTGACATCGATACATAAAGGATCTTGCCTATAGCCTCTGCCGTAAATCCGTCGCACACGAGATCCATTACCTCACATTCGCGCTTTGTGAGCTGATTTACAGGCTTATGGCTGCGGCGGAATACTTCTTTTGATTCAAGATACTTTTCTGCAAGCGCTTTTACCGTTTTTGCGGCGGGGACGCCGGTCACTTCGAGTATCGATATTATTTCATTCGTATTTTCCGCGAGCGTTACGTAGCATCCGTCGTATTCCGCTATCTCAAGCGCGTCCTTCATAAGATATGCCGCTTCGCCCATGCCCTTGATATGCAACGTCGATATCGATCTATATACTTTTGAGATCATCACGCCTATAAGGTTGTGTCTCGCAGTATATATTTCATCCATTTTCTGGCTTATCTCATCGAGCAGCTTGTAATCTCCGCGCTCGCACGCTATCTTTCCCATTATGAGGTAAGCTGTGTCGCGGGCCGGTGCCATGAGCTTTGCTTTGTTTATGTCGCACTCCAGCAGCCACTTAGGTATGAGATCTGTCTTTCCCATGTATCCAAATACATAGCCGAGGATGAACTCATAGCATGCCATCATGGCCTGACTTCCGTCCTTTTCCACTTCGTCCATCATCTGCATAAGGATCTCATTTACTTCTCCTACCTTTCCTGAGAAAAGAGCCATCCTCAGAAGCAGGAATGATGCGGAAAGTATTATGCCGCACTGATTCTTCGCCTGCGCCTTGTAGACTGCCTTGTAGGCTTTCATCTCTGCCTTGTCGAAATTACCCTGCATATACTCGTACTCTGCGCGGATAAGGTCTTCCATGCCGGCGCCGCAGCCGTTAGCTATATGGTTGAATATCCAGAAGCGGTCCTCCATAAGCTCTACGATCTCTTTCATGTCGCCCGGCTCCTTATGATAGAGGAACATTGTGAGCGGCACTCCGAATGTTATAACGACATCGGAATTGAATATACGTGACGTGCCGCCGTCAAAGAAGCTGTTTGCGCGCTCGTAGCACTCGAACATCTTCTTTATATCGTTGAATGCGCCTATACTTTCTATGAGCGCTATCTCTCCGAATATCTGGTTTCTGTCCTCAAGGTCGCGTACCTTTTCATAATAAGCCTTGACATCGCTCAGCATTTTCATGCCTTCTTTGACGTCTATGACCGTGCTGTATGAGTAGATGTACGTAAGATACGCTATAGGATTCGAGTAGCGCTCGTATATGCTCATGTTCTCAAATGCCTGCCGTATGACATTAGGTGCCATATTCATAAGCTTTACTGCTGCAGGCTCTGACATTATCTCAAGTATACGCTTGTTGTCTGAACACATCGTATATGCGCCTATGGCGTTTATGCGCTCACCTACCGCCAGATACCAGTCGCCCTGAAGCTCGTATATCATCTGCTCGTCTATATCTGATTTTTCAAACTCATCAGACAGGAAATCATTCAGGACTGAATGGAAGCTGTATGTTCCTGCATCCTCATCATACTTTGTAAAGCAGTTATAGTCATACAGGCGCTTGAGCGTGCTTCTTATGCTTCTGTCTTTTGTTATATATTCGGCCTGATCGAGCGTAAAGTTCGATATCTTTGAAAGTATAAGCAGCGAATGCTTTGTCGAATCATCAAGACCGTTGTAAAACGCAGTCCTTATAAGCTCTTCACCGTCATCCATCATGCTGAGGCTCTGACCGTTCATGTAGTGCATGAGTGCAAGGTAAAGGGCTGATGCCCAGCCCTTCGTCTTTTCGTAAAGTATGTCTACATCTGTGTCTGTGAGAGGCGCGTCGTTGAGTATGAAAAAGTCTTCGCACTCTATCTTTGAAAATTCAAAATTTCGCGACGTCATCACCTTTGCCTTGCCGGTATCGACGAGCGTGTAGGCGTTTTCAAGCGGTTCTTTTCTTGATATGAGAACTATATGGAGCATCGGTATATTAGCCGCTGCTACCTTTTCTATAACGCCCTTGAGCAGCTTGCTGTTGCACAGCTGCACATCGTCAAGGACAACGACAGTTTCCGTCTCCATGACAGAGCTTATGGAATGTATAAGGCGTTCCATATCGAGCGCGCTCTGCGGTATACCGTACTTGAGCATTTTCCTGCCAAGCTGTACGTCAGTCTTCTCAAGTGTCTTGCAGAATCTCACCCAGAGCCATATATCCTCTGTCATGTCTCTTTCAAATGAAAACCATACGTATTTTATTTTTCTTTTTTTTCTAAGGAATTCGCGCACTGCCGTAGTTTTACCTGAGCCCATGCCGGATATAACGAAAAACAGCGGTGTCGTAAATATTCCCTCCAGCTTTTTTTTGACATGCCCGCGGTGGAGGATCTTCGGCTTCATAAGCATACCGAGCTCGTTCTTTTTCTTTGAAGCTACCGGAATGTCCTTCATATCCGTGATCTCCGCCATGCGGAGCATTTCATCGATCTTATTCATTTATGGCTCCCTCCGGCCATTTCATATTTTTAAGAGCTTCTATGATCTTTTCGCAGGCATGGCCGTCACCGTAAGGGTTCTCGGCGTGAGCCATGGCATCATAAGCCGACTTATCTGTAAGCAGCTCTCTGGCCATCGCAGCTATAGTAGCCTGCTCTACTCCTGCGAGCTTTACAGTACCTGCCGCAAGCGCTTCAGGTCTTTCTGTCTCACGGCGTACTACGAGTACAGGCTTTCCGAGAGAAGGAGCTTCCTCCTGCATGCCACCTGAATCCGTAATAATGAAATACGATTTAGCCATAAGATTTACGAACGGCTGATAACTGAGCGGATCTATAAGATGTACGTTTTCACAGCCGCTGAGTATCTCGTTTGCTGTAGCGCGTACCTTAGGGTTGAGATGTACAGGGTAAACTACTTCTACATCGTCAAATTCTTCTGCTATCTCTCTTATCGCAGAGAATATGTGTACCATATACTCGCCGAGGTTTTCGCGTCTGTGGCATGTTACTGCGATAACGCGCTTATTTTCAAAGTCTATATTTTTGAGTGTTTCGTCTTCAAATTCATAAGGCTTGCCTGCGACCTCGAGGAGCGCGTCTACGACTGTATTGCCTGTTATGGCTATCCTGTCTTCAGGGATGCCTTCCTTCATGAGGTTGCTGCGGTTACGCTCTGTAGGCGCAAAATGTATAGACGCCATATGTCCTGTCAGGACTCTGTTGACCTCTTCAGGGAACGGAGAATACATATCATAAGTTCTGAGGCCTGCCTCAACATGCCCTACAGGGATCTTCTGATAAAATGCTGCGAGCGCCGCAGAGAATGTCGTGCTTGTATCACCGTGAACGAGAACTATGTCAGGTCTTTCCTTTACCAGCACATCTTCCATACCTGTAAGAACATTTGCAGTTATCATTGCAAGAGTCTGGTTAGGCTTCATTATATTAAGGTCGTAATCAGGCTTAAGCTCAAAAAGCTCAAGTACCTGATCCAGCATCTCTCTGTGCTGCGCTGTAACGCAGAGAACTGATTCTATATCCGGGTCCGCATTAAGCTTTTTAACGAGCGGAGCCATTTTTATTGCTTCGGGGCGTGTCCCGAAAACTGACATTACCTTCATTTATATATTCCCTCTTTCTTTCATAAATTTCTTTTTATAGTCTGCGCGTCTGTCTATGCGTCATGATCATGATGCAGATGATGCTCATGAGCGTTTGACTCGTTGTTTAATATGTCCTCAGGCAGGCCTTCGCGCATTATCTCCTTCATAGTAGTATGGTCTGCTATGAATACGCATACAAGGACTGCAGCGACAACGCTGAGAACTGCAGCTTCTATCCATATGCGCTGTACTACAAGGACTGCTACCATACCCATTATCGCGCTTATGCAGTACATTATGAGGACCGTGCGGCGCTGTCCTATGCCTGTGTTCATTATCCTGTGATGTAAGTGACCTTTATCTGCCGTCATGATAGGGCAGCCGTTGACCCAGCGCCTTATGATCGCAAATGCTGTGTCAAATATAGGCAGACCAAGCACAAGGAACGGAACTATGGTAGCTATGAGCGTAGCGCCCTTCGTCGATCCAAATATGGAAATAACTGCTATCATAAATCCGAGGTACAGCGAACCGCTGTCTCCCATGAATATCTTTGCAGGGTGGAAGTTAAACGGCAGGAATCCCAGCGTGGATCCTGTTACTGCAAGCATTGCAAGCGCTACAGTGTACTGTCCGCTCAGGAACGCAGAATACGCTATACATGCCGACGCTATGCATGAAACACCGGCCGCCAGTCCGTCAAGTCCGTCTATAAGGTTCACTGTATTTGTAAGACCTACTACCCATATCACTGTTATGACAAAGCTTACAGGCCCCGGAAACCATATATATGCGTCTACGCCTGAAAAGTATGTTGCAGGATTCTTTATAAAATCTATCTTTATACCGCCGGCATATATGATCATGGCGCATATGCTCTGAAGCACGAACTTCAGCTTTGCCGGTATGCCCTTCAGGTCATCGACCACGCCGACAGCGTATATCAGCAGCCCGCCCAGCAGTATTACTAAAGCCTTTGGATCCTTATGCAGGAATATCGCAATGCCTGCCTCGCAGGCCAGGAATATCGCAAGCCCTCCGAAACGCGGCATAGGCTTTGAGTGCATCCTTCTTTTGTCCTTTGGTATGTCCATTGCGCCGATCCTGGGTGCCAGTTTTATGGCGAGCGGCGTAGCCGCGAGCGCTATTATGAATGTCACGGCGACCATCATTATATACTTCATTTTGTTTACTCCTTAAATCCCTTATCCTTGAATTTCCTTATTTATGACCCGTGAGGGTCATTTTGTTTATATATTCTGACAGACCTCACGATCCGTGCTGTCATCATCCTGGCTTATTTCATCTATAAGCTCGACCTTAAGGCCTGCTTCCTCAAGCATCTGCTGCGCATACGTGTCAGGATACCCCTCTTTTATCACTATCCTTTTTACGCCTGCGTTTATAAGCATTTTTGCACATAGTATACACGGCTGATTTGTACAGTAAAGCGTACTGTCGTCTATTGAAACTCCGAGATACGCAGCCTGAACTATAGCGTTCTGTTCTGCGTGTATCCCTCTGCACAGCTCATGTCTCTCGCCTGACGGCACCTTAAGCTCGTCCCTGAGACATCCTCGCCTGCCGCAGTGCTCTATACCGGTAGGCACGCCGTTATAACCTGTCGCAAGTATCCTGTTGTCCTTTACTATGACTGCTCCTACATGTCTTCTAAGGCATGTAGATCTTTTCTTAGTGACCTCGGCTATCTCCATGAAATATTTATCCCAGCCGGGTCTTTCAGACAGTTTTTTGTCTTTTTCACCCATATTTTCCACCTTTAAGTAATATATATTGCTTTTTATCCAACCGGCCACGGTCTTGCGGCTTTTTCTATCATAAGCTCTCTGTCAAAATATACTTCTGCCATATAAAGGCCCTGAGGAGGCGCTGTATGTCCGGCTTTCTGCCTGTCGCAGCCTGCTATGATATCAGGCACATCGTCTGCCTGCAGACGTCCGAGTCCCACATCCACAAGCGTTCCTGCTATTATCCTTACCATATTGTACAAGAATCCATCGCCTGTGACTGATATGTTTATCTCGCTGCCGCGAGTTTCGATATTAACGCCGAATATCGTCCGTACAGTCGTTTCCTGCGGATTGCTTCCCATTGCCATAAACGCCTCAAAGTCACGCTTTCCGGGAAACGCAGCTGCAGCCTTTTTCATAGCATCTGTATCAAGCGGCTGCTTTACATGATACCTGTAGTTTCTCATAAATACCGGCATATTTTCGGCATTGCATATACGGTACACGTACGTCTTGCCTTTTGCACTGAAGCGCGCGTGAAATCCTTCAGGCACTTCCTCTGCCGATATGATCCTGACAGGTCCGCATTTCTGACGGCTGTCTGCAAGTATGTCGTTTGCTGCTTTTGCAAGCCTTTCCACAGGTATGCCGAAATCCCCGCTGAACGTGGCGCACTGTCCCAGTGCGTGTACGCCTGCGTCTGTACGGCCTGTACCGTCTATACGTATCTCCTGCCCGCACAGTCTTGAAAGCGTTTCCTCTATCTCGCCCTGTACTGTGCGTACCTCCGGCTGCGGCTGACGCTGCCAGCCTGAAAACTCAGTCCCGTCGTATTCTATTTTCAGCAGGATATTCCTCATTTTTGACCGCTCCCTGAAAATGCCTGTAATCGATAGTTAGTATACCATTTTATTGCTTTATAATCAATCCTTGTGTATATTGCGTACCGGTAACGCTTTTTGCATGGGCGAAAATGTGTTATTATTCTACTTGGAATTTTTTACGGCGCCGCGCGGCGCCCTGATACTTCATCATTTCAGATATATTACTAAGGAGGAATTATTTATGAATTCACGTAATGATCCGATTCAGAAGGTGGTTATAGGTGGACTGCTTGCCGCTGTTGTTTTTGTAGCTACATGTCTCAGCTTTCCTAACGGAGCAGGCGGTTACACGCATCTCGGAGATGCAATGATCGTTCTCACCGTAATGTTTGTCGGAGGAAAAAGAGGCGCTCTTTCAGCAGGACTTGGCGCTATGCTGGCCGATCTTATACTCGGTTATGCCATGTGGGCTCCGATATCTCTTGTTTCAAAGGCTGTCATGGCGCTCGTTATAGGTGCGATACTCAGGTCTGAGATATTCGGACTTCACGGAAGGGCGCGCTGGTTCATCGCTGTACTTTGCGGAGTTATAGTTGAAACTGTATTCTACTCTGCCGCAGGCTTCTGCCTGGAGGGCGGCGTTGGCGGCGCTATCGCTGAAGCAGGCGGTATGACTATCCAGGGCGGCCTCGCCATCGCAGTAGGTTTTATACTTTCTGAAGCGCTTCAGAAGAGCCCGCTTAAAAACATCATGGTCAACCATACATCAGACAACTGATATACATTTCAGGTCACAGGCGGATCTTTATCCGCTGTTCGACCGGTGACGGTCGCTTGCAGTCTGCTTTTATTACTGTACTGCATGTAACAGCATTATCTGCAAAATTTAAGCTCCGGCAGGATCATTCTGCCGGAGCTTTTTTATCATTTCTTATTTTCTTAAAACGTAATGCTAACCGTTTACGCGCTTTATAGCTGCTGCGACCTTCGCAGGAACGATCCTGCAGGCGTCTTCGCTTATAGCTGATATAGCGATCCTTATACCGCCGCCTATAGCGATAGCAAATATGTTGTCCTTAAAGAGCTCTTCGTTTACTGCGTCATCATTTTCGCATGGGATAGTGATGAAGAAGCCTGCGTTGAACGGGCATGTGCGCAGGCCCGCTTCCTTTGCAGCTTCCTTGAACACTTTGCATCTGCGCGCAAGCAGATCTTCGTACTTCTTTCTTTCGTCAAAGACTCTGGTAAGGAGCTCTTCATCCTTAAATACTTTTGCGAGAGCAGTCTGACCTACTCTTACGCAGTTTGACCATGAGCCTCTGCTTGCAAACGAAGTAAAGTGCTTGAACTCGGCAGCGATCTCTTTATTTGGAGTTATGCATAACATAGCGCCTGTACGCAGACCATAGAATGTAAAGCCCTTTGATGAGCTGAAGCCTACTACAGTCAGGATATTTTCAGGCAGGTTGCCGAACTTAGGCAGGAACTGGCGCGCCTTATCAGAGTCACCTGCAAAATCTATATACGCGATGTCGAGGAAGAACGTGATCTTTTTGCCTGGCTTTGCACAGCGCTTTATGATCTCTATGATCTTATCCCACGTTTCATCTGAAGGAGTGTATCCTGTAGGGTTGTGCGCAGGCGCGTTAAATATAATAACAAGGCTGCCCTGAGCGTCAAGAAGATCGTTTATCTTATCTTCAAAATCCTTGAAGTTGAATTCATCGTTTTCATCAAACATCTTATATGTCGCGATATCGCGGCCTATCTCTGTAGCGATAGTTCTGTACGGGCTCCAGTACCAGTTTGATGTAAGGACCTTGTCTCCCGGCTTTGAATAGCATGAGATCGTATTTCTTATAGAGCCTGTACCGCCCGGTGTCGCGCACGCTTCGATATATCCCTCAGGGACATAGTTTCCGAACGCAGCAGTCTTTATGATGCTGAGAAAATCAGGCGTTCCCGCTATAGGAGCGTACTCTGCAAACTGTGAAGGCTCCATGTGATTCAGAACATCTACCATGGAAGAAAGTACTATAAGATTACCGTTATCATCAAGAAGCGCCCCAATGGTAGCGTTTATAACATTCTCTTTACCGTATTCAGCGATAGCTGCCTTGGCCTTCTGGCTTACACTGAAGATCTTGTCTACTCCAGTGATCTCGCGGCCGTTTCCTTCTGCGAAGATATAGTCCATATTTTTACCTCTGTTTCTATATTAAAATATTAACGATTTACATAAAATAAAAATTCAATTCCATTCTCTTACGAATGAGCCCTTCACCGCGCCCGCCGGCGGGCGTGGTCCAGCGCTATATTATACGTATTATATGCTTAATTGTATACAAATTCAACAAGAAAAAACATAATTCATAAAAATAACACGGGAGTTTGACAGTCAATTAATAAAAAAATCTTCATGAGCGTTGCAAATGCTTAATTTTTTTGTCAATTTTTTAA
>CAKQOE010000036.1 GCA_934255545.1 uncultured Clostridia bacterium | reverse complement strand
TGACAAAAACTGCTTCAAAATGATCTGTTAGAAGCATCCCATTCTGCGACGCGGAGCGTTCCGTATATCAGCCGCCGGCATCGGCGTCCCCGTAGTTACAATAATATATACTTTTCCGCACTCGTCCAAAAGTCCTGTATTTAAAATTATCATTTATAATGCGTTTTATCAAGGAAAAAGACAAAAAACAGATCGGCCGCCTGAACCTTTTCGGGGCGGGCGGCCTTTTGATGTTTAACTTTTTGATAGATATTGTCATGCTGCGCCGCGCCACAGCGGCGAGCTTTTCATCTGCCGGGCAGATGCTTTCTTTTTTATTTATTATTGCCTTATCTAGCGCGCGTGCGCGAGGTATTCGCCCATTACATCGAGCATTCCGATCATCGTGTCATATATGTACGTTATATCGCCAGTGACGCGCTCGACACCTGTTATGTATGAAAGGCCGAATCTGTCATCAGCTCTGTAGACCTTTACAAAGTCAACGTTCGCGCCCTTTTCTAAAACGACCTGGAGCACGTCCGGGTTATACTTGCGCATGTCGAATGAGCTTACAGTCAGATGCACCTTGTCCTTGCCCTCAAGGTCTGTGAAAAGCAGGTACGCGAGGTTTACGCTTATGCCGGCGCTGTTTGTTATGACAGTCTGGACTATTATCTCGTTTGTGCCCTCGACCTTTGAGATCTCAAAGCCCCAGCCGCTCTCATCGTTGAGCTCCGCGCGCAGGCCCTTTGCTATATCCATCCTGCTGAGTCCGCCGTTTTCGATATCCATAATACACTCCTCTTCCGACGGCTCGCGCCGTCAAGCCATTAGAAATTATTTGTTTTGCATAACAATTTTAAGTATAGCAAAAATATCGTAAAAAAGCAATCACCGCAGGAGCAAAGAAAAAGGCTCTGCTTTCACACAGGGGCTTTTTCCGGTTTGATTCCGAGCAGTTCCTCAAGCCTTATGATCTTCGCCCCCAGCAGAGCTGCGTCGTCAACTCCATGCGTCGCTATGAGCAGTATCCTTCCTGCTCGCATTTCCAGTATATACTCTATCACTTCCATTTTTGTCTGCCGGTCAAGTCCGGTGAACGGCTCATCGAGTATTATGAGCTTAGACGGAAAATTCATCGCGCGGGCAAGCGCCACTCGCCTCTTCATGCCGCCTGAAAGCTGAGACACGGGCTGATGCAGACAGTCCTCAGGAAGTATCAGCTTCAGATTTTCTTCCGTTCTTTTTCTTGCATCTTTATTTTTCTCTTCTTTTCTGACGATCGCGACATTATCTACTGCGTCCATCCACTCAAGCAGGCGGTCTTCCTGAAACATTACTGATATATCATCTTTTTCCAGGCCTTTTATCACACCTGAGTCCTGCTTTTCCAGTCCCGTTATTATACGCAGAAGCGTAGTTTTTCCAATGCCTGACGGACCCATAAGACAATATATGGTATCATCCTCAAGCGTAAGGTCTATTCCGTTCAGGACGACCCCTGAGCTAAACGATTTTTTTATATTTTTTATTTTTACTGACATTTTTTACCCCATCAACAAGCATGTTATCGCATTTAAATTCACGCGCGTGAACTTATGAAATTATATCACACAAATTCAGCTGCGCTATACCGTTGTTCTCAGATCGACGCAATTCATTCCACGCTCTGCGGCGTAATTTCGATCAATGCTTATGCGAGTATGTAATTAGCAGATACTCTTTAAAATGCTTGAAATGCGCTGCGTATTCATGTATAATTTATTTAATCGCACATATATTCGGTAAAAGCTTTCATTCATTGAGAATCGTTGTCCGGAAAGGGGGATGCGGCCTAAATGAAGAAACCAACAGAACGCCTCATATTCCATATAGACGTAAACAGCGCTTTTCTCTCGTGGGAAGCCGCCCGCCGCGTAGCGGCCGGCGGGGAAGATCTGCGCCTCGTGCCCTCGGCTGTGGGAGGCGACCGCGACAACCGTACCGGTGTCATAGTCGCAAAATCAATACCGGCAAAAAAATACGGTGTTACGACAGGAGAACCTGTAGCTATGGCTCTGCGAAAATGCCCTCAGCTTATATTAGTGCGCCCTGATTTCAGATTATACGAAAAAAACTCAAAAGCGTTTATGGATATTTGCAGAAAATATGCACCTGTAGTGGAAAAATATTCTATTGATGAATGTTTTTTAGACATGACCGGCACCGGGCTGCTTTACCCTGACCCTGTAGCCGCTGCGCATATGATAAAGGACGAGATACGCGATACGCTCGGTTTTACGGTAAACGTCGGCATTGCGCCAAACAAGCTGCTCGCAAAGATGGCGAGCGACTTTGAAAAGCCTGATAAGGTCCACACTCTGTTTCAGGATGAGATAGCGTCAAAAATGTGGCCGCTGCCTGTGCGCGACCTTTTCGGTGTGGGACGCGCGGCTGCCGCGCGCCTTGAAAGATCATATATCTTTACCATAGGCGATCTGGCTCGCACACCTGTGGCGCGTCTTAACTCTATCGTAAGCGGAAAAGCCGGGCGCCAGATCCATAATTTTGCAAACGGCATAGACGATTCGCCGGTACTCAGCCAGTCAGAGCAAACGAAGGGCTACAGCAACTCGACTACTCTTGCAGCTGATGTAACTGACCGCGCTGAGGCGCACCGCATACTGCTTGCCCTGTCAGACAGTGTCGCTACACGCATGCGCGTAGACGGCGTAAAAGCTTACTGCGTATCCGTCAGCATACGAAGCAGCGACTTTCACAACAGCTCACACCAGAAAAAGCTGAACGAGGCCACCGATATAACTGATGAGATACACAAAGTCGCATGCGCTCTTTTTGACGAGCTATGGGACCGCCGCACGCCGCTGCGGCTGCTCGGACTGGCGCTCACAGACCTGGATGACGGCAGCGCCGTCCAGCAGTCGCTCTTTCACGATGAAAAAAAAGAGCGCGACAGAGATCTCGACGCCGCTGTGGACAGCATAAGAAAATTGTTCGGCTCAGATACTATAAATCGTGGATCGGTCATCGCATCGGGCGCCGGCGCCCGCATAGGACGAAAACACCGCGCACAGTTTGAAAACAGGCGCGCTTCGGACAGCGCAGACGATACCCACGGCAAAAAAAACGAGCCGGACGATATGTGATCCGGCTTTTACAGACGTACTTTGGCGCGCAGAGCGCGCGCCGGTACGTTTTATTTTACATTTTATTTCACGATCTATTTTATATCATCCACATAGTCCATATCAATAGCATACTGTTGATTATATATACTAAGCCAATGCGAGAGTCCGTTTCCTATGCATTCTTCTATCTCTCTCGCGCTCTGTAATGAACAGAATCCTTTTTCGTTAAGCCTTTTACATGTCTTACATGTCTTTTCCTCTTCCATTTTAAATTCCTTTCATTTTCCCCTGTGTTTTATCCGGAACGGTCGTAACATTATCCCGATCTCACATCTGCCGGATACGCATTTTTCTATTTTACCACATTTCCATCCGATCTTTACGTAAAAATAACACAGCTGCGCAAGAAAAAGCTTATTATGTATTTAATTTTTTTTATTTTTGTATTAAAATCTGTTAATATGGTTTGATCAAGAGGAGCTCCCGCGGCTTTAAACCGCAAAACGGACTCACCCCAAAACAGATTGGAGAGAATTTTGAAAATTATTATTGCTGGAGGAGGAAAAGTCGGAGTCACGCTTATAAGACAGCTCTCGTCTGAGGGCTATGACCTGACGCTTATCGACTCCGAACAGAGCGTTCTCGAAGCAACGATGGAAAAATACGACGTCATGGCAGTCAACGGAAACTGCGCTACCATGGACGCGCTTATATACGCCGGTGTAAAAAACGCCGACCTTCTTATCGCCGCTACGAGTGCCGACGAAATAAATCTGCTGTGCTGCATGACGGCTCACAGCATAAACCCTCATCTTCATACTATCGCCCGTATAAGAAATCCGGAGTACAGCGATCAGATCTACAGGATGAGCGATCTTTTTGCGCTGTCTCTGACAGTAAATCCCGAAAAGCAGGCTGCGATCGAGATAGAGCGACTTCTGAAATTCCCTGGATTTCTGAAGCGTGATACATTTGCAAAAGGACGCGTCGAGATCGTAGAGCTCAAGATAACAGACAAAAACAGGCTCTGCAACGTGCCGCTTAACGATCTTCAGACGATCGTCAAGTGCCGCGTGCTCGTATGCACGGTCCTGCGCGATGGCGTTGCTACCGCTCCGGGCGGTAACTTCATACTGAGGGAAGGTGACAGGATATTTGTTACCGCGCCTACAAACAACCTGGCGACTCTGCTCAGAAATCTCGGCATAATCACTCGCAAGGTCAGCCGCGTCATCATCTGCGGCGGCGGCAGAGTATCGTATTATCTGGCGCAGCGCCTTTTAAAATCAGGCATCACCGTACAGATCATAGAAAAAAACTATGACCGCTGCCTTCAGCTTTCCGACATGCTTCCCGAAGCATCCGTGATCCACGGCGACGCAAGCAATCAGACGCTTCTCGAAAGTGAGGGCATATTTGACTGCAGCGCAGTCGCATCGCTGACAGGTCTTGATGAGCTCAACATGATAATTTCATTATATGCCAACAGCTGCGGCGTTCCGCAGATCATAACGAAGGTCGGCCATATAAACACAGGCCGCATCACAGATACGCTGCCTCTCGGCAGTATCATCAGCCCGAAGGAACTGTGCGCAAACATCATAGTACGATACGTGCGCGCCATGCAGAACCACACCGGCGCTGCTGTTTCTGTTCACTCCATAGCCGACGGACAGGTCGAAGCATCTGAGTTCGTGGTGGACGATACGACGCTTCACTGCGGCGAACCGCTGAAAACGCTCAAGCTCAGGAAAAACGTCCTTATAGCATGCATAACTCACGGCAATTCAACAGAGATCCCTGACGGGAACTCCTCGTTCGTAGTCGGTGATACCGTGATAATAGTCAGCGGAAACAACATAATTCACAATATAAATGAAATATTTATCTGATCGTCACAGCTGCGCGCGCCCGGCGCGCGTACTGCACATTTTGAACAGGATCGATGATTAATTATGAACTATAAAATAATGGGGCGCTTCTGCGCCCAGATACTTACAGTCGAATGGATATTCATGATACCGGCGCTTATATTGAGCATATACGACGGAGAAAGTCAGGCTGTTTTCGGTTTCGGCGTCAGCATACTTATCATAGCTGCCGTTACTGCCGCGCTGTTCTTTCTGGGCCGCGGCGCCAAAACCGCTTTCTTTGCCCGCGAAGGTATGGTCTGCGTCGGCATAAGTTGGATGCTGATGAGCCTTATGGGGTCTCTTCCCTTCTGGCTGTCCGGTGAGATACCTAAATTTATCGACGCGCTTTTTGAAATAACATCAGGTTTCAGCACTACCGGTTGTTCCATACTTATAGATATAGAAGAGCTTTCCAGAGGCATACTTTACTGGCGCAGCTTCAGCCACTGGATCGGCGGTATGGGAGTGCTCGTATTTCTGCTCGCCATAGCGCCATTTTCACGCGGAAGCGGATACACTATGCATCTTATGCGCGCGGAGAGCCCCGGACCTTCATTCGGTAAGCTCGTCCCTAAGCTCAGACAGACCGCTATGATACTTTACATCATATATATAGGCCTTACCGTTGCGGATCTGATTTTCCTGCTGCTCGGCGGCATGCCGTTTTTCGATGCCATAACGACAGCGTTTTCGACTGCCGGCACCGGCGGACTTGCCATAAAAAACGACAGCATAGCAAGCTACAGTCCTTATATCCAGTATGTCTGTACGGTTTTCATGATACTTTTCGGAGTAAACTTCAGCTGCTTTTATCTGATCATTATAGGTAAGATCAGAAGCGTTTTCAAATATGAAGAGCTTAAGCTTTATTTTGCTATAATCGCGTTTTCTGTATTTTTCATAACGCTGAACGTGCGCGGCCTTTTCGATACAGCTGAAGAAGCCTTCAGAGGCTCGGCATTTACCGTAGCGAGCATCATATCGTCAACGGGATTTGCTATTACTGACTATGACACATGGCCGGCGTTTTCAAAAGGGATCCTGCTTTGTATAAGCATGATCGGCGCCTGTGCCGGAAGTACCGGCGGCGGACTGAAATGTGCTCGACTGCTCATACTCATAAAAAGTCTTCGCCGCAATATCAGACAGGTCATAAATCCGCAGCGCGTACAGGTAGTCCGCGTCAACGGCAGCATGGTCAGCGAGCAGACGCTCGCCAATACATCGGCGTTCCTTTCAGCATACGTCATCATTATCGTGGCAAGCTTTATGCTGATATCATTAGATAATTATTCCATGGGCACAAATTTTTCCGCCGTCCTCGCGTGCGTGAACAATATCGGTCCCGGATTTGACAGCGTAGGCCCTGCCTGCAACTACTCAGGATTCAGCGCCTTTTCAAAGCTCGTACTGTGCTTTGATATGC
This sequence comes from uncultured Clostridia bacterium, assembly GCA_934255545.1. Taxonomy (GTDB): domain Bacteria; phylum Bacillota; class Clostridia; order Peptostreptococcales; family Anaerovoracaceae; genus CAKQOE01. The sequence goes on along the minus strand of CAKQOE010000036.1, from coordinate 18,315 downwards.
TTCTTGGAAGACTTGAGATATTCCCTATACTCATACTGTTTTCACGCAGTACATGGCACCACAAATAAAGCCTGCCGCCCGGCTTCTTGTTTACCGGGCAGCAGGCTTTCTGCTTATTTTTATCTGGTTTTATTTTGTATCAGGTCTTTATCACAGAGTCACAGGATCTGTCAGCCGCGCCGCGGCGCTATCACAAGCGCTGTTCCGCTTATGACCTCTTCACCCTTCTGATTGGTGTATGAAACGTCAAAGCTCACACGTCCGCGCTCCATTATCTCCGCGACAGTCACAGTAGCCGTTACAGTATCTCCGATATATACCGGCTTAAGATACTTTACGCTTTTTTCCAGGAAGATAGTTCCCTTACCCGGAAGCTTCATCCCAAGCACAGTACTCACAAAGCTGTCAGCCAGGCATCCGTGAACAACTCTTGCGCCGAATAAAGATCCTTCTGCTGCCTCACGATTTATATGAAGCTCATTGAAATCGCCTGTAATACCTGCAAACTGGTAAACATCCGACTCACTTACAGTCTTGGCAAAGCTCGCGCTGTCACCCTTTTTGAGATCTTCGTAATAAACACATTCGTTACCCATAATTACCTCCTTCCGTAAGACCGGTCGGTCTTTTACATCAGCTTCTCTTTACAAGCCACTCAGCTATAACAGGAGCTATTTCAGTCTTGCTCGTCGGACTTATGTACATTCCGACATGGCCTACAGGGAATTCGCGATAATCCTTATCCTTGCTGCGAACAGCGTCAAGAAGCGGCTTAGTCGATGACGGCGGTACAAGATGATCATACTTCGCGCATGTTACGAGAAGCGGACAATTTATATTTTCAAGGTGTACCTTTACTCCGTCAAGCTCAAACTCGCCCTTTATAAGTTTATTGTCAACATAAAGATCGTTAACAAATTTTCTTAAAGTTTCACCTTCCTGATCCGGGCTGTCAAATATCCAGTTTTCTGTTCTCATGAAATTCTGCAGATACGCTACGTCATTCATGTTCTGACCGAATTTTATATATTTGTCTATAAACAATTCAAACGGCTTCAGCATCATAAATCCGAGATTCATCATGTCTGCAGGGATGTTTCCGTACGCCTCCACCATCTTGTCTATAGAGAATTCCTTACCGAATCTGAAAAGTATACCGTCAGTTATACTGAAATCTATAGGCGCGACCATGCATACAAGATTCTTGATCTTTTCCTGATGCAGTGCTGTGTATATAGTGCTGAACGTTCCGCCCTGGCATACTCCGAGCATGGAGATCTTGTCCTGTCCCGAAGCCTTTCTTATATAGTCAACGCAGTCGTTCATGTACCATTCGATATGATCCTCCATAGTCATGTACATATCTTCCTTTGCAGGATATCCCCAGTCTATGATGTAAACATCGAGACCTGCCTCAAGAAACGCCTTTATAACTGAACGGTCAGGCTGCAGATCCATCATGTACTGTCTGTTTACAAGAGCATATACTATAAGCAGAGGCACCTTTGACATCTTTTTCTTTTCAGTAACAGGAACATAATGGAAAAGTTTCATCTTTCCTATGCTCATCACTTCTTCTTTTTCAAGCTCGTCGGATCTTATCTGATCTGCGCTTACGGATATCATCTTTTCAACGCCGCCGACCATATTTTCCATATAATCAAATACTGTTTTTACAGATTTTTCATAATCAAATATACTCATAACTATTTACCTCCGTTTTCAGAAGAATCCACGCCTTTTGCCGCTGCGGCAGCTTCCTTGAGAGCTTCGATCTCTTTTCTCAGCTCACGTACTTCTTTTCTGAGATCATATACCGTCTTATAAAGACTCTTCATATCTGAATCCACGGGAACAGGTAAAGGTGACAGCATCCTTTCCATAAATTTGTCGCTCTTCTTCTTAAAATCAGAGCTGTTGTCAGCGAGTTCCCTTAAAAACTCACCGAATTCATCGGTAAAATAAAAATCATTTATCGCTTTTGAATATATCTCAAGCCACATGTCATAGAAATCACGGAAATCGATGCTTCCCTCAGATGATATCTTCTTTGATGATCTCTGCCACATCTCTTCTCCGGCTTCCTTCATAACGCCCTGTATGCCCGCAAGCATCCTTATATAGCTCAGCATCATGCGGAAATAAGCATCGCACAGCATCATATTTTCAGACATCTGATCCTTAGTCAGTCCTATGTTGTTGCTGTTGAGCACCTTGCCGGCAGATTCTGAATATGCCTGAGTGATCAGATCCATATATTTTTTGCCGCTTTCCACATCACCGCGAAGCATGCCCTGTATACACTCGCCTATCTCTTCCTTCCTGTCGCTCCACGGCGCCATAAAGCTCTCAGTCGAGTCCATAAAGGCCTTTCCGAGATCCGCAGAACGCGTAAGCATCTCGTTTAATTCGTCTATCTGCTTTGTATTGAAAAATCCAAATGACATCCTGCTCATCTCATCGATGAACTTTTTGTAATTTTCGCTTGCCGCGCCGTCACCGGCGCCTTCACCCGGCTTCCACGCGCAGCGGTTCCAGAAATCAAACAGCTTGCCGTAGCTTTCCATAGCATTCATATAACTCTGCTGAGTCTCTGCGAACTTTCCTGACATATTTATGGCATCGGAAAAGTTCTCCATCATTTTTTTCTGAAAATCAAGCCCCTGTTCAAACATACCCATATAAGTCTTGTCCATGTCTGTATCCCCTTTCCGGCATCATGCCCCCGGATCTCCGATCTTCCTTGCAGCTCAGATCATCTTCCTCTATTACGCGCAAGCTCGCGCCGATCCGTCAGACATATGCGCATTCAATAAAACGTATTACGACAGCATATAAAGACAGCATATATCGCTATCCTTATATCCATTATACTATATTTCGTGTTTCTTGTACTAAAAAACGAACAAAAACAAATTGTATATTTTATCAACATTTTCATGCTATACCAATCTTATGTATGCTACAATGCATCAGGATTTATAAATAAAATGCGATCCACAAACGAAAGGTCACATAATAATGAAAAAAGGAATTTTATACGGTGTAGGCGTCGGCCCCGGAGATCCGGAGCTTATGACGCTTCTTGCCGTCAAAACAATAAAAAACTGCTCAGTCACGGCTGTCCCGACAGCCAGGCGCGACGACGCGGCGAGCTACAGGATCGCAGTCGCCGCAGTGCCTGAGATAGCGGAGCGAGAGTGTCTCACGCTTGACACTCCTATGACAAAGGATCCCGAAAGGCTTGAGGCCGCATACCGCGCAGCTGCCGAAGCTGTGATCGAACGTCTTGAACACGGTGCGAACGTCGCTTATCTCGTCCTCGGAGATCCGTGCATCTACAGCACTTACATCTACATACACAGGCTTGTATGCGCGGCAGGCTTCAGCGCAAAGATCATAAACGGCGTAACGTCATTCTGCGCCGCGTCAGCACGCCTCGGCGACAGCCTTGCCGACCGTTCGGAGCAGCTTCATATCATACCTTCTTCATACGATACAAAAGAAGCGCTGCAGCTTCCCGGCACAAAAGTGCTCATGAAAGCGGCGTCGCGCATGAAAGAGCTTAAAAAAGAACTCGAAAGCTGCGGCGCGTCCTCTGCAGTCATGATCGAAAACTGCGGTATGGAAAACGAGCGTATATATGAAGGCCTCGATGCTTTTCCTGAAAGCAGCGGATATTTTTCGACTGTCATAGTAAGCAGCCACGACCGCCCGGTCTCTGCAGCAGCAGAAAAATTCAGCAGCGATAAAAGCGATAAAATGATTGCTTTACCGGATAAATAGACATGTAACGCAGATCCAACTCCGCCCGCGCGCCGTGCGCGCGCAATATCATCTACCAATTATTTATTTATTGTGGTAAAATCTATATTGATTTGACATAACGGACTGCGACGACGCGGCTTTTCGGGCTGCGCGTTACCATTATGAAAAAAGTGTTAATATGATCAAAAAGGAGAACAACAAATGTCAGACAGAGTAAGGATCACACCTGCATACCTTGATTTCATCATGGAGTCGCTGAAATACGCCACACCGCAGATACACATGGCGCTCCCAAACGCTGAAGAAGGCGAAGCAGCGCCTGAGCAGGAGCCTACAAACGACGAAAAGATAGAAGACATCAGAAAGAAGCTTTACGAAAACGACGGCATCATCTCACTCGATGAGCGTGATTTCGGCTTCATATACGACGCTGTACAGAATTACAGAAATTACCTTCAGAAAGAGCTTCCTAAGCACAAGAAGGGCTCTGCAAAGTACAACAAGGCAAAAAAGGCTCTCGATATGATCCCTAAGATCAATGCGACTTTCTTCTCTACTATGGTATTTTAAATAAAATACCCCCGGAAAATATTACAAATATATCAGCCGTCACCGGCTGAAAAGATCTGCGCGCGGCGACGCGGCGTCTCATGACGTCTGCATTACCGCGCGTTTTTTATTTACGTTATTCATTCATCATACCGTTTTTACATAATGCTTTCTTTACTTTAAAGTGCGCGCGATATAGAATATGTACTGTAAAACAGACATTTGCAACAAACTTATTTAAACATAAGGCGGTAAATTATGAGAAAAACAAAAATAGTATGCACTCTCGGGCCTGCATCGCGCAGCCCTGAAATGATAGAAAAGCTCCTCAAAGCCGGCATGAATGTAGCCCGCATGAATTTCTCGCACGGCACGCACGAATACCATAAAGAAACAGTAGAAAACTTCCGCACAGTGCGCGACAGACTCGGCGTCTCCGCCGCGGTCCTTCTCGATACAAAGGGACCTGAGATAAGGCTTGGCAACTTTGCCGATGACAGCGTAATGCTCGATGACGGCGCTGAATTCATACTTACTAACAGAAGTGTAAGCGGCGATGCATCGGCTGTATCAGTAACATATGCAGATCTTCCTGCACAGCTCAGCGTCGGAGACAAAGTGCTGCTCGATGACGGAAATCTTGAGCTCCGCGTCGAGTCGTCAAGCGACACAGATATCATATGCAAAGTAGTCCACGGAGGAAGGATAAGCAGCCACAAGGGCGTAAATATACCCGGTGTCCACGTAGAGATGCCTTATATGAGCGAACAGGACAAATCAGACGTCCTTTTCGGCATTGAGCTCGACGTTGATTATATCGCAGCTTCATTCGTACGCCGCAAGGAGGACGTCATAGAGCTGCGCCGCTTCCTCGACTATCACGGCGGCCATGAGATAAAGATCATATCAAAGATAGAAAACAACGAGGGCGTTGACAATTTTGAAGAGATACTGAAAAATTCAGACGGTATAATGGTAGCGCGCGGCGATATGGGCGTAGAGGTCGAGTACGAGCGCCTGCCGGGCATACAGAAGAGATTCATAAAGCGCTGCCGCCAGGTCGGAAAGCCTGTTATAACAGCCACTCAGATGCTTGAGTCAATGATAAGCCATACCAGCCCTACGAGAGCGGAGATAAACGACGTAGCAAACGCTGTATTTGACGGTACGTCTGCAGTTATGCTTTCCGGAGAGACTGCAGCCGGAAAATATCCTGTACTCGCTGTCGAGGCTATGTCTCGCATAGCTGCTCAGGCTGAGCACGACTGCTTCGATATGGAAGTCTATAAAGACCAGCAGGCCGACGTATCAGCCGTAAGGCGCCTTACGCGCGAAGCCATATGCGATGCAGCGTGCAGAGCAGCCGTTGACCTTAACGCGCGCGCCATCATAGCCATAACGCGCGGCGGCAGCACAGCTATAAGCGTAGCGAAATTCCGCCCTCATACTCCTATAATCGGCGCTACGTTCAGGCAGAAGACATTTCAGCAGCTCTCGCTTATATGGGGCGTAACTCCTGTTCTCGCACTGTTCCAGGACAACACTAACGACCTTATACGCCACGGCATAGACTGCGCAAAGATGCTCGACATGGTATCGAACGGAGATTCCGTGGTCGTAACCGCAGGCGTTCCGGTAGGATGCCACGAAGGAACTAACATGATAAAAGTCGAAACAGTTGACGGCAATAACGACTGTATCTAAAACATAGATCAGAGCCGGTCAGGCACAGGCGTTCCGCCACGTGCTCCGGCGTTATTTTCAGTAACATTTCCGGTAACATTTTCCGTGCTCCCGTCTGCCGTATATTTTACTTTTTCACTTTTTTGAAATCTTTAATGTAAAAATTTACAAAAAGCTGTATCCCTGTTATGCCAGTGGATACAGCTTTTTTGTATACGAAAAAAATTTAGTTTGAAAATCAAAAAAAATGCTTGCTTTTTGGACCCCGGCAAGTTATATTTATCTTGAACTTATTATTCGTTTTTATCGTTTCAAAGTTTAACTGACGAAGCAGCTTATGCCGAAAGCTGCTTCTTTAATTTGCGGATGTAGTTCAGTGGTAAAACACCGGCTTCCCAAGCCTGAGTTGCGGGTTCGATTCCCGTCATCCGCTCCATTTTTTAAAGCCTTTTTCAGGGCTTTATTTTTTTATCTTAATTTTTAATATGTAAAGTAAAGCGTCCCGCGCGACCGTTCCTCTTCAGATCCGGCCATGCTGGACGCATGTTTTTTTTGCTGCTTTTTTACCGATTTTATAATGCAGGAGGATCATATTTCTGCGGCAGGCCGCAGCTTTCCAGCCATTTGTTTAAGATGGCTTTCCCCCCCCCCATTTTCATTGAGTTGTGATTCATTGTATTCAGCAACATTATCAGTGCTTATTATATGGCTTCCAAAGGAAGCATCAGCAGGTGTATCGTAATTTATATCCCGTTTTATATCATCCTGTATATCTTTAAGGCATTCGAGCAGCAGCGGGTTAAAGCTTCCGCACTCCCCTTCGAGTATCATCCTCATTGCCTCATCATGTGTGTACGCGTCTTTATATACACGTTTGCTTACAAGGGCGTCGTATACATCTGCAAGTGAAACTACCTGCGCCGCTATCGGTATATTGTCGCCTTTAAGACCGTCAGGATAACCGCGGCCGTCGTAACGCTCATGATGCCAGCGGCATATCTGGTATGCAAGCTTTATAAGCATCTCATCGTGGTAAATTTCAAGGTTTTCAAGCATGGAAGCTCCTATGAGCGTGTGAGTCTTCATTACATCAAACTCCTCATCCGTAAGTTTTCCGGGCTTGTTGAGTATCTTTTCGTCTATACCGATCTTACCTATGTCATGCAGGGCTGACGCTGTCGCTATCATATACTGCTCCGCCCATGACAGCATGTATTTGTCCGATCTCTGGACAAGGCGTTCTAACAGCAGCATCGTCAGTATATTTATATGAAGGACATGACGTCCGCTTTCGCCGTTTCTGAACTCTACGATCTGGCTGAGTATGCCGACCATCATCCGGCTGTTTTTCTCTTTCTCATATATCTGCTGAGTCACGAGATGCGTGAGCCGTCTCTGCTTTGCATACAGCTTTATCATATTAAACACTCGCCTGTATACGACCTTGCTGTCAAACGGCCTGCTTATGTAGTCTGAAACTCCAAGCTCATACGCCTTTCTTATATTGCCCTCAGAATCATCGCTCGATATCATTATGACAGGAATGTCTTCTATCCAGTGATTCCTGTTCATATACGCGAGCACCTCGAAACCGTCCATTACAGGCATGACTATATCGAGCAGTATGAGCGCTATGCCCGTTCCGAACTGCTGCATTATCTCTATGCACTCTTCGCCGTTTGACGCTTCCAGTATCTTATACTCGTCCTCGAGCATTGCGGAAAGTATCTCGCGGTTAAGATCGGAATCATCTACTATGAGTATCTGATGCTTTATATCAGACTTCAGCGCATTTTCCTTTTCTTCATTATGATCGTCCTGATCGTCGCCGTCAGTCACTACCATATTTTTATGATTCTTAGCCATATACATGAGCCTGTCTGCCTGTTCGACTGAACGCTCTGTACTTACGCCCTCAGGCGATATGACGCCGCCTATGCTTACAGAAAGCTGGAGCTTCAGATACCCCGGTACTACAGCCGAGTTTATCATGCTCCTTATCTGCTCAAGCTTTTTATTGAGTATCTCATGCGTGACTCCGTCAAGTATCAGCAGGAATTCATCACCGCCGTATCTTATGAGCGTGTCAGTCTTTCTTATGCATTTTTTTATGATATCGGCTGTAGTCGTGAGCGCCATGTCACCGGCATTATGTCCGTATGTATCGTTATAAAGCTTGAAATCATCAAGGTCGATCATGGCTACGCCGGAAGCTTCCGTCTTTTTCCTCTCCTCATCCTCATAATACCGCCTGTTATACGCTCCTGTAAGCGCATCCATATACAATTTTTCGTTATATCCCGCTATATGCGATGCCAACTCACCGTAATCATTCATATCAGAGATCATATGCTTGTCTATATGCTTCAGCAGCTCCATAACATAGGGCTTGCCGTCTATTTCAATATACCTGGCAAGTACCTGAAATATCTCCTCGCCAAGCAGTTCAAACTTTGTAGCCTCACCCTTTTCAGCCATAGCCCTCAGAGCGGCACAATCGCTGCAATGATGCCCTTTATTCCAAAATGCGTAACATTCACAGTATCTTACTTCTGAACCGCTGACATCGACCTGCTCCATCTGATCAAGTTCATTTTTTTTAACAAGACGCACAACATCAAAGACCTTTCTGAAAAACTCCATTTCGTCCTTTGCCTGCTGCATCGTCATTTTACATTCCAATTCCATATCTCATCAATTCCTTACAAACGGAAGTAAATCAAGTGAATAAATTGTTGTATAAAAAATACACATTGTTAATTATACTCGTATTTTCTCCCAATGTCCATATCATGTAGATTTATCAGCCGTTTTGAACGCACTACTTGTTCACGATGCTTCCAACATTTTTTATCGAGATCGATATAGTCCCGTTCGGATTGTTTATGAATTCCACATAATCAGGATCATTAAAAAAGTCAGAAGGAATAGATATCTCAATGCCTGTGTCAGTCTTTATCTTGTGCACGCGCCCGGCGCGTGAAGCGTACTCCCTGTCCATATTTACAGCCTGCGGCATTCCGCTGCTCCTTACTTCTCTTACAAATTCCTCCGCCATGGACTGCGAGTCAGGAAATACCGCGCGGCTCAGCTCTTCCGTATCCAGCTTGTCTGACACCTCGGCGTTGTCCATAAGGAACGTCTTTGCGCGCGATATGATCTCCGCGCTGTTGCCGCCGTTATTTTCAGCCACTTTTTCAGCTGCGGCCTTGACCTTTTTCACCGCTTCCTTAGGCGATACAGACTCTGTGCAGCTTATGATCTTATCAGGTATGACCATCACGTCCTCCCCGTTTATGGAACGCTTTTTATCAAAATACCTTACCTTCCACGTACCGACACGCACAAGTATAAATGAAGATACCTTCTGCGACATGCCCGGCATTATCCCGTAATGGCGTATTATCTCATTTTTAAAAAATCCGTCACCCTGGACTATCTGATGCGTATATCCTGTCTGGCTGTTGAATATCATAAGCCCCACGTAACGCTCCTCATCACGCACGAAATCGACCGCCACAAGATCAGCAGACGGCTGTTCCTCTGCAAGCAGATAATAGTCCGCTATACGCCGGCTCAGGCTTTCCGACCAGTCCCTGAACGATACCGCGCCATTCCGGTAGTCGAGCAGCGACCTCATAAAATCTCCCTCAGGCTCAAGCTGTGCAGAGACAGCGCCCGCATCCTTAAATGATTTTTCTATATGCTTTTCAAGATACTCAAAAACTCCGTCAGCTGACACATCAAGCTCATCGCCTGACGCTATGACCATCTCCGAGTTCATATCAAATATATGAAGAATTGCTTTCGTTATGTTTAACATTTTTAATTTTTCCTCTGTAATAAATTTCATCCGCTGCATCTGCCCGGCAGATGAGCAGCCCGCCGCTTTGGCGCGGCGCTGTACGTATTTAAAAACCGCGCGGCAACACTCTGTTGATATGAAACATTACGTGTCCTCCGCGCGGTATCCCGCCGCGCGTCACGCCGGCTGCGCCGGGCGCAGCGTAACACGCGTTTTATTATTGCTTTTGTATTATTGCGGATCTGCCGCTTAAAGCGCTTTAACACTGTGACAGTTACAGACCTGCATGCCGCATTACATAGTAACGAGGCAGAATTTCAGTACGAAAAGAACAGCGATAACAGTGACTACGATATCCTTCTTTGTGTACTTTCCGCTGAATAATGTAAGAAGAACATATGCGATCGAGCCTATGCCGATACCGTTTGCTATAGAGTATGTGAGCGGCATCATTATAAGGATAAGGAACGCCGGGATAGCTGAACGCATGTCCTCCATGTCTACCTTTGTCATGTTCTTTACCATGAGGACGCCTACGTATATGAGCGCAGGTGCAGTCGCAGCGCTTGGTATGATAGCTGCGAGAGGGCTGAAGAGCAGGCATACAGCAAAGCATATGCCTGTTACAAGGCTTGCGAGACCTGTTCTTGCGCCTGCTGCAACGCCTGAAGCTGACTCTACGAATGTAGTGCATGTAGACGTACCGAACACAGCGCCTGCTACAGTTGCAACAGAGTCACTCGTCATACATTTGCCGACATTATGCGGATCGCCGTTTTCGTCTATCATATTTGCCTCGGCAGCTGTTCCGTATAAAGTTCCGAGAGTATCGAACATATCTACGAGCAGGAACGTTATGACAAGTACGACCGCGTTGAATACATTGCCGATATGCGCGCCTGAGAACGCAGCCTTCCAACCCTCGCCGTCAAACAGTCCTGTGATGCCTATAGCACTGAAGTCCTTAAATGACTGGCCTATATGGCTCAGATCGAGCGAAGGTACCTGTCCCATAAATATATAATATATAAATGTTGAAGCGATTATGCCTATGATGACTGAACCCTTTACATTGCGCTTTGCAAGTATGCCTATGATGATAAAGCCTATAAGCGCTGTAAGCGCCGGAGCTATTGCAGTAAATCCCTGCTCAGGATCTGTGAGCGCGCCGTGTATATCTACAAACTGAGATATAGTATACTGGTTAGTCTGGATTATGCCCGCGTTCTGAAAACCGATAAACGCGATGAACATACCGATACCTGCAGGTATAGCCTTCTTGATATTTTCCGGCATTGCCGAAGCGATATACGTTCTCGCGCCTGTCACTGAAAGTATCATGAAAACGATACCTGATATGAATATTATGACCATACCTGAGTGATAACCCGTTATAAGGTCAGTTCCCGCGAAAAACGCTCCCGATATGAAGCATGAGCAGAAGAACGCGTTAAGTCCCATTCCGCACGCCTGCGCAAAAGGCATCTTTGCGTAAAACGCCATCATAAACGTGCCGACTACTGCAGCAAGTATAGATGCAATATAAACAGAGTTCCATATCTGACCTATGACAGCAGCATCAGCTCCCTCGCCGACGAGCCAGCCTGAAGCGCCGCCCGCAGCTACCTGATTTGGATTTACAAACACAATATACGCCATAGCGAAGAATGTGGTAAGACCGCCGATTATCTCCGCTCTGACAGTAGAATTACGTTTGGATATCTCAAAAAAATTATCCATAACCTGATCCTCCGAATAAAAAATAATTCCGGCTGCGCGCAGCAGCCGCTTTAAAATATGATTGCAATATATCTGCATGTCTATGTCAACGACCGCAGCGCGGCCTCCCGGCCGCATGAAAAAAGACCCTGTCACTACATCCCACAGCCTCGCGACTGCAGGCGTATCAGATATTGTCCGGCTCAGTGACGCGCTGAGCCGGCGATCTGATGGCAGAGCCTTATTTCCCGTTTTTGTACTGTGCTGACTCTTACTTTCCTTCGTAAGTCAGAACAGAAGCTACATCATAGCCCTTAAGCTTGTCGCGGCCCTTAAGTCCTGCAAGCTCCAGCAGGAATACGATCTTTACTACTTCGCCTCCAAGCTGTTCTATGAGCTTTACAGCCGCTTCCATCGTACCGCCTGTAGCCATAAGGTCGTCAACGAGCACTACCTTCTGGCCCGGCTTCAGAGAGTCCTTATGTATCTCTATCTCAGCAGTGCCGTACTCAAGCTCATAAGCCTGTGAAACTGTCTCTCTCGGAAGCTTTCCCTTTTTCCTTACAGGGATGAATCCTTTTCCGAGCGCGTACGCTATAGGCGCACCGAATATAAATCCTCTTGCTTCTGCTCCGGCAACCAGGTCGCACTCTGTATCGCCTATGAGCTTTATCATTTCATCTATCGCCATCTTAAGTCCCTCAGGATGCTGGATGACAGTAGTTATATCCCTGAATATGACACCCTTCTCAGGATAATCGGGAATGGCTGTAACGTAATCCGCAATACTCTTGCTCATAACACTCTCTCCTTTTTTTCTATATTTACGTGACGCCTCCGGCTGCCTGCTGATATACGTAACGCTCCGTGGTATATGGAATTTCAACTGCACTTATCCGTATATCCTCCGGCATTATCCGGCGTCTTTGTGAACTTTATAAAATTACAATATTATATATTTTAATGATCGCCATCTGCTGTCAGCGACCTGTTAATTCTGCTTCCTTACTATCATATATTCATCATACAGACAGTAATACGGACAGTCCCGGAACGTATCCGTAAGGAATTTTTCCATCTCGTCTTCATCCAGGCTTATGTCGCACATATATACATCCTGCGTTTCATCATATATGTAATACATGCATGTCTCGCAGTTTACAGGACCCTTTGCCATAAAAACCTCCTATTTCCCGTGCCTGATCGTCTTCTGCCGTATGCTGGCTGCCGGCAGGACAAAAAGCACTTCAACTTTAATATTATACAACACAATCACTGTATACCGCTATCATTAATTTTTACTTTATCACAATTACCGTTTGTCTTCCATTCCTGCATCAGCCCGGCTCCGGTTTAAATATTTGCGTAGCAAAATTTTGTTACGACCAACAATTTGTTAATTTGATAACGATTTTAATGTTTTTCATGCGCCAAAAAACCTCGAAGGAGTCATGCATCGACCATGACCCCTTCGAGGTTTTCGTTTGTTAATATAATCGAATCTGATTGCAGAAACTCTATTTGATTTCCAAATTCATAGTAACACAGCATCATCTATAAGGCAATACCAAAAAATATTTTTTTGACAAATTAAACAAAAAAATATCAATCACTTTTGTCTTGCGTGCTGCCCGGCAGCACAAAAATACAGTATTTTTATTGCATTATTTTATATATAATGATAAGATATTGAAGTTTACGGGAAACGTTAACACTCATGCAATGTCCGATGGTACCGGAGAGCCTCACAGACTTTCCCGCAGCCTGATGGAACGTTGCTTTTTTTATCATATTAGGGGGGAAATATCAATGAAAGAAAAAAATCTCGTTTCCGAGACCTCCGGTGCACGCGCTGAGGTACATACGGAAAACAAAATGGGCACGATGCATATGCCCCGGCTCCTGTTCACGATGTCTATACCGGCCATATGCTCCATGCTCCTTCAGGCCGTATATAACATCGTAGACAGCATATTCGTTTCACACTTAAGTGAAGAAGCTATGGCTGCGGTAACGCTCGTATTTCCGATCCAGATGCTTCTCGTCGCAGTCGGCGTAGGCACAGGCGTCGGCCTTAACTCTCTCATATCGAGACGTCTCGGTGAAAGAAAGTTTGACGAAGCGAATTCAGCGGCTACTCACGGTTTCCTGCTCATACTCGTAAACTGGGCTGTCTTTTTTATCTTCGGCTTCTTCTGCTCAAGACCGTTTTATACATGGTATGCCGAAGATAACGTCGGACTTGTTGACATGGCTACATCATACGGTACCATTGTTATTTGCTTATCAGGCTTTATGTTCACTCAGGTGACATGTGAGAAGATCCTTCAGTCTACAGGAAACATGGTCATGCCTATGATATCACATATGATCGGGTGCATCGCAAACATCATACTCGACCCGATCATGATATTCGGATATTTCGGATGCCCTGCGATGGGAGTAGCGGGCGCTGCCATAGCTACTGTTATCGGACAGTTCCTCGGCATGTGCACAGTTCTGTGCTTCTTCTTCCTGAAATCACATGACGTAAAGGTATCGTTCAAAAACTTCAGGATATCCGGACGCATGCTCAAGGACATATATGTCGTAGCTCTTCCGGGCATGCTCATGCAGGCTATACCGTCATTCGTAAATATAGTCCTCAACCAGATACTTATCGGATTTTCTGTTACTGCTGTATCTGTACTCGGTGTTTACTTCAGGCTCCAGTCGTTTGTATTCATGCCGACGTTCGGTCTCACTCAGGGAGCTATGCCTATCATGGGCTACAACTACGGAGCGCGTGACCGCGAACGCCTTATGCACGTAACTCGTCTGACTGTAACTACTGCAATCATCATCATGATATGCGGCCTGCTGCTGTTCCAGATATTCCCGTCACAGCTCATGTCCATATTTGATGCCGGTGACGATATGATGCGCATGGGTATAACTGCCATGAGACTACTGAGCCTGTGCTTCGTTCCTGCTGCTATCGGTATAACGTTCTCAACGTTCTTCCAGGCGCTCGGACACGGCATATACAGTCTCTTCATGACCCTGCTCAGACAGGTCATCGTCATCATGCCTGCAGCATGGCTCCTGTCAAAGACATCGCTCGGCGTAACAGGCGTATGGCTTTCATATCCTATAGCTGAGATATTCGGCTTTACATTTGCCATATTCCTCTTCATGCATCTTTATAAAAAAGAAATAAAGCCTATGCCTCTTCACCACATGCAATAAAAAGCACCGTTTACCATACAGCTTAAGCTGCTGTATGCATAGATAACATAAAAAATATTCATATAAGTATAAAAAAATCTGCTGTCAATTAAGACGGCAGATTTTTTTATACAGTAAACTTTTATTTCGTAATAAATTCCCAGATCATTTTCGCGCGGCGACGCGCGCCATGCTTTTTCTGATATTTCATTAAAGATAGTTTTTTAAAAGAATATTCCCGCCAGCAGTGAATATATCACCATAACAGGCGGTGTTATGATCTTTGATGTCAGCCTGAAAACTATCAGAAGCATCAGGAACATAGGTCCGAGCTGATAAAATCTCCAGTACCACGGCCTGCGCTCCAGGTCAAATATCTGGGTGATAAAATTCCATCCGTCAAGCGGCGGCAGCGGTATGAGATTAAATATCATGAGCACCAGGTTTATCTGCACAAGGCTGAACATTATGTGCATAAATATACCCATCAGAGTATCGCCTAAAGGAAGCATCGTAAACAAGCGCGCGAGCCCCATGCCGACTACAGCTATGATAAAGTTCATGACCGCGCCTGCGACTGCAACAGCAGCTTCTCCGAGCCTTCTGTGCTTATAATAATTCGGATTTACCTGTACCGGCTTACCCCAGCCGAAGTGGAAAAACACAAGCATCACAAGACCTATCGGGTCTATATGCGCTGCAGGGTTCAGTGTCAGACGTCCCTGCGCTCTCGGCGTCGGATCGCCGAGCCTGTCGGATACCCACGCATGAGCAAATTCATGCATGGCGAAGCCTATTATGAGCCCCGGAAGTATCCACAGGGTATCCATCACATAATCCATTAAAGATCCAAACAAATTCAAACCATCCTTTCTTAAACTTGCATGCCCGGCATGCAGGCCGGGTTCCGGCAATACGCTACTGCATGCTTGCTATATGAGTTATGAACTGCTTAGCTGATCTGCCTGAGCGGCTCGTCTGCCTCATATCCCATTTGTTAGCCTCAGCCATAAGCTTCTCGTCATCTATATCAAGACCCTGCTTTTCAGCGATAGACTTAACGATCTCAGTATAAAGCTCTTTGTCAGGAGCTGTAAATGTGATCTTAAGTCCGAAACGGTCAGCAAGAGACTGTCTCTCATGTATACCGTCACTCATATGTACTTCGCCGTCAGTGTCATTTCTGTCTTTCCATGTTTCCTTTACAAGATTTCTGCGGTTTGTAGTTACATAAAGCAGTACATTGTCAGGCTGTACCTCTACTCCTCCGTCAAGGACAGACTTAAAGTGCTTATACTCTATCTCTGTATCCTCAAATGAAAGATCATCAATAAAAATGATAAATTTACAGCCTCTTCCTGACACAAGCTCCATGATCTCACTTATATCAAAAATACGCGACTTAGGCACGTTTATCATGCGCAGCCCCTCATCACCGAATTTATTGAGAAGCGCCTTGACGCTTGAAGATTTTCCTGTTCCTTTATCACCGTAAAGCAGAACGTTGTTTGACTTTCTGCCGTGAACAAACACTTCAGTATTTCTGATAAGCTGCTGCTGCTGGAATTCATAACCTATAAGGTCATCAAATGTTATAGGGTCCTGATTCTTTACACCGGCAAGCTTTCCATCCCATATAAATGCCTTAAATTTTCCGAGTATGCCGCAGAAATTCTTTCTGTAATAAGCGCTGAGCGCCTCGACTGCGGCCTTCGACGCCTCCGGCGTCCCATCAACTTCATCAAATACAGCTTTTATCTGAGAAGCTCTGCCATCTTCAACTATATGCGGCATTATAGCGCACACGCACTCTCTTCCGTCATCAAAATGTTCTGCTACTTTGTTCCAGTCAACATTCAGCATTTCCTTTATGTCAGTTATATCAGCTGCAGCAAGCTCAGCAGTTATATCATCGAGCTCTCCGCGCTCAGCTTTCAGGCTGAATGTATTTTCACTCTCAGCTATGAGTCTGTATATATAATTTTCCCAGTATGTGCCCTGAGTATCTCCTACAGGCATAGCCGCAAGGATCCTTCTCTGAAGCTCATAATACATATCTTCGACTTCTTCCCTGCTGCATCCTGCTTCACAGTCCTGTCCGGCAGCGTGAGCTGCCCCAACTCCACGAACTATTTTTGACGCCATTTTCATAATTTCGTCATTTCTTATATTGTCATAGAATAATAATCTTTTAGTGTTCATTTCAGTTCATCTCCATCCTTTATATTCATAGCAGATCCATTATTCCGCTGCACCGCGCGCCGCACTCCGGTATCACATAAACAGCCGGCCTGAGCCATGCTTTCTGATATCAGCACCGGCACGCAGAGCAGTTTTCTATTAACAAATTTCTACTATTCTATCACAATGAGCAGGTATTGCAAATATATTGTACACATAGGAGGTATTTTTTACATGAATAACAACAGAAATTTTAATCGCGCTGTATGCGCCGCAGTCCACAAGATCAGACCGGGTGAAACGCTTTATTCCGTTGCGCGCAGGTATAACACAGACCTTCAGCGCCTCATGATCCTTAACGGCATAAAAGATCCGCATAATATAGCCATCGGCCAGGAGATATACATCCCTCACGCAGGCAATACTAACGGCAATGCCTCCGTGCGTCCCGGCGCCCCGTCACCGGGCAGACCGCAGCGTCCGATAAAAAGAACACATACTATCGCAACGGGTGACACGCTTTACGGTATATCAAGAAATTACGGAGTGTCCCTTGCAAGCCTTATGTCCTGCAACCCCGGCATAGACCCGTATGACCTTCAAGTCGGTGCAAAGCTCAATATACCTGAAACAAGAGCTCCCGGCGTGATGCATCCCGCAGCGCCTATGCCCCGCTCATCAGATACCGCAGATGACGCCACAAATTTATTTCAAACAGGTATATCCTCCGATCCGGACGCTGCCGTACAGGCAGACCGCAGCGCAACTATAACAGATACCACGCCCATCACGCTAAATGAGTCCGGCGAAACAGAGATCCGCTCATCAGCTTCATCGCACGATTCTCCTGTAAATGATAACATTCAGCCTCATGCATCACACTACAACAGCACTTCACCAGATCAGACTGACATACACAGCAGTGAGCCGGACCAAAATATATCAAACCATACAATAAATGCAGACGGCATGATCCATACAGTTTCAAAAGACGAGACGCTTACCGACATACTTACGCGATACGGCATATGCTATCATGCGCTCCTCCACGAAAATCCGGGTACAGACTTCACATCAAATATGACCGGACTTTCCATATGTATACCATACAATGACATATTTGCCAGATATCCTGAAAATCAGCCATACATAGTAAAAAGCGGCGACACCCTCATAACAATATCAGAAACGACCGGCACCCCGGCAGACGACCTCCTCCGCATGAATCCCTGCTGCAATATCCTACACTTCTCCACCCCGGGCACGCGTCTCCGCGTGTAAACAGTAAAGTATACATTTTTGTAAATACAGGGACGCCGATGCCGGCAGCTGATATACGGAACGCTCCGCGTCGCAGAATGGGATGCTTCTAACAGATTATTTTGAAGCAGTTTTTGTCAAAA
>CAKQOE010000035.1 GCA_934255545.1 uncultured Clostridia bacterium | reverse complement strand
GCTCCGAGCTCCGCTTATCCGTATATCAGCCACCAGCATCGGCAAATTCACAATAATAAAAGTTACAATAAAGTATATATTATTGCATAAGCGCGGCCTGTGGGCCGCGTTTTTTTTCAGATTTCATGCCGCGCGCCGGGCGCGCGCTTATGCATAGTTATTATTTTTTATGCATAATTATGCATATTATCATATTGCATATTCGTATACAATGTGATATCATAATTAGAAAAAATCACAGAAGATCTATTCATTATAATTCCGTGTTCCCCACGTTTAAACCCATCCGGCGGTCACACGGGATCATTTTTGATGAAAGGAGCGTTTGTTATGCTCAGCACTATAAATACAGAGGGCGGATTCGGCAATGTAACTCCTCAGGAGGCGCGTTTCCTGAAAACGCAGGAAGACAACTTCATCAACAGCCGTGCGTCGCTGCTCAGAAAAAACAACAATATCGACACGTCTCTTTACGATAAATACAACGTAAAGATCGGCCTCAGAAATAAAAACGGCACAGGCGTATGCGTCGGACTGACACGAGTATCTGATGTACACGGTTATGAGACCGATGAGCAGGGGAACAAGATACCGGCTCCCGGCAAACTGCTCTACAGAGGCATAAGCGTAGAAAATATCGTAAACGCATGCATAAGCGAAAACCGTTTCGGTTATGAAGAGACAAGCTATCTGCTCCTCTTCGGCAAGCTTCCTACAGAGTACGAGCTCAATGACTATAAAAAGATACTCGGTGCAAGAAGAGAGCTCCCAAAAGGATTTGCGCGTGACACTATCCTCGGCTCGCCTTCGCGCAGCGTCATGAACCAGCTCGCAAAGGAAGTCCTCGCTCTCTACTCATATGACAACAAGCCGGATGACATATCGGCAGAAAACGTGTTCCGCCAGTCTATCCAGCTCATATCATACTTCCCGTCACTGCTCGCATACTCATACCAGGCAAAGCGCTCACACTTCGACAACCAGAGCCTTCACCTGCACTACCCGTCATCAGAGCTTTCAACGGCTGAAAACATCCTGCGCCTCATAAGGCCTACAGGCGAGTACACAGACATAGAAGCAAAGCTCCTCGACATAGCTATGATACTCCACGCAGAGCACGGCGGCGGTAACAACTCGACATTTACTACTCACCTTGTTTCATCGACAGGCACAGACACATACTCTGCCATAGCTGCCGCCATAGGTTCACTCAAGGGCCCTAAGCACGGCGGCGCAAACCTCGCAGTCATATACATGATGCAGGATCTCAAGGAAAACGTTACAGATATAACAGATTTCAAGCAGGTAGAAAACTATCTCAGAAAAGTCATAAAGGGCGAAGCAAACGACGGCTCCGGCCTCATATACGGTCTCGGCCACGCAGTATACACGCTGAGCGATCCGAGAGCGCAGCTCCTTAAGCGCATGGCGCGCAAGCTCGCAGAAGAAAACGGACTCATGGACGAGTTCATGCTCTATGACTTCATCGAAAACACCGGGTCTCGCATATTCTCTGAAATGACAGGCTCAGAGGTCGTTCTGCCGGCAAACGTAGACCTTTACTCCGGCTTCGTTTACCACGCGCTGAACATCCCTCTTGACCTCGCCACGCCTATATTTGCCGCAGCCCGCATCTCAGGCTGGTGCGCGCACCGTATAGAAGAGCTGACAGGCAGCAACCGCATCATGCGCCCTGCGTACAAGTGCATCGCTGACGATCAGCCTTACATACCTATTGCAAAAAGATAATGAAGCCCCCTCCGGGGAGGCATGCCTGCGCGCGTCACCGCGCGATATCCTGATACGGGATACCGCAGCATATCTGCTATATATCATCACGATCAAGAAGCGTTATCTTACGGCGGTCTGAATCTATCAGACCGTCTTTTTTCATTTTCGATATCTCGCGCACCATAGCGCTGCGGTCAACGCATATATAGTCGGCCAGCGCCGACATGGAAAAAGGAAGCTCAAACGTATCGCTTCCGTTTTTCTTTGCTTCTATCATAAAATAGCTCATAAGCTTATTTCTGATATTTCTGTTCGATATGACCTCGACACGCATCGACAGGCGCTCCGTCTTGTTAGATATGATCTTCAGCAGATTCGACAGCATGGACATGTGACACCCGCACACCTTCTCGCACGGATGGATTATGCGGTTGTGATCGACAAATATCACCTCGCACGCCTTTTCGCATACAGCAATTATCTCACTGTTGTCTATATTTGAGTACGCCAGCGTCTCTCCAAAAATGTCGTTTTTTTCCATGCGGTCGAGCAGCGAGTAATCACCATAATAATCAATACGTTCAAGCCTTACGACGCCGCTGGCGACTATCCCGACAGTAGAGTGCGTATTATCAAAAGTAAGTATCGTTTCCCCGGGTATGAATTTCTTTTTATATCCGTCAAGACAGTGATACATCATATCAAGGTCATCCTGAGTTATTTTTTTAAAAAGCTCTATATCTGAATTCAGTTCTTTCATGCCTTCCACCTCATACTTTCTGCGCGCCGGGCGCGGCTTTGCTCATCTGCTTATCACGTATTTTATATATCTTATTTACATATCGTACTATATTATACCATAATACGTTGTTGCATATGCAACAGTTTTATCCGCGCGCCGGGCTGAAAACGCAGAAAGGCTGCCGTTCCCATATATATACGGGGAACGACAGCCCATTTCACATAAAATTCCTGCTTTATTCGATTACGTTTATGCTGAAGCCTCAGACGATGGATCAATTATCCGCTGCGGCTCTTGCTGCTCTTGAAGCTTCTATCCTTCTCATGAAAGATCCGAAGATATTTCTTACTGCAGGACCTGCGAAGAATATCTGCCAGCATAAAGCCATAGGGAAGTTGATAACTGTAGTCTGGAGCCATACTGCGATGAGCTGGCTGCTTACTCCCTTAAAGAGTACAGTGGCGATAAAGCTCATTATCGGACACATGATGCATACGATCATTGATGATATAGCGCATGTTATAAATAACGGCTTGTCCTGCGGCGTCATGAAGCGGAACGCGAGCGCAGGCGCGATCTTGCCTACTATGAAAAACTCGAGTACAACAGCGATAGGCCACATTACAGGCATTTCGTGGAATGCGAGAAGGAATACCTGATCAGTCATGCCGCCCATATCCATTGCGATATTGTAGCAGACCATGGCGTATACCATAACGAACGCCATCATGAGAGTAAAAATAAAGTCCTGTAATTTTGTCTTTGGCATCATAATTGAAAACTCCTTTCATTATCAACGAATTTTTTGTTCAACGAACTTTTTGCTTTGAAACATCACTGCCTTTAACGCTCTTTTAAAATTCCTGCGGCGCTGTCATCCCGGACCGGTGTCCGGAATGCGCCTGCGGCAGCGTCATCGTGTGTTGTTCGTTATCACGCGCCGGGCGCGTGTGCGTTTCCAATTACTGATACCAGATGATATATATATTAAAAAAATCTATTTAAAGGCCTGAAGCATACGTCCGCTTCAGGCTCAACAGTCATAGAGTATAGCAGAAATATTCACTTTATGTAAGTTCTTTTTTTGATACAATACGATTTTTTGTGTTCTGCTTATGCCGGGTTTGTATATACCAGCCACCGTGCATCGTCTATCAGCGATATACTTTAAATTTTAAAGCACTTCTGTATAGCCTTCATACTTCCGATAACAAGCATCGTATCGCCTGCAGGCAGGCGCGTGTCGGGGCGCATATCGAGATCAAGAACGCCTTCGTGCTTTACCGCAAGGATATTTATATTGAACCTACGGCGCACGTCAAGATCTCCTATCGTACTTTCTTCCCATTTCTCCGGCACTGACACCTCAAATATCGCATGCTCGCTGTCAAGCTCAATGTAGTCAAATATATGATCCGAGCTGTAGCGTATAGCAGCCCACTCAGCGACCTGCTTTTCAGGGTAAACGACCTCGTCGGCGCCGTTTCTCAGCAGGAATTTTGCGTGAACGCTGCGCGCCGCGCGCGCAACTACGAATGGCGCACCCATTTCCTTGAGCAGTGACGTCGTCTCAAGCGAGCTCTGAAAATCATCGCCTATAGCGACAAGGCACAGGTCGAAATTACGCACGCCCAGCGTGGCGAGAAATCCCTCGTCTGTTCCGTCTCCTATCTGCGCGCCGGTCACATACGGAAGCGCCGCTTTTATATTCTGCTCCGCCTTATCTACAGCCAGGACCTCATGCCCCAGCTCATTCAGCTTTATCGCGACATGCCGCCCGAAGCGGCCCATGCCTATTATAAGTACTGATTTCATAATTAATATCCCCCATCGAATAAATTTACAAGTCAACAAATACTTACGGACATCAGCGCGTCACCGCGCATTTTACGCAGCGCCCGCATATCCTATCCGATCATGATTTTTTCTTCCGGATACCGCGAGCATTCAGTATTTTTCTGTGAAAACGCGGCATATATCATCGTCAGGCATCCCGCGCGCCCGAAAAACATCAGAAACATAAGTATCGCATGCGACAGCGCGCCAAGGTGCGGGGTCAAACCGAGCGATATGCCTACAGTTCCGACGGCTGAGGCTGTTTCAAACAATGCTGACATAAACGGTACGCCCTCATGAAACGCTATGAGCATAGCGCCTGAAACGGGCAGCAGTATATAAAGCAGCATGACCGCAGACGCCTGTCTTACAGCTTCGTTAGATATGCGGCGCCCAAAAAACTCCGCATTGCTCCTGCGCCTGAAAACTGCTGCAGCCGACGCGACAATAACAGCCGCCGTAGTTATCTTCATGCCGCCCGCTGTGGAGCCGGGGGCTCCGCCGACCAGCATCAGCATTATCATAAGCATCTGCCCCGTCTGCGACATCGCGCTCACATCTACAGTGTTGAAGCCGGCAGTCCTCGTTGTCACAGACTGAAAAAGCGACGCCAGCGTGCGCTGTCCTGCCGGCAGTCCACTGAATTCACAAAAGAAGAACCATACAGCCGGCAGCAGTATCAGCAGTCCTGTCATCGTCAGTATGACCTTGCTCTGCATCCTGTACCGCCTTATATGCACCCCTCGCGTGCGTATATCATCCCACGTCATGAACCCGATGCCTCCGGAGATTATGAGAAGCATGACAGTTATATTAACTACAGGATGCCCCACATACGACACGAGTGATGAGAAATGCTCCTTTACGCCCATCAGGTCGAACCCTGCGTTGCAGAATGACGACACAGAATGAAACACCGCATACCACGCGCCCCTGAGCACGCCAAACTCCCTGCAGAACGGCACTATGAGCAGTATAGCTCCAAGCGTCTCTATGGAGGCCATCATTTTAACGCTGAATTTCGTTATACGGACTATACCGCCTATCTGCGGCGCCGATATCGCCTCCTGCATAACGCTGCGCTGCGCCAGGCCTATCCTGCGCCCCGCTATCGCGCTCAATACAGCTGCCGCCGTTACAACGCCCATGCCCCCGATCTGTATCAGAACAAGTATGATCGCCTGTCCCCAAAAAGACCAGTACGTCGCCGTATCCTGTACAACAAGCCCTGTCACGCAAGCCGCAGACGTCGCCGTAAACGCAGCGTCGCCAAAAGAAGCACCGACACCGTCACGCGCTGCTAACGGCATCATAAGCAGCGCAGTTCCCACTGCTATCAGCCCCAGAAATCCAAGTATTATAAGCTGAAACGGAGATATATGCCGTTTTAGTTTTTTTTCTTTTAAACTCATCATACTCTGATCATTCCCCATTAAAAAAATTTATTTATCCTTTATACCACATTATCGCGCCATATGCCACAGTGCATTTAAAAATCAACATAAAAAAACCTGCAATCGTTGAAATTGCAGGGTTTTGAGTATGGAGGCGACACCCAGATTTGAACTGGGGGTGAAGGTTTTGCAGACCTCTGCCTTACCACTTGGCTATGTCGCCATACTTATTCAGTTAAATTTGCAGTTCTCTGTAATCAGAGAACTGCAACAGATTGGCGGGGGTAGAAGGATTCGAACCTGCGCATGACGGAATCAGAATCCGTTGCCTTACCGCTTGGCGATACCCCTACGGTTAAATATTAAAATATGGGGTGGATGGTGAGATTCGAACTCACGTATACAGGAATCACAATCCTGGGTCTTAACCACTTGACGACACCCACCATATAATTTAAAACATAAAAATGGCGATCCGGAACGGGCTCGAACCGTCGACCTCCAGCGTGACAGGCTGGCATTCTAACCAACTGAACTACCGGACCGCATTCTTAATAGATAACTGAACAAATCAGTTAAAATGGTGGGCGCTATAGGGCTCGAACCTATGACCTCCTGCTTGTAAGGCAGATGCTCTCCCAGCTGAGCTAAGCGCCCATAAATGGTAGCGGGAATAGGGATCGAACCTACGACCTTCCGGGTATGAACCGGACGCTCTAGCCAGCTGAGCTATCCCGCCACGTATATGGTTTGTACTCAAGTGTTCTCTCGAACACGACCATATTATAATAACATTTTTGTAAGTCCTTGTCAACAACTTTTTTAATCTTTTAAAACTTTTTAATCGATATGATCAAGTCGTTTTGGTGACTCGTGACGTTACTTTTAGAAGTATACACGTATGTGTTCTATAATGCAAGTATTTTTTTCTTATTTTCATAACTTTTTTTATGCTATGGTCTTTACGGCTTTTTACATATATAATTGATTTGTTGATACTAACGCGCCGGCGCTGTTTTTTTCGAGTGCCGGGGCCTTTTGCGGCCGGGAGGCCGCGTCAGGTGTTATCAGGAGCTTCAGCTCCGCCTTATTTGAGTATTATTGCTTTATGCGCTTGTCTGCGTGCAGAGCAGGAGTTATATGGAAGGAGAAGTATATTAATGTTAAACGGTTTTGATTCCAGCACGAAATACGTTGCGTCGCAGGAGCTTATGAATTCTGTAAATGTCGCTATGGCTCTCAAGAAGCCGCTGCTTATAAAGGGAGAGCCTGGCACGGGCAAGACTATGCTGGCTGAGGCTATCGCTGAGACGCTCGGCATGGAGCTTATCATATGGAATATAAAGTCTACTACTAAGGCTCAGGACGGGCTTTACGTGTACGATACTGTTCAGCGCCTGTACGACAGCCAGTTTGGTGAGGGCAGTGTTGATGATATAAAGAAGTATATAAAGCTTGGCAAGATGGGCGAGGCTTTTTCTTCTGATAAGCAGGTAGTTCTGCTTATAGACGAGATCGACAAGGCTGACCTTGAGTTTCCTAACGACCTTCTGTGGGAGCTTGACAAGATGGAGTTCTATATAAATGAAACTAAGGAGACGATCACTGCAAAGCACAGACCGATCGTTATCATAACGTCTAACGCTGAAAAAGAGCTTCCTGACGCGTTCCTGAGACGCTGCATATTCCATTTCATAGAGTTTCCGAGTCCGGAAAAGATGCATGAGATCGTTAACGTACACTACCCTGACCTCGACAAGCATCTGCTCGGACAGGCTATGGAGGCGTTTTACTGGATCCGTTCAATGCCTGATGTTCAGAAGAAGCCGAGTACTTCGGAGCTGCTCGACTGGCTGCAGGCTATGGTGCTCGGCGGCGTTCCTGCTGAGGTCGTAAAGCAGGATTTCCCGTTCATCGGCACTCTGCTCAAGAAGAACCAGGATATAGATATTTTCCACCGCTACAAGAACCGCGGCATGAGATAAGGATCAAAGAGGCTCAATATGTTTATAAAATTTTTCTATCTGCTGCGGCAGCGGGGGCTTAAGGTCTCTCTTAATGAGTGGATGGCTCTTATGGACGCGCTTGAGCAGGGACTGGGACAGTCGAGCCTCAGTGCTTTCTATCACCTCTGCAGGGCCGTACTCATAAAAAGTGAAGCTGATTATGATAAATTCGATATGGCGTTTGCTGAGTTCTTCAAGGGTGTCAAGACTCCTGAGGAGATACCGGAGGAGGTCTGGAACTGGCTCGACAAAGACCTGCAGGTGCCTGCTGAGTTTATAGAGCGCATGATGCAGGACCTGCCGCAGTTTGATTTTGACGAGCTGCAGAAGATGCTTGAGCAGCGCCTTAAGGAACAGCATGAGGAACACAACGGCGGCGGTTACTGGATCGGTACGGGAGGTACTTCTCCGTTCGGTCACGGCGGGTATAATCCTGCAGGTATCCGCATCGGCGGCGAGAGCCGCCACAGGTCGGCCGTTCAGGTCGCAGGCGAGCGTAATTTCCGCGATTTCCGCGAGGACAACATCCTCGATATACGCAGCTTCCAGATGGCGTTCCGCAAGCTGCGCCAGTTTTCCAGTAAGAACGATGGCCCGAAGACTGAGCTCGACGTCGATCAGACTATACAGGCTACATGCAATAACGCCGGAAATCTGAAGCTTGTCTTTGACCGTCCGCGCAAAAATACTGTAAAAGTCCTGCTTCTGTTTGATTCTGCAGGATCCATGTCAGTCTACAGCCAGATATGCAGCCAGCTTTTCCAGGCTGCTCATCAGTCAAACCATTTCAAGTCGCTTAAAGTATATTATTTCCATAATTGCTTTTATCAGGAACTTTTTACAGATCCGAGCTGCAACAAGAAGTCTGTAGTTGACACGAAATGGGTGCTCAATAATCTCGACAGCGAGTATAAAGTCATCATAGTCGGTGACGCTTGTATGGCACCAAGCGAGCTCCTCCGCGTAGGCGGCGCTTCGTACAGGATATCGTACAACCCTGAGCCGGGCGTAGTATGGCTGCGCCGCGTAAGGCAGAAGTACCCGCACATCATCTGGCTCAACCCTATATCAAAAAAATCGTGGAACATCGTTTACGGCAACCATACACTCAATATGATCCGCGACATATTCCCTATGTATCCACTCTCGCTTGAGGGACTTGACGAGGGAATAAAAAAGCTGCTGGTCAATCGTTAGATTTTCCGGATCACAGACTGCTCATACAGTAAGGGCGCCGCATTCCGTGAATGCGGCTGATCCGCATGAAGCGCGCGTCACCGCGCGGACATAACTGCAGTTGTAAATAAAATACAAAAATATGAAAGACGGTACATTTCCATCACAGATCTGTACCGTCTTTTTTATCTTTCTGTCCAAGTATCTCGCTATATAGTTATCCCGCAAGCGAGTTTTCTTTTGCATTTTCCAGAACACTGCTTACTTTTGCGCATACGCTGTCGAATGCAAACGCATACAACGAACCAAGCGTATTGTTTATGATCCTGAGCAGTACCGCGCCCGGCGCTCCGAAAAGCGGAACCGCAAGTGCTGCGCCGCCAAACGAGTTGAAAACAGCCTGCCATCCGTATGTAGCCGAGAGGCCTACTCCTATACCGCCGATGATGCCTATATATGAGCATACGTCACCCGGAAGTACTGTATACAGTATAAGGAAAAGCGCGCCTCCGAGTATATTTCCCGGAGCTCTGAGTCTGACGCGCTGCTTTACGCCCTCGCGCGACGGCTGCATTATCGACATGACCGCTATACCTATCCACATAGCGCGCGGTATGCCGAGAAGTCCTGCTATGAGCATCGCTGTCGATACCGCAAGCGTCAGCCTTACCTGCCACATCGTTCTCTCTGATGTTATGTCAAGCTCTTTAAATATGCTTGAAAATTTCTTTTCATACTCGATGTGTCTGTGTTTATACCAGAATATCACAGTTGATATCACAGCCCCTATAACAAGCGCTTCAAGGCGCTTTACATATGCGTCACCTGTCACATCGTAGCCGATAAGAAGCAGATATCCGAGCACAAGCGTGAACTGATTGCACATTATGACGTTAAAACATCCAAGCACCATCATCGTCAGGATACAGGCAAAATTCACGATGAATGCGTATCCCAGCGGAAGCGCGCAGGCAGCGCGCGGTCCTATGCACAGTATGGCGTAAAATATCAGCATGACTGCCGCTCCGTGCGGCGTATGTATGCCGAAATCAGCCTGTCTGAATGTCAGTATCGTAAGGAGTATGACTACTCCCGCTACGCTGTTTTCAGTCCCGAAAATGAGGCTGAACAGTGTCACGAACAACGTACAGAATCCTACTGTAAGCAGTATCTTAAACAGATATACCGCTGTGTGTCTGAGTTTTTCTTTTCTGCTCTCTGAAGCGCGGATAAGCGCCTTTGAGCCTGCCTGGTTGAGCTGAAGCTCCTGATAAAAAGTCAATATTTCACCCCCTGTTACTGACTGTTTTTTGATACAGTAAAGGGTATCTTACTGCTGTTTTACCGGACTGTCAACCTGAAAATCATATAACACTGTTGCTTAATCATCTGCTTTACATATTTTTAGACTTTTCCGTAGCGGCTGTGACGGCATCTATTATCGTACTGCGAAACCCGCCGCGCTCGAGCACGCTTACTGCTTCTATCGTAGTACCTCCCGGCGAGCATACTGCATCCTTCAGAGCTCCCGGATGCTCGCCTGTCTCAAGCACCATCTTTGCAGCGCCGAGTACCGACTGCGCAGCAAACTCATATGCCTGGGCGCGCGGCATTCCTGACTTTACGCCGCCGTCAGCCATGGCTTCTATAAACATGTATACGTATGCAGGGCTGCAGCCTGATACTGCGCCGACTACATCCATAAGATTTTCTGTTATCTCCGATGCCTTGCCTATTCCTGTAAAAATTTCCATTACAGATGCAAATTCTTCGTCTGACACGGCTTCATTTCTGCAAAGCGCGCTCATAGCCTCACCTACCATCGCCGGCGTGTTAGGCATGACGCGTATTATCTTGCGCTTGTCTGCCGGGACGGCAGCGCTGTCGAGCATTTCTGATATCGCCTGTATACTCTTTCCTGCTGCTATGGATATTATGAGCTGGCTCTCTTTAAGGCGCGGAGCTGCTTCTGCAAGGACTTTTGCCATATCTTTTGGCTTTACCGCGACCATGACTGCGTCTGATGCGTCTGTAAGTGATGATACATCCGGTGCGATCGTTATGCTGAGTTCTGACTTCATCGCTTCGAGCTTTTCAGGATGATGACCGCATACTATGATGTTCGAAGCGTCTGCGCCTGCTGCTATGTAACCTTTTATGATCGCCGTTCCCATGTTTCCGGCACCTATTATTCCTAATTTCATTCTACTTTTTCTCCTTTTGTTTTTTGAAATATTTTATAAGTTATATATATAATAACTATATTAAAAAATTGTTTTTATAAGCAAAGGCGGCACACGACACTTATGTGTGACCGCGTGCCGCCTTTGGCATGCCTGCGCGCCGGGCGCGCAGATCTTATTTTATTGTTTCCTGTCATGGAATTTCCATAACTGCTTACTCGCAGCAGAAAACTGTTGCTTTTTCCTCGCCTGCGGCGAGCTTTCCGAGTATATTTTCCTTACGGCTGTTCGTTATGATCATAGAGGCGCCGAATCTGTTTACGATCTCAGCTGCGTGCAGCTTTGTTACCATGCCGCCTGTACCGAACTCGCTCTTTCCTTCGGTGCTTATATTCTTTCTGAGCTCCTCTACATTGCTTACAGACTCGATAAGTACTGCATCATCATATGTATTCGGATCCTTGTCATAAACGCCGTCTATGTCGCTCATGAGTATGAGCAGATCGGCCGCCCAGAGATTTGCTGTAAGAGCGCTTAGCGTATCGTTGTCGCCTATCTTTATCTCGTCTACGCTTACGCTGTCGTTTTCGTTTACGATAGGGATGACGCCCTCGTCAACGAGCGTGAAGAGCGCGTTCCGGATATTGAGCTCGCGATGGTGATCCTGGAAATCTTCCTTTGTGAGGAGCAGCTGCGCTACGTGAAGTCCGTACTCGCTGAAAAGCTCCTTGTACGCATTCATGAGCTCTACCTGGCCTATGGCGCAAAGCGCCTGCTTGTAGTTTATATCGCTCTTGCGGCTCCATTTGTTTATAGCGGCAACACCGCAGCTTCCTGCGCCGGAAGATACTATGACCACGCGCTTGCCGCTGTTTATGAGCTGCATCACCTGGGCGGTGATAGCTTTCATTATTTCTCTGTTGACCTTTCCGGTCTCGTCGGAAATCGTATTGCTTCCAAGCTTTATGACTATTTTTTTCGATTCCCGTATAAGTTGTTCAGGTGTTTTCATATCACTTGTTAAACGTTTCCTTTTAAACGTGTTCAGCTGTATGCTATCGTCTATACGTTCAGTTCAACATCTCTGCCGAGGTATTCCTTGTTTTCTTCTATAACAGGCTTTATGTACTCTGCTACGAATTCCTCAGTCTGCTTTGAAGAGCGTCCTATGTAGTCAGAAGGCTCTGTAAGCTTTTCTACATCCTCGCCGCTCAGGCCGAACATAGGGTCTTCCGCTATCCTCTGGAGAAGGTCGTTAGGCTGTCCGAATTCCTTTACCTGGCGTCCTGCTTCCATAGAGTGTACTCTTATGCCCTCGTGAAGCTCCTGGCGGTCTCCGCCCTTCTTTACTGCTTCCATGATGATGTTTTCAGTAGCCATGAACGGTATCTCTGACATAACGTGCTTGCGGATAACTTCCTTGTATACTACGAGTCCTGAGCATACGTTTACAGCTATATCAAGTATAGCGTCTATAGCCATAAAGCTCTCAGGGAGTATAAGACGTCTGTTTGCAGAGTCATCGAGCGTTCTTTCGAACCACTGAGTTGAAGCTGTCATAGCTGCTGACAGGTTGTTTGATATGACATATCTTGAAAGTGACGCGATACGTTCGCTTCTCATAGGATTTCTCTTGTAAGCCATAGCTGATGAACCGATCTGATTCTTTTCAAACGGTTCTTCAACCTCCTTAAGGTGCTGCAGGAGACGGATATCGTTAGTCATCTTGTGAGCGCTCTGAGCTATGCCGCTGAGCACTGCAAGTACTCTGAAATCGATCTTTCTTGTATAAGTCTGGCCTGAAACAGGAACTGACTTTTCAAAGCCCATCTTATGAACTACCTTTCTGTCAAGTTCCTTTACCTTTTCATGATCGCCGTCAAACAGATCTAAAAAGCTTGCCTGAGTTCCTGTAGTTCCCTTTACGCCGAGGAGCATGAGCTTGTCTATCTGCTCGCATACATCGAGATAATCGAAATAAAAGTCCTGCATCCATAAAGTAGCTCTCTTGCCTACCGTAGTGAGCTGTGCAGGCTGGAAGTGCGTAAATCCGAGCGTCGGCACATCTTTGTTGGCAATGGCAAACTCGCTGAGGCGCGATAAGAGATCTGCAAGCTTATGCTTTATTATCACGAGACCTTCGCGAAGCTGTATGATGTCTGTATTGTCGCCAACATAAGCGCTCGTAGCTCCGAGATGGATTATACCCTTTGCCTTAGGGCACTGAACGCCGTATGCGTAAACGTGTGACATTACATCGTGGCGTACTTCCTTTTCACGCGCTTCTGCTACTTCATAGTTTATATCGTCCTTATGAGCCCTGAGCTCTGCTATCTGCTCATCAGTTATATCGAGTCCGAGTTCCTTTTCTGCCTCTGCAAGAGCGATCCAAAGCTCGCGCCATGTAGTGAACTTCTTGTCAGGTGAAAAAACGTGTGACATTTCCTTACTTGTATATCTTTTGATCAATGGATTTTCATATGCTGGTCTGCTCATTAATTCCTCCCGTTTTTAATGTCGCCATTAATAAATAATATTTTATATATTGCGACGCCTCCCGGCGTCATGATAAGCTTTGTATATTAAAGATCTTTGAAATTGAACTTTCTCGTTCCGTCAGCGTAATCGCCTACTATGTTTCCGTTGCCAAAAATCTTGTACTTATAGGTAACAAGGCCGTCAAGCCCTACAGGTCCTCGCGCGTGCAGCTTGCCTGTACTTATACCGACCTCTGCACCGAAACCGTATCTGAAGCCGTCCGCAAACCTCGTAGAGCAGTTCTGATATACTCCCGCAGAATCAACGAGCTGCATGAACTTCGCCGCAGCGTCTGCATCCTCTGTTATGATAGCGTCTGTATGATGAGATCCGTACTTGTTTATATGATCTATGGCTTCGTCAATAGAATCAACTGTCTTAGCTGAAATGATATAGTCAAGATATTCTGTAGCAAAATCCTGCTCATCCGCAGGCTCACAGGTTACTATATCTGCTATATCAGACGTTCCGCGAAGCGTTACATGATTCTTTTCAAAAGACTCAGCAAGCGCCGGCATGAGCTTTCCTGCTATATCGCGATGCACGAGGAGCGTCTCCGCAGCATTGCATGCTGCAACATACTGGGTCTTTGCGTCTGTTATTATCCTTACAGCTTTTTCTATGTCAGCGGAGCTGTCAACGTATATGTGGCATATGCCGTCTGCATGGCCCATCACAGGGATCTTTGTGTTGTTCATGATATGCTGGACGAACTCATTCGATCCTCTCGGTATCAGAAGGTCTATCGAGTCATTGCAGCCCAGGAGCTGATCTATATCGTCATGAGTCTCGGCGAGCATCATCGCGCTCGCAGGAAGTCCTGCTGAAACAGCTGCGTCGCGTATAACGCTGAAAAGCTTTCTGTTTGTAAGCTTCGCCTCGCTGCCGCCCTTGAGTATCACGCAGTTTCCGCTTTTTACGCATAAAGTCGATACCTGTACCATAGCATCGGGGCGCGCTTCAAATATGACGCCGATAACGCCGATCGGGCATGATTCCTTCACAAGCAGAAGGTCGCTGTCGAGTTCTCGCTTAAGGAGCTGTCTGTTGAGCGGGTCAGGAAGTCCTATGAGGCTCTTTATGCCGCTCAGCACATCTGCAATCTTTGCATCGTCAAATCTCAGACGCTTCATCACAGGCGCTGATATGCCTTTTTCTTCTGCGGCTTTCATGTCTTTTGCGTTTTCTTCCATTATAGCGGATTTATTGGTCATGAGGGCGTCTGCTATCGCTTCAAGAGCTGCGTTCCTTGTCTTTTCGGGGACAGCTGCCATGTGCGGTGACGCAAGCTTCATTTCTCTTGCCTTTTCTCTTATAGTTTTTTCTTCCATATTATGCATTATGCTGTACCTCCTTAAAAAACATTCTTATATGATTATATGGTCAAACGCCTTCTTATGCAAATATATTTACCGGCTAACCGAGCATATTATACAATACCGTCCTCACGAGAAGATTTGCTTCATGATGACGCACGTCTTTTCCGCTCTTAAGTATAAGATATCCGCTCTCGTATCCGCCAAGCTCCTGAAGCGACTTTATATCAGCATTGAGCGGACGGAGATCCGCTACGGTGTATTCATTTATCTCGTCGCACATTATCTCAAGCTTAAGTCTTCCATCCTTTTCGTCTATCTGAAGCTCTGATGTGTCTCCGAAGCATGTATAGCCTGACGGATCGCCTTTTACGCTGCCTTCCGCAACAAGCTTTCCTTTTGATATTTTTATTTTTTCTATATGTATATCTGTCTCGCCTATAGTCATAGGAAATCCCGACGAGTACATGATCTCATGAAGATCGAGCGTTTTTATGATGCGCATCATGTCCGAGAGCCTTACTATATCATCGCGGTTGTGAAGCAGTATATAGTCAAGTATCTCGCCTCTTCGCGCGCCTGTGCTGCGCGTATACTCGTTATAAAGCTCGACGCTCTGCGCGCCGTCTATCTCATCCGTGCGGCTCTCTGAGTCTCCGAGGAACACTTCCACTGTCTTTTGCTTCATGTTTGGAAGTATCTCAGGCAGATGCGAGTGGTACTTTAAAACTCTGTACATATCTACCGAATACAGTTTTTCGAGCGGCGCAGTGTCGAGTCCGTGCTTTTTCATCCTGTGAACCAGGAACGGTATATCGAAGCGCTGTCCGTTGTATGTAACTATAACGTCTGCGCGGCTCAGGAGCTGCGCATAGCGCTGCAGCAGCTCTGCTTCGTCGTCAGTAGTATCTCCGAAGAACTGTACAGCCTTTCTGTCTGCACCGTCACCGAACACAGCTCCGCCGAGTATGACCGCTGAGCTTTTCGGTGAAAGGCCTGTTGTTTCTATATCTGCTACAACTATATCGAGTCCGCCGAAATATTCGTCAAATATGGGCGAGGAATAAAACTGGCCGTTTATATATTCTTCTATTATGCGCATAATGCTCCTTTCATTTATATCCTGTATTTCAATTCCAACATATCTTACATTATACAGCATACCGCGCGCCGGGCGCGCGCTGCAATTTTCGTTTTTATTGCAGTCATTATACCATAATCATATTTTCAGAACAACTGTTTTTATTTTAAGATCATATTTTTATTTTTAAAAAAGCGTTCCGACTGTATGTGGGCTGCAGCCGAAACGCTCTTATCTTTCAATCATATCAATAATTAATAAATTTAATACGACTGCTCAAGCTTGCCAAGGAACGCGCGCAGACGCTCGTTGTCTGACTTGAACATTTCTTCCGGCGAGCAGTCTTCAACTATAACGCCGCCGTCCATGAATATCATCCTGTCTGATATATCATGCGCGAATTTCATCTCGTGCGTAACGATGACCATAGTCATATCAAGCTCTGTAAGAGACTTTATGACCTTAAGGACTTCGCCTGTAAGCTCAGGATCGAGAGCCGACGTCGGTTCGTCAAAGAATAATATCTTTGGCTTGAGCGCCAGCGCTCTTGCTATCGCAACTCTCTGAGACTGACCGCCTGAAAGCTGATATGGATAGTAGTCCTCCTTGTCCTTGAGGCCCATCCTGTCAAGCAGGTCGCGCGCCTCAGCAAAGACTTCGTCCTTATTGCGTTTCTGTACATTTATAGGCGCGTCAGTAAGATTTTTTATAACAGAATAATGAGGGAAAAGATTAAAGCTCTGGAAAACAAGTCCAAAATCCTTCTTTATGTCAGCAAGCTCAGCCTTACCGGCATAAACGACTTTGCCGTTTTCCTCATGCGCAGCTTTCTTGCCAAAATATGAAAATTCGCCGCCGTCTATAGTCTCAAGCATTGTAGCGCATCTGAGGATAGTCGATTTTCCTGAGCCGGAAGGTCCTATGATAGACACTACCTGTCCTTCATCGACTGAAAAGCTGATATCCTTAAGCACCTCAAGGTCACCGAAGTGCTTTTTTATGTGATTCATCTCAAGTACTCGCATCGTAAGCCTCCTATTTGTAGTAATTCAGCTTCTTTTCGAGCTGGTTCATTATCTCTGCAACTATATAATTGAAAACATAGTAAAATACGCCTGCAACGAACAGTGGGATGAAGCTGCGCTCCGCAGCAGCGATCTGCTTTGCGAGCGTAAACATTTCAGCGTAAGTCAGCGCGTAAGCGAGAGATGTATCCTTAACAAGTGTAATAGTTTCGTTTGTAACAGGCGGAAGCACTCGCTTTATCACCTGCGGAAGTATTATTTTCATAAAGGTCTGGCTCTTCGTATAACCCAGCACATCAGCAGCTTCATACTGTCCCTGCGGCATAGACTGTATGCCTGAACGGAATATCTCCGCAAAGTACGCAGCGTAGTTTATAACAAAACCGAAAACGATCGCCGGGTATCTGTAAGCGCCGATATTTGCCCCGAAAAGGTAATACGGTCCGAAATAAACAACGAGGAGCTGCAGCATGAGCGGCGTTCCGCGCATTATAGATATGTAGATCTTTGTTATGAAGCTGAGCACAGGATTTTTCGACATCCTGCCAAACGACACGATCATGCCGAGAGGCAGCGACAGCACGAGCGTCCAGCAGAAAAGCCCCACCGTCCTGAGCAGACCGAACGCCAGCTGCGAAAGAATAGTTGTCATAGTCATGATTCCGTCCTCCAAATGCAATAAATCAATAAATCAATACCTTGTGCGTCACCGCACAGGAGGGACAGCCGGGCTGTCCTTTGTGATAAAAACGATAATTCAATACGACCAAACAGGGACAAACCTTTACAGCCTGTCCCTGCATATATATCGTTATATTTCTTTTAGCTTAACGGGCCTCGACCCTTTTGCCGCGCGGGCGCGGACTTCGTGAATAAGCGATGCATCGCTTATTGCTTATATTATTTATGCTGCTGCAGAAGAATCTGACTCATCGCCGTTGCCGATGCAGATCATGTCTGCGATCTCGTACTTTTCAGCGAGCTTCTGGATAGTTCCGTCTTCAGCGAGCTTTTCGAGGTCAGCGTTTACTTTGTCGCGAAGCTCAGTGTTGCCGAGCTTGAAGCCTACAGCGTACTGCTCTGAGTTGAGTGATTCGTCAAGCTTTACGAAGCCCTCTCTGCCCTTGAGCTGATAGTTTGCAACGCCGATATCAACTGCGATAGCGTCGATAGCGCCTGCGTCGAGCTCTGCAAATGCAGTATTGTAGTCGCCGAACTTAGGCATGCCAGCAAATGTATCGCCCAGAGCCTTCTGCTGTTCTTCATCTGTAAGTACTGATTCTGCTGCTGAGTCTGACTGAACGCCTACTTTTTTGCCTGCGAGGTCAGCGAGTGTCTTTATTCCTGAATCTTCCTTAACTACTACTACCTGGCTGTTGTCACAGTAAGGAACTGAGAATTCATAGTCACCTTCACGGCCGTTCATAGTGAAGCCGTTCCAGATGCAGTCTATGGAACCTGATGCGAGCTCCATGTCCTTTGAGTTCCACTCGATAGGAGTTGCAACGAATTTCCAGCCTTCCATATCGCATACTGCCTGAGCGAGCTCAAGGTCGAAGCCTGTATATGAGCCGTCTGTATCCATATATCCGAAAGGCGGATACTCGGCATCAAAGCCTACTGTAAATGTCTGTCCTGAAGTGCTTCCTGCATTATCAGCAGATGCTGAAGCTGCCTGCTGCTTTTCACTTCCGCAGCCTGCGAACATTGCGAGCGCCATTACAACGCATAAAGCTGCCGCTAAAAACTTTTTCATCTTTTCCTCCATTGCTTTTCAAGCTTAGACGGCGCAGCGCCGTCAACACAATTAAACATTTCACTTTATTCTAACATAGCGGATTTTGCAGGTCAATGAAAATGTTTTATCGTGTTACCGTATTATCAGTGTATCACTTCACACTAATAAAGTACGGTGCTTATATTATGTTCCTGCTACTATTTCATATGAAACGGTCCTGACGATATTTTAAATTTTTCACTTGAATATTGTTTTTCGCTTGACATAAGCGTTTATCTGGTGTATTATAGCTTAGTCAAGCACGTGTGGCGGAATTGGCAGACGCGCACGGTTCAGGTCCGTGTGAGGTAACAGTCGTGGAAGTTCGAATCTTCTCACGTGCACCAATGACTTTTGAGCGGTACAGCTTTCAGCTGTGCCGCTTTTTGTATATAAGAAAGGAACTTGTCCCGATTTCAGGACAAGTCCCACTTTAAATGTCTTCAGATACTTTTATTTGCCCAATGATAACAGGATCGATCGGCAAAAACAATGCATGTGTATTGACTACGACTTGCTTCTGTTATTTTACTTGTACATGTCTATGATCTTTTCGATGCGCTGGATGCACATGCCACAGCTCGTGCCCGCTTTTGTAGCGGCCTTTATCTCTTCAACGTCAGTCATACCGCCCTCTACGAGCTTTCTGATATCGCCTGCTTTTGTTCCCATGCATTCGCAGATAACTTCTTTCATGTCCATAATACTTGCCTCCCTCTCCGGCTGCACTTACGCCCGCCGGCCAAACATACAACAACTTTCTGTTTTTTCTGTTTTTTTCAGACCGGACGCCATGTTTCCGGTCAAGTACAGATTATCGCCTATCGTTACTATTGTCAAGCATATAGTTTGTCTGCTTATTTTTCTATGATATCTACATCTTTTTCAAATACTGATGTTTGCTAACTCATGAGTTAGTAACTCGTAAGTTAGTAACTCGTAAGTTAGTTATCAAATAAAATGATCGTAAAAACCCCCTGACATGGATTTCTCCGATATCAGGGGGTTTTAAAATATCCGTTATATTATATCCGATCGGCCAGGCCGATCCTGTTTCCGGCTCTTTGGGGAGCCGATATGAGCTTTTTTAGAGTTCTGTCGGTTATGCGATTAACCGAAGTATCTTTCGAGGAGACCCTTCAGAGCCTTGCCGTGACGAGCCTCGTCTCTTGCCATTTCGT
This sequence comes from uncultured Clostridia bacterium, assembly GCA_934255545.1. Classification (GTDB taxonomy): domain Bacteria; phylum Bacillota; class Clostridia; order Peptostreptococcales; family Anaerovoracaceae; genus CAKQOE01. Next base: position 5,160 of record CAKQOE010000035.1, on the reverse strand, counting down.
GAACTGTGTCATGGATAGCATCGAGGTTGAGCTTCTTTGCTCTTACTGCGAGGTCAGTCTTGCCTTCTGTAGCGCCGTACTCAGCGTCAACTCTCATTTCGAGGTTCTTCTTAGTGCTGTCAGTTAAAACTTCGCCGAGGAGCTCTGCGAACTTTGCAGCGTGCTCAGCTTCTTCGTAAGCAGCCTTTTCCCAGTAAAGACCGATCTCAGGATAACCTTCTCTGTGAGCAACTCTTGCCATAGCGAGGTACATACCTACTTCTGAGCATTCGCCTTCGAAGTTTGCTCTCAGGTCTGCCTTGATATCTTCAGGAGCGTCCTTTGCTACGCCTACGATGTGCTCTGCAGCCCATTCCATAGGACCTTCCTGCTTCTTGAATCTGTCTCCCGGAACTCCGCAAACCGGGCACTTCTCCGGAGCAGCATCACCTTCATAAACATAACCACATACTGGACATACAAACTTTGCCATGTTAATTTCCTCCTTAAATTCTTAAATACTGATATTATCTTCAGTTTAAATATCATACAGCTTATCGGCGGAGCCTCATTATCCGCCGCCGCTGTAAGCGACGATTTATTTTATTCAGCAGTTCTGCGTTTTGTTTTCAGAGCTTTTTACCTGAGCCTTTACCGTTGTTCCGGTGTTTTCTTCTGCATCACTGCCTCCTGTGATTATTATTATATACAGTTTTGCAGATTATTCTGTTGCATTTGCAACACTACGAAAATTCTCTGAAAAATTTGCTTTTTTATACTGAATGTATGCGTTCTGCGGCCCGGAGGGCCGCCTTCCCGCGCGCCGGGCGCGCGCAGTTATGGGCTGCCGCGCAGCGGCTTTACTTATACATTACCCTGTCCGGGCGATCTTACGCAGCCTCGGCGATCTTTTTTTCTATCTGCGACCTGACCTCAGCGGCGATCTCCTTTGTAGACATCTCTTTGTAGTCATCGTAATAAAGCGGCTTCAGGAAGTGGACCTGCGTCGTGACCTTCCGGAGCGAAAAGCCCTGAAACACCTTGTATGAGTCTACAAGCGCGACCGGGACGATCGGGACCTTTGCCATCATCGCTGCCTTGAACGCTCCCGGCTTGAAGTCAAATACCGTGTTTTCGTTATTATCGTAACCGCCTTCCGGGAAAATGATAAATTTCCTGGCCTGGCTCTTTATCTCTTCCGCCATCTCGCGGAAGAGCACTATCGACTGGCGGGCGTCATTGAGATTCATGCGCTTTCCGCCGACCAGATCCAAAAATTCCGTCACGAGCGGCATGCGCGAGCGCTTTGCGTCCATCACCATGCAGCACGGTTTGTCGTGAGCGTACATTATGCCGAGCGCGTCGTACTTGCCCTGATGATTCGGATACATGATGTAACCGCCCTCGCTCGGCAGGTTTTCGACCCCGTAAGCCCTCGTATGTATGCGCCCGGTACGCTTCATGAGATTTATCATGCGCTGCGCGTACCTGTACTGACTCGCTTCGTTGAACCACCTCGGATGCCTGTTCCTGAATTTCATGTAAGGGATCATATACAGTCTGTACAGATTCATTATCACTACATAAAATAGTCTCAACATTACTTAATCACATTATTTATCCATTTCATTTTACTTGCCTGATACTGAACAGACTACAGTAATATATCATACATTCTTATTATTTTCCACAGTATTAATTTATTACCGTAATTTTTGCTGTCATGAAGCTGTTCTATGTTATTTTTTAATGCAGAACGAATGCCTGACAGGCCGTGCCGGCGCCCGGCGCCGGAGCTATATATGTGAAATTATTATATTATTCATTTCATCGTATGAATCCCATACTTTGTCACCGCCGGGCAGTCCGGCGTATACGCACATTTCCTTCAGCATCTTGAATATTTCTTTTGAGGTCAGACCGTTTTTTATGTTGCGCGTCTTTGTTTTCAGATATTCTTCTGTTATAGATACTATTTCATGGGCTGCCGTATTGCGGACTGCTGTTTCAACGTCCCTCAGATCGCATACCAGCTGCTTCATCGATGCTTTTCCGCCTTGTTCGCCTGTTATGATCTTTACAAAATTATCAGATGATACATTTCCGGACTGAAAATTACCGTTGTATCCATCAGAAAGCAATTCATATAATTCTTTATCAGCTTTCAGTTTGTTTTCGTCCCATCTCAGATTTTTTGCGCGTTCATCGCAGTAATCTTCAATTTTTATGCCGTACTGCTTAAAGAGCACTTCTTTAAACAGATCGACGATGACAGGTGTTATCCCTCTGAGAAAATCGACAAGCTCATTCTTTTTTATTTTTATTTCCAAAGAAAGCAGATACTCTGTTATTTTTCTGTGATTTCCTGACTTTACCGGCATAAAATCAATTTTATCCACTTTTCCGATGCATGAAGTATACGTACGCAGGTCAAGCTGCAGCCTGGCTGCGGCAGCTGCTACCATATTATATGCATCTTCTGTAAGGTCATCTTTTATTTCGTCAGCTACCATCAACGCAGCGTTATAATCATACGCTTTCACGAACTTCTTTATCATATCGCGTTTCAGCAGCACTGTAAGATTTTCACATTCTACTTCTGCGCATCTGTTTTCAAAAAATTCTTCTTCATTGTCTAAATTATTTTTCCAGTAATATACGACATCGTATTCTTTTTTATTTTCGCGATGCGGATTCATGCTGCGTTCAGGAGTGCTTACCTGCACGGGCAGGTAATTCTTTTCTGATATTTCAGCAATAACGTGTAATGCGCTTTTCATAGCAGGCGTTCCTGAAGAGGTATTCAATAATATCCTCACGCGGTCCGCGCCGTCACCGGCGCCCATGTTTTCAGAATATATATCATCCAGCATCTTCCTGAATTTACTGTAAAATATATTATAATCATGTACATCTGCCAGTTCAGGTTCCATTATCAGTTCATACTCAAATTTATGCTGAAGCATTTCTCCAAGCTTTTCGAGGCAATAAATATATCTGTTATCTTTATTGTGAAACTTGCATATTTCCTTTGACATGAAAAGATATACTTTATCAGGCCTGTATATCCTGCATATATGTATAAACGAACCGTCTCTGTCATTTGATATAGGGTCTGTTCCGCCGAGCGGAGAAAATAATACTGTCTTTTCCATTTTAAGCCTCCGTATATATAGCATTGCTTTTCTAAATGATTATAACATCTTCGGCTTCTGTTTCTACATTTCTGCCAAAACTGTATATCTGGGCTTTGCTGTAAAATTTATAAACACGTATGCTGTTTATCTCGTCTTCTTCACTTATAAACTTTTCCAGGCCTTTAAGCAGCTTTCGAAATTTATTATCAGGAAGTATTGCTTCGAAGCACGATTTCTGTATGCGAAATCCGTAACCAAGCAGGAATTTGGCAAGCTTTGTCCTCTTTTTATTTTCAACTATATCATATATTATCAGGACATAGACTTTATCGTCTTTTACGTTAAGTTCTTCTTCAAACGGATTAAAGAAATAGTCTTCTTCAAAATAAATATCTGATTTTTCTTTCATGATCAACGCAGCCTCACAGGTGTATATTCATTTATATCATCATTTTCTATCGCGCGCACCAGGCTTTCTATCTGCAATCCTATACCGCGCCTGAAGCTTACAGGGAATTCGATTTGCGAAAGGTATTTTGACTGAACGGCAAATTTTTTCTCAAGCTTTGCTATAAATATCTTCATACCGTCTCTGTCAAGGAATATACCAGGACTGTCATCGCGCTTGTAGAAGTGATCTATTGATATTTCGTTGCCGTTTATAAGACTCATTACTGTTGAGTCTACTATCACAGCGCGCCATTCTTCCATAAGGTCGCTTGCGAGTGTCGGATGGTTTTCTCTGTCGCTGTGCAGGAATCCGAAATAGGGATTCAAACCTTTGTTTTCTATCTCACCGTAGACTTCATTGAGCAGGATAGAATATCCGAGGCTGATCATTGAGTTGAATGCGTCTCTAGGCGGTCTTTTGTTTCTGCCGTTGAATTTGAATTCCTCTTTGTTTACAAGCTTTGACAGCATGCTGAAGTATACTCTTGCCGCGCTGCCTTCATATCCCATGACCTGCTGTATGCTGTCGCAGCCTTTTATTTCTTTTTCGCAGGCAACAATATTATTTACCATTATTTCAATGTTTTTGGTTATTGACGCGCTTCTCAGATATCGTTTGATGAGGACTTGTTGATTATGTATTTTGGCTTCGATTATCTTTTTAGAAAACGCGAGTCTGAAGTCCTCTGTATCAGAGAGTCTTGCCTGCGCTTTCTGTCTTGCTGTATTGATATGCCCTGTGGATATTATCCTTCCGAAGTATGCTCCGCTCGGTGAGTAAAAGCTGATATTTATGCCTTTTTTCAGGCATCTTTCTATGCACTGTGTTGTAACCTGTACTGCTCCAAATATGGAAATTCCTTCAAGTGTTTCAGACGGTATCGCTCTTATCACTCCGTTTTTACTGGTTATTTTAAAGCAGTTGTCTTCATGGCTCAGGACTGCTCCGTTTTCGTTTATATAGAGATATGACATATTTTTCAACTCTCCTTTACTCAAGATCTTAGCTTAACGTCCCCTTTCGGGGCTTTGATGTTTCTAACGAAATGATGCCAGGTAAGATGGAAGACTACGCTTTTAGGTTTCCGTCCCCTTCCGGAGCTTTGATGTTTCTAACTTAAATATAGAGGTCGCCCGATGCGTGAAATAGGCATAGTTTTCGTCCCCTTCCGGGGCTTTGATGTTTCTAACTGACGTAGCTATTGATGATGCGGACGATTATAGTTTTCGTCCCCTTCCGGGGCTTTGATGTTTCTAACGAGGCAAATTATGAATAATACAATTAAAACAATTACAGTTTTCGTCCCCTTCCGGGGCTTTGATGTTTCTAACCAGCAGTTCTAAGACCATCACAAAAAAAATCTCAAACGTTTTCGTCCCCTTCCGGGGCTTTGATGTTTCTAACCAGAAGCTTATGGAACAATGACAATCGAACAGGTAAAGTTTTCGTCCCCTTCCGGGGCTTTGATGTTTCTAACCCGCTATAGCCCTCGTTTGTTATGGTACCGTATATACGCGTTTTCGTCCCCTTCCGGGGCTTTGATGTTTCTAACCCTGTCTTTTAGAGGCGTTGATATTCAATGGCTGCAAACAG
>CAKQOE010000034.1 GCA_934255545.1 uncultured Clostridia bacterium | reverse complement strand
CAGCTGTTTTGCTGACTTTTTCTGCGCCTACAGGTCAGCATTTTAGTGAGTGCAGCTGTTTTGCTGACTTTTTCTGCGCCTACAGGTCAGCATTTTAGTGAGTGCAGCTGTTTTGCTGACTTTTTCTGCACCTACAGGTCAGCATTTTAGTGAGTGCAGCTGTTTTGCTGACTTTTTCTGCGCCTACAGGTCAGCATTTTAGTCAGCCCAACTATTTTGCTGACCTTTTCCGTGCCTGCTGGTCAGCATTTTGGTCAGTGCAGATATTCTGCTGACTTTTTCTGACTTATTTATCAGCAATCCTGAACCCTATATTCAGGAAAAGTATACGTTTTACAATGATCGTAATAAAAATACGCCGGGCAGGGGTCCATTGTTCCCTGTGCCTGGCGTATCGTTTTATTAAAAAATGTCTTATGATGTTATCTTATTGGTTATTAACTTATGTTACCCTTAACTTTTTATTATTAAGTGCTGCGTAATGCGGCATTTTTTGATGGAATAGTATGAATAATGATTTATAGTGATCTGAGTATATGAGAATGTGTGTAATAATGAAGCAAGATGTGATCTGCCGTATCGGTCGCTGTATGTAATGTCCTGATCACCCTGCGTATACTGACGGCGTTTCCGCCACAGCAGCGATGTCGGTCATACCGGCAGCCGGCATGGCGTATATGTGTCCGATACATGATGCGCAGACGCACTGCCCGTGAAATATCCTCCCAGAATCTTTTATATCCTTTCCGCATAATACGCATGTATTTTTTGCGTATAAAGCATCAACAGCAGTAGTTTTTCTGATTCTTTTAGAATTATTTGTCATAATCCATCCTCGTTTCCTGATTCAACAAATCATAATTAACATTTTAAAATACAAATGAATTATAACGTATTTTTGTCAGTATAGCAAGTAAAATGTTATAATTTAGTAACATTTTCTTAAAATTTACAGTTGTTTTACAATGTAAAATATAACTGGACAGAAGATAACGGACAAAATTAAAAGACGGCATAGTTTGTTATGCTTCCTTCTGCAGCTCTTCAATAACGCACGTATGCGTCTTGCTTGTTTTATCGTAGTTTATACCGACTAACAGTATGTCACCGGTATACCGGAGCAGTGAGTCGGTATAGCGCTTTTCTTTTATCTGCTCCAGAGCTGTCGATGCTTTCTGGTTCCATTTCAGCTCGACGACGAGCGCAGGGTAGTCTGCGGCGTAGCGCGGCTTCGGTATAAATACGAAATCAGCGAAGCCTCTGCCGGTCGGAAGCTCGCGCACAGGTCTGAAATACCACTGCATGGAGTTGAGGTAAGCCAGCGTCAGGACGCTGCTCAGTGAGTTTTCATCGTTATATTTAATGACAGAAGCGTATTCCGAGTGTATCTTTTCTATACCGGAAGCTACAGCTTCCGCATCAAGACAAAGCGTAGCCTGCAGAAGCGCGTCAGACTGCATTTCAAATTCATTTAATTCATCCCATTTGTCGTCTTCAAGAGCGACTGAAAATTCTTCACGTATCTCTTCATTTGGTATAAACGCTGTTTTTAATTCCTGATCGTACGCAAGATAACCAAGGTGTATCAGCAAGGTGATGACATCATCCTTGTTTTTAAAAGTGACCATATCATTCATAAATGATGTAGTCCTGACTGTTATAGAGTCTCCTGAAAGCATTGCCATTATAGCCGCTTTTAGGCCGTCGAAATCCATGTCTATAAACGGCCTTATAGACTCGAATGTACTCGTCTGCGACCAGTAGCTCTGAAAAGTGCCGTCGAGCATCAGATTGACTACAGCATTAGGATTATATACATGGCGGTCCGCGAGGAGATACCCGTCATACCAGCGCTTTACCTCAGTAAAATCTCGGCCGTACCGTTCGCACAGTTCCATAACTTCGGATTCGGTAAATCCTACATATTCAGCAAGCGGACCGGCCGCAAGCATAGTGAACTGCCTGAAATTATTAAGCGCGGACTGCGTTTTGAGCCTCTTGATCGGAAGTATGCCTGTAAGATAAGCAAGTGCGATATATTTCGTAGGCTCGATTCCTTTGAACATAACGCGCAGGAAGTTGATATATTCATCCTGTACAGCCTTATTATGCGCCTCATCACGTATAATAACATCCCATTCATCGATAATAACAACGAATTTATTCCCCGTCTTTGCATAAATTTCAGACAGCGCGCCGGCCAGGCCGGCAACACGATCGTCTATTATTTCAGGATATTCTTCTCGTAATTCTTTTAATATGGATCTCTGGATTATAGAAACTATGTTGTTTACATCAACGCCCGGTTCAAGGAACCACTGCACATCGAAATGAATAACATCATATTTATTAATATGCTTCTTAAAGCTGTCAGCCCGGCTGACCTCAAGCCCGGAAAACATTTCCTGAGAATCGCAGCCCTTGCTGTAATACGCTGTAAGCATGTTTGCAGTTATGGATTTTCCGAAGCGGCGCGGTCTGCTGTTGCATATAAATGCCTGCTCAGTATTTATCATTCTGTTCGTATAGCTGATAAGCTGACTTTTATCAACATATATTTCAGAATTTAATATTCTCTGAAACGCGCTGTTATCCGGATTAAAAAACCTTCCCATAAATATTCGACCTCCTTATCCTGAAATAATTATAACACACGAAATACAGCGTTAATACATACATTTACAGCATTGCGCGTCACCGCACAGGCGGGGCAGACCTTGTAAGCGTGGCGCACCGCCTCGGACACGCTGACGCTTCCACAACGGACAAAACGCATTTTTAAGGCCGGTTTTTACTATGTTTTTACAAAATAAAAAGCCCTGAAACGTTAAAATTTCAAGGCTTAAACAATGGTACACCCGACGCGGTTCGAACGCGCGGCCTTCAGAATCGGAATCTGACACTCTATCCAGCTGAGCTACGGGTGCATGTATGGCGGGCGCGGGGCGCCCGTTATTTTTGTATATTTATTTAAAGCGCAGCAGAGCATACCCTGCGCTATGTTATTATATGTTATTTTCGGATATATATGCTGCAGATCATTAAGTTTTGAAGCTACAGGTCTTCTGTTACGAAGTGTCCGAGGCGCAGGATCTCGTCGCGGTTCCCGGCGCGCTTTACGGTCCACAGGCATTTTTCTGCATCATCTACTATAAATCCTGTGGCCTGTACTGCAGCGCTGCTGCCTGATGCGCGCGGTACGTCTGCAAGCGCTTGCGCGAGCGGGATATCGGGTCCCCAGAAGTATATGTCCTTGCCAAGCTCCGATGCGGCCCTTACCGTAGTACCGGCAAGCTTGTCTGCGATAGCTTCGCCGCTGAGCACGATGCCGTTTGCCTGTGGGATAAGGTCCTCCCACGCGTTGAAGCGGTAGTCGCGGTACATTGTGCTGAGCCTTATAATATCTATAAGCCCAGGAGCGTTTGCAAGCTCTTCGCGGTCGTAGTGCGGCTCTATCATGACAGTGCGCCTGCCTTTTGTGTTATGCTCGCAGAACTGCATGAATACGCCGCGGCTGCGGCGCCCGCCCGGATATTCGACCGCTCCTGCGGTCACATTTGACTCGCGGTTGAAAAAAGCGTTTACAGCAGCAAGTCCGAGAGCTGCCTCATGCGGGTTCCATGACTTTACTGCCGATGCCGCCTCAGAAAGCGGCATGCCCGGCTTTATATCCACGCCGAACTCAAAGCGCCTCCACTGCTCAGTACGCACAGGCGCAAGCCCTGCAGTGCCGTCGTCAGCGATAACGATGCACCATTCGGCGCCGACAACAAAGTCTTTTATCGTTATATTGTCGTTATCTATCGAGGATATGAGTCTGTCGTAAAAAGTCCACATATGATGCCTCCGCAGCGATATATTTAAGCGATATATTCAATAGAAGAGATATATTAAGCAGATCATGTATCTAATGAGGTCTGTATTTTTTATTAACGATCTGCGCAGCTTTGCGCGCGGCGACGCGCGATATGGCACAGTCAGCCGTTGACCGGAATTTATTTTAGCAGAAATTAGAAAATATTGCAAATCATATTTTTGAGCCGGAGCGGTTGATATCGCATGAGAACGAGTATAGAATAAAAAGATGCCTGTCATGAAAAGGAGGTGTGCATGTTGCAGACGAGAGTAGCCGTTATGGCTATAATAGTTGAAGAACCGGATGCTGTTTTGAAGCTCAATGAACAGCTGCACTTGTTCAGCGAGTACATAGTAGGAAGGATGGGCATACCGTACAAAACGCACGGTATAAGTATCATATCAGTCGCGCTGGACGCGCCGCAGGACAAAATAGCCGCGCTTGCAGGTAAGCTCGGCAACATAAAAGGGCTGAGCGTAAAGACTGCGTACTCAAATGTAGTAAATGATGCGGAAACAGATCGATAATGATGCAATAACGCATATGCCTGCGGGCAGAGCCGCCGATCGGCGCGCCGGGCGCGCGTAAGCATGTGAAAATTAACAGAAGGGAGATGTTTTAAGAAAAACAGAAATACAAAATGAAAAACAGACTTGAAACATTAATAGACAGGCTTGCAGAGACACATAGCCTTACTGTTGATGAATACGAAGAGCTTGTCGCCGGTCAGACCGGCGCGCTGGCAGAGTACGCCGCAGCTTACGCTATTGAGGCAAGGCGCAGGTATTACGGCGATGACGTGTACATCAGAGGGCTGATCGAGGTAGGAAATGTCTGCAGGAACGACTGCTTTTACTGCGGTATAAGGCGGTCTAATCATGACTGCGAGCGCTATGTGCTTGACAGGGAGCAGATACTCGCAAGCTGCGCTGAGGGATACGACATAGGCTTCAGGACGTTCGTCATGCAGGGCGGCGAAGGCTCGCTGTCTGTGGACGATATCTGCGGGGCTGTGGCTGAGATACGCAGGCAGTATCCGGACTGCGCTGTGACACTGTCGCTCGGTGAGTATCAGCGCGAGGATTATCAGCGGATGTTTGATGCCGGAGCTGACCGTTATCTTCTGAGGCATGAGACGGCGGACAGCGAACATTATGCAAAGCTGCACCCGGCGGAGCTTTCGCTTGAAAACAGGATGCGCTGTCTCAGAGATCTGAAGGATACAGGCTTTCAGGTGGGCTGCGGCTTCATGGTGGGCTCGCCGTACCAGACGGCGCGCAATATCGCGCAGGATCTGAAGTTCATAGAAGAGTTTCAGCCGGATATGTGCGGCATCGGACCGTTCATACCGCAGCATGATACACCGTTTCGGGATATGAAGTCCGGTACGGCGGAGCAGACGATATACCTGCTTTCTATTATAAGGCTCATAAAGCCTAATATACTGCTGCCGGCAACGACAGCGCTCGGAACGATAAGCCCGGATGGGCGCGAGAGAGGCATGCTCGCAGGAGCCAATGTAGTCATGCCAAACCTTTCGCCGTATGAAAACAGAGCGAAATACACACTTTACGACAACAAGCTGTCAAGCGGCAGGGAGTCGGCGCAGAATCTGAAGGATCTGCGCGAGTCGATGAAGGCCATCGGCTGCAATATAGTGGTGTCGAGAGGCGACATCAATAAATAATAATAATTTAATAACCGATCAGTATTTAATGACCGCAGAACGACTGCGCTGCCGGCAGCGCCCGAACAGACGCGATCCTGAAGAAGGTCATATCTATCTGAGGGAAAGAGCATTCTGACCCATAAGAAAGGAAGTAAAAAACATGGCAATTTATGATCCAAGATCTCTTCATGCAGAGGAGTTCATCAACGATGAGGAAATACGCGAGACTTTAGCGTACGCTGAGGCTAACAAGAATAATGTTGAGCTCATAGACAGTCTTCTTGAAAAGGCCCGTCCAAAGAAAACAGGAAACGGCGTTACGTGCGCGGGACTTACACACAGAGAGGCTTCGGTACTTCTGGCGTGCGAGATCCCGGAAAAGGTAGAGGAGATGTATAAGCTTGCTAACGAGATAAAGCTTGCGTTTTACGGAAACCGCATCGTAATGTTCGCGCCTCTGTATCTTTCAAATTATTGTGTAAACGGCTGCGTTTACTGTCCGTATCATATGAAAAACAAGCATATAGCGAGAAAAAAGCTGACTCAGGACGAGATACGCCGGGAAGTCATAGCTCTTCAGGATATGGGACACAAGCGTCTGGCCATAGAAGCCGGAGAAGATCCGGTAAACAATCCTATAGAATACATCCTTGAATGTATCGACACGATATATTCAGTTCATCATAAAAACGGCGACATCCGCCGCGTAAATGTAAATATAGCGGCTACGACTGTTGAAAATTACAGAAAGCTTAAGGAAGCCGGAATAGGTACTTACATACTTTTCCAGGAAACGTACAATAAAAAGAGCTACGAGGAGCTGCATCCGACAGGTCCGAAGCATGATTACGATTATCACACAGAGGCTATGGACAGAGCGATGCAGGGCGGCATAGACGATGTAGGCCTCGGAGTGCTTTTCGGCCTTGAGGGCTACAAGTATGAGTTTGCGGGACTTCTGATGCACGCTGAGCATCTTGAGGCGGCGCAGGGCGTCGGTCCGCATACTATAAGCGTTCCGAGGGTAAAGCGCGCAGACGATATAGATCCTGATGTGTTCGACAACGGCATATCAGACGAGATGTTCGCGAAGATAATAGCGTGCATACGTATCGCCGTGCCTTACACGGGCATGATAATCTCTACACGCGAGAGCGAGGCTGTACGCGGCAAGGTGCTTGACTACGGCATTTCGCAGATAAGCGGAGCTTCAAGAACGTCCGTAGGCGGATACACTGAGGAGGAGCGCCCGCATGATTCCGAGCAGTTCGACGTATCAGACCAGAGGAGCCTGGACGAGGTAGTGCGCTGGCTCATAGAAAAGGACCATATCCCTTCATTCTGCACGGCATGCTACCGCGAAGGCCGCACGGGCGACCGCTTCATGAGCCTGTGCAAGTCAGGTCAGATACTCAACTGCTGCCACCCGAACGCGCTCATGACGCTTACAGAATATCTCGTAGACTACGCGTCAGAGGAAACAAAAAAGGTCGGCTTTGAGATGATAGACCGCGAGCTTGAAAAGATACCGAATAAAAAAGTACATGATATCGCATGTCAGAACGTGGCTGATATAAAGGCCTCAAACAGGCGCGATTTCAGATTCTAAGCAACTGATATCATTAATAAGTGATATATGATGCGGCGGAAGCGATGCTTCCGCCGCTGCTGTTTTTTTACACTAAAAACGCCGCTTAGGCATCTGAAATAAACTCAGTTGCAGAGCGGCGTTTATATTTTTGTCATAATATCTATGTATCCTGTCTGATTCAGCTCTATGCCGGCGAAACAATCAAAGCGGCGTCATTCTTCTTAAACATAGCCTGCTGGTCGAGGAGCGCATCAAGTATCCTGTTGACGGTTATCAGCGTCCCGGCGCTGCATTTACTGAGCTTATCTGAGATCTCAGAGTTGATTATGTAATCGCATTTCGCATATGGCGTATCCGAAATAAAAAAGTCTATATCCTTATCAAGCGCATAGCTGATCTTAAGCAGCATAGGAAGCGAGACCTTAGTCTGTCCGACCTCGACATGGCTCATATGATTGTTTGAGCAGCCGACGAGAGCACCGAGGTCAGCCTGGCTGTACCCCTTTTCGAGGCGCGCAGCACGTATCCGCATGCCTATTTTTTTATAATCTATCTCCGGATGCTGCATAGACCTCTCCTCCCGTCTTACCAAGTACAAAATAAACGAATAAATGCAATAAATAACAGAACAAATAAGCAAAACAGCAGCCTCCTCTGCGCCCGGCGCAGCCACAGACCGCCATTCAGCAAAGCTCCGAAGTATTGCAGAACTTACTTACAGCCATTTTAAATTATAGAACAGAGCATAGCAACCAACTATTAATGCAGATTGCATCTATATATGCAGAATGATATAATTTTAGTGCAGATTGCATTAAGCAGTACAGTAAAATTTGGAGGGATAAACGATGTCAGATAGCAGAAAATTTAAGTATGATGAACTTTTCAATAATCAGGAAGATAAAGCAAAAGCCTTTGATTTGATTGCGGAACGCTATTACAAAGGCAATTTTGGGCAGATGCAGAAATCCGACTTTGAGACACTTTTGTTCTCTATTTACATAGAACAGATATTGAAAACATCTGAAGATGATATGAATACATACAGTGATTACAATCTGTCTAAAGAGCTAGGCATAACTCAGCCAAAAGTTAGCAACTTGAAAGTAAAAAAGCAACTCCAGTATCCATATGAAAGATTTAACTGGAGAGAATCATTCATGAGAATTTGTGAAAATGCTATATATGAAAATGGAAAGATAGTCTTGAACATACCCGACAAGAATTTGTTTATAGAAGTTCAGAATTGGGTTGAAGAAAATAAGGGTTATATAGATATACAGTTAAATTCTAAAGTTTTGAAGATTGCACCTGAATATTATATTGATTTAGTGCTTTCTATTATAGATGAAGAGGATGCAAGAAAAATAAAAAATGAATTATTGCATAAGATTCAGCAAAAACTCAAGATCAATAAAGAAACAAATGAAGAATTGATAGGTGATGTACTGAATAAAAATGCCAAGGAACTTACATTAGATATTGTTTCTGATATTTTAAGTGAGATAACTTCGATTTCAAATGAAACAATAAAGAATGTTATAAACAAAATTGAGGGTATATTTAAAAAAATATATAGGGAGCATATAAAGAAAAATTAGAAAGTTAGTATGGTATAAAAAGTTAGGCAAATTAAGGAATGTTTCCGTAATTTAAGAAAACTTATGAAAAATCATATGACCAAGAAAATTTGTTCAATGAGTATTATTTAAAACGATAAATGACAGGTAATGATAAAGTAAGCACTAATAAAAAAAGAAGAATCGATTCGCATCAAGTAGAGACGAAGTCAACAGATAGAGTGAGAATGCTGATTAATAAAACAGGAAATGCATTGTATAGAGATATTTCAGAGAGAGATTACGGAATAGATGCTATTGTAGAATTATTTGAAGATGGATTGATTACCGGAAAGATAGCATTATTACAAATTAAGGGTACAACAAAAAAGATCGTACCTATGAAAACGTGTAAAGATTCTATATCTTGTAGTATTACATCTTCAAACATTGAATATGCATTTCAGTCAAATATACCGGTCGTTCTGATATATGTGAGCTTAGCGGAGGAAGAAAATTTTTATTATTATATTTTGCAAAGTGTAGGATCAATAAAACTTAATGACTTTAGAAAGAAGGCAGGATGTGGTCAGAAAAGTATAACTGTAAGAATGCCTGTGAAAAATTGTATTATTGATGATGGGATAGAAAAACTATTTGAAGATATTGCTTCATTTTATGATTGGAGGGAGAAAGATGAGAAATAAAGTGATTATTGCTTTAGTGGCAGTGCTACTACTTGGAACTACAACATTGTTCTCATTTGCCGATAGTGTAGATGGAAATTCGCAGGACAGTGTAGTCTACGATGATGAGGAAAATGGTTCAGTGAAAGAATCAGGAAAGTTGGGGAGTAACATCACCTATACTTTGTATGAGGATGGTATGCTGTATATAGAAGGAACGGGGGTTATGTATAATTATTATTATTACTCCATTTATTCCAGTTTACCATCTCCATTGAAAGGTAATAAAAATATTTTAAAAGTGAAAATAGCAAATGGAATAACGAGTATAGGAAGTCGTGTTTTTTTATACTGTAGCAGTTTAACAAGTATAACGATACCGGAAAGTGTAACGGGTATAGAAGATTATGCTTTGGAGGACTGTAGCAGTTTAACAAGTATAACGATACCGGATAGTGTAACGAGTATAGGAGGTGGTGCTTTTTCAGGCTGCAGCAATTTAACAAGTGTGACGATACCGGATAGTGTAACGAGTATAGGAAATCATGCTTTTTCAGGCTGCAGCAGTTTAACAAGTGTGACGATACCGGATAGTGTAACGAGTATAGGAGATCATGCTTTTTCAGGCTGCAGCAATTTAACAAGTGTGACGATACCGGATAGTGTAACGAGTATAGGAGATCATGCTTTTTCAGGCTGCAGCAGCTTGACGAATGTAACGATACCGGATAGTGTAACGAGTATAGGAAGTGGTGCTTTTGAGGACTGTAGCAGCTTGACGAATGTAACGATACCGGAGAGTGTAACGAGTATAGGAAGCGATGCGTTTTCAGGCTGCAGCAATTTAACAAGTGTAACGATACCGGAGAATGTGACGAGTATAGGAAGTGGTGCTTTTGAGGACTGTAGTAGCTTGACGAATGTAACGATACCGGAGAGTGTAACGAGTATAGGAAGCGATGCGTTTTCAGGCTGCAGCAATTTAACAAGTGTAACGATACCGGAGAATGTGACGAGTATAGGAAGTGGTGCTTTTGAGGACTGTAGCAGCTTGACGAATGTAACGATACCGGAAGGAGTACTGAGTATAGGAAGTGGTGCTTTTTCAGGTTGTATCAGCTTGACAAGTATAACAATACCTAACAGTGTAACGAGTATAGGTAGTGGAGTATTTAAAAAGGCATATAATTTAGAAAAAATAGAGTTACCTGCATCAGTGGAATGTTTTTATAAATTGTTTACTGAAAAAAATTACTTAAATGATGATGAACTGCTAAGTGAAAGATATAGGATTATATGTAGATACTGGAATGACGAGTATTATGCACCAGTAACATTAAAAGAAATAAAAATTAATGGGTATAAGATACCGGATAATTTTTTTGAAGCATGTCGTAATTTACAGGATTATCATATAGAAATTTCTGAATATGTGAAAAGTATTGGAAAAAATATTTTTAACAATGCAGACGAGGTAGACATTGAATTCCTTGGAGATGCACCTGATTACAGCGGTACAACAGCTGCGGATATGGGGAAATATTCGAAGGTACATATAGTATATCATAATGGCAAGCAGGGATGGACATCTCCCGAATGGCACGGGATAAATGCCTTGTGTATTGATGAAACAGACTATTCAACACTTAATGATTCTAATTACAACAACCAGGGAATATTATTCACACTGAATGAAAGTGCCGGAACTGCAACTGTAGGAGATAATTCCGATACATCATGTAACAGCGGTTACGAAGGCGTGAAGGGTCTAGATGTTATCATCCCGGATACTGTTGTTAAGGATGGAAAAACGTATAAAGTAGTACGCATAGGTAAGAATGCTTTTTCAGGAAACAGTAATATACCGAGTGTTACATTAGGAAAGTATGTTTCATCTGTTGATGTAACAGCATTCAGAAAATGCGCTAATTTTAAGGAATTTAGGGTGTCCGATGGTAATGTGTATTACAGTACTGACAATGGTGTGCTTTATGATAAAGGTAAGATGTATTTATACATATACCCACAGGCAATAGAGAACACTTCATTTACTGTGCCGGAAACTGTTAGGACTATTGGAACGTATGCGTTTGCCTATGCTAAAAATATTGAAGATTTATATGTTGGAACAAATGTAACATCTATAGGAAGCAGAGCTTTCTTTGATTGTACTTCGCTTAAAAGTGTTACCTTACCTTTTACCGGAGGCGATTCGTCAGGCGGAAATATATCATATATTTTTGGAGTATTAGACGGGAGTCGGAGTCGCGATGAATTACCTTCAAGCCTGAAGACTATAACTATTCTTGGTGGTAAGTTATCAAGTTCAGCATTTAGCAACTGTAGCAATGTTGAAAAAATCATATTACCTGATTTCGAACAGTCAAATGTTCCTTATGCTTGCTTTGGGGGTTGTTCAAACCTGAAGTACATACAGTGGGGAAATTCAGATAAGGCTGAAGAGGGAGTTATAAATGTTCCTGAAAGCTATACTTCTATTGAGAGTAGTGCATTTTCAGGTTGTACAGCATTTAGCAATGTAATAATAAATAAGAATATTGAAAAAATAAACAGTTATGCATTTTCAGGATGCACGGGTCTTATTGAGTTTTCAGTAGATAAGGACAATAAGCAGTACATGTCAGATAAGTGGGGCGTCCTTTATACTAAGGATCAGAGTACTCTCATGTATTATCCTACGCAGCGTATTTGGCCTTATTACAATGTATCGTACAATACAACTACGATAGGAAATTGTGCATTCTATGGAACATCCAACCTTGTAAATCTGTTTATTCCAAAGAATGTTACAAAATTTGGTAATGGAGGGTATAACAGTAGTAATTGTCTTTACCAGATGAATGGCGCAACTATATGCGTATACAAGGATTCAGATGCAGATACATATTGTAAGTCAAATAATCTCACTGCATGGTATATGGATAACTATGAAATGCAGGGCATACATATATACAGCCTGCCGGAGCAGACAGAGTTTGATACTGTTGATGATGTTGATTTTAAGGGTCTTTACATGGCATCATACGGCGGTAAGGAACTGCAGCTTGAGGATTACAGTATAGAGTATGATTCAAATAAGATCGGAAAGCAGACAGTTACAGTTACAAGCGACGGCTACAGCGATACGTTTGAAATAGTAATAAGAGGAAACGCAAGCAGCCACATAGTAAGCTTCAGCGGGGTATCGGGCGGTGCAGACAAGTATTATGCAGCGATATATGATGCTAACGGCAAGCAGATACGTATACTTGACGCAAACGTTGAAAACGGAGAAGCAACAGTTGTCATAAGTTCTGCAGACTATGCAAGGATGAGCAGCGCAAAGCTGTTTTCGGTAAACTCAGGCAGCATGGCACCAGCAGGGGATGCAGTGATAGCATAAAGGAAAAGCGTGCTTTTCCAGTGGGCTAACACTTAAATCTGATATGCTTACCGATCATATGATCGGTCGTTGGCGAACAACACTAAAATTCGATATATTTACCGGCATTCAGTTGGTCGTTGGCAGACAACATTAAAATTAGCCGCAAAGAGAGAGTATATAGTACATTGGTACTTTTGCTCTCTCTTTTTTATTTTGCAGTAATAATAGAAAAGCGGACAGTGGAAATATGGAAAATTATTTTAATAACTATTAATGCAACTTGCACTTATAGATGCAAAAAGTTATAATTTTGTTGCAAGTTGCATTAAATGATACAGATGATCAATGGCTTGTGGAGCAAGTGGTTTATGGTTGTTTAGTGATAGGGTGAAAAGTGAACCTTAAACTGCATACATGGAAATGGAGTGATGTTACTGGAATGAAAGATCTAAAACTTAAGAGGACCGGTGTTATGCTGGTATTTTTTTTGCTGTTTACATGCATACCGTGCATGGCTTCAGCGCAGAGCGCTGCTTCACTCAGGCTTGTTTCTGAGAAGAGCGGCAGCAGTGTGACTGTTACTGCTGCTGTTGACAGCAGTAGTGACATAAGCGCTGTGCAGTTTGTCATGACATATGACAGCAGCGTGCTTAAGCTTGAAAAGGCAGACCTTCAGGGCGCGTATCAGAGTATGATGAGCGCTATGAACACGAACGATCCCGGAGTTATAAGGCTGGCGGCAGCGTCAGCGAGTGCTGTGAAGGGCGATAAAAACGTTTTTAAAGCAGTATTTACTGTACAGAAAAATGATAATACAGTCTGCAGGCTCAGCGATGCAGTGCTTGGCTTTGAAAATGGAGAGCAGCAGTATCCTGCTGACGCAGGTTTTGATATTTCGTTATCAGGAACATCAGCAGGCGGCAGCGGCTCAGGTTCAGGCTCATCATCAGGAAGCGGTACGGGTTCCGGCAGCAGCGGTTCATCAGGCAGCAGCGGAAGCAATGCAAACACCGGCAGTGACGGTGCAGGCAGCGGAGCTGCAGTTCAGCCATTTGATGATATAAAAGGCAGCTGGGCTGAAAAGTACATTATTTCTGCGTATGATGCGAAGCTTATGCAGGGTTACGGAGATAAGGTGTTCGGTCCGGACAGGCAGATAACGCGAGCACAGATGGCTGTTGTTCTCTGGAACTCCGAAGGACAGCAGAAGCCGTCGAAGGTATCTGCATTTACAGACCTCAAGGCTGACTGGTACAAGGATGCCGTAGCATGGGCTGCAGAAAAGGGCTACGTAAAGGGCGTCGGACACAACAAGTTCAACCCTGACGGAACTCTCACGCGCGAGCAGCTTGCGCAGATACTCATGAACAAGAGCGGTCAGCAGAGCGGCATGGAAACGATGTTCACATCGGTATATGACTCGCAGTACAAGGACAGCGGCAGCATATCGTCATGGGCGAAGCCTGCGCTTTACTGGTCATTGTACAATGGAGTCCTCTGCGGAGACGATTCTGTAGAGATAAAGGACACTCTCAGTGCAAAGCAGCCTGCAAGCAGAGCGCAGATAGCAGTAATGCTCGTAAAGTACCAGGAAAAGTTTGCTGTAATGAATAAATAATGCAGCAGATCCGGCAGACAGTGTGTGCGCCCGGCGCACGAGAAAAAATTTTGTTACTGTTTTAAATTAAATGATATTCATGCAGAGTGAAAGGAGGAATATGAAAAAATTATTGAGAAGAGCGGCGCTGACAGCGTTCATTTTCGGATGTATGACATGCGCGGCATTTGCAATGGATGCTGATGTGACTGTAGTTGACAGCGGAGCTTCGCTGACTCCCGCAGGAAAAACGGAAATAACTGATAAAGCACCGGTAAGCAATCCTACAAGCTATAAATTGTCGTACAAGGATAATTCTGTAAAAGCAGGAGAACAGTATCTTGTGCTTATGGTATCTACGAGTGATATAAACAGTGAAACACCAAACTACAATATTACATCAGACAGTTTGATATACATAAATCAGACTGCAAGTACAGATGGTAATGTGACGTTTGATACTGTTTATCCGAGCAGAATAGCAGATTCTGTGATACTGCTTACTGGTGGCAGTCTTACGGAACCTAAGCTTTTGGCTAAGGTGGATGCGAAGGGTCTGCTTGGAGATGTAGACTATGATGGAAAAGTAAATGTAGCAGATGCACAGACTATATTACGTTATTCAGTAAAATTAAAGGTGTTTACGGATGAGCAAAAGGATCTTGCAGATGTCGATGGTGATGGAAAAACAAATGTAGCAGATGCACAGACGGTATTACGTTATTCAGTAAAACTGATAGACAAATTTCCAAGAGAAAAATAGTTTAGAGGAATTAAAAAATGAAATTAAAAATCAAAAAAATGTTGTCAATAGTAGTAGCATTATTAATGATACTTACTACAATAATATGTCCTGTTTATGCTGATACAGAAGGAATGCTCAGCCTAACAGGTGGAACTTTAAGCAAGGATGGAGTACTTTCAATACCTGTCTTTGTAACGGGGATTGAGAGTGGTATAACATCATTTTCATTTCATCTTATATACGATAAAGAAAGTCTTCAATTTAAAAAAGCAAAGAAAAATACAGATAATGAAGATCTTGAGAACGGTAGTGTTTTATCTAATCCTGATGAAGATCTTGTAGCATTTATGAACCCCGAACCATATAAGGGATCAGATGCAATATGTATACTTCAGTTTATGACATGTGAAAATTTTGTAAATGGAAATTATTCTGTTATGGTAGAAAAAACGGATGATGTTGATTCATTATTTAAGTGTAATGAAATTACTATTCCGGATTCTAATATAAAAGTTGTGCCAGCTGAAATTACATTAACAGGTGGAATAGATAAGCTTACAGCTGAAAACACTGTTATATCAGGAATAAATGCCAGCTATGAATACACAGGTTCGCCGATAGATCCGGTACCGACAGTTTCATACAACGGCAAAACTTTGACAGAAGATACTGACTACACTGTATCACGCACAAATAACACAAATATCGGTACTGCAACTGTAACGATTACAGGTACAGGCTCATATACCGGTTCATTTAAGAAAACGTTTGAAATAACAAAGAAAGCAGCAGAGATAACTGTTCCGACTACATCCACTAAGAAGTACGGTGATAAAGCATTCTCACTTGGAGCATCTGTAAACAGCGGAGCTAAGCTTTCATATTCTTCAGACAACCCGGGAGTTGCCTCAGTAGATGAAGAAACCGGAACTGTAACTATCATAAGTGCCGGTACAGCAAATATAACTGTAAGCGCTTCTGAAACAGAAAATTATCAGAAGCCTGCAGATAAGAAGATAACAGTAACTGTCAGAAAGGCTGATTATAAAGTAACACTTTCGGCAGAGAGTGTTTCAGTGAAGGAAGGAACAGAAAACGTATCGTTCCTGCCTAAGGCTGCAACTGTAGGTGTTGCAAATGAGAAGCCTGAAGGTACACTTAAGTTCTACAGCGATTCGAATCGCAGCAGAGAGCTTACGGCCGGAGATGTAAAGGCGCTTAAAGTTGGAAATCATAATATTTACTGGAGCTTCAAAACTTCAGACGCAAACTACAAGGAAGATGCAAAGACAGGAGTTATCGTACTGACGATAACAGACGGCGATCCTCAGAATATCGCTATCAGCGGACTTGACGGAAGGACATACGGCGATGCATCATTTAAGGCAATTGCAGCTGTTACAACGAATGATGGCGATGAAGCAGAAGATCACGGCGCTATAACATGGTCAAGCAGCAACACAAAGGTAGCTGAGATAGACGCGGCTACAGGCGCTGTAACTATCAAGGGCGCAGGCGAGACAACTATAACTGCAAAGGCAGCAAAGGTAGCAGGCAAGTACGCCGCAGGCGAGCGGTCAGCAACACTTACAGTAGCAAAGAAGACGCTTAAGATCGAGAGCATCACAGCTGCTGATAAGACATATGACGGAAAGAAAGATGCGACACTTACAGTAAATGTAAGCGGCGCTGTAGCAGGCGATACAGTAACAGCAACAGCAACGGGCGAATTTGCTGACGCTACAGTAGGTACAAATAAGACCGTAACTGTAAAGAGCATCAAGCTTGATGGGGCTTCATCAGCAAATTATACTACCCCTGAAGAATTACCTGAGGTAAAGGCTTCTATCACAAAGATCAAGTCAACGGACGTTAAGCTTGAGTATCCGGATCTTAATCAGAAGACAGGAAGCATAACAAAACCAACAGTTAAGCTTACTCCTGAAGACAGCTCCGCAGAAGTGAAGGTCTTCATAAAGAAAACTGTAAAGGATGAGGCTACAGGTGAAGAAAAAACAGTAACTGAAGAGTGGACTGACGAGACAGCTCCGACGGCAGTGGGTACATACACAGTATACGCAGAGATCACATCGACTAATATAGAAGGTAAGATAACAACTCCTGACCAGAAGCTCACGATCACTCAGAGATCAAGCGGAGGCGGTGGCGGCGGTGCTGCAGTCACTACATACAAGGTAACACTTGACAAAGCGACGAACGGTACTGTAAAGGCAAGTGCTTCGTCAGTAGAAAAGGGCAAGACTGTAACGATCACAGCGACACCTGCTGAAGGCTATGAAACAGCTTCAGTAAAGGTAACTGACGCATCAGGAAAGAGCGTGGATGTTACGAAGAACAGCGATGGCACATACAAGTTCACTATGCCGGACGGCAACGTAACAGTAAAGGCTGAGTTTGCAAAGAAGGCTGAAAATGACACAGTCTGCACAGACATGAAGGATATCGACCAGAGCAAGTGGTACCACGAAGCAGTTCACTATGTTGTGGAAAAGGGCATAATGAATGGCTACAACAAGAATGAATTCGGACCAAACGATACGCTCTCAAGAGCGATGCTCGCGCAGATCCTTTACAACAACGCAGGCAAGCCGACAGCTGCAAAGAACACGTCATGCAGCGACATCAAGCCGGGCGACTGGTTCGCATCAGCAGTAAACTGGGCTTCAGAAAATAACATCGTAACAGGATTTACAGACGGAACATTCAAGCCTGGCGCAAACATTACAAGAGAACAGCTCGCAGTAATGCTCTACAGATACGCAGGCCAGCCTGCCACAACAGGAAGCCTCGCAAACTTCACAGACGCAGCATCAGTATCAGGCTACGCACAGCAGGCGATGCAGTGGGCTACAGCAAACGGCATCATAACAGGTAACGGAAGCGCAACAACACTCGACCCGCAGGGCAACGCCACAAGAGCCCAGGCCGCAGCTATGATCATGCGTTATCTGGAAAAGAAGTAAAATTGAATTAATGATCCGCCTGAAGTACAGCATACAGGGCGCGCCCGGCGCGCTATATTCTGATAATTCAAATAAAAACTAACTGTACCGAGGGTGCGCACTTTAAGGCGGTCTGAACTTTTGTGTTTCAGACCGCCTTTTGATGTTAAGGTTGAATAACAATGATATTTAAAAATTTTATCTTTAGAAAGTTGATTGGAAAGTTACTGTTAAATGTGAGATGAAAGTGAAAACAATAATATGATTAAAATTTTGGAAAAACTTATAATTACTGTATTTATGATGGCCGCTGTGATAACAGCGCTGACATTTACAGCATTTGCAGCATCTGACAGCTCAACAAAACTTGCAGCCCCAACAGAAGTAGCCTGGGGAAAATTCGCTGATGAAAGCGGAAATATGACGGATAAGACTGTTCCGGGCATTATGACCTGGAAGGTCAATAATTCAAGTGAATATGTATACAATGTAAAGATTTATAACGCTGATAATAACGAGGAAATATGGCAGCATACAGGATATGGTATTGGAACCGACAGTGGATATGTGTCATATAGTGACATACTTATGGGCGGAGAGTCAAGTATAGATTCAGGTACTGCAGTGCCTGAATTTGAAATGGAAAGCGGTCGGTACTATTTTACAGTTCAGTCGCAGGATCCGAATGAAAAATATGAGAGCAGCGATGTAATAAAGTCGGATATATGGGAATACAAAAAGCCTGATAAGGTGATCGATTCACCTACTGACCTTTACTGGGATGGTGATGAGCTTCACTGGACGGCACCGTCAGATAAGTCCCTTATATATTCATACGTTGTAGATTACTACTGGCTCGATGAAAGCACGGGGGAATACAAACTGGCGAAATATGACCGTTACTCAGATATGCTGAATGATTGGGATAGAAACGATGAACATCCTGATCGAACTATAAGCGATTACAGCAAATACGGTGAAGGAAAATACGTAGCGGCAGTCAGGGCTCTTAGCATGAATATTGAAGAAACATGCAGCAGCTCGTGGTCAGTGCTCAGCTCTGAGCATGAGTATAGGGAAGGAGTCAAGCCGCTCAGCCTCTATGACATAATCCAGAAATATAATGATGACGAAACGTTGACCGATGAACAGAATGCAGAAATGAAAAAATATGTTGCAGCTATCGGCACTGAAAATCTCAGAGCAGCCATCCTGGCTGACGATGATTACCGCGGAGATGGATGGAAAAATATAGGAACACTGAAAATGCTTGAGGATAAAGCAGGCGGCTCTGCGACTATAGATGTATCAGCTGCTCCGGAATGGCTCACAAGCCTTGGCACAGACGGTATTTCAGTAATAGGAGCAAATCTGAATTCAGAAACAGGAAATGCAAAGCTGAGCATCGGCCGGGCCGATGAAAGCAGTGTCGTTCCGAATTTGTACAAGAACGCTGTTAAATTTTCCATGACGCTCGATAATGCAGGCGATTCGTCAGATCTTAAGATACCTGTTGAGATAATACTGCCGATCCCTGACAGTATGGACACATCGTCATTAACAGTGCTCCATTTCAAGAAAGACGGAAGCTGTGAAGAGGTGCAGAGACCGAGAGTATTTACTGAAAATGGCAAAAAATATGTTTCCATAATAGTAACAAGCTTCAGTGACTTTGCAATAGCAGAAAAAAGTTCAGATGGTCTGCCGAAGCTGGCAACACCGACTGACCTTGTATGGGGAAAGTGTGTTGATGAAAAGGGCAATCTTATAGTAGAAGATGATATACCGGGTCTCATGAGCTGGAAGTGCAGTGAGCCAAATCAGTATGTATATATATTGAAGCTTTACAATGCTGACAACGATACAGAGGTATTCAGTCAGACTATACACGACGGTAATATTGAAAGCAACTATGAAGTAGTGAGCGTCCTCGATGCTGCGATACTGGCAGGTGAGGACTGGATAAATGAACGTTCAGGTGATAATACATTCAATATCGACAGCGGAAGATATTATTTTACAGTACAGATGAAGGGTGACGGCAAGAATTACGATAGCAGCGATATCGCAAGATCAGAAGTATGGGAGTACAAAAAACCTAGCAGAAAGCTTAATGCACCTGATGAGCTGCACTGGAAAAATAATGCAAACGATGTAAGATGCTGCTGGTATGCGACATCAGATCAGGATCTTATTTATGGATACAGTGTCCAGTTTTATTACCTTGACGAAAGCACAGGTGAATATGAACGTGTAGATAGTTCAACTGCGATATATCCACTTAACGAAGAAGAAAGATACTCAGGAACAGGTGAAGATGGATTCAGCAGTTATGCACTTCAGAAATATGGAGAGGGAAAATATTACTTTACTGTCAGAACGCTCAGTATGAATATAGAGGAAGCCTGCAGCAGCGAATGGTCAGAGCTCAGTCCGGTATATTATTTTGAAAATGTAAAGCTGAATCTGGATGAGCTTGTGCAGAAATATGAAAGCGAAACTGCGCTTACTGATGAGCAGAAGAAGGAATTAAAACAGTCTGTAGCTGCCAACGGTACAGAAAACCTCAAAAAAGCAATGCTCATGGATGATGATTACTGGGGATACGACTCAGGAACTATGTCAAAACTCAGAGCCCTTGAAGAAAAAACGGGACATCTGGCATACATAAATAACAATAATGCGCCTGATTGGCTCGATACAAGTAATATCATGATAATAGGAGCAAATCTTAATTCAGAAACTGGAAATGCAGAGCTGAGTATTGGCCCAGCCGATGAAGGAACAGTTCCTCCGGCTTTATATAAGAATGCACTGAAATTCTCAATGACGCTTGATAATGCAGATGATCCTGAGAATCTGAAAATACCGGTAAGGATAATACTTCCTGTTCCTGATGACATGGATCCGGCGTTTTTAGTAATGCTTCATTTCCATAAGGACGGAACATATGAAGAAGTACCGGGAACAAGAGTATTTACTGAAGATGGTAAAAAGTATATTTCGATAGTTTTGACTAGTTTCAGCGATTTTGCTATTGCGGAGCGAAGCTTCGACATAATTTCTGCAGATGTTGATAAAAAAACTATAGATGTATATACAGGAGGCGCAGAGGGCACGCTCAAAGCTGCTGTATACAATAAAAACGGACAGATGCTTGAAAGCTTTTCAATAGATGCAGGCGGCAGAACTGAAGTCACTCTTACATCTGAGAAACTGGCATCAGGCTGTACAGTGAAGCTGTTTTATATGGATCACAGTAAAAAGCCTTTGTATGAGGCGAAAGAGCTGAGAGTGTAGGTTCTGGATACAGCACGAATGAAAGCGATATAGATTTATGAAAAATATAAGAAAAAAGCTGCTGCCGGCGCTGCTGGCAGCGGCAATGATTACATCATTAATGCCATGTGCTGCATATGCGCAGTCTGACGCGGCGCCGAAGGTTTTGGGAGATCAGGAGAATACGAATATTGAAATTCCGTATGACCCGGCGAAGGAAAAGTGCGGTGGGCTTCAGGATATCACCGATGGATCGAAGATCATTGATGAGAACAGAAATATTGCGCTTTATGCGAGTGATAACGATGAAAACAAAGAAAATGTAAAGCTTAAGTTTGATGAGTCTGCGCCGGGGTACGGCGCGCAGTTTGAAGAAGGTTCGCTGCAGGATCTTGTATATAAGGCATTTGGGCAGCGTGCCTTTACGGATGAAGAGATAGCGTCCGGCAAAGCGCAGATCGTTGTTGATATATCGTCGTTAAACATAGGTAGTTCAGATATATCCGGATGTGATTTCTTTACCGGATGTAATACATTTTTTTATGATGAACCGGAATCGGAATATTTTACCGTAATTAATGTGAACTTTAAGGGAATGGGTCAGAACTATACAAAAGCGGTATATAATGTAACTTTTCTGCATGACTGTGCACAGAGAATAACGGAGTTTAACAGAAGCGTAAATGATTTTAAAGAGCAGTTTGATTACGATGCATCTGAAATAGAGCAATATAAAAACATATATGATTATATTTCATCTCATACTGAATATAACAATGAATATGTTGATAATGAAGATGCATATAAGGCAGAATATCCGTATGCGCTTCCACATAATGCCTACGGTCTGCTGGCAGACCATGATAGTGTAGTGTGTGAAAGCTATGCCAAAGCATATAAGGCTTTGTGTAATGCGGTCGGACTGCCTTGCATGTTTGTAGCAGGGTGCGGTACATCAGTTCCCGGACAGTTTGAAAGTAATAATCATGCGTGGAATTATATCAGGATAGACGGAAAATGGTATGCGATAGATTGTACATGGGATGACTTTGACAAAGACATTAAATTTCAGGATGAAAAATATTATGTGAATACAACTATGTACAAGTACTTCTGTAATAATAAATATTTCACGGGCGACAGCTCCGCTGATCATAGGGTGACTGGAAAGCTGTTATCAAACTCATCTGTTGAATTTGATTTCCCTGAACTTTTTGTTGAAGAAAAATATCCCGGAGTTGATATGCAGATAACTGATATATGCCTGACTCCGGCTGAAGCTGAGATATCAGGAGACTTTGTAAGAGCCATGGTCGATCTTAAAAGATATGGTAATGGGGTCGTATACGTTATCAGCGGTTATGAGATCGGTCCATATATAAAGAATGTTGAGATGAACATACAGCAGGATACAGTTATGTCAGCGGATGAGATCACTATCCCATCGGGCTCTGCATTTATGATCGACAGTGCAGATGAAAATGTTTATGACCTGATGTTCAGCACTGATAAAACTGCAGTAACAGCCGAAAAAGATGCGTCATTTAAGTGGGACAATGTAAATATTATCGGAAAGGCTTCGGCTGACAGGGATGCTCCGACTATGTACATTAAAAGCGGAGCATCATGCACACGCGGGACGCGTGCAGGGCTTACAGGATATCTTCTTGATGAAAATATCAGATCAGGTCACACAGCACCGTCTGATACGGAGTCAGGCGTATGGTGCGCGTACCCGGAAGATCTTAATGTATCAGATACAGCAGAAATATACCTTGCAGGAAGAAATGCCAACAGTATAGCAGCCTTCCAGGCTGAGTATGATGCAGACGGTAAAATGACATCGATAAAAAAACTGCAGCTCACACCATATGCTGATGGCAAACGGGCGAGTGTTAGGTTGGATGTGACAGCCGCAGGCGAAATAGAAGCAGTTGGACTATATATAACAGATGCAGAGGGAGGTGCGCCGCTTACAGGAAAAATCATCTGGGAAAGCTGACAGACTATGATTATATATAGTTTTATATCTATTGATGGGTGAGGTTAAAATAGTAATGCATTTAAATTGTATTTATAAACGTTTGATTTCTGTAAATATAGTATTGATATTAGTATTTACAATGATTTCTACGACCGCTTTTGCAGATGGCAATGAAAGTTTAATGGCATCTACAAATGACGCAAGTGGTGAGGATTATATTATTATCAATGGTGTTAAATATGATGCAAGAGAAAAATTAGGAGGAAATGGTTGGTCGTATGATCCTGATGGTTATGGTGGTAAGAGCAGTTTGTATTTATATGGGTATAATGGTGGACCGATTATTTATTCAAGAAGCGATTCTAAAATATTAGGTATTACTATATTAGACTATGAAAATATAATAACTGGCAACAATGGTCCCGCTGTCGAATATCTTAATGGTGATCTTATAATAAGTATAAACTATAGTATTGATGCCGATGGGTCATTAGAGATAAGAGGAGGAACTGGGAATCCCGGAATTAAGGCTGATAATGTAAGATTAGAATCACTTTGTGATCATAAATTTAATATATATGGTGGAACAAATGCAAGTGCTGTAGAAGTAAATAATAAATTAGAATTAAAATCAGGAGATATATTTTTATATGGCAGTAAAAAAAGTGCAGCTATAAGCGAACTTAATGATTATGAAAATACACTTTTACTTGATAGATTTTACAATAGAAATAATAAATTGTATGCAGGAAATGATGAAAATAATTTAAGCCTGATAGAAAAATATAATGGTGAAAAATATCTAAAATTTCTTGAGAAAAAATGCAATTTAACTATTGATGCTAATGAAGGAACTGTAAATGGGAATAATCAAATAATGAAGAAATATTCATTCAGCAGAGCCTATCGGCTGGATGACTATCTACTACAAAAAAATGGAAGCGCAATTACTGGGGGCAGATATACTATTACGGATGATGATGGTGTTTATTATTTGAGCGAGTATACATTAAACCGTGACGGATACATATTTTCAGGTTGGTATAAGAATAAAGATAATCAAAATAAAATTGAAAATGCTGTAAATATAAGTGAAACAGTCAGAGAAAATGAAGACAAGGACATCACTGTATATGCAGGATGGTTTAAAGCTGATAAGGGTGACATTATAGTCGATGCTACTAATGATATTGGCGGACGTTCAGTAGATTTGTCATCTCATGACAATTACCGCGCTGCACAATCGGATGGAACTAAGTATGTGAAGCTGAATACAGACGAAAATCAATGTAAACTGCCATATTCTCTATACTCAGGCTGGAATAAATTTAATAGTGATATTCAGAAATATGAATGGACTATCAGAAAATATGAACAAACATTTTGGGCAGATAGAGATAACCTTGAGGAAAAAGTTTTTACGGATTTGAATGGTAAAGAGTATTATTTAACAACCAAAGGGTTTTATCGTGCAGGTGACAAAGTAGAAAATGATAGTGGTGATATTAAAATATTCGTACCATATTTTGAAGCCATAGATTGTGTAATTTATAATTTAAGCGGTATGAATACCTATGACAGTGGAACTTTAATAAAACAGGAACTTGTAACTACCTCTCAAGACCTTTGTGTATATACAATTGATGACCAGTATATAGATAATCCTGATAACAAAGAACTGATAGGTTGGTCGTTAAAGCCAGATGCGTCAACTCTTGATTATGAAGTTGGTGAAAAAATAGAAGTAAAAACCGGTGATAGAAACATAAATCTGTATGCCATATGGGCAGACAAAGACGGGAAAGATAAAACGATAACATTCAATGACATAAGTGAAAACACAGGTTTATGTTATGCAGCATTTTATAATTCAAAGGGTAAACAAATAAAAACAGTTGAACTCACTCCTGATGCAGATCGAAAGGCTGCGGTTAAATGTGGACAGAAAGAATATTACAGAATAGATCATATAAAGCTGTTCACAATGAGTCCGGACAGATTTGCTCCTGTACAGGCTGTACAGACGGCGGTAAAGAATAAAGATGGAGGATTTGATATAGAAATATAGTATGTGCAATATGATTAAAAATCTACAAAATACATTATATGAGAAAAGGCTGAATAAAAATGATGATTAAAGATCCTACTTACAGGAAGTTGATTTCTATAAATATAATAATATTGGTCATATTTACAATAATTCCCGCTCAAGTTATTGCATATAGTGACGAAAGTCAGGCAGCTATGTATGATGAAACTGACGATGCAGGATATCTTATAGTTGATGGTCAAAAGTATGATCCGAACGAAAATGCCGAAGGTAATGGATGGACGTATTGGTGTCCAGAGGCTGATGACTATGGTCAGATATATTTGGAAAATTATTCAGGTTCAGGGATCATATACAATAACAATGGCAGAGTCTTGTTGGTAGACGTGTATAGGGACAATATCATAAAAGGAAATGATACACCTGCCATACAGAATATAGATGGAAATTTAGATATTTCCATTCACCGTAATAGTACGTTGACTGTTTATGCTGGCGATAATAATAGTGCCATAATAGCAAAAAAAATAGATATAGATGCTAGTGGTGATTATATGTATGCCTTAAATAAAAATGTTGTTAATGTTTTTGGAAGTGAAAATATTCCAGCAATAAAGGCGGATAAGATTACACTTAGTTCCCATTGGAGATCCGGAATAAAAATAACAGGTGGCGTCAATGGAAGTGCAATAGAAGTAAAAGAACAGCTAAAGTTATATAGTGGGCACTTGCAGATCGAAGGAAATAATGCACCTGCGATTACATGTAACACAGAGGAGATAGAAGAATATTGCTATATGACAAAACAATATTTTAGATATTATGCCGGATCTGGTATAGATGACAATAAAGAAATAAGTGTATACAATGGCGAACAATATTTAAGGACTGAGTCAAAGGAATCAACGTTTATAGTAGATGCTAATGGCGGCAGGATCGAAGGAAAAAATTATATAGAAATTCAAAGTGATTTAGTGGATGGATTACATGTAGGATCTTATGATTCTGTAAGGGATGGATATATATTAGATGGCTGGTATTATAATAATTCGGGTCCATATAATGCTAAGACTAAATGCCCAAATAACAGTCCGATTACGGCAAAACAGGAAAACGAGACAATAACGATATATGCCAGATGGCTGAAAATTGATCCGGGAGATGTCGTGATAAGATATAACAGTCAGTATAATTATGGCGTTGAATCTGATGGCAGTGGTGACTATTTAAAATGCGGAAATTCTGATGAAGCAGTTTTACCATCTATATATTATAAGTATTCATCAAGTGAAACGAGTAAGGCGCCTAAGAAACTCTGGATAGATGATAAATATAATTTTAGAAATAACGGTTATAAAGAATTAACTGATATCAATGGTACTGGATACTGGTCATTTTCAAACGGTATTTATACGCCCGGAAGCACGGTAGATAATGATAAAAACAGAGTTAGAATTTTTGATGTACAGGGATGGGATTGCGTATTGGGATCGCTTTTTTATTATTTAGGCGATGGCAGGATAAATGGAAATGGTAATGTGATCGACGAATGGTCATATACATCAGGTGATTTGACTCTATATGTACGGGATGATACAGACATCAAACCTCCAGATGGAAAAAGGCTGTTAGGGTGGTCATTAAATGAAGATCTGAATACACTTGACTATATGCCGGGTGATATTATCCGAGTAAATGGTCATCATAGCGATCAGAAAAATTTATATGCCATATGGGTAGATAAAGATGAAGGTGATAAAACTG
>CAKQOE010000033.1 GCA_934255545.1 uncultured Clostridia bacterium | reverse complement strand
CCGAGTAAATGGTCATCATAGCGATCAGAAAAATTTATATGCCATATGGGTAGATAAAGATGAAGGTGATAAAACTGCAACATTCAGCGGCATAAGTGAAAATACAGGCTTATGTTACGCAGCGTTTTACGATTCAAAAGGCAGGCAGACAAGAACGGTCGAAGTCATTCCTGATGCAGATAGAAATGCTACAGTCAAGTGCGGACAGGAAGAATATTACAGAATAGATCATATAAAGCTGTTCGCGATGAGTGCAGACAGATTTTCCCCGGTACAGGCTGTGCAGACAGCTATCAGGAATGGAAGCGGAGGGTTTGATATCCAAAGGAGCTAATGAAAGTATTATGAACTATATATATAGAAAATTGATTTCTTTAAATTTAATACTGCTACTACTATTAAGTGTTTCATATTTGCCTATTTACGCAGAATCAAATTTAGATGACTTTAATATTGAAGCGGCGGCAGGTGATACGGATGTACTTATAGTTGATGGCATACAGTATGACCCAGATCAGGATGCTCAGGGGAATGGATGGTCTTATAGTGTAAATAAGTATGTCGAAGATGGACCTGCGAATATATATTTAAATGATTATACCGGTTCAGGAATCGTCTTTAAGAAGGATATAAAATCCTTACAGATATATGCATCAGGAAATAATAAGATCACTGGTACAGATACACCATGCATACAGTATGACGATGGAAATCTGTATATTGAGCTTGAAACTGGAAGTAAATTGGATATGTATGCAGGTGAAGAGCATCATGCAGTATCAGCAGAAACAGTATCATTGTTTAATAGAGGAGCTGAATTGTATGATAGTGAGAGCAAAGCTTGTCTGAGCATATATGGGAGTGAGAGGATAGCAGCAGTAAAAGCCGACAGTGTTATTATAAAATCTGAGTTTAAAGGAAGTATACGGATAATAGGTGATACAGATGGAAGTGCGATAGAGGTCAGTAAAAATGTTGAACTCAAAAGCGGACATTTAGAATTAAAAGGTGGAAACAAGCCTGCAGTCATATGTACTTCTGATTCGAATGATTATTTAATTATTTACAATGGACTTTATAAGTATTATGTCGGAGATAGTGAATACAATACAGTTCGGATGGAATCACGTTCACCAGGAGATGGTACCAATAAAGGAAGCGGTGGCAACAGTGGAGGAAGTGGTGGCAACAGTGGAGGAAGTGGTGGCTTCAGCTATATTGTTGGAACAAGTACTATAGGAGATTATAAAAATGAGATATATCTAAAAACAGAACCTGAAATATGTAATATTACATTAGATGCTAATGGAGGAATTATAGAAGGAAAGGCCTCTATAACAATGGAAGTTGAATTGGCTGACAGAACAATTCTGAATTCATATAAGCCAAATAGAGAGGGCTATCTGTTTGAAGGCTGGTATACCAATAAGAATGCTCCTTATTATGTTTATAATAAGGCTGATTTACTTGACGGGTATAGACAAAAACAAATAATTATTTATGCAGGATGGTTTAGCGCTGATAATGGTGATGTGATCGTTACAGATACGTTTCCAACGAGTAGTAATATGGAGATATCGGCATCGCCTCAAGGAGAGGTATATATGACGATAAGTGATTTTGATAAAACGATATTACCGTCATGTTTATATAATTATTTCGGTTCATCAGGCAGTGATTTAGTTCGTTATAAAATGAATGTTGACATTTGGATAGATCAAAAATATAACTGGAAAAATAAAGGATATCAGACACTTACAGATAAGAACGGGGAAAAATATGTTTTGTACTTGAATGGAATATATACATCGGGACATGAAGTTGAAAGGGATAACAGTCGTATAAAGATCATGGAACCATTTTCTGCAGTAAATTATAATTCTATATATTATTATCTGGGTGATGGCGAGATAAATGGTGGTGGAAATGTGATTGCAGAAGAATCATTTACATCAGGAGATCTGTATCTTTATGCACGTGATGATACAGGAATAAAATCTCCGATAAATAAAACACTGGTTGGCTGGTCATTAAAAAAGGATACATCAACTATAGATTATAGTCCAGGGGACGTTATAACGCTTGAAGATGGAGCAGTGAAAAAACTATATGCAATATGGGAGAAAGCTGACTGGAAAGACAGATATATAAAATTCAATGATATTGGTCAGAGTTCAGGAACGTATTACGCTGCATATTATGATAATAATGGAAAAATGCTGAAAAATTTAAGCGTTGTAACAGATATAAATGGATCAGTAAATATAATTCTTGATGAAAACGATTATGAAAAAACTTACCAGGTAAAATTATTTGCTCTTGATGAAAAATATTCTCCGGTAGGTAATGTTAAGTCTGCAATCAGAAATTTGCAGGGCAGATTTGAAATAACTGTTTAATATACAGATCTATTAAAACTGATCGACTAAAGTGAAAATGAAAATAAAGCAGGAAAATAATTCAAAAAAATCAAAAGAAAATAAAATAATATCAGCTGTAACCAGTATATACGTAATGCTTATGTGCAGTATATATCTGCTGTATCCGGGCACCGGCGGTTATGAGCATATAACGCAGTCAAAGTTTGTACTTTTTACAGTACTGACTGCCGGATATGTGGGAATATCGCTGCTGCTCAGGCTGGAGCTGGTCGTAGTTGGAGCGGCGGAGTCGGGCGGGTTTAAAAATGTCATTCAGCGTATGCCACCGGTAGGCTGGCTTATGCTTGGGTATGCGGTCATTACTGTAGTGTCAGCTCTGTGCTCTGAGTATCGCAGCCTGGCAGTGTGGGGCGGCGTCAGGCGTGAGGGCGCGGTGACTATAGTGTTGTACGTCCTGTGCGCTGTATTTATAGCCATATCATATGTGCCGTCGTGGAAGCACATAGCTGTGTTTGCAGCGGCTGTGTCGCTGAACTGTATTTTGGCATTCATTCAGATAGCGGGATATAACCCTTTCGGACTTTATCCGGAGGGTATGTCGTACGCGGATGCGTTCGTAAAGTATTCGGGGGAATTCCTCGGAACTGTCGGAAATGTCGATCAGATGGCGGCGGTGCTCTGTGTATCAATACCGTTGTTCCTTATGAGCATGATACGCATGAAAAGCAGATACAGATTTTTGCTTGTAGTGCCGCTTCTGCTGAGTACGGCGTTGCTTTTTTTGGAAAAGGTACAGGCAGGTATACTTGGTGTATTTGCAGGTTTGCTGCTTAGTCTGCCTCTTGTTTGCAGGCTGGACAGGAAAAAGCGTTGCGCTGTATATGCGATGATATCAGTAGCTGTACTGGTATTTCTGGCAGCAATTTACTGCGCCGGGGCGCAGCTTCTAGGGTCATTGCATGAATTGTCACAGATAATGCATGGTAATTTTGATGACAATTATGCTACAGGGCGATTATACATATGGAAAAATACGCTGCCGCTGGTGCCTGAGCATATCATACTCGGCGGTGGGCCGGATACTTTATCGATGAGGCTTGACGCAGGCTTCAGCCGGTTCAATGAAGCTATAGGGCAGACTGTAACAAGCAGTATTGATGCTGCGCATAATGAATACCTGAATGTGCTCGTCAATCAGGGAATAATAGCTCTGATATTTTATATAGCAGCGCTCCTGGCGCTGGCATGGCACTGGATAAGGAAAAGTGACAGACGGCCTGTGGCTGCAGTCTGCGGCAGTGCAATACTGGCTTATTGCATCCAGGCATTTTTCGGGATAAGCTGCCTTGTGTCGGCGCCGTATCTGTGGATCGTTGTCGGCATTATGATCAATGATGTTTATGTTAAGAGAGAAACTGCGAGAGAAAAAGTTTAAATATGTGTTTTAGATTTTAAGAGAGGTGGTTATTTTATGAAAAAGAAGCTTTTGAGCTTGAATCTTGTCATAGTCATGCTGCTTATGATGGCGCAGCCTGTGTTTGCAGATAATATTTGCTTGGGAAAGAATGCAAATGTAAGTATTAGTGATAATATTAAGTCTATGTATAATGTAAATCATTCAACATATTCAAATAATACAAGTATGATTGATTTAAATGAAAAACGATTTGATGATGGACAGTATATGCTTTTGTCTACTAATAAAGTGTATTCTATAAATGTAGGATCTGTTACTTTTAAATCTAATAGTAATGCCAAAGGAGATAATTGGAATTATACAGCAGAGGATAGTACATTACATTTGGATAACTATAATGGAGGTACGATTAGCGCTGGCGGAGACTTAATAGTAGAAGCTAAAAATGGAGTAATTATAAATGGAAATGCGAATAACTATGGTATATATGCAGAGGGAGACCTTTTATTAAGTATTATCAATAGTTCTGTAAATATTACTGGTGGAAGTGGGATTGGAAATTATGAAGGCAAGCCTGCAGTAAGTGCAAAACACTCTATTTATATTCAGAATTTTTCGAATAGTGATAGTTATTTTTATGGTGGAAATTCTGTTTCTGCCGTAGCAGGTGATGCTATTAAAGGTGGTATATCAGAGAATGATGAAATTGTTTTATTTGAAGATTATGGAGTAAATGGCAGATTATATATAAAAGGAGGGTATAGCAGTAATAATAACAATGGTGCTGGGATTTATGGCGGCAGTATATATATATCATGTGATAGTTCGATAAATGGAAATAGTAATTATATGTATACTACTGTTGGCATATATTATGAAAATGAGCTTATATTTGGAACTAATGATATTGTAGTGAATACAGGAAATGGAAACGATAAAGATTGGTGGGCAATCGCAGGTAAACCTGAAACATATGCATATTCCAATCATACTAAGATTGACACATCAACAAATACTATAAATTCTGGAAATGGTTATGAAGATGTCATATACAGAGTAGCAATATCCGTAAACAAATATACTCTTATATTAGATGGAGATGGTGGGAATTGTGAGGGAAAGTCAGCGATAGTAATTGAGGATAAGTATCCATATACGATCAATTTGAGTGATTATATCTTTAAAGTAGATGAAGGATATATTCAGGTAAACTGGCTAAACGCTTCAAGCTCAGATCTTATACCGTTGGCATATATGTACCAACCTGAAGAAGATACAATTTTAAAAGCATCATGGTTACAGGCCGATAAGGGGAATACGGTTGTAAATTCTGTTATTGGTAAGTTTGAAGATGGGAAAGAGTATAAAAAATATACAGATTCTACAATAACACTCCCTAAATCAGTAAAAAATGATTCAAAAGGTATACTTACAGGCTGGAGAGATAGTATATATTTTAGATATGAAGATGGTAGCGAAAGTGGCGAATCATGTAATCATATATGTAAAGGGAATTGGTATGCACCGGGAAGTGAATACAAAGCTGATTTAAATAAAATAAATGAAATGTATTCTGATTTTGTATTTGAGGAATCTGATTTTGCAGTAGTAAGATATCATCCTGGTATAGGTCAGATTAAATCAAATGGAAATATTATAATGCAGCAGATCAATGAATTTAAAGATGGGCAGGAGTCTTTAAATATTAAAGTTCCTACAGCGGAAAAATATATTGATATACCATCAGGATATGAATTTGCAGGTTGGTCAGATAAAGAAAACAGTTCATCGATTAAATATAAAAATATGGACAATATTGAGATAAGTAATAAAACTATTACAGATTTATATGCTGTATGGAAATATGTGGGATATACTTCTTCCCCTGAAAACGGTATAACCGTCACATATAAGCCTAATGAGCAAAATGTAACTGTTTTAATGACAGCAGAGTGGTGCAAGAAAAATAATACTTCAAATGCAATATGTGCCCTGTATCGAAACGGAAAACAGATAGCCTCAGCTGTACAGAAATATTCATCAGGCAGTGACATGAAACTGACTATGAATTATATAGGAACAGATGACATCCAGTGCAGCATATTTACAATCGATACAAACTGGAAGCCAACTCGAACTGAGGTGACGTTTGATATGTCTGATATTAAATAATAAAATTAAATATATTTTATTTATATAAGGTTGTGAAAAAAGGGTTATATAAATGAAGCTTGTGTAATGAATATGAGCGGAAAGTTGTGAGTACGACTTTTCGCTCGTGTTTTATATAGAATATTCCTATTTTTGTATATATGCATGTTTTTGGAAATAAAGTAAGAGGTTCTTTGAAAGTAACGAACTATTAAAACGCCAGACTTGCCGGATTCAATAGTAAATATTTCATGGCCAGAGCGCGCCCGGCGCGCGAACAGTAAACTGTTTGACGAACAGCAGATCAATAAAATGTAAGAAATTAGTTGACAAATTCTGTAATTTATTGATATGATACATGTAATAAAATTACAGTTAATAAATGTAATTAAAGCAATTAAACTATCTATCAAAAGACTGCGTAAAGCAGAGAAAGGTTTGGGAATCATATTGGAAAAGTATGAGAAGAACACAGTAAATGCGGACAGTGCATCTGTGCATGGATACCGTTTTGAACCGCTTGCGGAAGCGAATCTGTCAAACAATTTTCTTTTCGTAAAGGTTATGAGCGATCCGGAGATATTGAAGCCGTTTCTGGAAATGGTACTTAAGATCAAGATCAGGAAACTCAAGATGACGGAGTATGAGAAGACGTTTATCCCGGACATGTACGCAAAAGGGATAAGGATGGACGTCTATGCCGACGATGGCAAAAACGGCGGCGAAGGAACGCTGTATAACGTTGAAATGCAGCAGCGGGATGAATATAATATAAGTAAAAGGAGCCGCTACTACCAGAGTGCGATGGATATAGACGCGCTGGCGCGTGGCGTTGATTACAGCGAGCTTAAAAATACGTATATCATATTCGTATGCCTGTTCGATCCGTTTGGAAAAGGAAGGCAGAGGTATACGTTTACTAAGATCTGTGAGGAAGAAAATGAGATCAGGCTGGATGACGGCTCAGTGGTTTTGGTGCTGACAGACAGGCCGGGCGAGCCGGAGATAGAAGAATTCTACAGATACCTGAAAAACAGCACAGACGAAGAAGCAGAAAGCATTGGGAGCACATTTATAAAACAGCTTAACCGTCAGGTGCAGAAAGTAAGGTACGACCGTAAAACGGAGGTGGAGTATTTGAACTTTGAAAGATTGCAGAAGGAACAGTATAATATCGGCAGAAAAGACGGATACCTCGAAGGTGAAAAAAAAGGAGAACAAAAGAAAGAAAGATTACTTGCACAGCGCATGAAAGCGAAAGGTATGCATGACGATGAACTCGCTGAGCTGCTTGATATAACGCCTGAAAGGCTCAGAGAGATACTCAGTACGGAACATGCTAATGAAGATCCGGAAGAATACAAAGAGGTATAGAAACACAAAGTACAATTAAATATTGAATGAATTAAAATATACAGAGGCTGCCGTTTTGAAATCTCAGGACGGCAGCCCTTTTGCGCGCGCCCGGCGCGCGAACAGCTGTTTTAATTTTGCATTATCGAAAACATGCAGAAATCATAAGCTGCAGTATATTTACGGCTGACATGAAATGGAAGCCAACAATGCAGCCGCTGACATTCAGTGCAGCTGATATTAAATAACATGTGATCTGTTAAGGGCATCGTTGTCCGCCCGGTGACGGGCGCCATGCCTGAGGCATTTATGATCAGTAAATTGACAATTAAAGATACACATGCTAATATAGATTAACCAATTAGTTAATCTATGTGAGGTGGTTATTATTGAATATAACATAAGCCAACAGCAAAGTAGAGAAATACTTTACAGATTACAGAAAAATGAAAAACATCTACCTGCTGATCGGGTCCGAACGATAAAAAAGCATATGGATCGACTTGAGGCAGCTGAGTGTTTTGGGGATTTTTTAGCATTGGGATCAGGAAAGCCGGAGCAGTTGAAAGGCTATAAAAACATCAGGTATTCACTACATGTTGCAGCACATGCAAGATTAATAATAGAGCCTAATGCGACGCAGGATACTATTATGATATGTACAGAAATTGAAGTGGAAGGAGTGAGCGATTACCATGGCAGTAAAGAAGACTGGTATATCCCTTGATTTAATTATCCATCCGGGAGAGACGATTTCAGATGTTTTAGAAGAGCGTGAGATCACGCAGGCTGAGCTTGCAGAATGCACGGGGGTGACACCTGCTTATGTAAGTAATGTTATTGCCGGTAAGAAAGATATTTCAGCAAAATTTGCAGTAGCATTAGAGTATGCTTTGAGGATCCCGAAATCATTTTGGCTAAATCTTCAGGCTAATTATGATGCGGAACTCATGGAGTATAATGAAGAACATACTGTTACTGATGAAGAGTTTACAGCAAGAGAAGTTTTAAAGGATGTTGTAAAAGAGTTAAGGGCTAAGGGTAAAATACCTTCAAGAGAAACAAAAAAGGAATCAATAATTTCATTGAGAAGAGCTCTTCAGATAAGTAATATAGCCAATTTGAAAAATATTGCACCGGCAGGTGCATTTAGAATGGCTAATAATACTGTTGATCGATATGTATTGGGGGCATGGGTACGTATGTGCCAAATTGCATCTGATGACAGATTTGTAGAGACTGAATTTGAAAAAGATAATATTGGTATGTTGATATCTGAACTTAAGAATGTAATGCTTGTGGGTCAGTCTGATATTTATGAAGTGATAGAAATGTTAAAGGAAATTTTTGGAAGGTATGGAATAGACTTTTCTGTAGTGAAAAATTTCCGAGGTGCTCCGGTACAGGGATATATTTCACAGAAAAGAGATGGAAGTTATCAGATGGTGCTTACTATAAGAGGTGCATTTGCTGATATCTTCTGGTTTTCACTCTTCCATGAGATCGGCCATATAATTAATGACGATATCGGAAGGTCACTGAAATTTCTGGATGATGGAAGCGATAAGAAAAAAGAAGATGCAGCAGATCTGTTTGCTGCTGATAAATTGATAGATCCAACTGTATATAAAAAATTTATTGAATCCGGAAAGTTTGATATAGTGTCAATAAAGCAATTTGCAAGACAGCAGAATGTTATGCCATATGTTGTTATAGGAAGGCTTCAGAAAGAACGGCTACTTGATTACAGGGTTTATGCGGAACATAAATTAAGGTATAAGTGGTAGCTGTTATTTTGAGACTACACTAAATGAATAAAGTGATATGCTCAGGTGATTTCTGCCCGCCTGGTGATGGGCGCCATGCCTGAGGCATTTGTAATGATGTATCCGTCGTGTTATAATGCCTTAAAAAGCGCATTGTTACGGGAAGGGAGCGGGATCGGCCATGGGAGTGAATATTTCTGTAGGGATATCTGAATTTTCAGAAATTCGTAAAAACGGATATTATTATATTGACAAAACAGGCCTCATAGAAGAACTTGTGAGAAACAGCGGGGCAAAGGTCACGCTTATCACGCGTCCGCGCCGTTTCGGTAAAACGATGGCGATGAACATGCTGGCTGAATTTTTTGACATAAGAAAAGACAGCAGACAACTTTTCGAGGGACTGAATATCTCAAAAAATCAGGATATCTGCAGCGGATGGATGAATAAATGGCCGGTGCTGTTCATATCGTTTAAGCGCGTAGACGGCCTGAATTTTCAAGATGCTTACGCTATGCTGCGCTCTGTCGTTACTGAGATATGCGCGGAACATAGATACATTCTCGATGGCGATGAAATTTCAGAGTATGACAGGAAGACACTTGAAAATATAATAGATCAGAGCGCAAGCGTTACCGAGATAAAGAACAGCATAATGTCGCTGACGAGAGCGATGGAGATATATTACGGAAAGCCTGTAATCCTTATAATGGATGAATATGACGTTCCTGTCGCAAAGGCTGAATCAAACGGATATTATGCAGAGATGCTCGATATCATGAAGGGAATAATGCAGTCGCTCAAGGACAATCAGGCACTGCGCTTCGCAGTAGTGACCGGATGTCTCAAGATTGCAAAGGAAAGTATATTTACAGGAACTAACAATTTTGTTTCCGATACTATCAGCCATTCGCGCCTGAATGAATATTTTGGCTTTACTCAGAATGAAGTCGATAGACTGCTTGAAGATACCGGCACGACGGCTCACGCCGACGACATAAAGGCGTGGTATGATGGCTACTGTTTTGGAGATATTGACATATATTGCCCGTGGGATGTTATGAACTATGTGCGCGACTTGCAGTATGATCCTGCAGCGCGTCCAACTGGCTACTGGAAAAATACGAGTGACAACGCGATAATACGCTCATTTATAGAGAGTTCAGGAGCATCTGTAACAAAAAAACTGGAAACATTGCTTTCAGGCGGATATATAATGCAGAGGCTTGACGAAGACCTCACGTATGACTACCTGCATTCGTTTGAAGATAACCTGTGGAGTATCATGTATCTGACGGGATATCTTACAAAAATAAAAGATGAACTTGTGCAGGAAAATATCCCTGCAGGAATGTCAGCTCTTAAGATCCCGAACGCAGAGATAAAAGAAATATTTCAGACTACTATAATGAAATGGTTCGACGACAGCGCCAGAGCGTGGAACAGACAAAAGCTGTTTGATGCAGTATGGAACGCAGACAGCGAACAGCTGACAGCTGAGATGACGGCGCTGCTGAGAAAGACTATAAGCTATCACGATTATAAAGAAGACTTTTACCACGCGTTCCTGGCGGGAATATTCGCCGGAGCGGGATATATCGTAGAGTCAAACAAAGAGCACGGCGAAGGCAGAAGCGACGTAGTAGTCAGCGACCCTGTAAACGCCCGCATAGCGATATTTGAAGTAAAATATTCCGCCACACTGGAAAAAATGTCAGCAGCCTGCGACGCAGCCCTGCGTCAGATAGACGAGCGCATGTATGCAGAAGAATATAAAGACGAATACGATACCATAATATGTTATGGCGTGTCTTTCTTCAAGAAGCGTTGTATGGTAAAAGTTAAATAAAGCTAAAAACGCCGCTCAGGTATCTGAATTAAAATGAGATATTGAGCGGCGTTGATTTTTATCACATCGAAGCCTGAAACTTGAACTCGCCGTCACCGGCGGAAAATCCGTAAACGCCGCCGTATTTGTC
This sequence comes from uncultured Clostridia bacterium, assembly GCA_934255545.1. Lineage (GTDB taxonomy): Bacteria > Bacillota > Clostridia > Peptostreptococcales > Anaerovoracaceae > CAKQOE01. The sequence goes on along the minus strand of CAKQOE010000033.1, from coordinate 17,266 downwards.
AACGATGGATATCATGCTCTTTACACCTATGCCGTGGCCCTTTTCGCGTGTCACCGGTATGCCGTTTTGAAACTCAGGCAGGCCTGAGCACGTGTTTGACATATTTATGCAGAGGCGGCTGCTTTTTTCGTATACGCGCAGGTCTATGCTTCGGTCTGCAGGATCAGGCACTTCGGCGCACGCTTTTATCGCGTTTTCTATCGCATTTGCAAACAGACTGCACAGGTCGGCGCTCTGGAACCTTGAAAAGTCAGACGCTGAGACCGATATGACAGTAGTTATATTTTCAGCCTTGGCTTTTTCCGCGTATGATGAAAATATCAGATTAAGCGTTTCGTCGGCACAGTAGCGGATGATCCTGTGCGACTCCAGATCCTCGCATATCCCTTCCATATACGAAAGCGCCTCGTCATAGCGCTTTTCTGTTATGCAGTTCTGCAGAAAATTCATATGGTGCCGCAGGTCGTGGCGGTATACTGCCGTCTGCTGCTGCGAGCGGTAAAGCTGTGAGATCTCCTTCTGAGCCTGTGACGCAGTGACAGAAAGCAGGAGATTTTCTCCCTCGGCGCTGTTGCGTTTGTTTGAAAGGTCGAGTATCAGACAGCTGAGTATGATATAAAGGAGCACGATAAAGCTGTCAAAGAAATCGATTATAACAGCGCCGCCCGTATAAAGCAGGTTGGTATACACTGTAAAGGTGTATTCAAGCACGTAATACACCAGAGGCAGCACGAGAAACAGCAGCTGCATGGACAGACTTTCATACTTCAGCTTTACGACATAGGGCGATATGTATTTTATTATCAGAAGGAGCAGCGGTATAGTGACTATGATAGTAGTCACGCTCGATACAGTCGGGTCGTAATCAAAAAAGGATGATACGAGAGTCCCGATCCACTTGCGCGGCGTACACATCAGATAAGCCGACAGAACCGCTATCGTCGATATGTATATGTTTTTCTTAAAAAAGAAACGCAGTATCAGTATAAGCGGTATATGTATAAGAAACGGGTAGCTCCTGTAAAGCATGGCGCTGTCAGTCAGGATGTAAAACACAGCCTGAGCGGCAAAAAAAACTGCAAGAGTTACAGCATACGCCTTCCTGTGCTCCGCAAAAGGCAGATCCGCAAGGCAGAGCGACAACACTATACCAAAAAACAATACAGCCCCATAATTGGCAAAATCAAGAAGATCAGAAACACTCATCACAGCACCTCATCCATCTGGAAAGCAAGATAATGCTTTTTTATATCAGCGACCCTGCGCTGCGCCAGCGGTATAGTCTGCCCGTTCTGCAGTTGCATGTCGGCGGCGCCGATCGTACTTATGAACTTCATATTTACAAGAAACGACCTGTGCGGCAGCATAAACTCAGGGTTTTTCATAAGATCGTCGCACACAGACGAAAACCGCCCGTAGCACTCAAGCTGCTCGTTGTTATGCATGTGATAAATTACTTTTCTGTCATAAGCTTCCACGCATACAAGCTTTGTGAGCAGTATCTTCCGCAGCCCCAGGCTGCTTTTTACGACTATGAATTTTTCCTTTTCCTGTTCAGTGCGCTCAAGTATATCATCGAGCGCCATAAAAAGCCGCTCTTTTGATGCAGGCTTTACAATATAGTCAGAAGCCTTCACCGAGTAGCTCTCAAGCGCGAACTCAGGCGACGACGTCAGAAATATCACAGACGAAGCCCTGTCAAACCCGCGGATCTCCCGTCCGAGCTCTATCCCATTGAGCGCCGGCATGAGCACATCGAGTATGTATATGTTGAACCCGGCCGACACAGCCGTAGACGCGAGCTCCACACTGCTTAAAAACTCACTGTGCACGAGCGGCACCCCGCGTTCCTCTCTGTAACTGTCAAGTATGGAAGCGATACGCGCAAGCTCGGCGCGGTCGTCATCGCATACAGCTATCTTCATTCAGATCACTTCCTTTAAATAATAAATGCGAAAATATAAAATAAATCAAATATATATAAATAAGATATCTCCACCAGTAAATGTATACATAACCTCGGCCGTCACCGGCCGCACACCCGCCCGGCGTACGGGCGAAGCTTTGTGAACTTATTAATATAATACCAAGTTTAAATATAACGTAGAACCATATTGAATTTCAACCAGTTTATTTTCTATTCATATCATAGATATATATTCTGCATGATGCTACAAAATATTCCTGTGGCGCGCAAATGTCTATGTATGGATCACAAGCAAGTTGCGAGCCTGCGTGTCAGCATTTAGGTCATCCGAAAGATTTGCTGACTATTTGCGAGTCTGCAGGTCAGCATTTAGGCCATCCGGCAGATTTGCTGACTATTTGCGAGTCTGTAGGTCAGCATTTAGGTCATCCGGAAGATTTGCTGACTATTTGTGAGCATATGGGTCAGCATTTGTGGGATCGGGTAGATTTGCTGACTATTTGCGAGCCTGCGGGTCAGCATTTGGATCATCCGGAAGATTTGCTGACTATTTGCGAGCCTGCGTGTCAGCATTTAGGTCATCCGGAAGTTTTGCTGACTATTTACGAGTCTGTGGGTCAGCATTTGGGTCATCGGGTAGTTTTGCTGACTATTTGTGAGCCTGCAGATCAGCATTTGGGTCATCAAGCAGTTTTGCTGACTATTTGTGAGCATATGGGTCAGCATTTGGATCATCCGGAAGATTTGCTGACTAATTGCGAGCTTGCCGTTCAGCATTTAGGCCATCAGGCGGTTTTGCTGAATATTTGCGAGCCTGCGGGTCAGCATTTGGGTCATCAGGCAGATTTGCTGACTATTTGCGAGCATACGGGTCAGCATTTAGGCCATCAGGCGGTTTTGCTGACTATTTGCGAGCTTGCGGGTCAGCATTTTGATCATCAGGAAGATTTGCTGACTATTTGTGAGCTTGCGGGTCAGCATTTAGGTCATCCGGAAGTTTTGCTGACATTTTGTAAGTCTGCGTGTCAGCAGTTGTGTCATTTAGGTGATTTGCGGACTCTTTCCGTACATGATGGTCAGCATTTACAGGATGCTATACTTTTTTGTAACTATTGTTATTGCAAAGATGCTGCAGAGCTGATGAACATACGGATAAGCGGAGCGTCGGAGCAGAATGGTGATGCTTTCCGCGAGGTGAACAGGACCCGTAACGTCAAAAATATGTTTGAGCGCTTATAATGGTTGAATTTTTCGAAGGAAAATTCTTTCTCTGCCGCGAGTTATTTTTGACAAAAAGTTCTGTGAACCGAGTGGAAAAAAGCATCCCATTCTGCGACCGCGGAGTGTTCCGTATGTTCATCAGCAGTACCGCATCCTATACTTACAGAAAAGTATACTTTTTTGTACATGTAAGAGTCGTAATTGCTGATGAAAATACGGATAAACGGAGCGTCTGAGATCTAAAATCAAAAATAATCGGCCATCACCGGCCGGGTACTCGCCCGGAGACGGGCGCCTCCTGTTAAGATTTTATTATTTTTATCCGATAAAAGAATAATATATAAGATAAAACGATATTATTCTTTTATTAGTTGACAAAGTTCTTTTGCACATTCATACTTTATGTATGAAATCTGAATCGCAGCATGCTCTTGAAAAGCTCGGCGGATCAGTGTGATTTATGGTTATGAGCGGAGGTGTCACACTATGGGTGAAATGATGTCGGTAAAAGAGGCAGCAAAACGTTGGAATATAACTGAACGGAGGGTGTCAAAGCTATGCAAGGACGGTGAGATAGCCGGCGCCGAAAAACGAGGCAACCGATGGATGATTCCAGCTAATGCGCAGAAACCAGCCGATAAGAGGATCAGGACGGGCGCTTACAGGAAAACAGAATGTATGCCAAAGCTCCCCTTACCGATAGGTGTGTCAAACTATATTCTGGCAGCATCGGAATATTACTATGTCGATAAAACGATGATGATAAGGGATTTTATTGATGAGCGGCCAATGGTAACGCTGTTCACTCGCCCGCGCCGTTTCGGAAAAACGCTTAATATGGACATGATGCGCACTTATTTTGAAAAAAACGACGAGGATACATCAGTATACTTCCGCGATAAAAAGATATGGGCCTGCGGGCAGAAGTATCGTGACTATCAGGGCAAGTTCCCTGTAATATTTCTGACGTTCAAGGATGTAAAGTTTGATACATGGGAAGAGACTTTTGCAGCTGTTAGAGATATTATTTCTAAAGAGACACAGCGTCACCTGGAGCTGAAGACGAGTGAAAAATGTGACGAGTACAGCAGGAAAGTCTATACAAAGCTTGCAGAGGGTAATGTCAGTGAGGTAGAGGCAGCTTCGGCGCTGTCTGAATTGTCTGCGATGCTTCACAGTCATTATGGCGTTGCGCCGGTCATCATCATAGATGAGTATGATACTCCGATACAGCAGGGACATATAAAAGGTTACTATGAAAAGACCGTACAGTTTATGCGGAATCTGTTTTCAGGCGGTTTCAAGGATAACAGGCATCTGTCATTCGGATTTTTAACAGGTATCCTGAGGGTAGCTAAGGAAAGTATTTTCAGCGGGATGAACAACCTGCTCATAAATTCTGTGCTGGATAATAAATACAGCTCTTACTTCGGATTTACAGCTGAGGAAGTCATGCAGATGGCAGAATATTATAGCGCTGCCGGTAAATACGATGAGATCTGTCAGTGGTATGACGGATATCGTTTTGGAAAAACAGAAATTTTCAATCCATGGTCAGTTGTCAATTATTTCAGCAACGAGTGCGAGCCAAGACCGTTCTGGGTATCAACAGGCAGTAATGATATTATCGGCGAGGTGCTGTCCAAGGCTGACAGTGATATATTTGAACGTCTTACATCACTTGTCAGCGGAAAGTCATTTATGACGTTTATAGATACAGGCGTGATATATCCTCAGATCAGAAAGGACCCGTCAACGATCTACAGCTTTCTGCTGATGACAGGCTATCTGAAAGTCATTAAAACTATGATGTCATTTAATGGAGACCTTATGTGCGAGGTTTCACTGCCAAACCGGGAGATATCACTTGTATACAACAAGGAAATATTACAGCGATTTGAGCATCTTATTCCCAGATCAACAGCTGTTGCCGTACAGGAAGCGATATTTTCAGGTGATAATGAGCGATTGAAAACCCAGATCCAGACGCTGCTTATCCAGTCGGTGAGCTCATTTGATACTGCAGGAGAGAACTTCTATCACGGATTTATACTTGGTCTGTGCGCATTGATGGGCAGCGCTTTCGTGACTTCTAACAGGGAGTCTGGAAACGGACGTTATGATATACAGCTGAAACCTGTGAAAAAAGGTCTTCCGGGCGTTATTATCGAGTTGAAGGCTGAAAAAAATTGCAGCGATGAAAAGCTTAAAAAGCTGTCTGAAGCTGCGCTGCAGCAGATAAACGATAAGAAATACGATACTGAATTGACTGCGGCCGGGATCAGGTCGATATACAAATACGGTGTAGCCTTCAGCGGTAAAAATGTAGAAGTAACTGTCGGATAAAAAAGAAGCGGCCGTCACCGGCCGGGTACTCGCCCGGTGTACGGGCGCAGCTTTGCGAACTTATTAATATAATACCAAGTTTAAATATAACGTAGAACCATATTGAATTTCAACCAATTTATTTTCTATTCATATCATAGATATATATTCTGCATGATGCTGCAAAATATTCCTGTGGCGCGCAAATGTCTATGTATGATCACAAGCAAGTCAGCATTTGTGGAATCGGGTAGATTTGCTGACTATTTGCGAGCCTGCTGTTCAGCATTTGGGTCATTAAGAAGATTTGCTGACTATTTGCGAGCCTGCGGGTCAGCATTTGGGTCATCCGGAAGATTTGCTGACTATCACAGATAGTTACATTCCTGTATCGCGCGCAGCAGGCTCATGCATGATACCTGCATTAAAAAAATTAAATAAAACGAACGGGCGTAAATAACAAACTCGTTAAAATGTCTCCATCCTAGTGTTATCTGCATCAGGATGGAGATCTTTTATTCAGCCGTTTGAATTTTGCATTATCAAAAACATGCTGAAATCATCCTTTGGGTGGATTACACGTTGACGAGATGCGGTTATAATTATAGTTGTAAAAGAGATAGGGCAAGTATCTGAAATATCTTCAGAGGAACAAATCATGCGAGAAAGAGATGAGATCTTTATAAAACCGTCACTGGCGGAAAAATTCAGGCAGTCGTGGGAAAAGTGCCGCGTCATATTTTTCAGCGCAGCCTGCGGTTTTGGCAAGACGTCGGTCGCGCGGAAAATGCTGGCAGACAAAAATGTCGTCTGGTTCGACGCGGAGGAGCCGCAGTTTACAGACGGACCATTTCCAGGAGGCTGCGACGCAGTAGCGATAGATAACTTTCAGAAGCTGAGCGATGAAAAGGATCAGCAGACTGTCGTGTCATGGATAAGGGAACATACAGGCGTCAGGTTCGTGATAATGAGCCGAGGGGTGACGCCGGGGTGGCTCATGCCGTTTCAGTTTACAGGCGCGCTGGCTGTCATAGGTCCGGGCGATCTCGTGCTTGACCGCGAGACTGTAAGGATGATCCATGAGCGGGCAGGGAATCATATAAGCGAAAGCCAGCTGTCACTCATAATGAAAGATTCGCACGGTTATCCGCCGGGCGTCATAGGCGCGATACCTTATCTTAAGGATGGGACTCCGTACACACACGAGATATACGAGGCCGTCATCCACGATCTTTTTCATTATATGGAGGATGCGATATTTAAGCGCTTCCCTGTTCAGCTGAGGCAGCTGCTGCTCGATATAGCTCCATTCGAGACTTTTAATTCTGAGCTTGCGCAGTTCGTCAGCGGTGACAGCAATGTCCACGAGCAGATATCTATCATACTTCATGAGACGCGGATGCTTATAAGCGTAGATACAAAGGAGTATCAGATGTGGCCTGAGTTCAGGAAATTCCTGATGTGGGAGATGCAGCAGCAGTATACGGCGGAAGAACAGGTGTCTGTGTACAACAGAGCAGGTCTTTATTACGAGCTCAAGAGCGACTACGCAAAGGCGCTTGAGTGTTATAAGCGCAGCGGCGACAGAAGGCGCGTGCTGGACATACTTGTAAGGAATGCCGAGAGCGACCCGGGGACGGGTCAGTACTATGAGCTTGAGCAGTATTATTACGACATCCCAAAGATCGATGTGCTGTGCTCTCCGTCGCTTATGTTCGGGATGAGCATGCTTACAGCGCTTGATATGGACTACGATGCATCAGACAGGTGGTACAGGGAGCTTAGCAATTACGCCGCAGGGCTGGATAAAAATGACAGCGAATACTACGAGATATCAGGAAAGCTGCTGTATCTCGATATAGCGCTGCCGCATCGCAGCGCGGACATCATAGCGGAAAATGTTGCCGGTCTTTATGAGCTGGTACGCGATAAGCGAGTGAAGATCCCGCGCTTTTCAGTGACGAGCATGATGCCGAGCGTGGTGAACGGAGGGCAGGATCTGTCGGAATGGACTGTTGAAAACGATATTATAGAAAAAATACTCGGCGAAGATCTTGAAAGGATACTCGGCAGAGACGGGGTAGGTCTTGCGGAATGCGCCGCGTGCGAGATAAGCTTTGAGCGGGATGAGGAAGTGCTTCAGGGGATGATGCGGCTCGCAGCCGGGATGTCTGAGATACACAGGAGAGGAACGCCGGACACAGAATTTGCAGCTACGGCTGTCATGGCGCTCATGCATATGCGTCAGGGGAACGCAGAAAGCGCGCTCGACATGCTGGAAAAGCTCGGTTGTGAATTTGAAGAACGCGGCGAGGAGCGGCTGATACCTAATATAAACGCAATGAAATGCCGTATGTGGCTGCGCCTGGGAATGCCGGAAAATGTGGAAAGATGGTACAGGGACGAAGCGCCCCCTGCAGCCGCCCAGCGGCTGAGAACGATGTGGAGGTACAGGTACGTGACACGCGCCATGGTGGAGATAGCGCGCGGCGAACCGGAGCCGGCGCTCGTGACTCTGTCGGCGCTCATGCCGTATTACAGGCGGTGCAGGCGGTTTATCGATCTGATAAACGCAAACGTTCTTATGGGCATAGCGTATTTCCGTCTCGGAAACGGAGAGTGGAAGAGCAGGATCCGTGAGGCACTGGAAATATCTGAGAGATTTGGCTACATACAGCCGATAGCGTGTTACGGGTCAGCGGTGCTGCCGCTGCTTACAAAGGTCGAGCCGTCAGTGTCAGATGATCATGAGATACAGGACGCGTTCATCAAGAGAGTCATTGACAGCGTGCGGAAACAGGCGGTAAATTATCCTGACTTCCTGCGGCCGCAGCCTCAGATGAAGGAGCAGCTGTCACCGGCTGAAAAGCAGGTACTGAAGCTCATATGCTCAAACCGCAGCAATCAGGAGATAGCCGACATACTCGGCGTGAAGCTGGCGACAGTAAAAACGCACGTAGTCCACATACTGCAGAAGCTCGGCGTAAAGCGCCGCAGCGAGGCTAAAGAGATGGCGGAAAGGCTGCATATGGTGTGATGGTGCTGTGAGACGCATGCCGGGCATGCGCAGGATATGAGAGCTTATACATTGGTTGATCTTTTAATTATTTAATGTGTTATTACGGAGGAAAAGTTTATGAAAAAACGTATTGTAAGCATTGCGGCAGCGGCGTCAATGCTGTTGTCGATGTTTCCGGCGGTGCCTGCGGCTGCAGCGTCAGGCTCAGGTACAGCGTCGGATTATCTCAGAGACGGTGATTACTGTGTCATATCGCCTGCAGAAAAATGGGATAAGAACGGGAACCGTATCGCGGTCGCTACTACAGAATGGGAGCTGACTGCGCAGAGCAGCGGGACTGCGAACGGAAATGACGTACAGACATGGAAGTACGGCGTAAGCGACAAATTCTATGTCTCCGGCGCAGGAAACGGGACGTTTCGGCTGCAGTGCAAGAATTTCCGCGAATCAGGCGGAGGGCGCTACTGGGATATAGAGGACCGTAACAAGAAACCGGGAGCAAACGTGCATGTATGGTCATATAAGGATTCCGATTCCCAGAAATTTTATCTTGAAGAGGACAATGACGGAGATCCTGAGACATTTTACATAAAGAATAAAAACTCAGGGATCTATCTCGCTCCGGAAAATTATTTTAAGGATCCGGGAAGCAACTCCGCCATGAAAAAGAATTCATGGAGCGAGGAGGGATGTAATACTATCCAAAGCAAGTATCCGTTCCACTGGCGTATACAGGTGCTTAACAGAGACGCGGCAAACGATGCAGGAGGATATGATAAATATGCGAATTGGATGAGCCTGCTGCCTGACGACCGTTATCTGTCTGAGATAAACATACCGGGTACGCACGATTCAGGTACGACGAATGTCGAGGGCAGCTGGAACTCAGGCTATAACGTTGTAGCTTGCCAGAAATACTTTATAGAGCAGCAGCTTTATGCGGGCATCCGCTCGCTCGACATACGCACGGCGTGGAACAATGACTCAAAAGACATGGTCCTTATCCACGGCAACAAGTCTACTGTATGTCATACGCCGGATCATGGCGACAGCTCAGAAAATAAGAGATTCAGCAGCGTCGTAGACACAATGATAAAGTTCCTTGAAAAGCATCCTGAAGAAACTATCGTGATGACGCTTAAAATAGATGACGGCGACAGCGCAGAAACACGTCAGCGTCTCGGAAATATACTGCTCCGCTATATAAATGACAGTACTAGATCAAAATATTTCTATAAATGGTCAGATAAAAACAGCGCGTCAGACGCGCGAAAGGATATGACGTCTCCGACGCTCGGACAGGTAAGAGGAAAGATCGTTATACTGAGCCGTGTTGACTTCAATATAAGTGATCTCGGCATCGATGACGCGCAGAAAAATCTTTTATGCTGCTATACGGGCCCTGACATATCAAACTGGGATGACAGATATAATGATAATGATCATTACGCCCAGAAGATAACTGACAAAGACAGCGGAGTAGCGGTATACATACAGGATGATTACTCAAGTCCTGATGGAAACAAAAAGACGCAGCTGATGAACACGATAGACCAGCTGAACGGCGATCTTAAGACATTAAATGGAAAAACTGTTCCAAGCATAGACAAAAAAGATTTTACGTTTAACTATTCAAGCAAAACGACGAGCGACAGTCTGGGAGCATCGCCTCTCGGAGGAGCAAAATATATGAATAATATCATATATAATGACTCTAAATTTACGCCATCGGTTGCGAAAGGCGCTGTACAGAGCATGCGCACAGGCATAGTAGTCATGGACTACATCAACAAGCAGCTTGCGAGAAGGATCATAGACCTTAATTATCTCCCTGCATCAATAAGCGAAAGCCCGAATAAGCCCGGAACAACGGAGCAGCCGTCACCGGCTGTGCAGTTTAAGGATGTGTCAGACGTAGACTGGTTCTTTAATGATGTATCCTACGTAAAGGAAAAGGGCCTGATGAACGGGACCGGCGATCAGACATTCAGCCCGTATGATACTTCTACGCGCGCCATGATAGTCACAGTGCTTTACCGTATGGAAGGCTCGCCTGAAGTGTCAGGCCGGACCGGCTTTAAGGATGTAAAGGAAGGAAGCTACTACGAGAAAGCTGTAAAATGGGCTGCGGAAAATAATATCGTAAATGGATACAGCAATGAGATATTTGGCTGTGATGACGATATAACGCGCGAGCAGATGGCTGCGCTGCTTTATCGCTACGCTTCTTATAAAGGAATAAGCGGAGCAGCGCTTTCAGAGGATATTAACAGATTCAGCGACAGCGCCGATATAAGCGCGTATGCTGTCCCTGCGATGCAGTGGGCTGTAGCGAACGGCATAATAACAGATAAAGGTAACGGTACTCTTGACCCGCGCGGAGACGCTTTAAGAAGCCAGATCGCTGCTATACTGCACAGATTTCATGAGAATATGATAACAAAATAACTAAACTGAAGACTGTACAAGCCCGTTTGATACGGAACAGGTACAGCCATACAATTAAAAATAATAGTCAGATGACTGTAAAGCCTGCGTTTATATACATAAGATGATAAAATAAACTATCAACTCGTATACACAGAATAAACGCAGGCTTTTTTGCGTCATACAGGAAATATGAATTTGTAATTGGTGAATTTGCTATGGTAGTGTATGATAAAATAAATGCAATATACTATACGTTATTATAAGTACAGGATGCGGTACTGCTGATGAACATACGGAACACTCCGCGGTCGCAGAATGGGACGCTGCATTCCGTTCGGTTCACAGAGCTTTTTGTTAAAAACAACTCGCGGCAGAGAATGAATTTTCCTTCGGAAAATTCAACCATTATAAGCGCTGTCGCGCATTCCGCTCAAACATATTTTTAACGTTACAGGCTCTGTTCACCTCACGGGCAGCATCACCATTCAGCTCCGACGCTCCGCTTATCCGTATGTTCATCAGCTCTGCAGCATCTTTGTAATAACAATAGTTACAAAAAAGTATAAGTTTTTACACCTGACCGGGAGAGAAATAAATGGAAAAGACAGCGGAAAGATACAGAGCGCAGCTTGGCGCGCCACGGGGCGCGGGTGCATATATCACAAGGGTGATATATGCACTTGTGACTGTTGCACTGGGGAACTCGTATATACTTGTAAAGACGGGCGCGGCGCCCGCATGGGTCATAGCCATCATTGCTGCCGTGTTTTTATTTATGTGCGTAAAACCGTACTTCGGCGCTGAAAAGCTTTTGAAAAAAAGGCTCAGGACGTGCCGTGGCGGCACGGAGCTTATTATCATATTTCTCATGTCATGCATCGGATCGGCGGTATTCCTTGCGCTGACCGTATCAGGAGCTATGCCGTTCGCGCCGGGAGGCATGACGCTTAAGGCCGCATCACCGGATCTGATAACGCTTGTCGCTGCAGAAGCTGTCGTTTTCTGGTGCGGCATTATAAGGATATACGTCTCATCAGCGCAGATCGGGATAAAATGGCGCGTCATAGGCATAATATGCGGCATGATACCGATAGCGCATCTCATAGCGCTCGGAAAGATACTCTCGACAGCGTGCCGCGAGACAGACTTTGAAAACGAAAAGCTCATGATAGACGCCGCACGCGCAGGTGATAAGATGTGCGCCACAAAATACCCGATACTGATGGTCCACGGAGTGTTTTTCAGGGACTTCAGGTATCTGAACTACTGGGGCCGCATACCGGCAGAGCTTGAAAAAAACGGAGCGCGGATATTTTACGGAAATCACCAGTCAGCCGCAGCAGTAGCAGACTCAGGCCGCGAGATAGCAGACCGCATACAGGAAGTGCTTGCAGAAACAGGCGCGGAAAAGGTCAATATAATAGCGCATTCAAAGGGCGGACTCGACTCAAGATACGCCATGTCACAGCTCGGAGCATCGCCTTACGTCGCATCGCTCACCACAGTCAATACACCGCACCGCGGCTGCGAGTTTGCAGACTATCTTCTGAATCTGATACCCGAGAAACAGCAGCTTGCAGTGGCGTCAGCATATAATGCGGCGCTGAAAAAGCTTGGCGACGACGATCCTGATTTTCTCGCTGCGGTAGGCGACCTGACCGCAAGCGCCTGCGCTGAGTTCAACAAAAAAGTAAAAGATCCGCAGGGCGTATTTATACAGAGCACAGGCTCATGCCTGAAAAAACCGTCAGGCGGCCGCTTCCCGCTAGACATGACAAACAGGTTCGTAAACCTTTTCGACGGTGAGAATGACGGCCTCGTAGGGCATGAGTCATTTGAGTGGGGCAGCAATTACATATATCTGTCAGCGCCCGGCAGCCGCGGCATATCGCACGGAGACGTCATAGACCTGAACCGCGAAAATATAAAAGGCTTCGATGTAAGAGAATTTTACGTGGATCTTGTCCACGACCTGAAAAAACGAGGATTTTAATGAATAAAGAAAATACAGAAAATGTAAATAGATCAAATGAACCGGAAAAAGCAGCGGCCGGGCCGCTGACAGTGATATACACCGATACGGTGTATGAAAAAGAAGCAGAAGCACTTGCGGAGCATACAGGCGCAGGAAAGGCGCAATATACTGAAAACGCGCCGGCGCAGGATCCGGGCACAGGCCTCATGCTCTTGCTTGACGACAGCGGGCTGTCGCTGACTGACGGTAAGATATCATTGCAGGCAGACCTTACATCTATGCTGCCGAGACTCAAAAAAAGCAATCTTGAAAGGGAATTTCTGGTAAGAGCGTCCAGGATAAAGGGACTGAATGCCGCTGACGGGCAGCTCAGAGCTGTAGACGCTACGGCGGGATTCGGAGAGGACTCGCTGCTGCTTGCGGCAACCGGATATAATGTCGAGCTTTACGAATACGATCCTGTCATAGCGGCGCTTCTCAGGGACGCGCTGCGCCGCGCGGCGCAAAGCAGCGATGACGCGCTTCGTGACGCGGTAAGCCGCATGGATCTGCGAGAGGGCGACAGCGTGAGCGCTATGAGAGCTATGGCCGGATCAGACGAGCCGCCTGACATAGTGCTGCTCGACCCCATGTTTCCGGAACGCAGGAAGAGCGCGCTTGTAAAGAAGAAATTCCAGCTGCTCCAGCAGCTCGAAAGCCCGTGCGAGGGAGCTGACGAGAGCGAGCTCCTTGAGGCGGCGGAAGCCGCCGGGCCGCGCAGGATAATCATAAAAAGGCCGCTTAAGGGGCCGTACCTTGCAGGTCGCCGTCCGGGATATTCTATAACAGGAAAGGCCGTTCGCTACGACTGCATAGTCATACCGCGCTAAATGGCGCGGAATTAAGCGGGTCAGAAGACCCGAAGCTTACTGCGTGGTAATATTAATTATATATAAAAGAAAAATATATTGCATAAATATAACCGTGTGATAAAATTATCTGTGACTAACTTTATGAACTTCAAACGATGCATGGACATTATTTTAAAATTTGAGTATAATTATCTGTGCTGCAGAAGTTTAAAAAATGCTGTGTGTTTTATTGTGTTATTATAGTTAATAAATCAAAGTATTACATGGTTTAAATTACGGATACAAAATGATTCACTAAAACAATATTGAGATAAAACAGGAGAACAGATATGACTCTCAGAGAATGTTATGAAGGGCTTGGACTTAATTATGAAAAAGTCCTCGGCTGTTTATTAAATGAAAATATGATGAAAAAGTTCGTGCTTAAGTTCCTTGATGACAAGAGCTTTCAGGAGCTTGAAGAAGGACTGGCTGCAGCAGATGGCGAAAAAGCGTTCCGCGCGGCTCATACTCTTAAGGGCGTATGCCTGAACCTCGGCTTTGACAACCTCTACAAGGTGAGCGCGGAGCTTACGGAAAAGCTCAGAGGTCTTGATACTACAGGCTCTGAAGAGATGTTTAACGCAGTAAAGACAGAGTACGTAAAGCTTACTGACGCTATAAAGCAGATAGACTAAGCGTTTAATAAATTTATACTGATATATATGCGATGTGCGCCGGCCGGCCGGCGTGTTTCAGATGCGCATTTGGGCTTCCGGCATTTAATGTGCAGGAAGCTTTTTTATTTTCAGACAGGGTGCGGGGGAATATTGGTAATTAGAGAGCTATGGAAAAATATAATGTGATGACATATGAACAGGCGCAGGCCAAAATGGAATGCTACAGTGAGATATTTTCAGAGGTCAGGCTGCTTGACGAGGATATGATAATGTCGCTCGAAAACGGCGAGCGTCCTGAAAATCTTGAAGGAGTATGCAGCTGCCTTATAGCAGACGATCGCGATACTATATGTGAGAATTGTCTGCCTGTCAGAGCGTATCATGAAAAAAAACAGCTTTCAAAGATAGAGCTTTCATCCGCGGGACTTTATCATGTGACAGCTGTATATGTTGAGATAGACGGAAAGCCTTATATCATGGAACTTGTAAAATATCTTGACGAGGACCTTGATGAAGAGTCGGATGAGCGTGAGTTCATAGAAGGCAAGCTTAATGCATATGATAAAAAGCTTTACACGGATGTGCTCACGGGCGCGTATAACAGACGGTATTTTGAGGACGAACTCAGGCAGAGGAGCATATCGGCAGGAGTCGCGCTCATAGACATGGATGATTTTAAGCTGTGCAACGATACGTACGGACACAATGCCGGTGACAAGGCACTCGCCATGTTTGTAAGCATCATAAGAAAGTGTATAAGAAAGACTGATATACTCGTGCGTTACGGCGGTGACGAGTTTATACTCATACTTCCGGGCGTTGGGGTCGATACGTTTACGCAGAAGCTGAGACATATACAGCAGATGGTGCAGGAGGCGACTGTGCCGGACTATCCGAGGATGCAGCTGTCTGTCAGTATAGGCGGCGTCATAGCTGTAGACGAGATAACGGTAGAGGCTGTTCACCGTGCTGACAGGCTTATGTATATGGCAAAGACGGAGCACAACATGGTAGTTATAGAGGGCGAAAGTATGGATGAAGCTGATCCGGTGGATGCGGCAGGCGGCAAGAGCGTCATGAAGCAGCAGCAGATACTTATCGTAGACGACTCGGAGATGAACAGGAAGATACTCGTCGAGATGCTTAAGTCAGACTTCCGTATACTGGAAGCTGCTGACGGCGAGGAATGTATATCCATACTTGAGCAGTACGGCACGGGCATATCGCTCATAATGCTCGATATAGTCATGCCGAGTCTTGACGGTTTCAGCGTGCTTGCATATATGAACAGAAAGCACTGGATAGACGACATACCTGTTATCATGATATCGAGTGAAGAATCGGGTTCTTGCATACAGCGCGCTTATGAGATGGGCGTTTCTGATTATATAAGCCGTCCTTTCGATGCGAAGGTCGTTTATCAGCGCGTTTATAATACGATAAAGCTTTATATGAAGCAGCGCAGGCTTATAAACCTCGTTTCTGACCAGGTATACGAGAAGGAAAAGAACAACATGATCATGGTCAGCATACTGAGCCATATAGTAGAGTTCAGAAACGGAGAGAGCGGGCTGCATGTTGTAAATATAAATTCTGTTTCAGCGCTCATACTTGAGCAGCTGGTGCAGAAGACAGATATGTATAAGCTGTCATGGGCGCGCCAGTATATGATCGCTACGGCGTCTGCTCTGCATGATATCGGAAAGATAGGCATAGACGAAAAGATACTGAATAAACCCGGAAGGCTCACTCCTGAGGAGTATGAGATAATGAAGACTCATTCTGTAATAGGCTACGATATGCTCGATTCTATTGGGCTTTATCAGGATGAGGAGCTTGTAAAGGTCGCTAAGGAGATATGCAGATGGCATCATGAGCGCTATGACGGAAGGGGTTATCCTGACGGACTCAAGGGTGAGGAGATACCTGTATCCGCTCAGGTCGTTTCTCTGGCTGATGTTTATGACGCTCTTGTGAGCGAGCGTGTTTACAAGAAAGCGTTCTCTCATGAGCAGGCTATGAACATGATACTTAATGGAGAGTGCGGCGCGTTCAACCCGATACTTCTTGAGTGTTTGAAGGATATACAGGATGAGCTTGTTGCGATGTATACGCATGGACATAAGGAAAACTGATCGTCTCTGAATAAAGGCAGATAAAAAAGAAACAAAATATAAAACGATACCGGGGCGCCTGCTTTAAAAGTGAGCGCCCCGAATTGCGGTATTGCGCAGAAACGCGTTGAGCTGATATATTGATATATTATTGAATGGATGAATAAGGAGGATATGAAATATGCTTATAAGAACTGCTGTTATGGATGACCTTGAGGCTCTAGCTGCTGTAGAGGCTGAATGCTTCCCGCCGGCGGAAGCGGCTACTGAGGAAGATCTCAGGGGAAGGCTTGAGCATTACGGGGATCATTTCTGGCTGATGTTTGACGGGGATAAGCTCATATCGTTCGTTGACGGTATGGTGACCGATCGGGCGGATCTGACGGATGAGATGTACGAAAGGTCTGAGATGCATGACGAGAATGGCGCGTGGCAGATGATATTCGGCGTAAACACCGTACCGGAGTACCGTGAAAAGGGATATGCCGGACAGCTTATAAAGCGCGCTATAGAGGATGCCCGCGCGCAGGGCAGAAAAGGACTCGTACTTACATGCAAAGACGCGCTCGTGCCCTACTACGCAACGTTTGGCTTCGTAAACGAAGGCGTGTCAGAGTCAGTTCACGGAAACGTCGTATGGAATCAGATGAGACTTACGTTTTAAAAAGTATACATTATTGTAAATACGGGGACGCCGATGCCGGCGGCTGATATACGGAACGCTCCGCGTCGCAGAATGGGATGC
>CAKQOE010000032.1 GCA_934255545.1 uncultured Clostridia bacterium | reverse complement strand
GTTTTCGTCCCCTTCCGGGGCTTTGATGTTTCTAACCCTGTCTTTTAGAGGCGTTGATATTCAATGGCTGCAAACAGGGTTTGCGGGGGAAGATCACATATTCATTTTTTGATGTCGAATTTTTCATGTTTATCACCCTTAAACCCTGTAATTTCAACCTGCGGGGGAAAACTACTCAGATATGCTCATCCTGCAGCGGCCAAACTCAAGCGGTACGCCGTCACAGTACGTTATCTTGCACATATGAGGAGAGATCCCGTACTTATCGTCACTATCATGCTTATGCTTTTTAAAATCTGCAAATTTCATCGTATGCCTGAATATTTCTGCAGTGTTTGCCACACCGCGTTTTTCTCCAAACAAAGGATATGTCACCGTCTTTGTCAGATATCCGCTTCCGCCTCCGAGATATATTATACCATCCTGCGGCGCATCGATGTCATCAACCTCAAATTTAGACCTGAATACTTTATTATAAAATCCGGCCATTTCATTTACAGCCGCCATTATCCCCTTTGCGCCGAACCTTTTCTTTAATGACGCATCTACAGTGAGCGTACATTCTATATCGACACCCGGCCTTATACATTCCCTGAGGATAGGCAAATCTGAATCATTGTTGTCTGTGCTCAGATCGACCTTCTGACAAAGTATAAGATCATCTACTGATAGCGGTCTGCTGTCGCTTATTATCATGCCTGACATCATATCATTAACAGCATCATACGTTTTAGTTCCGGGACGCTCAAGTTTATTAAAATATTTAACTTCAAGTTTTTTAGTTTCTGAGCTTAAATATTTTTTATCATTATCTTTTTTGCTCCGTCTGCTGTTGTCGATCTCTGTCTGTACAGCATTTGCATCTTCTTTTGCCTGTTTTTTTATCAACATTCCTGAAAGCAGCGCTGTTCTTATCGCGCCCTTTACGCTGCTGCCCGGCACATAAGGCTGACCGCATGCGTCTTTTATAAATGTCATTATCTCATGAGGCGGCCTTCCGTCGCTCTCTACCGCTGCAAAATCCAGACTGTATGATATCCACGGTTCATAATCCCTTTTCTGTATATTATTGCCGCGCATCCACTCAGAAAGACTGTTCCTGTACTTTTTTCCATCCAGATAGAATGATTCAAAGCTTTCGTTGAGCTTCATACGCTTCAAGCCATCGTACATTTTCATTATATCCGGAACATATGCGATATTTCCCGCTTTTATATACTCTTTCTTTCCGATCTTGTTTCCGCTTCCTATGAATACAGGTCCGATCGTGCGAAATTTCAATTTGTATGTTTTAAGGTAACCATCCATCACTGCACCCCCATCCATAACGGCATAGCGTACCTGTATACCGGATGACTTCCGCCATCCGAAACATCAAATACGCTTCCATTGAATCTCTTTTCAAAAACGGATCCCGGCTGGAATAAATAAATATCCTTTTTCCTGCGCGGCTCTGCCGCGTAATCAGCTGAGTACACAAATCCGCCTCGCCTTATCAGGCTGTACGATGCTCCTGCAAGCATATCATCATCAAGCTCCGGATCAGGCAGACAAACTGAAAGCGTTATATATTTATCTGCGGATGTATCCTGCAGCGCTGCCGTCAGTTTTTCTGTCATTTTTGCAGGCTTAAGAGTGAACCTTCCCAGTCCGGATGAACGTTTCCCTCCTATTCCGTCATATGACAGAGCTATCAACAGATCTTCAAGGTAATACTTATCTTCATCGCTCTCATACCCGGATATCATATAAAGTCCGTTTCCTTCTGCAAAACGGTATACCCCTACATGGTACGGCAGAGTTTCTTCCAGTCCCTTTATGGAAGCCTGTATACGCAGTTCTGAGCTTCCCAGCTTATTCATATGATCATTTACAACAGCAGCATCTATATTGCCTTTTATAAAGTCATCTACTTTATCTACAGGTATATACTTCATTTTCTTGAAATTCTTTTTATCAACAGAGCTTCCATGACGTTCGCCCTGCACAGACAGCATAGGCTTTGGTATGTATAGTGTATCTCCTATATACGGTAACGCATCTGATATCATTATACGACCTCTGCGCACCATATCACAAAATGCATTTAACCCTGTTTCTCCGCCTGCGTGCAAAGCCTGCATACACAACGCTGAAAATATGGTATCCGCATGTATCTGAAACTCGCTGTCTTCAAGCGAAGAATCACCGATATGCACGCCTGCGTTAAATTCAAACTTATATACAGAATATTTCATTCAATATCCTTTCATTACATTAATACTCAATAAATCATTTTATGCTTTCCCGCGTCGCCGCGAGCACTTTTACACATACTGTTCCGCAGCCGGGCTGCGGCATCCTGTATGCCTTTATTTAAAATCATTCATCTGAGCTTCGCATTCTGAGATCATTTTTTCATCGGCTTCGCCCACTACTGTATCAAGGGTCACGTCCTTTATTTTTATCTTGCCGTATCCTCTTGAGCCGCTTCCTCCGATATAATCATATCCGAGAAGTCTGAAACCCTCTGCTATAGTCTCAAAATCCTCTTTCATCTGCGTTTCATCGTCTGCCTCGTATATGATATCAAGAGGAAACTCTGCGCCTCTTATTACTCTCTCTATCTGGCGCGGGGTAGCTTCCGAGGTTATACGGTTTATCGTATTTTCAAATTTTATTTCTGTCAGGCCTGAGACGCCGCGGCTGTAAAGTTTATCACCGTTGCTCAATATCATATCAGAAAATACGAGTCTTCCGCGCTTATGGGCTTTAGACGTTCCGAAAAGCCTTGTGATCCTCTCTGCATCATCGTCAGGCTGATCTGCTACAGTTTCATTATATCTCTTGGCAAGGAGAGTTCTCATTTTCCCTTTAAAGCTGCTTCCCGGTATCATCGGCAGTCCTGTATATGTGTCCTTTATGACCGGCGAATCTATAGCGCCTATAGCTGCAAATGCGTCTGAACCGCCTATATGCATGCCTGTGATAACTTCTATGTTTCCTGATATCTGAATCTTTGCGTACATGAATTTTTCCTCCTTTTACAGATCTCTGTCTCCGCCTACAAATTTACGATATGCTACAAGAGCTTCAAGATAATGCGCAAATAATATAAAGTTTTTTCTGCTTCCGTTTATCTCCCTTAAGCTTTCAAGTATCTGTGCTTCTCTGACAAGCGCCTTTACGGACGCTTCCCTGCCGCATTCGTAAATTATCCTTACCCGCAGGTATTCTATGCGGCTGTTCATTTCAGGCGTCAGTTTTTCATCTCTTGCCGACTGTACCTGATTGTATATGTCCATCGTCATCGCCAGTATGTTTCTGAGCTTAGATGTTGTAACTATCCTGACAGGATTTCCGTTTTTATCTGTCTTTTTGCTGAGTCTGTCTATGACTGCTTCTGCCTTATCTACGTAAGTCTTTTCTTCCAGTATCATTTTTCTTCCTCCCCGCGTATGAGATAAACGTATAAATATATTGCTGTTATCAGCTGTCTGCTGTCTTCATCCGATCTTATCCAGTCGAACATCGTATCAGCGAAATTTCTGTAGCTTTCTTTTGCCGCCGGAGAAGCACCATTTCCGGGCTCCAGCCTTGAGAGCATGTACACAAACCTGGCGATATTTATTTTCTCTTTTCTGTTTCTTATAAGTTCAAGAAGATTGTAAAGGAAATTTTTTCCTCTTTCATCGGAATCAGTCATGAAGCTTCTTACAAGATCGAACTTTTCTCCAAGTACGATATTTTCAAATTCATTCCATCTGTAACATCCTTCATCATAAAATATCGTCAAAGCGTCCTTATCGCCTTTTTTTGAAATATCTTCCAGCCTGCCTGTTTCCGATGCCATGATATGTATAGGGAATTTTGCCTTGTACATCCCTATACCGCCTGATATAGTAAGCGTTCCCTGTGTGTATCTTATAAAATCGTTTCTGATATCGATCGCTGCTTCTACTACATCATTCCATGCGCCTATCAGGAATACGTCATCACCGCCGGAATATACTATGGATACATTTCGCGGCTCGCCCCGCATCACGCTGCCTGTAAAAGTATGCTCTGACGCACTGAGTATCCTGTTTATATGATACTTAAAAAATATAGTCATCTGCCTTGAGAATGTCGCTGTACGGGACAAAGTAACATACCTGTCTCCGTTCTTTTTGTTTTCAAATCCTGCAACAAATGCCTGTCCCAGATTATCTACGTCCATTCTGAGAGCTGCTACTCTGTCTATTCCTGCTGCTTCATCGCTAAGCTCTGAAAGCACTTTAGGTGATGCATAATCGCCTACCCAAAGCTTTGCCGGTATGTTCATACCTGTGTAAAACGCATTTTTAGCAAAAGCTCTTACGAAGCTAGTCTTTTTGTTCTTCATACGGCTTTTCAGCTCTTCTTCTGACTCGCTTATCATCCATCTGCCGTCCATAAGTGGAACACTACCTTGCTCATGTTCGGAAATGACCGAAAAAAAGCTGTCGTTTTGTATACCTTTTGACATATTTGTTATACTTGCACACATATCACAGATATTTTCTTCATTAAGATGATCTACTGCTTTACATATACTGCATTCTCTTCCATCCTTGCCGGCGCTGCCTGAGTTGAGATACTTTATATCAGCAGCGTTGTATCTGCGCATCTTTTTTTCTGATATGCGTCTGCTTACTTCTCGGTATACAGCCTTATACGATTCGGAACCTTCCGGTTTATTTTCCAGCGCGTGAGCGCTGCATACGCTGTAGCCTGTTGCCACGAACAGTGATGTTTTAAACGTCTTAAGAAGCCACAGGTTTATTTCACGCTCGAATTTATCAAGTATTTTCTTTACATTTTCTGTATTTGGAAGCAGTGCATACATATGACCGCCGCCGCAATATATGAGGTTCGCTCTCGACAGCTCAAGCCTGTCAAAAAGCTCGTCTATCATATTTTCCATAAAGATCTCCAGATAGAACGACCTTGCGCGCAGCGTCCGGAGCGCTCCTTTGCTTCTTATCGTATATATAAATTTCTGTATGCCTGATATGTCCATTGAATACATTATGAAAGCGTTTTCACTGTAAAACTTTTCTGCATTTTTGAATAAAGCGCTGCGGTGATCATTCTCGCCTTTTTCTTTCAGGTAAAAATATATACAGCTTGCTGCAGCTGCGGTTATCTTCACATGATCGTACAGAGATATGTCGGCAGCTTCTGACTTCAATGTAGATGATGGGACGTATGTCAGTGTTGATTCGAGTACTTCTATCAGGGAATTTATGTATTTTTCAGGCTCGCCCTCAAGGTCTATGCCTGAAGCTACTGCATCCTTTACTCTCTTTACTACGGCCGCATACTGCGCATCCGTATACAGCTGCTTATCCTTTTCAGGATAGTTTATAGGTTCCCGGCCTCCGAGCATTCCCGGTCTGTAATAATATTTCTGATCATTGCCGTTGAGTCTGTTAAATATGCTTTCGAGCGGAGTAAGCCTCTCAAAACCATACTCCGGTTCTTCATTTTTTCTTCTGTCGGCCGCTGACGCTATATTGTCTGCTATATATGTTATATACGCAGGCGAATCATCGGGGATATTCGCATTTTTAAGATATGAGCCGTGATGATAACGTACCGCGTCAAGTATGCCTTTAAATTTTACCGGATCGAGTCGGATGTCATTTTTCAAAAATTCATACCCGGCGGTACTATGATCTTTGCGTACGCCCGTTCTGTAGACGATCTTTCCTATATCATGCAGCAACGCGCCTGTTATAAGCTGAGCATGTTCGTTAGTCATTTTTTACCATCTCCTTTATACTTGC
The DNA here is from genome assembly GCA_934255545.1 of uncultured Clostridia bacterium. Lineage (GTDB taxonomy): Bacteria > Bacillota > Clostridia > Peptostreptococcales > Anaerovoracaceae > CAKQOE01. The sequence goes on along the minus strand of CAKQOE010000032.1, from coordinate 23,228 downwards.
TTTGCGGGCTGTTATTATCTTCTGACTTACTTTCGTTGACCTTTTCCTGTTTTTTTAATATTTTCATTGCGCCCATGCCAAGACTTGTCTTTATGCCTGTCCCTGAAAATTCTCCAAATCTCATAAGCATGTTTACATAATTGACAAGACTCTGCGCTCCATACACCTTTATCATTATCCAGCCTGTAAACGCAGGTATTTTTACCCCTTCCAAATGATAATTCACGCTTCTCAGATCATATCGCATTATTTCAGACTGACGTGTAAGCTCTTCCAGAAGGTCCTCATCGTACATCCTGTTTTTGTCGCTCACAATGTCCATCCGCCGCATCAAGCTTCCGTATATGCAGCTGAGGTCAGGATAAAATGTATATCTTCCGCTCTGTTTAAATGCAGTCGGAGACATGAATCGTATCTTTATAAATCTGCTGCTGTCTTCCCTGTAAAATGATGCCGACAGATCCTTTTCTGACAGCTGCGTCATTTCCTTTGAAGCTATTCTCAGCTTCAGATCGTGTCTTTTAAGGTGTATCTCATCAAGCTCGTCAGAAAGCAGTACTTTTATTATATTTTCATACGCATCGTCACTGAGCGCTGATACCGTCCATATCATATCTTCCCCCGATATGCTGAGATACTGGCTGTACGGCCGCATGGAATCTGCGTGCAGATACTCCGCATAATCAGGTTTTATCAACTCCATCAGTACTCCGTGCATCGCTGATGCCATATTGATCGATATACTGTACTCTGTTTCGGGCCTCAATACCATTTTTAATTTAGAAAGCATAAATTTCTACCTTTAATATATTGTTTTAAATATTATCAATTCTTTAAGCAATAACTCAATTTTAAATGATCGATTTTTTTCTTTTCAGCCGCCCGGCGGCTGTATATTTTGACTGAAATTAAGAATTAAACTATTATACTATGATATAAAATTTTTTAAATTATTAAAACGCATCTGATTAAAGTATATCACGCATATTTGTTGTTGCAACATAAAAGTTATTAAGAAATCAGCCGGAAAGGGCTTTCAGATATTCCCGTCCGGCTGTATGTTTCATGTCTAAAAAGCGCCGTCCGGCCGGTAGCGGCCGAATGTTATGGTGCATCTGTAGAGGGATGCCAGGTATTCCCAGAAGTATGCGTCTATCTCTCCGGTCTGCTCCTGGCCAAATATTTTCTGGAGGTTTTTTACTGATCTTACTGTTTTTTCGTCGTTTATGCCTGTGACCGTGAGGCTGCCGATGTTTTGATAAATGCGCGCGAGCGCGTCTATCATGGCCTGTATCGGCATGAGCTGTATGCTTGCTTCGCCCTGTCTGTAGACTGTCTCTGCTGTTGGGAATATCGCTGCTTCGGATACTCCGTTTACCATATTTTCACCGCCTTTTTTGAAATTATCTGTTAAAATTTTAACCATATTTTTCGTTTAATCCTACTCTTTGCAGGATTGTTTGTTATTTTTTTAACATATACAAACTATCCTCTTAATAGCCTGCCTCTCCGTCGATCGTATTTCCGATGCCTACGACTGCGCTTTCCATGGCGTTCCACGTCTGGTAATCCACCGTGCCTGTCTGCGCGATACCAAACTGCATCTGCGCCTGAGCAACGGAGTTCTGAGTGGCGCTGTCGTACACGCCCGTCGCCTCGACCGGAGGGATCGAGCTGTAAAACTGACTGAGAACATTAATATAATACTGGACAGTATCAACAAGTTCTCCCGTATCGCCCGGCGATACGAGCTGTCCCGGACTCGCCTGTCCGGTATTTGCAATAAACCTCTGTCCTTCCGAATTAAGCTCCGCAAGACGCGTCACCCCCGTATATACAAGTATCACCTTATACCAGGTAGCTCTGCCTATGATACCATCGACTGACAAATCGAATATACTTTGAAACGTTCTTACCGCCGCTTCTGTCTGAGCGCCGAATACCCCGTCTACAGGATCTATGCGCGGTATGCCCGGATAGTTGCGCGCTATCCTGTTGAGTGCGGCCTGCATCTCGACTACTTCCTCGCCGCTACTTCCGACGCGGAGCGGATAGCCCGGATATGATTCTCTCACCGGTCGTACCGGTGCTCCTGACACAAGTTCTATGTCGCCTCCGTAATAATTTCTGAGTATTTCTACTGAGTTATAGCCACGGCGCGCAAGATCTTCGCTTCCCCACTGTGACAGGCCCTCGCACGTTGATGTCGTGCCGTTGCAGTACTTTGCGGCAAGCGGCTCTATGAAGCCCTGACGGCGTATGTATGTGTCAAATATTTCATTTACTATGTTGTCTATGCTTTCAAACGTGTTGCGCCCGTTTACGAAGCTCTGGTCTATCGCTGTTGAGTTCGTTATGTCAAAATCATATCCGCGGCTCCTGTAGTGCTCAAGGTACACGCGGTTCAGCGCGTACGATATCTGCGCAAGAACGTTTGCCCTTATCGCTGACGGGCTCCACGTCGGATATATCTCGCTCGACGCTACATTCTTGATATAGTCAACGAATGGAAGCGTAACGTTTGCCGCCGGCGCGTCCGGCGCGCCAAGGTGTACTGTTATGTATGCCGGAATGTACGGCTGGCTTATCGTTTCTGCCATATTTTTCCTCCATACCTTATCATAGCTCCTGCGGCGGGATATAGTACGATACACACCCACTTTCTCCTGCGTTCTGAAGCGACTCCGGGAGAGGTATCAGCTTTATCTCCTGTCTGCTGAGCTGTCCGCCGTATACCTGCACGCCTTCTACAAATGCGCTGTAATACCCCGGAGAATCAACAAATATATCTATCGTTCTGTACGCCCTTGATCCTGAATTTTCATCAAGTGATATCGACTCATCAGGTGCTTCAAGCTCCACAGTCCTTGTATATCCGTCAGGTCCGCTGCGTCTGAATGCCTCAAGCGTCCTGGCGCCGTCCTCGCCCCGTCCCAGCATCGAAACACACGCGCCTGATACAGGAAACGCTCTTCTTCCTGTGTACACCTGAACTACCAGTTTTCCGGTCTCAGCCAAATAACACACCTCCTGTTCAGTTGTTTATTTCATTTATGTATACTCGCGCGATGATCGCATTATGCATATGTAAAAAAAATACCTGCGCGCAAGTTTTTACTCACGCGCAGGCCATGTACGATCTAACTGGCTTATTATTTGTATGCACTACATATTTTATGCATATTCAATATTGTTACAGTATACGCATCTCGACTTCCACAGTGCTTCCGGCAGGATATAGAGACTTTCCTGTCTCTGACATGAACATAGCGTTAGTATGCATAGTCTCAGGCATGCCTCCGTTTCCTTCAGGCTGGCGCGCTACAGGGCCGTTTTCTGTTTCTTCAACGTTCAGGCGTATGAGTCTGGCCATTGCAGGTGGTGTATGTATATCCTCTGCAAGTGTTACAGTCCTGCGGCAGACAGGCTGTTTTTTTATGCCAAGCGCTCTGTTTACAAGAGAGCTTATGCACCATTTCATACCGTGGAAGCACGCTATTGCAGGACCTGATGTATTTATGACAGGCTTTCCGTTTATCATCGCAAAACCCATAGGTCTGCCCGGCACTGCTGCCACGCCGTGAGAAAGGAGCTCGCCCATCTCGTCAAGCATCCTTGTATTAAAGTCTTCTTCGCCTTTTGACGAGCCACCGTTTATAACGATGATATCAGATGACTCTATCGCTTTTTCGAGCGCGGCTCTCAGATCTGACTTTTTATCTTTTACTATCGGCATGATGTGAGGCTCTGCTCCCATCCGCTGAAGCATCGCCTTTACCATAGGACCGTTTGAGTTGAAATTCTGGCCTCTCTGCAGATCGGCGCCTGCAGGAACGAGCTCGCTTCCTGTCGGTATAAATGAAACGACAGGTTTTTTCACGACATCAAACTCGCTCTTTCCGCTCATAGCTATCGCTGCTATATCCTCCGGTCTTATCCATGTGCCCTTCGCTGCAAGGATCGCGCCTTTTTTCACAGAGCTTCCTGCAGGACGGACATTAACGTTTTTTCTCACTTTAAACGGACCGTGGCCGTTTTTTCCTCTCGGTCCCGGGCCTGCCGGTCTGTCCAGGTGAAGCTTCACGCCGCCGTTTTCAAGCAGTTCTGTCATTTCTACAGCTATGACTGCGTCGAAAGCATCGTCAAAGTCATCACCTGTATCTGCTCTTACATAGTCCTTGCCAAGCACCCATTTTTCAGTATCCGGTGCCTTCTCTTCGCCTGACTCTTCGTCAAAAAATGCTGATGACTTTACTGCTATACCGTCCATGGCTGATGATCTTACTACAGGTATGTTGTATTCGGCGTATACATCCTTTGCAAGTACTCTTCCAAGGCATTCATATATGGAAACTTTTTCCGCAGCCGGCTGCGGCGTCCATTTGCTGTACATCAGTTCAAGCGTTTCTTCTTTCGTTTTTAAAGGAATCATTTGATCGCCTCCGATTCTTTTTTCATCCTTATATCAATTTGTTTTGCTCTATATATTTTACAGGCGCGGGGCGCCTGCGGCACAGCTTTTATTAAGCCGGCTGCTGCATTTTTTGCAACAGCCGGACGGTCAATATTAGATATTGCAATTATTCTACTGTTACGCTCTTTGCGAGATTCTTTGGTTTGTCGATGTCGCAGCCTCTGAGCTTGGCAATATAGTACGCGAGCAGCTGAAGCGGAACTATGGACAGGAGCGGAGTGATGTCATCCATGCACTCAGGTATATAGATGACAGCCTCTGACTGAAGCTCTATGTCTATGTTGTTTTCCTTTGCTATACCTACTACGAACGCGCCGCGCGCTTTTACTTCCTGGATGTTTGAAAGCATCTTGTCAAAGAGTCTGTCCTGCGTAGCGAGCGCTATGACGAGCGTATCCTGTTCTATGAGCGCGATAGTTCCGTGCTTGAGCTCGCCCGCTGCTATGGCAAATGAATTTATATATGATATCTCCTTCAGCTTGAGCGATCCTTCATAAGCGACTGCAGCGTCGTTTCCGCGGCCTATGAAGAATACGTTGTTGCGCTTGTAGAGCTTCTTTGCGAGCGCTTCTATCTTCTTTTCCTGCTTGAGGAGCGATGCGAGCTTGTCCGGAACAGCGAGCAGCTCGTCTATATACTTTTTGTATACTTTGTCTGAAATTATACCTTTTTTGCGTCCCATGTAGAGGCCGAGCATGTACATGCATACGAGCTGAGTAGTATACGCTTTTGTTGACGCTACTGCGATCTCAGGACCTGCCCATGTGTAGAATACATCATCTGATTCGCGCGCAACAGAGCTTCCTACTACATTTACTACAGAAAGCACGCGCGCTCCCTTTGACTTCGCCTCGCGGAGAGCTGCAAGCGTATCAAGCGTTTCTCCCGACTGGCTTATAGCGATAAACAGTGTCTTGTCGTCTATGAACGGGTCTCTGTATCTGAATTCCGATGCAACATCTACTTCTACGCTTATCTTTGCAAGCTTTTCTATCGCAAATTTTCCTATAAGGCCTGCGTGGTATGCGGTGCCGCATGCTACTATGTAGACTTTATTGAAGCCTTCTATGTCTTCTTTTGTAAGCTTTATACCATCGAGAACTATCTCCCCGTTTTCGTCCATCCTGCGCACGAGAGTGTCACGTATGCCCTTAGGCTGTTCGTGTATCTCCTTGAGCATGAAATGGTCGTAGCCTTCCTTTTCGGCCGCATCCGCGTCCCATGTGACATTGAATACATCGCGATGCACTTCTTCGTGGTCTGCATTGTATATCTTTACATCGTTTGCTGTCAGGACTACCATTTCATTGTTTTCTATGAGGTAGATCTGACGCACGTACTTGAGCAGCGCAGGTATGTCTGACGCTATGAAGTTGCAGCCCTGGCCAAGTCCTACTATGAGAGGGCTGTCTTTTCTGACAGCTATCATTTTGTCAGGCTCGTCTCTGCATATGACGCCTATGCCGTATGCGCCCTGCATCTTTTCTACAGCCTTTCTTACAGCTTCTTCTATGTCGCCGTCATACAGTACGCCTATAAGCTGAGCGATGATCTCTGTGTCTGTCTCAGACTTGAATACAACGTTGTGCTCTTTTATGAGCCATTCCTTTAAAGCCAGATAATTTTCAACTATTCCGTTGTGAACTACAGCTATACGTCCGCTCATATCTGTGTGAGGATGAGCGTTTACATCCGATGGTGCTCCGTGAGTCGCCCATCTTGTATGGCCTATGCCAAGGTTTGCATAGAGGTCTTCACCTGCTATGAGTTCTTCAAGATTTGCTATGCGGCCCTTCTTTTTTCTTACTATAAGCTGATGATCTTTTGTCACGAGCGCTATGCCTGATGAATCGTATCCTCTGTATTCAAGCTTTTTAAGACCGTCTATGATTATGCCTGTGGCATTTTCATCTCCTATATATCCTACTATTCCACACATATCTCTTTCCTTACCTTACCTTTCCGTTTCCTGTTATCCTGTAGAGATCTGAGTACAGCTCTGTGCAGGATCTTACTTTTTCAACAGCCCTCATTTTTCTTCCGTCAGCAAGTCTTATGATGACCTGCTTTTCTCCCGGATATCTTCCGAGTATCTCTTTTATCTGAGCAAGAGCCATGCCTGCAGGCTTGTCTCCCGGCAGCTCTACCCTTATGAAGTCATCTGAAGGCGATATTCTGTCAACACGTTTTGCTTCATTTTTTACTTCGTTTATATCTTCTATGCTGTCAGCTATTATCTTAGGCGCTTCATCTTCTCTGAATTGAAGACTTCCGCGTATGATAACTATACTGTCTTCTCGCAGCATATGACTGTATTTTTCATATGTCTTTGGGAATATTATGACTTCTGTCATACCGTAAAGGTCTTCGACCTCTATGAACGCCATCATCTGATTTTTTTTGGTTATCATGGTACGCTTTGACTGTATCATGCCTCCTGCTATGACCTTCATGCCGTCACGCAACTCCGAATCACCTTCTTCTGCAGCGCGGGCAAGCATATCAGTATCGACAGAGCACATATTTTTCAGCTTTTCAGCGTATTCTTCAAGCGGATGTCCTGAAACATAAACTCCGAGAACTTCCTTTTCCATAGCAAGTATGAGCGGTTTTTCAAAATTTTTCACATCCGGCATCGTAACAGTCACCACCGCGCTTCCGGCGGCATCGTCAAACGCGTCTCCGAAATCACTGAAAAGTGACATCTGACCTGCGATATTGTTTTTTACAGTATGATGAGCTGATTCTATAAGACTCTCGTACACAGCAAGCAGCTGCGCTCTGTTAGGGTTCATCGTATCGAATGCTCCACCCTTTATAAGAGACTCTATAGTTTTTCTGTTCACCTTGCTTATATCCAGCCTGCTTATGAAATCGCTTATATCAGCCGCAGGCCCGTAAGTATCCCTCGCCCGTATTATCTCATCTACTGAGTTGTCCGTCATGTTTTTTACGCCCATGAACCCGAAGCGTATCGCTCCGTCAACTACAGTGAATTTTTTATTGCTGAGATTTACATCAGGAGGAAGCACCTCTATACCGAGTTCTCTGCAGTTTCTTATATATTTGTTTATCTGCGAAGCGTCACCGCTCACGCTTGTCATAAGCGCTGCCATGAATTCAGCTGTATAGTGCTTCTTAAGCCATGCCGTCTCGTACGCCAGTACAGCGTATGCGGCTGCATGTGACTTATTGAAGGCATACTCGGCAAACTTTACCATATCCTGAAATATTTTTCTTGCCGCAGCTTCAGGTATGCCGTTTTTTATACAACCCGGAACCTCAGCATTCTTTTCATCGGCAGGCTTCCCGTAAATAAAATACTGCTCTTCCTCTGCCATGACTTCCGCTTTTTTCTTACTCATAGCTCTTCTGACAAGGTCGCTTCGGCCGTATGAGTACCCCGCAAGGTCACGTACGATCTGCATTACCTGCTCCTGATATACAAGGCAGCCATAAGTTACTGAAAGTACCGGCTCAAGATGCGGATCTGTATATGTTATCTTATCAGGATTTTTTTTATTTTCTATATACGCCGGTATGGAGTCCATAGGACCCGGTCTGTAAAGCGATATACCGGCTATTATATCCTCAAAGCAGTCAGGCGCAAGGTTTTTCATGAACTGCGTCATGCCGCCGGACTCCAGCTGAAATATCCCTAACGTGTTGCCGTCGGCTATTATCTTATATACCTCAGGATCGTCAAATTCCATTTTGCTGAAATCTATCCTGACTCCGTGTATACGTTCTATCGCCTCAAGCGCGTCAGCTATGACAGTCAGATTTCTAAGCCCCAGAAAGTCCATTTTCAGCAGTCCGAGCTCTTCTATGGTAGTCATGTTGAACTGCGCTGAAACACCCTTGTCCGACATATACAAAGGAACATATTCATCGAGCGGATTCTTTGATATCACCACGCCTGCGGCGTGCGTCGATGCGTTTCTGGGCATTCCTTCTATTTTTCTGGCCATATCGAGCATATGCCTTATCCTGCTGTCTGTCTCGTACGCCTGTCTGAGTTCAGGATTTATCTGTATGGCCTTATCAAGCGTCATATGAAGGTCGAACGGAACCATTTTCGCTATCCTGTCTGCCTCTGCATAAGGAAGCTCAAGCACTCTTCCTACATCGCGTATGGCAGCCTTTGCCTTAAGTGTACCGAACGTTATTATCTGCGATACTTTTTCCCTGCCGTATTTTCTGACAACATAATCTATGACCTCTCCTCTTCTCACGTAGCAGAAGTCAACATCTATATCAGGCATGCTGACTCTCTCCGGATTGAGGAATCGTTCAAAAATCAGATTATATTTTATTGGATCTATATCAGTTATCTTTAAGCTGTATGCAACTATACTGCCCGCAGCGGATCCTCTTCCCGGTCCGACTGTTATGTTATTTGATTTAGCATAATTTATAAAGTCCCATACGATAAGAAAATACTCGACATATCCCATATTTTCTATCGTAGAAAGCTCGTATTCCAGTCTGCTGCGAAGTTCAGGAGTGATCTCACCGTATCTTTCCGCTGCGCCCTTCTCACATAGCATCCTCAGATATGACTTCGTATCATATCCATCCGGAGGAATGAACTCAGGCAGATGCTGATGATCGAAATCAAACTCCATATTGCAGCGTTCCGCGATCTTGTGAGTATTGTCTATCGCCTCGGGGATATCGGCAAATATCCTGCGCATCTCTTTTTCTGACTTGAGATAAAACTCTGAATTAGGAAAACGCATCCTGTCCGTGTCAGCCACAAATGAACCCGTCTGTATACACAGAAGTATATCATGGAATTCAGAATCTTCTTTGTTTATGTAATGAACGTCATTAGTGGCGACAAGACCTATCCCCGTCTCTTTTGAAAGCTTTTTAAGCAGAGGATTTATCCTTTTTTCTTCCTCCAGGCCCTGATCCTGTATCTCAAGGAAAAAATTATTTTTTCCGAATATATCCTCATACTCAAGAGCTTCTCTTTTAGCCCCTTCGTAATTTCCGTTAAGAAGCTCCTGCTGCACGCGTCCCGCGAGACACGCGCTTGTAGCTATTATACCCTTGCTGAACTGCCTGAGCAGTTCATTGTCAACACGAGGCTTGTAATAAAATCCCTCAGTATAACCGCGCGATACTATCTTTATGAGATTCCTGTACCCCTCATCACTTTCAGCGAGCAGCACAAGATGTCCCTGTTTTTTATCAAGTTCTGAATTTTTATCAAAACGAGTGCGCGCCGCAGTATAGACCTCGCAGCCGATAACAGGCTTTATGCCTGCTTTTTTAGCTGCCCTGTAAAAATCAACAACCCCGAACATAACGCCGTGATCCGTTATCGCCAGCGAATCCATGCCAAGCTCTGCCGCTCTTTTCACAAGAGGCTCTATACGCGCAGCTCCGTCTAAAAGACTGTATTCAGTATGAACATGCAAATGCGTAAACGCCATATTTTTTCCTCTTATTTAAAATCTATAGATTCAGGAGGTATTATCATACCTGTTACCGGATCTAATTCAGCAAACTCAGGAGAATGTATCCTTGCCTTGCTCAGAGGCTCCTGCGACGGTTTTCTTGGCTTGCCGTTTACAGCGTCCCTTTCTGCATATGAGTCAGGGACCGGCACGCCTTTAAGATACTCGTGCTTTATGTATCTGACAGTTTCATCCTCACCATGCTCAGCATAATAAGTCAGAAGATAGCCTATCTCCTTCCTCGTCTCAGGATGCATAAAATATCTTCCCATGCCCCTGTAGAAAAAATTCACAGGGCTCTCCTGAGTATATTTATCCTTTTCATATGTCTGGCAGGCTGCCAGCCTGTCGCAGAACATCTCCGCAACATAACGGCGCGGCATGCGCATCCCACGCATGCACCCCGGCCTTGTTTCATCATAGTCGAGCCAGTATTCAAAATGATGCTTGCTCCTGCCCTTGTGATGGAGCCATGACAGCGATATGCCTGTCACTTCGCGTTCTTTATTGTTAGGGCTGCGGTCTCCCTGGAAATATATACATCCTTTAGGAAATTCTGTAGGAGAATATTTTGCCAGGTCGTGCATAAGACCCTGCCTGTAGAGGCCTATGCGAAAGCATAGCCTCATTACCTTATGCCTGTGTTTTGTTATTGTTTTAAAATGTCCCCAGATATGCATAATCAGTATACTTTTATCTTCATGTCCTTCTTGAGTTCAGCCACCTTTTCTTCATACATATTGCTGTAAAGCGCATAGTATACGGACTGGATCACGTCATCCAGTTCAGGGTAAGTACCGTCCTCATTCTTAAATTCATCCTTATGAGCATCATAATACTCAGATGCAAGAGCATACATGTCGTCAGACGCATGTTCCTCCTGTATTTCCTTAAAAAGCGCGCTGACCGCGTACTGACCGCTGTAGAAATCCTTAAGCTGGTCGTCCGTTATCTCATACTGCTTAAGAAAATCAGCTGCGCTTTCATGAGCACTGTCAATAAATGTCTTTGCAGCTGACTCATAGTCATCGCCGTAAATATCATCATCCTTATCCTTGTAATATTCCTTTACTACCTGAATGACGACAAGCTGGTTCAGGAGCTCCTGCTCCTGGTCTTCGGTTATATCCGACGGATCGTACCCCAGAAGCTGCATGCTTATCTTTGCAAAGCAGTCAAGCTGATCCTCAGTTACAGCAGTACCGTTTACCTTTGCGACTACAGCGGATCCGTCCTCGCCTTTTCCTCCTCCGCACGCAGTAAAGGCCAGCGCTGACACAGCGACCGTCAGTACAAGCATCAGTGCAGTGATCTTTTTGTTAAAAGAGCTTTTCATAAATCAGTTCCTCCCTGCCATCCATGATACTGTTTCAGCGAATGTTGATATATTTTATCATATAATACAGGCATTTAATCGTATAAATATCTTATTAATACCTTAAAATACAGTCCACGCTGAAACAGCATCCGCCAATATTGCGTCGGCCTGGCCGACGATATTTTTCTTTTAATTTTCAAACGTCATAAGAAAATCTATTATTTCATTAAGCAGCGTCTTCTGTGAGCTGAACGGCATACGTATATACGGTCTGCTTCCCATATTTATGATAAGCTTCATACCATAAGCGTCCGTGAGCTTTACAAACAGCTCCGGCGTAAGCGCGTTTGCCTCCGGCACGAACTCGAACAGCACTCTGTTTCCGTCGAGCGCTACCCTCTTTATGCCGGCCTCGCGGCACTTCGCCTGTATATATGCGACCTGCATGAGCGATACAGTCTCAGGCGGAACTTCGCCGAAACGGTCTGTAAGCTCGTCAGTCACATCAGATATGTCGTCAGACGTCTTTATATCAGCTATGCGCTTATACATATCGAGCTTGAGCTTTTCATCCTCGATATAGTCAGAAGATATGAATGCATCGACTCTGATCTCGACTGCAACTTCGAGCTCTTCCTCAGTGACCTTTTCACCGCGTAGCTTTCTGACAGCATCGTCTATCAGCTTGCAGTACAGCTCATAACCTATCTGCATCATATGTCCTGACTGCTCTGTTCCTATAAGATTTCCCGCGCCTCTTATCTCGAGATCCTTCATGGCTATGCGGAATCCGGATCCGAATTCCGTGAATTCCTTTATAGCGCGGAGCCTCTTTGTCGCCACTTCACTTAAGACTTTGTCCTTTTTGTACATGAAATATGCATATGCTGCTTTATTTGACCTGCCTACTCTGCCCTTGAGCTGATACAGCTGCGCAAGGCCGAAGTGGTCGGCGTCGAGTATTATGAGCGTATTGGCGTTAGGAACGTCTATACCGGATTCTATTATAGTTGTAGCCACAAGAACGTCAAACTCGTGATCCATAAACTCCTGCATGATATCTTCAAGCTTTCCCTCAGCCATCTGTCCGTGAGCAGCCTTTATGCGCGCCTCAGGCACGAGCTGGCGCAGCCCGTCTGTGATCTGATTTATACCCTTTACCCGGTTAAATACGCAAAACACCTGGCCTCCGCGCTCTATCTCGCGCAGTATGATCTCGCGTATGAGCGAATCGTCCTGCTCAAGCACGTACGTCTGTACTGGATACCTGTCCTCAGGCGGCTCCTCTATCGTACTCATGCTGCGTATGCCTGAAAGCGACATATGGAGCGTCCTTGGAATAGGCGTAGCTGAAAGCGTCAGCACGTCTACGTTTTTCTTAAGATACTTTATAGCCTCCTTGTGCTGTACGCCGAAACGCTGCTCTTCATCTATAACAAGCAGTCCGAGGTCTTTGAATTTTACATCTTTTGACAGTATTCTGTGCGTGCCTACAAGCACATCCACGCTTCCGTCAGCTACTGCTTCCATAGTCTTTTTCTGCTGAGCTTCGTTTCTGAAACGTGACAGCATATCTATAGTGCAAGGGAAATTCTCAAATCTCTTTTTAAACGTATGGTAATGCTGGTCTGCCAGTATAGTCGTAGGAACGAGCACTGCAGCCTGCTTGCCGTCCATGATGCACTTGAACACAGCGCGCGCAGCTACTTCCGTCTTTCCGAATCCGACATCGCCGCACAGTAGTCTGTCCATAGGCCACGGCATCTCCATGTCGCGCTTTATCTCATCTATACAGCGCAGCTGGTCGGCTGTTTCCTCGTAAGGGAACATATCTTCAAACTGTCTCTGCCACGGAGTATCCGGACTGAACGAATACCCTTCCTCCATCGTCCGCTCCGCGGACAGCCTTACGAGCTCTTCCGCCATATTTGCGATAGCGGCCTTTGCTCTCGCCTTCGTCTTTTTCCAGTCGCCGCTGCTCAGCTTGTTTATCTTAGGAGCAGCGCCGCCCGATCCTATATACGTCTGGATAAGGTCCATCTGCTCTACAGGCACATACAGTACATCCTTTCCTGCATACTGTATAGTCATGTAGTCCTTGCGTATGCCTTCTACGACAAGAGGTTCTATGCCGATAAACCTTCCTATACCGTGATTCTCATGAACGACATAATCGCCCTTTTTCAGGTCCGTAAAGGCTTTTATCTGCTTTCCGTTAGAACTCTTTTTCTTGCGGCGGCGCTTTTTGCTTGTCTTAAATATATCATTATCTGAAATATACGCTATAAGGTCAGCCGTAAAATAAAAGCCGTTAGGCATGAAGCCCTCATCGTAATTTACAGCGCCCTCGATCTCATCACGGTCTGCAAATTCACGGAGATTTTTCTTTCTCTCAGGAGTCGCGCACGCTACATGTACTTCATAGCCTTCTTTAATGAGCCTTCTGAGCTCTTTGCCGTAATTGTCCATCCTGCCGTTGAAAACAGGCGCGTCCATGCAGTTTATGCTGTGATTCCCGATCAGCTTTTCTACATGCATCGGTGTTTTCTTAAACGGCATGGTTATAAGCGAAGTACGCTGCGTCATGGCTCTTACCATATCGTTGATATCAGCAAATATCTCAGCAGTACGCATATTGTCTGCAGCGTCGCCGCTGTCAACAGCGGAGGCTGCTCCTGCCGTCCAGTCACGGTCGGCCAGCTCTCTCTGCTCGCATATGCGGTCCCAGTCATCCGCAAATATCATTGCGTCATCATTCATATAGTCCCAGAAAAAACCTGCTTTATCTGCGCTGCCGGCATCAGGTACGACGGCCGGAACTATAGTCACTGACTTAAGCGCTCCCATAGATCTCTGTGTCATAGGATCAAAAAGCTTAAGGTCGTTTATCTCAGTATCAAACAGATCTATACGCACAGGGTCATCCATGTCAGGAGGGAATATATCTATGATCTCACCGCGTATGCTGTACTGGCCCTTTACCTCTGTCATCTCGACGCGCTCATATCCCATCTCAGTCAGTCTTGACCTTATATCATCAAAATCTATATCGTCTCCGAGGTTTACCGTAAGACGCTCATCCGCAAATCTGCTGCGCGGACACATGCCTCTGCAGGCGCCCATGGCCGGTATGATAAATACGCCCGGAGTCCCTGACAGCGCCGCCGAAAGGCCTTCTATGCGCTTATGGCTGAGCACTCTGCTCTTTGCGTCGTATGAAAACAGGCTCCTCTCCTCATCCGGCAGGAGATATACCTTAGCGTTGGCGTCTGCGCCTTCAAAAAATGAAATATACTCCTCCATCCGCTTTGCCCTGTCATATGACGCAGTCACGATGAGGATCTGTCTTCCCGAAGCAGACGCTGCTTCTGCTGCAGCGTAAGCAGTCTGCCCTTCTGTTATGCCGGATGCCAGTCTTATGCCCTGCTGTCCGTTTTCCTCACACAGCAGAGCGATCAGATTTCTGATTCCTGATGGATTCATATCTCCCTCTTTTCTTCTTCAGGCTTTTCTGTATCAGGCTCCTGCTTCTGCTTTTTCACTTTCGGTTTTTTAGTGTTGTAATCGACCATCGCGCGGTCTATGCCGTCCTCGACAAGACATGTGACGGCGTCAGCAGCCTTTACTATAGCCTCTTCAATAAGCTTGCGGTCATCACCGCTGAATCCGCTTATAACGTAATTTGCAAGGTCTCCCTTGCGCTCTCCGCCTATGCCGACGCGCACGCGCGGAAATCCATCATCCTGAAGGTCATATATAATGGAACGCATGCCGTTATGCGTTCCGGCACTCCCTTTTTTGCGTATGCGCAGATTTCCCATAGGCAGATCTATATCATCGTATATAACAACAAGGTCCTCCATATCAAGCTTGTAGAACGCAACGATCTCGCGTATACACTGACCACTGAGGTTCATGTAAGTCTGAGGCTTCACGAGTATGACCTTTTCAGTGCCTATCATGCCCTCGCCGACGAGTCCCTTGAATTTTATCTTGTTTACCTTTATATCATACTTTTCTGCAAGTATATCTATTGTTAAAAAGCCTACATTATGCTTTGTGTTTTCATATTCTTTTCCCGGATTTCCGAGTCCCGCTATTATCTTCATAACCCTTTTATTTCCTTTATATATTTATATTTATATTTACGTTATACGTCATCAATGTTCTTAGATAATATCACAGATTTTCTTTTAGAACAAGTGTTTGCGAACATATTTTTATTTTTAGAATAACGCGACCGCATAACACGTAATATTGCGCATCATGCGGTCGTTTTGTCAGCTGCTGCCTGTCGGCGGATGCCGTCGTCATTTATCGATCGTTCAGATCTTATTTTTTATCAAATTCCGAACATTATGCTCCGAAAATTATTCGAATATAGTGCTGAGTGATTCGTTTGTGAATACTCTGTTCATCGCTTCTGCGAAGAGCGGAGCTACTGAGAGAGTCTTGATCTTAGGGATCCTCTTCTCTGCAGGAAGCTGGATAGTGTTGAGGAGTACCATTTCCTTTATAGGAGAATCCTCGATCCTGCTGATCGCAGGGCCTGAGAGGACTCCGTGCGTAGCGCATGCGTAAACTTCCTTTGCGCCCATCTTCATGATAGCGTTTGCTGCGTTCTGGATAGTTCCTGCTGTGTCGATCATATCATCTACGAGGATAGCAGTCTTGCCTTCGATGTCGCCGATGATGTTCATGATCTCAGATACGTTCGGTCTTGGTCTTCTCTTGTCTACTATGGCGATAGGGCACTCGAGGATGTTTGCGAATGATCTCGCTCTT
Source organism: uncultured Clostridia bacterium (assembly GCA_934255545.1). GTDB lineage: Bacteria > Bacillota > Clostridia > Peptostreptococcales > Anaerovoracaceae > CAKQOE01. Next base: position 7,183 of record CAKQOE010000032.1, on the reverse strand, counting down.
GTTACGCTGCCGAGGTCCGGAGAAACTACGACAACGTCATCGCCGATCCTGCCTTCTTTTATCTGTTCCTTGAAATACTTTCCGAGGAGCGGGCTTCCGAGCAGGTGGTCTACAGGGATATTAAAATAGCCCTGGATCTGAGCGGCGTGAAGGTCCATAGTGATAACTCTGTCAGCGCCTGCAACGCTCAGAAGGTCAGCTGTAAGCTTTGCTGTGATCGGATCTCTCGCCTTTGCCTTACGGTCCTGTCTTGCATATCCATAATATGGAATTACTGCATTGATCCTGGCAGCAGAAGCTCTCTTCATAGCGTCTATCATGATGAGGAGTTCCATAAGGTTATCGTTTACAGGATCACATGTTGACTGGATTATGTAAACGTCCTCGCCTCTTACTGTTTCCCACAGGCTTACTGATATCTCGCCGTCGCTGAATTTGCTTACTGTGGACTTGCCGAGAGGCTGTCCCATTATAGCCGCGATCTCTTCCGCAAGCTCAGTGTTTGAGTTGCCTGCAAAAATTTTAAATTCACTGAATACGCCATTCTTCATTTCTGTTCTCCTCCGGATGGTTGTACTATTCTGTTACCTGATTTCTAAATATGTCATCTATACTGTAAACGTCTGGCCTGCCGCAATGCTTCTGCACCGGGATGGCGCCGCCGGCGGCGCGGTCAGCGTATCAGCGCTTGCGCTTTTCCTTCATCAGACCTTTCTTCGCGACCCAGCCTTCTTCGACTGTTTCTCTCGATCTGCCGACGCACAGTGCGCCTGAAGGTATCTCTCTCGTAACTGTCGTGCCTGCAGCGATATAAGCGTCCTCCGCTACGCTTACAGGAGCTACGAGGTTGGAATTGCTGCCGATGAACGCGCGGTCGCCTACGACCGATCTGTGCTTGTGGACGCCGTCGTAATTTGCGAATATGACTCCGCATCCTACGTTTACGTCCTCTCCGACATCAGCGTCTCCTATATACGCGAGGTGAGCGGCCTTTGAGCCGTCGCCGAAGTTCGCGTTCTTGAGCTCTACGAAATCTCCGACCTTGCACTCTGAGCCCACTCTGCTGCCCGGTCTCATGTAAGCGAACGGCCCTACGTGCGTGCCGCTTCCTACAGAGCTTTCCTTTATGACAGACTTGAGTATGTCTGTACCGTCTCCGATCTCGCTGTTTTCTATTATAGTCTCGCTTCCGATAATGCAGCCGCTGCCTATGACAGTCTTGCCCTTGAGCTGCACGCCCGGCCATATCTCTGTATCGTTTCCAATGACAACGTCATTTTCAATGTATACATTATCCGGATCAATAACAGTAACACCGTTAAGCATGTGCTTTTCTGCGATGCGCCTGCGCATCACCTTAGCTGCAGCTGCGAGCTGCACACGGTTGTTTACTCCCATTATCTCATCTGCGTCCGATACAGTGTACGCGCCGGCGCCGGCGCCTGAATCTACAGCCATGCCTATAAGGTCCGTGATGTAGTATTCCTTCTGCGCATTGTCAGCGCTCAGCTTTGAGATATTTTCCTTAAGAAATGCCGCGTCGAAGCAGTACATGCCTGCGTTTACTTCCTTTACAGCTTTTTCTTCGTCGTTTGCGTCCTTCTGCTCTACTATGCGGAGCAGGCTTCCGTCAGCTGCGCGTATGATGCGTCCGTATCCGAAAGGATCGTCAAACAACGCGGTAAGAACAGTTACCGCGTTTCCTGACTTCTCGTGGAAATCAGCAAACCCCTTGAGTGTGTCTGCTGTGATGAGAGGGGTATCTCCGCACAGCACAAAAACGCCACCTTCGTCAGGTACATCGCCCATAGCCTGTTTTACGGCATGTCCTGTACCGAGCTGCTCGGACTGAACGGCAAACTTGAGCTTTCCGTCATCTATCGCGTTTTTTACACGGTCAGCGCCGTGACCTATGACTACGATAATATTGTCCGCGCCCGCTTCCGCTGCCTGCGAAGTGACGTGCGAAACCATAGGCTTTCCGCATACTTCGTGGAGCACCTTTGGCTTTTCAGATCTCATGCGTGTTCCGGCGCCTGCCGCCAAAACTACCGCTGTTTTACAATTCATTATGAAATAATCTCCCATGAATCCTTTATTTTATCGTTATATGCTGCAGCAGGATGCTGCATTCAGTTTCATTATAAAACAATACCTGAAATGGTACAAGAATAAAATAAATATGCCTTGCTTATTGGCTCTGTGAAATGTATAATTTCTGTATACAATTCGTTTCACACATTATCGCTGTAATGCGTTGATCCGCGATAAATACTAAAGATATCAAAGACTGAAACGAGATGCATGCTCTTATATTAAAAGGAGGGAATCAAAATGAAAATGAAAAAATTCTTATGCGCTGCTCTTTCTTCAGCGCTTGTGATCACAGCACTTGCAGGCTGCGGAGGCGGCGGTACTGATGCAGGAAGCGCTGATGCAGGTTCATCTGCAAACGCAGGCGGCGACGTATATACAGTAGGTATATCACAGTTCGCTGAGCACGGTTCACTTGACAACTGCCGTGAGGGCTTCATCGCAGGCCTCAAGGAAGCAGGCCTCAGCGAGGATGACGGAAACCTTAAGGTCCTCTACCAGAACGCTCAGACAGATACAGGTACTGCAGGGACTATAGCAGACAGCTTCGTTTCACAGAAGGTAAACCTGATCTGCGCTATCGCTACTCCAAGTGCAGCTGCTGCTTACAACGCTGCCATGGACACTGACATTCCTGTAGTTTACACTGCTATATCAGACCCGCTCCAGGCAGGACTCATAAAAGAAGACGGCACAAATGTAGGAAATATCACAGGTTCATCAGACAAGCTCCCTGTTGAAGAACAGCTCAAGATGATCCGTAAGATGATGCCGGACGCAAAGAAGATCGGTATCCTGTACACTACAAGCGAAGCAAACTCTATCAGCACTATCGCTACATATAAAGAGCTCGCTCCTAAGTATGATTTTGAAATAGTTGACACAGGCATAAACACTATCGCAGACGTTGACCTCGCAGCTGCTGACCTCGTTTCAAAGGTAGACTGCATCTGCAACCTCACAGACAACACTGTAGTTGAAGCTTTACAGACTGTTATCGACAAGGCTAACGCTCAGAAGATCCCTGTTTTCGGCAGTGAGATCGAGCAGGTAAAGAACGGCTGCGTTGCTTCAATGGGTATAGACTACTTCGCTCTCGGTAAGGAAACAGGTCTCATGGCTGCAAAGATCCTCAAGGGTGAAGCTACTGCTCAGGACACTCCTTACATCTCAGCTTCTGCCGCAGAGCTCTATGTAAACACTGCCGCAGCAGAAAAGATCGGCATGACTCTCGACGATTCATACGTATCAACAGCTGCTGAGAAGTTCGATACTATAGAAGCTTAATACTCATCAAAAATAAATAACAGATCGTTCATCGAAGCCAAGCCGGCCGCCGTGGCCGGATCAGAAGTTACATCTTCGATACAATGATCAAAATAACATACAATTGCTACCACTAATATGTTAAACTGTAAGGGCGGGCTGCTCATTAACTGCCCGCCCTTTAAATTGTTAAGGCAATTTATTCGATCTAATCAATCTAAATTTCAGGAGGTAATACACGTGGGTTTAATTTTAAGTGTATTCGAACAGGGCATGATATATGCCATAATGGGTCTGGGCGTTTATATAACGTACAAGATCCTCGACTTCCCTGACCTTACGGTTGACGGAAGCTTCCCGCTCGGCGCGGCTATAGCCGCAGCTATGATATCTCGCGACATGAATCCGCTCCTGGCAGTTCTTGTAGCGTGCGCTGTGGGAGCAGTGGTCGGATTTCTGACCGGATTAATACACGTAAAATTAAAGGTACGTGATCTTCTTTCCGGCATAATCATGATGACTGCTCTTTATACGGTACATCTCAGGATAGCCGGCAGGGCCAATCTGCCTATCTACGGAAAAGCGACGATATTTGACAACGGCATCGTGAACAACATATTCACAGGCCCGCTCGCGCAGTTTAAGACTGTTATCATAATATTAGTCGTTACTCTTATTGCAAAATACCTGCTCGACTGGTATCTCAGCACTCAGTCAGGATTCATGCTGCGCGCAGTAGGCGACAACGAGACTATCGTTACTTCTTCAGGCGTCGATGAAGGCAAGGTCAAGATCATAGGTCTCGCCATCTCAAACGCGCTCGTTACTACAGGCGGCTGCATATACGCTCAGCAGCAGCGCTTCTATGACGCGTCCATGGGACCGGGAACAGTAGTTATCGGCCTTGCGAGCGTTATAATAGGCACTAGTCTTTTCCGCAAGGTAACGTTCCTGAGAGTGACATCAAGCGTCGTCATAGGCTCTATATTATATAAAGCATGCGTAGCCATAGCTATAAAGTTAGGCATGCCATCAAGCGACCTCAAGCTCATCACTGCAGTCCTCTTCCTCGCCATACTCGTAATAGCGATGGAAAGAAAAACAAAAATGAAGGATCCTGCAAACGCAGGCGGTACGAATGCGGCTGTATCAGCCGGAAGCACAGGCAGCGGCGCGCCGGGCGCGCAGACCGGAAACGGCAATGGGGAGGCGTAAGATATGCTGGAATTAAATCACATATATAAAACATACAACGCCGGCACTGTAAACGAGCAGGTGCTTTACAGAGACTTTAACTTTAAAGTAGCTGACGGCGAGTTCGTTTCCGTCATAGGCAGCAACGGCTCCGGCAAGACTTCCATGCTGAACGTCATATGCGGCAGCATCCCTATCGACGCCGGCAGCGTCGTTATAAACGGCAAGGATATCACAAAAACCAAGGATTTCGTGCGCCACAAGATCATGGGACGCGTATTCCAGGATCCGGCAAAAGGAACTTGTCCAAGCATGAATATAATTGAAAATCTTTCCATTGCGGATAACAAAGGAAAGAGATACGGACTCGGCCGCGGCATAAACAAAGCGCGCATAAACGATTACCGCGAGATGCTGCACGAGCTCAACCTCGGCCTTGAGGACAAGATGGATATCCCTGTAGGCTCGCTCTCAGGCGGACAGAGGCAGGCGCTCGCCCTCATCATGGCAACGCTCACACCTATAGACTTCCTGATCCTCGATGAGCATACAGCTGCCCTCGACCCTAAGACAGCCGAGATCATAATGCAGCTCACTGACAAGATCGTAAAAGAAAAGAAAGTAACTACCATAATGGTAACTCATAACCTGCGTTACGCCGTTGAGTACGGAAACCGCATGATAATGATGCATCAGGGAAATATAATCCTCGACAAGAACGCAGAAGAAAAGGCCGCTACAGAAGTAGACGACATCCTTGGCATATTCAATGAGATCAGCATAGAATGCGGCAATTAGCGCCGCAAAAGCGGCACCGGCGCTGACGCGTTCCGCGGGCTCTCGCCCGCCCGCATTGCGCGCCGCAGCGCGCCTGCATCCGCTTTTTATGCCGGCTTCTGTATTTTTTTTGCGGACAGACCTCTGACGGGTTGCGTTCCAGGGCCTGCAAGGATATAATAGTCTCCGCGCCTTGTTTTTCAAGGTGATAGAGCCGGTCATACATGACGCCGCGAGGCGTCTCTGCTAAGATGTATTTATTGCCGGCAGCAAATATTTTTCGTATTAAAAGACTCATTTTTGAAGGAGTGTGTTCATAATGTTAAATATTAATGATTACAAGCATATCCACTGCATCGGTATAGGCGGTATAGGCCTGAGCGCTGTCGCAGAGATCTGCAAGTCACGCGGATTTGAAGTTTCAGGTTCTGATATGAAGACGTCAGAGATGACTGACCACCTCACTGAGCAGGGCATAACTGTCCATATCGGGCACGCAGCAGAAAACATAAACGGCGCAGACCTCGTCGTATACTCTGCCGCTGTCTCACCTGAAAATCCTGAGATCGTCGCAGCAAAGGAAAACGGCATACAGCTTGCTACACGCGCTGAAGCGCTCGGCGCGCTCATGCATGATTATTCTACCAGCATCGCTGTTTCAGGCACTCACGGAAAGACTACTACTACTTCCATGGTATCGCTCATACTTGAGCACGCAGGCACTGACCCTACTATTTTAATAGGCGGAAATCTGCCTGAGTTCCACGGCAATGCAAAGATCGGCCACAGCGGATATTTCGTTACAGAGGCGTGCGAGTACATGGACAGCTTCCTGAGCCTACGTCCTAAGATCGAGATAATCCTGAATATCGATTCAGATCATCTTGACTACTTCAAGGATATCGACCATATCGTAAAGTCATTCGACAACTTCTCTCACCTCGTTCCAAGCGACGGCTTCATAGTTGCGTTTGACGGCAATCCGTTCGTATCAAACCTCATGCAGAACGTAGACGCAAATGTAGTTACCTTCGGATTTACTGAAAACAGCTCTTACAGCGCAAAGAATATAAACTTCGATGACAACGGTTATCCTGCGTTCGACGTAATGCACGACGGCGAAGCGCTCTGCCGCATCCAGCTTGAGATACCGGGCGAGCACAATATCGCTAACGCTCTTGCTGCTTTCGCTACATGCCATACGCTCGGTATCGCTCCTGAAGTCATCCGCGACACTCTCGCGAAATTCACGGGAACTCAGAGACGCTTCGACGTTATCGGAACTACTGAAAACGGCGTAAAGGTCATAGACGACTACGCTCATCATCCTACTGAGATAAAGGCTACTCTCGCAGCTGCAAAGAACATGCCTCACGGCAGGCTCTGGTGTCTGTTCCAGCCGCATACTTACACAAGGACTATGGCGCTCTTCGATGAATTCGCAAAGGCGTTCAACGATGCTGACGTCCTCATCATGGCTGAGATATACGCAGCGCGCGAAAAAAATATCTACAAGATCAGCTCGCGCGAGCTCATTACCGAGATAAAGAAGGAACAGCCTTCTAAGGAGGCTTACTACTTCAGCAGCCTTGAGGAGATCGCTACATTCGTTGCAAACAACGCGCAGCCTGGCGATGTCGTTATCACTATGGGTGCGGGAGATATTTACAAGGTAGCTGAGATGCTTATGCATCAGCCTGTGAAGTAAGCTTTTTAAAATTTGCATATAAACTAACAGGGCGGACCGCAAGGTTCGCCTTTTTGATTGCGGGAAAGTATACTTTATTGTAAATACGGGGACGCCGATGCCGGCGGCTGATATACGGAACGCTCCGCGTCGCAGAATGGGATG